>NZ_CP147737.1:4118296-4767870 GCF_037265215.1 Xenorhabdus griffiniae | reverse complement strand
GGCGAACTCCCCTAAAACAAGACCAATAAAAGAAACCGGAATAAAAGACACGTTATATTGGGCACAAGGCGTTATTCCTCTCTGTTTCTTATGTGATGAGGAACAGAGCATGTACCTTGTGGCGATTTTTAACATCATCGCTCCCCAAAGATCCACATAATCTGTATATAGAGAGACAGGGATCGGGATCAACGATCATAACGCAAAAGACGACACAAATCCTCATTCTTTTACACAGCTTTGACGCTTTTTATCCACAGGGAGATCACCACGCTTTGGCACTTGCAGAATATAAAGGCCCGTAAGAGATACTGTAGTGTAATCATGGCATATAGCAAACTTCATTTAGCTGCCGTTTGAAATTCAATAGGTTGATAATGCTATGATCACGCATTAAGAATGCAATGATAGGTGTATGATCCTTGCGCTTTATTACACAGTCCGTATAATCTTGCACCCTGCGTGTTATGCCAACGATTTTTTCCGGTTAGGTCTGGTGAGGATTTGGGGTTAGCACTTCGGGTAGCAAAAAGTCTGACCTGTCTGTATTGATTGAAATAAAAAAATCTGGCAGGGAGGCAGTCAGGCTCGCGTCATCTTAGATTGACTAGGGGTAGTACATTTTATTACAATCCTGCCTCTTTCTATATATTGATGTTGCGACTGAGGCATCGGTGTCTACTTTATTCTCACTGGTCGCCAACGCATTTGCTGAATCAGTAACAAATTTTAAGCTAGGTAGAAATCGCTATGAAACGCACTTTTCAACCATCCGTACTGAAGCGTAACCGTTCTCACGGCTTCCGCGCTCGTATGGCCACTAAAAATGGTCGTCAGGTTCTGGCTCGCCGTCGTGCGAAAGGCCGTGCTCGTCTGACTGTTTCTAAGTAATAAAGCTAACCAACCAAGTGGTTAAGCTCGCTTTTCCGAGGGAGTTACGTTTGTTAACTCCCGAGCATTTCACTTATGTTTTCCAGCAGCCGCAACGGGCAAGCTCCGCAGAGTTAACAATTCTTGGACGCTTGAATGAGCTGGGGCATCCCCGCATCGGTCTAACCGTCGCCAAAAAAAATGTTAAACGCGCCCATGAGCGTAATCGTATCAAGCGACTGGCTCGTGAAAGTTTTCGTTTAAACCAGCATAAATTGCCTCCAATGGATTTTGTGGTTTTGGTGAGGAAAGGGGTCGCTGAGCTCGATAACCGTGAGCTAACGGAAGCTTTGGGCAAATTATGGCGTCGTCACTGTCGCTTGGCTCGCGCCTCCTGATTGCTTTAATCAGGGGTTATCAGTTAGTGATTAGTCCACTGCTGGGGCCTCGTTGTCGTTTCAATCCTACTTGTTCCCACTATGGCATAGAGGCATTGCGCAGGTTTGGGATGATAAAAGGCAGTTGGTTAACAGTGAAACGCGTATTAAAATGCCACCCTTTACACGAAGGTGGTGATGATCCTGTCCCACCTAAAAAAAACGACGATAACAGAGAACATTAACGATGGATTCGCAACGCAATCTTCTTCTCATCGCTTTGCTGTTTGTTTCGTTCTTGGTCTGGCAGGCGTGGGAAAATGATAAAAACCCACAACCAACGGCCCAGATCACGCAGCAAGCAAATACTACGCTGAGTAGCGAAGCAAGCAGTGGGCAAGGTAAACTGATCACCGTGAAAACGGATGTGCTTTCATTGCACATTAATACCCGTGGCGGTGATATCGAGGAGGCTGATCTGCTGGCCTATCCTGATACTCTCGGTTCCAAAACTCCGTTCAAATTGCTGGAAACAACCCCTGAATTTACTTACCAGGCTCAAAGTGGATTAACGGGTATCAATGGCCCCGATAATCAAGCTGAACGCCCACTTTATCATGCCTCTCAGGATAACTTTGTTCTGGCTGATGGTCAGAATGAATTGCGTATTCCAATGACTTATACTGCGCCGGACGGTGTTGTTTATGTCAAGACCTTCGTTTTAAAACGTGGCGACTATGCAGTTTCTGTTGATTACAACATCAATAACGTCACTGACAAACCATTACAGATGGCCTTTTTCGGTCAGTTGAAGCAGAGCGTTGAGCTGCCAAAACATCGTGATACTGGTAGTAGCAACTTTGCTTTGCATACTTATCGTGGTGCTGCTTACTCTTCTGATGAAGAAAAATACGAAAAATACAAATTTGATGATATTGAAAGTAAAGCGCTTTCCGTGACCACAAAAGGCGGCTGGGTAGCAATGCTCCAGCAATATTTCGCCACTGCGTGGGTTCCGGGAGAAAGCAAAACCAGTACTTTCTATACCAAAGACCTGAAAAACCAAAAAATGGCGATCATCGGGTACAAAGGTGAAGACATCAATATTGCGCCGAATAGCCAGCAGAATATCTCTTCTACCCTGTGGGTTGGCCCTGAAATTCAGGACAAAATGGCAGCGGTTGCACCACATCTGGATCTGACCGTGGATTACGGTTGGTTGTGGTTTATTTCTCAGCCGTTGTTCAAGTTGCTGAAATTCCTGCATGAGTTCATTGGTAACTGGGGCTTCTCCATTATTGCGATTACCTTTATCGTGCGCGGTATCATGTACCCGCTGACCAAGGCGCAATATACCTCAATGGCGAAAATGCGTCTGTTGCAGCCAAAAATCACGGCAATGCGTGAGCGTTTTGGTGATGACCGCCAGCGCATGAGCCAGGAAATGATGGCGCTGTATAAGACAGAGAAAGTGAACCCGCTGGGTGGTTGTTTGCCTCTGGTGATTCAGATGCCAATCTTCCTGGCATTGTATTACATGTTGATGGGTTCTGTTGAATTGCGCCATGCCCCATTCATTGGTTGGATTAAAGACTTGTCTGCTCAAGATCCTTACTACATCCTGCCATTGCTGATGGGTGTGACCATGTTTGTTATCCAGAAACTGTCACCGACTACTGTGACTGATCCAATGCAGCAGAAGATCATGACCTATATGCCTGTTGTGTTCACGGTTTTCTTCCTGTGGTTCCCATCTGGTCTGGTGCTGTACTACATCGTCAGTAACTTGGTTACTATTATCCAGCAGCAAGTTATTTTCCGTAGCCTGGAAAAACGTGGCTTGCATACCCGTGAGAAAAAATAGCTGTTTTTTTAAAATGGTTGTTTTAAAAATATCAGTGGAAGGCGGTCATTGGCCGCCTTTATTATTTTAGCTTTTAACGATAACGAACCTAGGTCAAAAGAGAGAATTTCATGAATACCACCGATACGATAGTCGCTCAGGCTACTCCTCCGGGACGAGGCGGTGTAGGCATTCTGCGTATTTCTGGCCCTAAGGCTGCGAAAGTTGCTGAGGTGGTATTGGGTAAACTCCCAAAACCTCGTTATGCCGATTATCTGCCCTTCCGTGATGCGGATGGCTCTGTGCTTGATCAAGGTATTGCACTTTACTTTCCCGGCCCTAACTCATTTACGGGGGAAGATGTTCTGGAGCTTCAAGGGCACGGTGGGCCGGTTATTCTGGATTTGCTGTTAAAGCGCATTCTGGCGATTTCCGGTGTACGTATTGCCAACCCTGGCGAATTCTCTGAACGGGCTTTCCTCAATGATAAACTTGACTTGGCACAGGCAGAAGCCATTGCAGATTTGATTGACGCCAGCTCTGAACAAGCCGCACGTTCCGCGATGAACTCCCTGCAAGGTGCATTCTCCAACCAAGTCCATGAAATGGTAGAAGCGCTGACTAACTTGCGGATCTATGTTGAAGCCGCGATTGATTTTCCCGATGAAGAGATTGATTTCCTTTCCGACGGCAAGATAGAAGCCAAGTTGGATGAAGTGATCGCAGAACTGGATCACGTTCGTTCACAGGCGCGTCAAGGTAGCTTGTTGCGTGAAGGTATGAAAGTCGTCATTGCAGGGCGACCGAATGCGGGTAAGTCCAGTTTGCTTAATGCACTGGCAGGTCGTGAAGCCGCGATTGTGACTGATATTGCGGGCACAACGCGCGATGTTTTGCGTGAACATATCCATATTGATGGAATGCCACTGCATGTGATTGATACGGCAGGCTTGCGCGAAGCCAGTGATGAAGTGGAGCGTATTGGTATAGAACGGGCATGGCAGGAAATTGAGCAGGCGGATCGCGTGCTGTTTATGGTAGACAGTACGACAACGGATGCCGTTGAGCCTGCACAAATCTGGCCTGAATTTATGGCTAGGTTGCCAGAATCGCTACCTGTTACTGTTATCCGTAATAAGACAGATATGACGGGGGAAGAAACGGGTGTTGCAGAAACCAATGGCTATACATTAATTCGTCTCTCTGCCCGTGATGGGAAAGGTATCGGTTTTCTGCGTGATCACCTAAAAGAAGCCATGGGATTCAACAGCAATACAGAAGGCGGCTTCCTTGCTCGTCGTCGTCATTTGCAGGCATTAAACACGGCAGCAGAACATTTACAGGAAGGCCATCAACAGCTTGTCTTTGCTCGTTCAGGGGAACTGCTGGCAGAAGAATTGCGTTTGGCACAACAAGCGTTGAGTGAAATCACCGGTGAATTTACTTCCGATGATTTACTTGGGCGAATTTTTTCCAGTTTCTGTATTGGGAAGTAAAATAGTAAAACGCATCAAATCAAAACAACATTATGATTTTAAAATAATTTTGTTTTACTTGGTAGGAAGCAATTTGAAGGGTTTTGTCGATTCTTGCGCCAAGTGTGTGCCACAAATAAATTCTGGCGCACAAGATGAGAAAAACCTATGAAAATCAGCATACATAAGCGAGATCCAGATAAGAATGGCTAACGTGCTATCAGGTTGGTTTACTATTTGGCTCAAAGACAACTGAAGACGGCCTGAAAGCCCAAAAACGTTGCTGAGCGCGAACATAACAAAACCACGCTGCAAAAAGCCGAAGCCATTCGTGCCAAGCGTCTGCTGGAAATGGAATCTGCCAAACATGACTTAACAAAATCCGCCGTAAACCCTCGCTCAATGCGGCATAGGTATCTACACATCGCTGAACTGGCCTAAAATGGTTTGCGCCATCTGGGTCAGTTCTTCGGGGGTGTGTTCTGATAACAACATCAGGGCATTCAGTAAAATGCTCCCTGCCAGGAGTGCCGGTGCACTTTCCCGCCTTCCTCGTTTCTGTTGTCTCCCCGATAAACGGCACACCCATGCCCGCGCTCGCGCATTCGCCTCGCCTTCTGACCGCTGCAAACGCCATACCAGAACACACGCCATGCTCACTATCAATAATCGCCTCAGCATCGCTTTTGCACTGCGTTGGAGCCATGACTCAATATCATATCCTGCCCCTTTTATCAGTTTAAAAAATGACTCAATATTCCATCGCCAGTCATACATTGCGCGATTTCATCACGGCTGATGTCTGGGCCTACATTCGTTAATCATGTCCAGCGACACAGCATCTGTCCTGCGTCATCATCCCGTCGTGCCACCACGAGTCTGACTGTCAGGGCGTTTCCCGGCACCGCCTTGACTCGGCGGCCTGTTTCGTTATCGATTCGCTTGGGTTTTGCGACCCGCGTGATATTCACCGCCGTTTCACTGAGCGACAGGTGTGCTTTTTTCCCTTTGTAATCAACTTGCTTGACCTTTGTAAACGCCAGTTCATCCGCTACCTCGCCCAGCTTCCGGCTCCTGCCTTGATATTCAACACGATGGCCTTCCTTACCCCGAATGAGCCGGCGCAGACCTCGGCTATCCAGTTCCCGCATATGGGTAATGGAGTCTCCCTCGCGGTCAATGAGATGAACGCGCGTTTTGCCGACATCCAGCGCTTCTATCCGGAGAATATCTGCTGTCAGTGCATCTAGATGTGTTTGCTTCTCACCCGTATCATCCGAGAACGTTGAGTGACGAGTCAGATTGTCTGTCAGTGTTTGTGCCAAGGGCGCAACAGGCGACCGGAGGCGGCATCAACCCGCAAACGGCTTTGTCGTTCATACCCCACATCTGTAGCATGTGTCATTTGCAAGCGGTGTCGTTTTCCACGATGTGAGAAGAACTGTAGGCAATCCCCTGCAGGGCAAAGGTAATCAGAGGCTGATTAAGCTGACTAAAGGCAATTGGGTCATTATTAAGAAATCGCCAGACAGCCTGAGTCGTGGCAAAAGTCGTTTCCTGTGCACAGGCAATATCTTTGACTGCACTGGCAAGCGGAGTAGAAGGTGTCATATGTTGTTTGACCAGCGTCTGATAGCGCCGGTTAAGCAGGGCATCAAGCCCGGCGATAGTAAGATTTAAGTCATGCGGCTAATTTATGCCACATTATAACGATTTTGTGTAGATACTTATGCCGCATTGGGCGAGGGTTTACGGCGGATTTTGCTAAAAATTCACCGCAAAAAGGCGGTTATAAGGATATCTTTATATCGTGAACACCACAGGCACGCGCATAACGACTGAGTGTGTCGATGGAGGCCTTAACGATATTTCTTTCTATTTTTGATACTGTCGGGGGTTTGATACCCATTTTTTCAGCGACCTGAGCGCTTGTCAGCCCTGCATTCTTACGCCATTCAGCCAGCATATTCTGCATCGCTATCATTAACTCAAGTTCTTTCTCTTCTTCCGCTAGCGCGGCTTTAAATTGGGAATTTTCTTTGGTTCTTTCTTCAATGTAGAGGTCTAAATCATCACGCATCATATTTCCTCTTAATCTCTTGATTACTCTGTCAGCTCATTTCTTCGTGCAACTGCTATCCTGATTTCATTCAAAGGAATGGCATTAGTTTTTTTCACAAAGCATCGTAACAGATAAATTTTTTTCCTGCCGCATAACAAAAAAAACTTCTGGCTATGCCGTCTTTGGCTTTTGCTCTTAGTTCAAACAGTCCCTTGTATCCCTCTATCGGTTTGGAATGCGGCTCTCTCAGTCTGGTCGGGTTTTCCCTCAAACGCTTAATTAACGCGATGATACGCAGTTCCAGCGAATCGGGCAGTGATCTTAGTTCTTCCTTAAAAGCATCATGAAACTTAATTTCAAACATTCAGCAATTCCCTCTTAATGCTCAAATAATAGCCCGCAGCCTAAGTTAGCTCAAGAGCTAATAAATATCATATCGGCACATAGCAATAACCCGCTTTGAAAGCTAACATCATTCAATTACTCTGTTTCAGGTATAAAAATAGCGAGTCAGATGGAAAAATATAGGGGCGGCAAAGCAAAGTGAGTCGACTCTATCCAACATCCCACCATGACCTGCAATGATTCCACCAAAATCTTTCACTCCACTGTCTCGTTTAATCGCCGACATGCATAATCCACCAATAAATCCCATTAAGGTGATCGCTAACGACATCAGTCCCGCCTCCCACGGGGAGAAAGGGGTTACCCAAAATAACGACATTCCCAACAGCACAGAAACCAAAATCCCGCCAACAAATCCCTCAACCGTTTTATTAGGACTAAGCTTCGGTACAATCGGGCGCCTACCCAATAACTTCCCGAATACGTACTGCAAAACATCGGACATTTGCACCACAATCATCAGGAACAACAATAACTTGATATTTTGATTCTCATATTCTGGGATATCCAGCATCAGCAACGCTGGCGCATGGCTGATAGCAAATACCGTCACCAACATCCCCCACTGGATTTTGGCAGTTCGTTCTAGAAAATGAGTGGTATCTCCAACCAAAGCTGTTCGGGCGGGCAAAAATAGGAAGACATAGACGGGAATGAATACCGAGAATAACCCATACCACTGTATACCAACCAAGACATACTGCACCGGCATAAAAACAAAAAAACACCAGAACAGAGCTTCATGATCACTGCGGCGAGTCGGTGTCAGTGTAATAAATTCACGTAAAGCAAAAAATGACATCACCGCAAACAAAATAACCGAACCGATTGGCCCAATGACAATAGCCAAAACACAGATGATACACATCATCCACCAGCCACGAATTCGAGCATTCAGATTATCGATAGTGGCATTGCTCTTTTCCCCCGAATACCAAAAAGCCAAAATACCACCAATCACACTGGCGATAACTAATATCCCGAATATCCCTCCCAGCAACAGCCGCAAATCATGATCAATATTTGTCATGGCACTAACTCCTCTAATATCCATGTTGGATATTTTGATCCCTTTTATATGAAGTGACAGTGATAAGATTTTTTAAACAACGGAATAATCGGACGTAAGATAATCAAGATTGGTTAAGATAACAACAGGCCAGAGAATAAAGGAAATCAGTTGATAAGCATACTTTGATTGATTAAGAAATTGCGCTTAAAACTTCATAGGATAAAATTCAAAAACTGTCAGAACTTACACCACGTTATAACATCGTATTTTTGTTCGTGCCTGACTGGTGAAAATGGTACAAAATACCAGCCAGAAATCCATTTTCCATTCTGGTAAGGTCATGTTTAAA
Organism: Xenorhabdus griffiniae; assembly: GCF_037265215.1. Classification (NCBI taxonomy): domain Bacteria; kingdom Pseudomonadati; phylum Pseudomonadota; class Gammaproteobacteria; order Enterobacterales; family Morganellaceae; genus Xenorhabdus; species Xenorhabdus griffiniae. The sequence goes on along the minus strand of NZ_CP147737.1, from coordinate 4,759,477 downwards.
GAAACCATTAAAAGCCACTTATCTTGGGGTACTTTTTTCGTCGGTGGTTACATCGCGCTTGTCTATGTAACCGGCATAACGCGTTATAAAAACTTATTTTTTGCATTGATGGCGTTAACTGCACTCTACTTTCTTATTAAAAACCCCAAAGGATGCCTCTCTGCGTTGAAGAACAACATCATACTGGCCTTGGGGATATTAACTTTGGCCTATCTCTATTCGATTGTTATTTCACCAGATCCAAAACTCAGTTTCAGTGAAATAAAAACACCTTTTTTTAGAGATGTCGTTCTCTCCAGTATCATCATTACATTAGCATTAAGTCATACGGACACAGTTAAAATTCAGAAAATGATTATTGGTTCATTTCTGCTTGGATTGTTATTCATTACACTAAAAGAAATGTACCTGTTTTATCTGGATTATCAGAACAATATCATGCCATTCACCAGCTATAACCACCGCAGTGTGTCAGATGGCATTGTTTTCTTCTTTCCAGCACTAGTGGCCCTTTGGCATTTTCAAAAACCCCAAAATTATGTACGTTTGGCTCTAACAATTTTACTAATCTTATCCGTACTCTTTGTATTGCTAGGAACACTTTCCAGAGGGGCTTGGCTTGCCGTTTTTGTAATGTTTTTCATGATGATAATCATGAACAAAAACTGGAAAACGTTCATCGTCAGTATCGTTTTTATCTGCGCTGCCATATTTGCTATTAAATCTGATTATCTTGGTAAGCACTCGACTCTAACCTATAAATTGGAGCAAACTGATAGTAGTCATCGTTACAGCAATGGAACGCAAGGTTCAGCACTTACCTTAATTTTAGAACATCCCCTTAAAGGCTATGGTGCTGGCAACAAGATCTATGACCAAATTTATAATGAGAGCGCCAAAAATTATCCTGATTGGATATATCAAACTTCCCTGGGTCCTCATAATATTTTCCTAACCGTATGGTTTTCTTCAGGAATATTGGGAATGGGCGCCTTTTTATTTTTAATCTTCTCTTATCTGAAACAATCAGCTCAGGAGTGGAACACAAGTATCGGCTACAATAAGCAAGCTGGGTTGATCTTACTTATCTCTTTCTTTGGATATTTTATTGTCAGAGGGAACTTTGAAAGTGTTCATTTGAACATTTTAGGTATCTACCTTGGCTTACTGGCTGCATTGTGCCAGCAAAGATGGAATGAAGCTTAACTACGCTGAGGGCTATTCAATCTTTTTGGATAGCCCAAAATGAGTCTACTGATAGTTAAAACCACTCAGCTAACGCTTTTGACAAAGACACACTGACATTACTCCAATCGTATTGGTTCATTGCTGTTTTTTTAGCATGTTCGGCAACAATGTTTAAATTATCTCTCAACAGAGTATCCGAAATATCTTTGGCAATACTTTCTGGAGACAAGGGTTCTTGCAGTAAAAATCCCGTATTTTCAGGGAGCACGAACTCTTTTATTCCTCCCCTAGGACTGACCAAAACAGGTATACCACACGCCATTGATTCCAAGGCAACCATACAAAAGGCTTCTTCTCCTAATGAGGGAACAACCGTTAAATCAGCAAGTGGATATACTTGGTGCATATCTGCCGGAGGTATACTCCCTGCAAGAATACAGCTACCCGCCATTCTTGCGGCTTTATCCAACACTTTTTTCCGATAAACTTCTCGCTCGCCTTTTTTTACCGTTATATGATCTCCAACCAAGAGTAGCTTGATATTTTGATCTTTTTTGTGCAGCAAATTGACGGCATCCATGAGTTCAATAACACCTTTGCCCTTATCTAATCGGCCAGCATACAAGATGACTGTTTCGTTATTTCTTAGACCAAAATGTTCTCTTTTCCAGCTAACGTCCTGCTTATACAGTTTTCTATCAATACCATTCGGTACTACTTTAATATTCTCAATCTTTGCTTCTGAACGAAAAAAATCAGCTAAAAAATAGCTAGGAGTAATGAGCTTTGTTTCAGGCCCTAAATCAACCACTTTATGTTTATTATGCAGATGAAGGATCATTAGTTTTTCTGGATAAAACTGCTTCACAGAGTTATAAAGCGAAATAGAATTCTGAATGATCAAAATCGGCTTCTCATCATCCGAACTTTGATAACGCATAACAATATCTATCACCCTTTTGGCATAAGGGTAAGGATCTAAGCGAAACCATTTCCTAAAAAAACGTTTATAGATTGCACTGGTGTGTATTCTATGAATGGTGGCATATTCACTGACTTTTTCTACAGTTTTCTCTGTTCTTTCCCCTTTACAAATAACCAAATTATTAGCCTGACTGATTTTGGCTACGTTATAGATCCACCACTCTACTGCGGCTGCATAGTTTGGAGGAATAGAATGAAATTCAGGAGCAACAAAAACAAATTTTTTCATGAGAAAACAATCAGTAGAAATCATTCATCGGATTAGATAAAAAAAGGCCCGTTTATGCAAGTAAACTCATCGACAAAAAAGTCCCTAATCAGGGAAAAGTTTTTTCTCAGAAAAGCCCGGCGATTCTTCTGGCGATGTGTAATATTCTGAGAACCTTTATAGTTTCCCTATCCTCATCGTAACGATAGAGCATGATGAAAGGAAAATGAGAAATAACGAGTTTTCTATAACGCTCATCCGGGTTGTTGAGCGCCTTTATGCCTACATATGGGGTTACTTTCAGAAGTTCAGCCATTTCCACGAACTTTGCGTCAACTTCATCAGCCAATAACAGCCCAGCCTGTTCAAAGAAATAGAGATAAATTTGCTCTCGGTCAGTTTGCGCATTTTCTTCCCATAAAATAGTGATCACTTTATCCCCTACTCAGCTTATTACGCAGTAGAGCCATCCGGCGCTGGCTTTCAGCCTCATCAATAAAATAAGTCGAACCGTTTTCACATCGGTCAATCGCTTTTTCAATTTCCGCTTCTAACCAGTGAGCATGGGTATTTTTTTGATACTCACGTTCTTCATCCGCCAATTCTTCGGCTTTTTGCCTCATTAATTTTGTTAAGTCTGTCTGATAGCGTTTGGCTGCTTGCATGGCTAAACGCTTGGTTTCTTCATCAATACGAAAATGAATCGTCTCCATTCATTCCTCCCTTAGTTCGTTATCATTTCAAAATATGTTGTCATTTGTGTTGTCATATTAGCACAGTAGACTAAAACAACAATGCTGTTTTAAAAAAGAACAATTTTGCTGACTGAGTAAATTTCAAATATCGCCGTTCGCTTCAGCAATGCACTGATCACAATACTGTTCAAACAGAGTAAAGAACCCGGCTGCAATTTGGGTCGCCAGTTTTTTTAGCGGTTTATTCTGAAGATCAGGCAGGCGGTTAGTGTAAGGAAATGTTGTTGTTTTTACAGGAATGTTAGTTGTAATTCATTGAAAAAAAAGCCCCTCAAGGGGGCTGAAAGACAGGGATGGTGGTTGTTTCTAAAACGCAACACATTGTAATAAATGGATTTATAAGAAAAAGTGTCCACACCATGACCACATCGACATCTGAAAAGCCCTTCGCATACCGCGCGGGGCTTTTATAATTCACGTCACGATTCCTTTTTGACCTTCTGAATCATAGATGAAATGCCACGCGCTTACCGGTTGGAAGTGTCACATCAATACTTAACTCTCCCCCCAAAGCCGCTACATAGCGCTTGAGCGTTGAAAGGCGCGGATCATGATCGGTGTTTTCCATTCGAGCAATAGAGGGCTGTTGAACACCCATAGCGGCGGCAAGCTCTGCCTGTGACATATCTAACTCATCACGTAACTGGCTAAGAGCCAATTTAATGCTAGCTTGTTCAACTCGCTTTTCAACGCGCACCTGCATTTCCGGGCTTTCTTGCGCTAACAATTTTCTGTAAGTAGACATCATTATTTCTCCAGATTGTCCAAGTGACGGCGATATTCGAAATCAGCTTTTCGTATCATATCCTTGTAGAACCGCTTTTCATTTGTCCCGGTTTTGTTGCCGGCACATAAAACGATTGCACACCGCTTAGGGTCAAAAGCAAAAAAAGCTCTAATCGGATCACCGGCGTGTTGAATACGCAATTCCTTCATGTTTGGGAAATCTGAACCATATAACGTATCAACATAAGGTCTACCAAGATTCGGGCCAAACTTTTCCAGTATACCCATTGCTTCGTAAATTGATTCCCTAAGTTCATCATCTTGAGCCAGAAACCATTCGTCAAAGCACTCCGTCGTTATAACTTCCCACATACCGACTCCATAACTTATTCGTTATAATTGAGAATATAACATATTTGTTATATTGCCAATATCAATATTGGGAATGGACAACACTACTTTTGTTTACTTTGTTACATAGTGGGGCTTCACTGTGCCAATTAAGAAACTATACAATTAGTTTTTATCAAAACTACTATCAAAGAAAATAACGGAGTTATTAAAATGACTTTAGGTAAGTGCAGAGAATGCAAGGAAGAAGTTTTAAAAAACGCAAAGGTATGTCCTCACTGTGGAGTGAAATACCCCGTCATATCAAACTTAGATGCCTTCCTAGGTTTAGGCGCTATTATCATGATTTGCGTTGCCATATATTATTTTGTCAGCGGTGATGATGAGAAAAAATCAGCTACAAAAGAAACCACCATCAAAACAGTATCAACGCCAGCACCCAAACCATTCAAATATGCTGATATGACACTTAAAGAATACCGAAATGAGTACAAGGAAGACAGAAAGGAAATTGTTGAAAAATATATTGCATTTAAAAACATCGTTGGGCAGGAAACAGATGGCTTCTACAGTTGCCTTAGTCAAATGTCCTATACAAAATCTGATGAGTTAAAACTAGGTGAAGTACTGGGATGGTGCTATAGAGACTACGCTCAAAATCCCGCCTCTCTGTCAAAGTACATTAACTTTGATGAATACAGATCTAAATTTGATATATGGAATGGCTCGTATCGCCCATTGGAAAAAATCATCAAAGAAAGTATGCACGATGAATCATCCTATAAACATATTGAAACACTCTCTCGGCGCGTTCTGAGCGGGGATCATCCTTATGCCGTAGTTAAAACAATATATAGCGGCACGAACCTTTATGGCGCGAGAGTAAAGCAGTATGTTGCTGTCAAGGTAGATATTAAGACCGGTGAGATTATAGAATTCATTACCGAAGAGTAACTATCTGCGAAATCAGTCTAAAAAAGTAAGCCCCGATTCGGGGCTTTTTTCAATCAGAATCCAAATCCAATTTGTTCATCACCGTAATGGCTGGCCGGGAACGCCAGTTTCGGGACGGTAAAATCAGTCGGAAGTTGCTGGGGTGTCGGGAGTGTCAAATACCGCTCAATGCTGGTGATCGTGGTAAACGTGCAGCCACACAGTATATTCTGGCATTGGTGATAACTGCGCCGTGTTTCTTCACTCATCATTTCGCTGGTTCGCGTCTTTGCCACAGCGCCGCATTGGGGACAGGTAAACGCCATGAAAAAACCCTCCATCATTGGGGGTGTGCCTGCCGCGATTATACCGCATTGTTTATGATTATTGGTCACTTTCTGCCATGTCCGTCTCCTTAATTTTTAATTCCAGCTCTAGCTGAGTGGTAAAGCCATTTTCATTGATGACATGAACCACCCGCGATAGTGTCCATTGGTGGCTGTCAATAGTGGCCTTAAACCCCACCACAGCCGCTGTCAGATCGGGATACAGTTCTGCCCTGCCCCGTGCCAGTGTGATGGCAAACTCTGCCGCCCCACGTTGCAGGCGTGACCACTTTGACGCCGCCGCGCGCCGGGCAGCTTGCTCGGTTTTGAACGTCTGACGCATCACGTAGACGTTCCCGTCTGCGCCTTCCAGATATTCCCCTTCACGGCGGCTCGACCGGGCTTTTTTTTCTTTGCTTTGCTGGCGCTTACGTTTCAGAGTAGTGGCGGGTTGTTTACCAAAATTCAGATCCAGCCAGCAGGCTTTCACCCCGGTATAGGCCGCCCGGTCAGCCACCCGGAAGCTGTGCCGGTCGCCACTGTCACGATGGATCGTAATAACCGGCAGCGGATTGCCACTCTGTGATATTCCCTGCCCCGGCACGATAAACAACAGGCGGCCATTCTTGATCGTCGCCACCGCACCTACCATCTCGGCCATGCGGGACAGGAAGCTGATATCGCTTTCGTTGGTCTGGTCAGCATGATCAATTTCAACGCCCATCAATTGACGACTCACGCCCGGTTGCAGGTCATAGCGCCCGGCAATGGCACTCACTACATCGCCAATGGTGACATCATGCCAGCTATACTCCCGTTTGATGTTGAACTCCTCCCGAAAATCCGCACTGCGGGCGGTGATCTCCAACCTGTCAGGTGGCCCACTGTGGCTGATTTCATCCACGACAAATAATCCCTTTTCAACCAAGGGTTCTCCCTGCCAACCCAGCCGGACGGCAATTTCTGCCCCACGCGGTGGTAGCTCAATTTTGCCGTCCGCATCATCGATCGCCAGTTCCAGTGTGTCGGCCTCAAAGCCCCGGTTATCGGTCAGGGACAGGGACAGCAGGCGATCATTCAGGGCAGTCATTTTCCGTCCGCCAATGCGCAGGTCAAAAGCCGGTTGTTTTACGTAATCCGTGCTGGTCAGAATATCAATCGGGTTCATGGGGGTCTCGTCCGTTGCGAAGTTATCTCATGATTGCCCCGCGCGGGCGCGCGAACAATGCCTGTCCGATGTCAGCGTTCCGCGAGAAGCGGCCCCGCGTGATTTGCCACTCAAAAGACCGCAACATAGCGTTATCGACAATCTGATGAGGCAACAAGGTTATGTCATTTCATCATGGCGTATCGGTCAGGGAAACCACCGAACTCAGCACGCTGATACGCGATATTAATACCGCCGTGATCGCGGTCATTTGTACGGCGGATGATGCCGACGCCGAGACATTCCCGCTGGATATGCCGGTCTTGGTCACCCGTATCAACAGTGTCATCGGCAAGGCCGGTAAAACCGGCACGTTATACACCACACTGAAAGCCATTTCTGACCAGTGCAGCCCGAAAGTGATTGTGATCCGCGTTGCTGATGCCGCCAACCAGAAAGGGAATGGTGAGAAGAAAACACAAGATCAGTTGGTCATCGGCGGCTTAAGTGCAGAGGGACGCTACACCGGGCTATATGCGCTGTTGGCGGCGGAAATCAACACCGGCGAACACCCGCGTTTACTGGCTGTTCCCCAACTGGACACGCAACCTGTTGCCCTGCAACTGGCGATTTTTGCCGAAAAACTGCGGGCATTCGCTTATATCAGCGCCCATAACTGCAAGACGCTGGCTGAGGTGAAAGCATACCGCAAAAATTTCAGTCAACGTGAAATCATGATGATTTACCCGGATTTCATCACCTATAACAGCCAGTCCGGGAAGAATGAAACCGTACCGGCGACCGCGTTTGCACTGGGTTTACGTGCCCGCATTGATGCCGAGCAGGGCTGGCATAAATCGCTGTCTAACGTGCCGATTAACGGGGTACTGGGGATTTCCGCCGATATCTACTGGACATTACAGGGCACGGATACTGACGCGGACGACCTGAACAGTAAAGGGGTCACCACGTTGATTAAACGGGATGGCTTCCGGTTCTGGGGCAACCGCACCTGTGATGCCCAGACCTACTTCTTCGAAGTGTACACCCGCACCGCACAGATACTGGCCGACATGATCGCCGAAGCGCATTTCGCCTATATCGATAAACCGCTGTTACCGTCACTGGTAAAAGACGTGGTAGACGGGATTAACCGCAAAGGCGCACAACTGGTCACTGAGGGGCGGTTGCTGGGGTTTGAATGCTGGTTTGATCCGACCGACAACCCGAAAGAAATGCTGCGCGATGGGACAGCAACGATCCACTACAAATACACGCCGGTTCCGCCGCTGGAAAACCTGCAACTGGTGCAGACGTTTACCGATGAATATTTTGCTGTTTTTAATCAGTTAGGTTAAGGGGAAATTCGCATGGGGATGCCGAAAAAACTCTTTATGTTTGATGTCTTTATTGATGGTCAGACATATCTGGGACAGGTTGAGGAAGTGACGACGCCCAAGTTAACCCTCAAGACCGAAGATTATCAGGGTGCCGGAATGCCCGGCTCCGTGGCCGTTCTGATGGGCATGGATAGCGGCGCACTGGATATGGAAGTCACCATGGGCGGGCTGGAAGCCAGCCTGCTCAAAACGTGGGGCGGCCGGATTGACAGCCTGCAACTGCGTTTTGCCGGGTCGTACTACGACGATGCCACCGGCGAAACGGTCGCCTGTGAGATCCAAACGCGCGGACGCTTTACCGAAGTGGACTGGGGCAGCGCCAAAGCCGGGGAAAATACCCAGCATAAGTACACGCTGAAAAATACCTACTGCAAGATCACGCTGAACAATGACGAACTGCATGAAGTCGATATGCTCAATCTGGTCTGGCGGGTGAACGGTCAGGATCTGCTTGAAAAACACCGGGCCAATATTGGTCATTAATCATTATCAGGAGTTATTACGCTATGGCACACACCATCACACTCAGCCAGCCTATGAAACTGGCGAACGGACAGGAAATTACTGAGATCACCATCACGGATACCATGAAACAGGTCGGTGCACTGCGCGGGTTAAAGCTGTATGACGTCATGACCAGCGATGTGAACTCTCTCATCACGCTGCTGCCCCGCGTGACCCATCCGCGCCTCAGTGAAGTGGATGTCAGTACGATGAACGTTCAGGATTTTGCCCTACTGGCCGGCGGGGTGGCGGATTTTTTAGCGCCCACCTCACCCGAGAGCAAGACGAACGAACAGGCCGACAGCTAATTCCCTGCCCCACTGTCGATACTGACGAAATCATTGCAGATATTGCTACTGTATTTCACTGGTCGCCGTCAGAGTGCTACGCAATGACGGTCAGTGAACTGCTGAAATGGCACGAACGCGCGGCGACCCGAAACGGAAATGAATCATGACCGACCGCAATTTAAATATCCGGGTTTCACTGAACGCCGCTAACCGACTCTCCGGCCCCCTGAACGCTGCCAACCGGGCAGCAGCGGGGCTGTCTTCCCAAATCCGCAATACCCAGAACAGTGCCCGTAATCTGCAAAGTCAGGCGCGAACCTTTGAACGACTGACCGACTCCGTTAGAAAGACCAGTGAGAGCTACGAAGAAGCCAAAGCCAAAGTGAAGGCGCTGGCAGCCGAATTCCCGCGGTTCAGGGAACAGACGGAAGAACAGCGCCGGATATTACTGGCTGCCCGACAGGAACGGGATCGTTATGGCCGTACACTGAGAAATGAACAGCAAGCGTTACGCACATTAGGTGAACGTCTGTACCGGCATGGTATTTTTGTCAACCGCAGCACCAGTGTCACTGATCAGGCAACCCAACGCACCGAAGCCTATAACCGCCAACTGGCCGAACAACAACGCCGGCTGACGGCCGTCACACAGGCACAAGCTCGCTATTCGGCCGCCAAAGAAACCCGTAACAAACTGGCGGCAGGCGGTGCAGCGGCGGTGGCAGCCGGGGCGGGTTCCCTGTATGGCATGAATCGCTTTATTGCCCCGGGCAGGGATTTTGACGCTCGGATGGCTAACGTGCGGGCACTCACCAATCTGGAGAAAAGCGATCCCCGTTTCCGGATGTTACGCGATCAGGCGAAGCAGCTCGGTTCAGAAACCGCCTACACCGCCACCGATGCCGCAATGGGGCAAAAGTTTCTGGCTACAGCCGGTTTGACCCCGGAGGCGATCAAGGCCGCCTTGCCGGATATCCTGAATATGGCGCTGGCCGGTGAAGTGGATCTGGGTGAAGCCGCGGATATCGGGGCTAAAATTCTGTCACAGTTCAAACTGGCTCCCGACCAGATGGGCCGCTTGTCTGATGTCTTAACGGCCACCTTCACGGGTGCCACCACGAACCTGCAAGCCCTCAGCGAGGCGATGAAAGAAGCCGGTCCGCTGTCTTCCCAACTGGGGATCAGTCTGGAAAGCACCGCCGCCATGCTGGGTGTCATGGCGGATAACGGGATAGAAGGCAGTGCGGCGGGTACCGCCTTTAAGGGCGGGATATCCCGGGTGATTGCGCCAACGGGGGCAGCCGTGGATGCGATGGCCGCGTTAGGGGTCAAGGTCACACACGCCAATGGAAAACTACGCGATACCGATGTCATTCTTAAAGAAATGGCCGAAAAATTGCGGCAGTTTAATGATGTCAGCCAGCTCAGGCTGAGAAAAGACATCTTCGGTGAAGAAGCCATGATTGCCATGTCCGGCCTGTTGGATGGCATGCTGGATGGGAAATATACCCAGAAAAAAACCGACGGTGACAACAGCGGAGGGCGTTCGAAAAAAATTGCGGATGTCAACGCCGATAGCTGGGATGGTGACCTGAAAAACTTAACCTCCGCGTGGGAAGGGTTGAGAATAGAAGTCAAAGAACGGGTCGATCCCGTGTTGCGTGATATTACCCAACGGATCACGGCCTGTGTACGTCGCGTCACTGCATGGACCAAAGCCCACCCCGATCTGACGAAGGGACTGGCACTGGGCGCAGCGGCCATCGGGATTATGGTCACGGCACTGGGCGCGCTGGCTCTGGCCGCCGCCGCCGTACTTGTCCCGTTTGCGGCCTTCCGGCTCAGTCTGTTTATGCTGACCCGGGGTGGCGGACTGGCTGCACTATTTCCATCGCTGGGCAGGTTATCCAGCCGGTTACAGGGATTACTGCCCTCACTGGGGGGGATCAGCCGGAGTGTGAACGGTTGGAAGCCGATTTTTCGCGGAGCAGGCACAGCCATTCTCAATTTCGGCAACCGGATGAAGGGATTGGCCTCCGGTGGCTGGGATGCATTAAAAAAGGGGGGAATGGCCGCCGGACGGGGTTTATTGCTGGTTTTCACGCAACCGATGACGGCATTGGTCATGTTAGGTAATGGGTTAAAGGGACTGGCCACGGGCGGCTTTGGGATGCTCATCAATGTGGTACGTGTTGGCTTTACCGCGATGATGGGCGGTTTTTCACTGTTACTCAGCCCAATAGGGATACTGGTCATCGCCATTGTCGCCGCCGCTTTGCTTATCTGGAAATACTGGGAACCCATCAAAGCCTGGTTTGCCGGTTTTTTCAGCGGGTTGATGAAAGCCATCGCCCCGGTACGTGACACGCTCGCAGCAGCGTTTGCGCCGTTCGCGCCGATTTTTAATGCTATCGGCAATGCCATCAAAAAAGTCTGGGACTGGTTTAAATCGTTGTTCGAGCCGGTAAACGCGTCCTCAGAAGGATTGAAAGCCGCCACCGAAGCCGGCCAAACCTTCGGCCGATTGGTTGGCAAGGCCATTGCCGGTGTTGTGGATGTGATCGCAGTCGTCGCCAAGGGCGTGGGTTGGTTGTTGGAAAAACTGGGGATGATCCCGGACGCAACCAAAGCCGCCGCCGAAGCAGCCAACGTGATGGGGCCGGTTAACCTGCCCGAAGTCCAGAAATCCGTAAAATGGGTCTGGGATGACAACGCCAAGAAGATGGTGCAGCAAGAGTGGACACCCACACCACCGAATAATGCTGTTGCACAAGCGGGTAAAAAAGCCGAAGAAAATAAACCGAAAGCGGATGTCCCTATTGAGCCTGCTTTTGGTAAGTTGGTTTACGGCCCCAGTGACAAAAAGGACGAAAAAGGCAAAAACGGGGTACTGGCCGCCGCCAGCAATGCGGCAACACAGGCTGATCCCAATAAGCTGGGTGATATCGTTTTCAAAAACCGCCCGCCAGTAATCCCGATTGAGGGCACATACCAGGAACCCCGTGTACAACAATCGTCACTGCTCAGTCGCCTGACGGAAAAATTACAACCATGGCAACCTGCATTAGATGGCGTCCCAGTTCCTATTACACCTGCCCGTGTCGGTAGCGGGGATCACGCACAGCAGAATGACCGATACACGATTAACCTGCATTTCCATGGGGTTGATATGAAGGACACGCGGTCAATTGGCGCGGTGGTTAGAACTGAAATAGAAAAAATCATGCAAAAACGCGGTGTTCGGCAGCGTTCCAGCCTGTACGATGAGGATTAAACCATGATGATGATTTATGGCATGTTTGTTTTTATGCTGAGTACCACGCCGTACCAGTCCATAAACCGTAATATGGACTGGCGGCATGTAAAAAATGATCGCATCGGCAAATCGGCCAAATGGCAGTATATTGGCCCAGGGGAAGACACTATCACCCTGAATGGGATTTTGTACCCCGAAGTCACGGGCGGTGATATTTCTCTGGAGCTGCTCAGGACAATGGCGTTTTCTGCCAAACCGTGGCCGTTGATTGAGGGCACCGGCATGATTTACGGGATGTTTGTCATCGACAGCCTGACTGAAAACCGCACGGAATTTTTCGCCGATGGCAAAGCGCGTCGCATTGAATTCACATTGTCGCTGCAGCGGGTCAGTGAAGATATCCGTGAGGGATTACACGCGGTCACTGCGGGTGATTTATTGGATCTGGCAAAATCCGCATTATAAGGGGCACAGCCCCTCAAAACACATCATCATCATTTGCTGCCGAACCGACAGGCAAGTATTTATAAATGGTTGAGAGTGACACATTGAAAATGTTAGCGATGTCCCGCCGCGTTTTTCCCTCTGCGAGCAATTGACAGGCCAGCTGGTATTTTTCCGCTGGCAGTGATACCGGACGACCACCAATGCGCCCCTGCGCACGTGCCGCGGCCAGCCCGGCATTGGTGCGTTCAATAATTAACTCCCGCTCCATCTCTGCTAACGCACTCATCACATAGAAAAAGAACCGCCCCATCGGGGTACTGGTATCAATACTGTCGGTCAGACTCTGAAAATTAATCCCACCATGAGTTAATCGCTCATTCAGTGCAACCAAGTTTTTTACACTACGCCCCAGCCGATCCAGTTTCCAGACAACCAGCGTGTCCCCTGATTTTAGGCACGCCAGTGCCCGTTGTAATCCTGGCCGGTTGGCCGTTTTGCCGCTGATTTTATCCTCAAAAATCTGCTCACAATTTGCGCCTATCAAGGCATTTCGTTGTAAATCACAGTTTTGGTCATTTGTTGACACGCGAATATAGCCAATTTTTGCCATTTTAATCCCCATTTATTCCAGAATTGACAATTATATCAATCATATGAACTAACATTTTGATTTACATTAAACCTCGGTTTAGCGGGAACCCAGCGACTGGCGGAAAATGCCTTATCCAAAAAAGCGAATGGGGCAGATATTGAGGATAAAACAAAATTTATTGATAACATAGGGTTAAAAGATACTGTTAATAGGGCATATAACGCGTTAAACAAATACGCTAACGGTGCGGACATTACCGATAAATCGGTGTTTGTGAGCAACCTAAATTTCATGGACCAGGTAATTCGAACTGATCTGATTAACGGTAATCAACAAAGTATTCAGAGCGAGTTAATAGTAGATAATCGTCTAACTGTGACGAACGAAGTGTACTGTCAGTCGGGAAATGCAGCTATTGCATTGAAATCAACAAAAGGCGGTCCCCACATAGCGTACACTTGGAATAATTCCCAATGGCATGATGTGCGCTTTCCGGAAGGCAAAGGAACCGCCATCGTTTTAGGCGCTAATTGCTGGATAACCGGGGATGGTTACCTGAAATTAGCCTCGCCCATTATCAAAATTTGGCGTGAGGGTAAATTTGAAACCAATAACGAGTCTGAAGGTGCTATCGTGGAGCGTTTGTCCGAGGGTATTTATCTCATCAAAAACGTGCTGGGATTCAATGCCGATGCCGCATGGGGCGGAGTCGATGGTGGGGTTGAGATACCGCTGTGCAAAAATAAATTACCGTTGATTTGGGTCGATTACCGCGTGTTACCCGACGGTTCAATCAAATTGATGACCTATCACCGTGAACATGCAGATGCCCCCGCATTCGCCAGAAATGTACGTGAGGGCTATGCCGACGGCGACCCAATTGATATTCCCAGTGGTAGATTTATTTCCGTTCGTGTACAAATGCCGGAAAATTCTATTTGGAATCAACAGCAACGGAAATTAGCTGAATCAAAATAGTGTTTAGGGGCACGCAGCCCCTAATTGCTACTCCGGCGCTTTAGGCCAGTCAATGTTTGGTGCTGTCGAACAATCTACGCGGTTTAATAAAACGCAGTACCGTTTCCATTCTGTCAGTTTGCTCTGTTCCGTATCCGTCGCCATCTGGAGATCGACAGCGTATTGCAGCGGGGCAATGGCATTTGCCGCCTGCGTCATTAGGTGCCGTTTCCGGGATTCCGCCTGTTGCTGTTCATGCTGGCGTTGTGCCTGAATATCTGTTACCCACCATTTGCCATTCCATTTGTCAAATGGTGTTGTGGGTGCCTCCGGCGCTGTTTTCGACGGATAATCACCGAGCGCTGTAATCACCTGTGCGGCACCTGTTTCAATACTGTAAACAGTTTCGCCGCGGTGATCTGCGACGTACTCCCACGCGGACAAATCTGCCGTTCGGCAAATGGCATAACCCTGTTTGTGGTCACCCGGCGCATCAATACACGAGTGAGCCGGAATCCCCAGACCGACGAGTAAAAACTCCACAGATGCAGAACTATATTCTCGCGTTTCGCTGTGATAATTATAAACAGTAATATTACCTGCGACAGTGGCGATATGATTTTTGTCTAATTTTGCCGTCATTATACAGCCCTCACAATGTAGTTAAATGCAATGTTACGGGGACGAGTTTCATTTCCACCCCCATTCCTAGTTTGATATCTGTTGTTGACGGTTCCATTTTGATCACCTCCACGTCCAATTGCGTTGTCGGTTGACAGTAGTGCGTCCCCTAATCTGTCATTGGGTGTCAACACCGTGGGATTCCAGGCATCAAACGCGGTGATTCCATGATCATGTGCGCGAAAACTATCATCCTGCCAGCTCAGTAGTTCGCGTCCGTCATCTATCCCGCGTCCGTCATCCCACCCACGAATAAATTCCCCACGCAAATCCGGTAATCTCAGTGAGGGGTATACACGCGCCAGTTCGGGATATTGAGCAGCGGTAAACGTCGCACCATTACATTTCATCCACCCAGCAGGCGGGGTTTCTAATGGCCATGGAATGGGGACTCCAACCGGTAATGCCGAGCCTGCCGTTAAACCGAGGTTTTTCACAAATGCCTGTTTATCAGGAATGTCTGCGCCGTTCTGGTTTTTTCCCAGGCAACTATTGGCATTATTATTCGCCGCCGCTGCCAAATCATATGCGGCTTTAACCGCTTTTGGTGTTGCAGCCATCGTTTCGCTATCACTTACATCATTACTCAGAACAACAAATCCTTTATCTTGCAGTGTTGCATCGGGATGGCGACGGCTTTGCTCATGTTCACGGATAGCGTTAGCGACCACGGCATCCGCATACTCGCGGGTTGCCAGTACGACGGACGGATCAATTTTCAATGTCACCGCGTCAGTGTGGCTGACAATCAGCACCATGCGAATGGTTTGGGTACGCCCTGAACCCTCCTGCAATTGCGGCTTGTAGGTTTCGGCACAGTTGCCGACTGCAATTAAAATGCCGTCTGTATCAAACAGGCCAATTTCCCGTATCCACCAACCGCCTTCATTTTCAGGAATAATCTGTTCAGCCATAATCTGGTTGGTGTTTTGGGGATCAACACTCAGGACATTAATTGCCGCCCGTCGGCGCTCGTTAACGAGTTGTGTTTGTGCGGTGTCCGGTGTCGGCAATGTCCCGCCCCCATCGCCCACGGCCATATGGGTAATATTCAGTTTAGTGCCTAGCGCAGCGGCATTGGCAAGTTTATCCGCGCCCAGTCGGGTTAACAGGGCAAAGTATTTCGTGCTCATGATTTAATCCTCATATCATCAATAACATGCACTGCTGCGCACGCTACACCGGCACCGGAAACAACCACCTCTTTAGGTAAATAGGGGTAAACAGTCAGGCTGTCCCCGCTGTAACTGGTGACGGCACAATAGGCTGTACCGCCCGTTTCCAGCTGAATGGACATGCCAACCAAATGGCGCGAGGCAGGTTTGGCGTCAAAAATTAACCGTTCTAGCTCAAAGTAAGTAGCCTCGGTAATACCGGTTTCCATCACCCCGATATCGAGCCGGAAAGTGCCAGGTTCCTCGTTGGTCTGCCACCATTCAATTACGCGGATCAGGTAGCCGAACGGCTCGACCACACGCCGGATAGCGCCAATGGTGCCCTTGTGTTTATGGACAAACATCGCCACCCGAATAGATTCACGTTTGGTACGTTCCGGCCAATCCATATCCCAGCGGTCAACCGACCACGCCCACGCCAGATAGGGTAATAATTTCATGGGGCAGCGATCCGGGTTCCACAGGTCACGCAAGGGAACAGAAATAGCAGCCAGACTGGACAATGCTTCGGCAGCGGCCACTTCCAATGGTGAGGCGCCAACCGGCAACAAACGGTTATTCATCCGAACCCCCGATAGTCACGGTGACGCGGGTACAGAAACTCGCCTGCGTTTTATCCAGGATCATATCCTGCGCCGGGGATTTCAGCTCAACCCGTTGCACACCGGGGACATGCAGTGCGGCATAAATCGCACTGCGCACAATATCACGGCCAATGCGGTGCTGCTCGGCGGTGTAGCGTGCCAGCCTGGCCCGTGCATCCTGTAATATCGGCTCGTATTCGGGCGTGGGATAGCAGTACAACACGGCTTCAATTTCATAATCAATAATCCTGGCAGATTGTACGGTCAGGCGATCAGCGACAGGGCGAACGTCCTCATTATTCAGGGCGCGACTGACCGTGGCGATCAGTTCCTCACTGGCCGCGCCGTTCCCCTCGCGGGACAGAATACTGACCGTGACATACGCCGGGGCGGGGCTAATAACAGAGGCATCAGCAACCCGACCATCCGCGCTGCGGGCGTGGTATTCATACGCACCAACGGGGCCAGCAACGCTTAAGCCTTCAAATGCCTGCGGAATACGCACCCGAAAATCTGCGTCAGACTCCAGCACGGCAGGCACTGGCGGTACGGTATTATTATCAGCAGGCTGTAATATCAACCGACTAACATTGTTATTCGCGCCCAATTGGTCTAAATCACTGCCTCTGGCATACGCTACCATCGCCGCGCGCGCCGCTTCATTGATACGCTGGCGTAACAATAATTCCCGGTAGGCATTTTCCTGGAGTAACTTAGTGATGGGTTCCGATTCCAGCGCCAAAGTGCGGGCAATGCTTTCTCGTTGCTCCGGCGGATACAGGGCAATCAGCGCTGATTTACGCTCGGCAAACAATGTTTCAAAATCCAGCGATTCAACGACATCGGGTGGTGGCAGCTGGCTTAAATCAATCGTTGGCATGGTGTCACCTCACCGGAATGGACAGGGATAATGGGGTATTGTTCTGTACATTGATACCGCTGATCTCAACCGTCAGCTCGCCCTGTTCAGAACGCAGATAAT
This sequence comes from Xenorhabdus griffiniae, assembly GCF_037265215.1. Lineage (NCBI taxonomy): Bacteria > Pseudomonadati > Pseudomonadota > Gammaproteobacteria > Enterobacterales > Morganellaceae > Xenorhabdus > Xenorhabdus griffiniae. Next base: position 4,741,991 of record NZ_CP147737.1, on the reverse strand, counting down.
TAATGGTGTCCAACCGAATCCGCGGTTCCCAATGCAACAGGGCCATATAACAGGCACTCATGATCTTGAGACGCAATGCCGGATTTTGCGGCTGGTCAATCAGGTTAGGCAGGAGCGAACCGTATTCACGGCGCATCACGCGCGCACCAATGGGCGTCATTAAAATGTCTGTGATACTCTGGCGAATATGGTCGCTGTCTGACAGCATGCGGCCATTGTGACAACTCATTCCCATAAATTTCATGACACTGGCCCCCCAGACGTTCCATCACCCGACCGTACTCCGCGATGCCGGTGGGAATCGACAATAATGCCGTTAGAACTCAACTGACCGTCAGTATGGGTGATATTGCCACGCATGGTGCCACCCTGCCGGATCTCCAGGCTGCCCGTGGTCAGATGGTTCGTACACATCACCGTCGGCGTATCCAACGTGATTTGGTGACTGGCCGTACAGGTAATATCAGGGGCAGTGACATGAACAGAAACCGCCGCCGATATTGTGGCGGTTTGAATGCCCGTGACGGTCAGCGCGCCAGTCTGTGGCTCATATTCCATGACCGCCCCGTCAGGGAATGCAATGTGTACCGCCTCAGCAGACACGGACGGCGCAGCATGGGCGGCAGAGTAGAGCGCACCCACGACAAATGCGGTCGTGAGTTCACCCCCCACGGCCAACACCAATACCTGTTCGCCAACACTGGGCGCCCACCATGTGCGGGCGGTGCCGGCACGCTGGGCTGTCCAGCGCAACCAGTCTGTTTGCAGGCTACTGACGTATACACGGCAACGCTGGGTGTGCAGGTCAACCGCTGACACCGTGCCAACACGCACCACATTCATTAACAATCGGAAAAGTTCGGCCTGTGTCATCATGCCTCCACCAAATCGTGATAAATCAATTCAATCAGTTTCAATTTTTCGTGCTCACTCAGACCCAGCAATTCGCGTTTCGGGTATTTTGTCCGTGCCAACGCGTTGATGCTGCCAGTTAATCCATATTGGTGCTGTCGGGCAATAGCCGCAGCCCGGCCCTGAAACCCCACAACCGCTGAATCTGCCGACGTGCGCATCCGCAAAAATCGGGCCGTTCTCAGGCGCTGGAACATCGGATCACGTCGTGTTGTGGTTTTACGGGTTTCACTGTGGTCAATATCCAGATAGCGATCAATATCACTGCGATAGAACGATCGCACGGCGTGGCGGTCTTCATCAAAACCGGTTATCATGCGCCCTCGACGACCACGGGTTGCCCGCCAGTTTTTTAAGTGACGGGCGGCGCCCTGATAGATAAACCGAATCCCTCGCTGTGAGCGCAGGATGCGGCGCCGGCGGGGTTCATAACCGGAACCATCCACATTTTTCTGGCTACGAACGCGCCGCTGCTGGTCGGTACGGATAGCGGTTGCTAGCTGACGCGCCAGCCGACTGCGATAGCCGGGCGAGGTTGTAGACAACAGCCGCTGTAACTCATTTTCCAGTGACAACAACAGATTACCCTGACTCATGCCGCCCCCATGTCATCGACCAGGATATCCCACGCCCGCAGTGACAGTGCATCAGGCGAGGGCTCGTCAAGATGTGTCGGCGCCAGTCTGCCGTTTTCCCTGTTGACAATGACGCGCTCGGACGCGGGCAGTGTAAACAGAATGTCGGCGGTATCGTTATTGAGCAAATCCACTTCAAAACGAAAACCGTCTTTGCGGCGTTCCGGGTTAAACAACAAATCCGGCTGATGCAGCCGTGCCCACGCCAATATCGGAATGCTGAGATTATCGAGCGGGTGCGGATAATCCAGCGCCAGCACTTCCAGCTGGTATTGGTAGAGAAAAGAGGCTGAATGCGTCCCCGTGGCAATCAGGTTGCCCTTCGTAACAAACACTTCCAGCCGATCCGGGTTCTGGATAAAAAAGGGATCATGGCTGACAATCATTTCACGCAGTAAATTAGGCTTTATCATGGTTCACCTGCACTGTGTCTGAATGAATTCCTGCAAACCCAAAATCATTTGCTCTGACTCTGCGATCCGTTCTCTGAGTAGCCAATAATTGCGGACAGCGGCGTCTGTAGGTCGGGCGGTGACTGCATCATCCACGCGGGCGGAGACAGCGGTTTGACGCACAGGGCATTTTGCTTTGATATACACCCGCTCAGGGTGAGCATCAGCAGCAGCCCGCAGTTGATTGATTTCAGATTTAGCATTCGTCAGCTCCTGTAATCGCTGGGTGTCCAATTCCTCAAGCTGTTTGATGTTTTCTTGCTGTCTGGCATTGATGGCAGCTTGTTCAGATAGCTTAGTGGTCAACGATTGATTCGCACCCGCCAGCTCCCTGTTCTCTGCATACACCGAATAGATGGAATATACGGCTGAACCCATCAGCGCGATAACTACAATCACAGCGCCCAATTTTAATTGCCATTTCATGACTGTCTGCCAACAAATTGATTGTATTTCTTACCTAAAAGACAGAATCCAAAAACAATCGGCATCAAAATAACCAGTAGTGGCCACATGAATGTCATTAATAAAACGACACCGAATTCCTCCGGATCGTTAGCTCGTTTTTCTATCAATGTAAAAATAATGAACGCCGCAATAAAACCGATAACGTAAATCATTGGAGCCAGAATAATACCCATCGTTCAATTCCTCATAGCAGTTCAAACGCCCGTACGAAGATGTCATCAGAATAAGGCTGCTTGCCGTTCTCCATCTGGATCATCGCCTTAGTCAATGCTGTCATGATGGATTTGTCGTTAACATCAATCACTGCATGGCAGGATACACCGACTGCTTGGCTCACATAGGTAATATAACTCTCGGTATTATTCTCATTCGGTGGTGCCCAGCGGGAAATAAACTGGCGGATGGTATTATCGCCGTAGAGTTTCACATAATTGCGCAGGATTTTGAGCATCGCCCGAATACCGTACTCTGGTGCGATAAACTGACAGAATGACTTATCAGTCTGCCTGCTGCACAGTCCCTGCCATTTATCACCATGGCGGATATTGCCCGGATTGTGGTTACGAATGCCCCTGTCTCCCCGACTCATTCTTTACCTCCCAATCGTTTATTAATGGCGCGAACAGCAACCTCGCGGAGCTTCTCAACGCCAATAAATCCGACAGCCCCACCGAGTGCCGGTGACACGCTGCCTGGGATGCCGAACAACTCCAGCGCGCTGGAAATGCCCCATGACAACGCCCCGCAAAGCAGCGGCTCAACCCAGCGGTTGCGGCGTTCAACGCCGTCATAAATCAGGCGTCCATAACAGATCAGGACGGCCAGTAAGGAGCCGGATATCTGCGGCCATGAGTTTTTCAGGCCATTTACCATATCGACCCATAAATCCGGTTGATCTTTCATTGTCAGTCCCATAATTGAATAATGTCCTGATTGGGCGGCGGGGTGACATCCGGCAGCTCAACCCATTGACCAGCTGCCAGTTGTGTTGTCATGCAAATAGCCGGGTTCGCTTCCAATACCTGCTCAACCACACCCTGTGTGCGGCCATAATGACGCCAGCACAACAGATCCACCGTATCCCCCTGAAACGCCCTGACCTGCATCAGACCAACTCCGCTATCATGCGAGGTTGGCCTAACATATCCCGGATAGCGTTTTGCCCGTCCCGTCGCAGGTCATCAATTTGTGTGCTGAGTGCCTCGGCGTGCCGCTCTCCATCGCGTGTGGTGTCAATATCGCGGTAGTTTTCAACCAACATTGCTTTGGTGAAGCAATACACGGCATGGCGATAGCGGAAAACCGGCGCCGTGGTATCGTTAATCGCCACAGACGGCACCGTTTCCAGCGAGGCAAAGCCATTCTGTTCTTGTTCTCGCTGCCAGACTGCCAACAGTTGATTGACAGACAGCACCGCTTCCGTGGTCATGTGCATCAGCCGTTCTGTCGTCACCGCCCCATTCAGGCGCATTGAATTGCGCAAATCAGCCAGCACGATATCCGGCCAGAATGCACCGGAGATCACTTTTGCGCCGCCATCATTGATATCCATCTGGCTGTCAATGGGGCGGGGTTGTTTTGTTGCCACTAAGCTCATGATCCACCTGTTGAGAAAGTCGGCGGTGAACGGTAAAACGGACAAGGCTTAAAAGCCGTTCGCTTCACCGTGCCGCCGGGCACGCGGGGTGCATTCCGTTAGCGGGAAGATTGACTCTTCGCCGCCGTTGTCTTGGTTTTGGTCGGTTTCTTGCCTGTCGTTGCGGGCTTCGGCGGAGGCGACGGTGTTACCGTGTTGTCCTCCGCCTTTTTCAGCTCCCGGCTCAGGGTTTCAATCTCTTTCTTGACCCCGATATTGGCGAACAACAAGAGTGCCTGTTGCATCAGTGACAATGCCCGTTCTTTGGCGTCCCGCTGGGGCTGGGTACGCAGGGTATAGGCCAGCGTTTTAAACAATTTCGCCCTGACCTGATTCGGCATATCCAGCGGGGTGACCAATTCAGTGAGCTGTTCCAGTATATCCAACGGTATGGGATCTAAGGTGTCGTCACCGGTGGCAAAAATGGTGAGTGCCTGATCGCAAATTTCATCCACCAATAATGGCCCAATGGTGCGCTGATAACGGTCAGGTAAGGGCAGGCCATGCCGAATGACATACGCCGCCAGTGTCAATGCACGGCCATAGTTGCCAATGTCTATCTGCCAAATCATGATATGGGTCAGCACCTCATCAGCCTGACCGGTATCCGCCGCCAGTACACCGTCAATCCAGCCGTCATAGGCTGCCATCACAGTGCGTTTATACTCAGCTTTGCGCGCTTTCCCTTGCAGGTCAGACAGCCGCGCCTGATCGATGCGCAGGCGGTGCAGTATCTGCTCGTAAGCAGTCAGTGTTGCCGATGACATTTGTTCATCGCCCCGGCGTGCCGCCATGGTGCGCTGCCAGTGTTCTTGTGCCGGTGTCAGCATCATTCCCCCTTGTACCCATGCCGGATAAGCCCGGCACCGGAAATTGTGGTTTAGTCGGTGCTCCCTTCGGCACCCGCAAACGAAATCCCTTCAATCAGGCAACTGAGGCCGTAATCTTCAATGACATAACCGTCATTACTCTGGGCATAGGTGGTGATACGGTTGTATTCCGGCTCGTTTTTGATGTAGCGGTTGTATTTGCCTTTCTGCCAGTAAAGCGACAGGTTTTTAAAGGTGGTGATCAGAATGGCCCCGTCCGGGAAAAACGGTGCACGGAAAACCGGCAAACCGCCCAGCGTGCTGAGCTTCATCAGCTCGTTCCCTGCCAACAGCTCCATATTGGGGTTATGCTGGCTGTGCTGATTCAGGATGCGAAAGTTCTTCTGGGTGGTCAGGCGTGAGCCGGTGATGGCAATCAAACCGGGCGCACTCTGATGCCACGGATCTAACAACGATGTCACGGCATCATAAGCCGCCGCATCATAGTTGCCGTATTGGCCTTTCTTGATGATTTTCCCGTCTTCGTCCCGACTAGTGATGGTAATGTTTTTCATTACACGCTGCGGGGCCTGGTTGCGCAGATGCTGCAACCAGCCGATATTGACATCCTGTAACAGCGGGTTTTTCTGCCGATCGGATTTCACGGCAACGGATGTACCATTAAAGCCAATCATCAGGCGGTCATTGGCCTCTTGCTGGACAATCTGCTGGCTCACCAGTTGTTGAAACTCCGGGTGCCCGGCCCACGCATCAAGCTGGGTATAGCCGATGTAGGTATCAAAGTTGGTCTGTTCACAACGATAGCGATTGGCCTTTAATTCATGCACGCTGACCGGTTCCCGGCGATCCGTGGTGGAGGTATTGCGGCTGGCAATGGTACGGTGGATACCCACACCGATTTTCTCGCCTTCCTGCTCAGTCACACCGATAGAATTGACCTCTTTCAAAAAGGGGCTGGATTCCATCTTGGCTTTTTCCAGTTTCTGCTGGACAGCCGGCGCAACCGTCAACTGAATGTGATCGCCATCGCGTTTCACGCCGTTCAACTTGCCTTGCTGATCAAGGTAGGACAGATAGTGCTGACGTCCTTCATTACTGAGTGACATAGATAAAGTTCCTGTAAGCAATCAATTAATAATCGGCCAACACCTGCGTTGAACCGCTCGCCCCCGGTCGCTGCACCGAAGAGTCATCCTGCTGGCTGAGCTGGCTTTTCAGCGTACTGAGTTCAGTTTCCAGTGCGGTGATTTTTTCCGACTGGCTTTCCAGTTGTGACAGTTTGTGCAGTTGGTTGAGTGCGTCACCGCATTTTTCCGCCGTTAACTGCACCATCTCACGCAACGTGTTCAATTCGGCGCTGTTATGCTCACGATGCAGCCCCAGCGCCTTTTTCACGGATAAAACAAACTTTTCCCCGATGGACTTATCGGCGGCATTGTGTTGTTCGGTGCTTTCCGTCAGCTCAACCAGGGTCTCCAGTGAGGCAGACAAATAGCGGTCATCACTGACAGGCAGCCCGCGCTCCTGCACACTCAGCTTGATTAATTCTGTTCCCACCGCCGCGGGGTTATCCGTCAAGGCAATGCCAGTCAGGTAGGCACTTTGGGTCTGTGGAAAACGTGAATAAAATTCAATACTGGAAAAAACTTTCTGCCCGCTCTGGTTCAGCTTAATGAGCGCCGCATCTTTCTCCTCATCCAGTTCAACAGTCGCCTCCAGCGCCAGCTTGCCCTGCAACGGACCATCTTTAATCTCGTAGGCACGTGCTGACTGCACCATCGCAAACTGGCGGAATGTGCTATCAGGGTACGGGCTTTTAATGTGTTCCAGATTTAAACGGGCCGCATACAGACGCGGGTTATAGCTATCCGCCATCTGCTGGATCTGTTCGCGGGAGACGGCAAACCCGTTCAGCGTCATTCCCTCAGTACAGACCGTTAACTTAATGGTTTTTGGCATGGTTGCGCTCTCCAACAAGCCGTTTTCGATGGCACTATGTTCTCAGCCGGCAGCGTTTCACTCAAAGCCTTCACCGTGTCGCGGAACGGTGACAGACGGCAGTCATGGCAGTACGCGCGCGGGCTGTGGGAAAGTAAGCACATGACAACGACAGCACACGATCCCCGACAAGAAGCCAAAAATTTATACTGGCAGGCCTACAGCGTGGCGCAGATTGCGAAGCGCCTCGGCGTCAGTGTGAACACTCTTTATTCCTGGCGGCGGCGGGATAAATGGGACGACGCTAACCCGATAGAGCGGGTGAGCGATGATCTGCATGTGAAAATCTTGCGGATACAAGCCAAAGAGGCTCTGACCCCGCACGATTTCAAGACACTGGATTTTTTCTACCGCCAACTGGAACGCTTTGATCGCCATGAAGTGAAAAAAGAGAGCACGAAAAAGGCCAAGATACCGAAGAATCACTTCACTGAGGAACAAATTGCGGCACTGCGCGCGCAGGTTTATGAATCCCTGTTTGAGTACCAGAAGCGCTGGTATAAGCAGAGAACGCGCCGTAACCGTATGATATTAAAATCGCGCCAGATTGGGGCAACCTGGTACTTTGCCCGCGAAGCACTGATCACCGCACTGGAAACCGGTCATAACCAGATTTTTCTGTCAGCCAGCCGCGCACAGGCGTTCCAGTTCAAAAAATTCATTCAGATAGTTGCCCGTCAGGTCGGTGTTGAACTCAAGGGCGGCGATGAGATTATTTTGTCCAACGGGGCCACGCTCTATTTTCTCGGCACGTCAGCGGCGACCGCGCAATCGTATACCGGTGATCTCTATTTTGATGAGTTCTTTTGGGTCAGTAATTTTATGAACCTGCGCAAAGTGGCGGCCGGGATGGCGACCCAAATTGGGCTAAGGCGTACCTACTTCTCCACCCCTTCCAGCGAAGAGCATGAAGCCTATCCGTTCTGGACAGGGGATTTTTTCAATAAAAGCCGCCCCCACAAGAAGCAAATCACTCTCGATCTCAGCCACCAGACCTTACAGCCGGGGGCATTGTGTGGCGATAACATTTGGCGGCAGATAGTCACCATTCATGATGCTATCGCACTGGGGTTAGATCGGGTTGATTTGGCCGAAATCGAGAGCGAAAACAGCCCCGGAGATTTTGACAACCTGTACCGTTGTATCTTCGTGAAAGCCGGTGAACGGGCATTTGATTATAACGCACTGATCCAGTGCGGGGTTGACGGTTATAACGAAGACGTTTGGCCGGACTGGAAGCCATATGCACCCAGACCATTGGGTTATAAAGGCGTTTATATCGGCGCTGATCCGACAGGTACGGGGGGCAATGGTGATGGTTTGGGCGTGGTGGTGATGTCACCGCCTGCCGTCAGTGGCGGTAAATGGCGGGTGATTGAAGCGCTACGCTTCCGGGGTATGGCCTTTGAGAAACAGGCTGAGGAAATCCGCAAACTGACCGAACGCTATCATGTATTGGGTATCACGCTGGATGGCACGGGCGGGACAGGTGAAGCTGTACACGAGTTGGTGTGTAAATTTTTCCCGGCCGCTACCTTACTGAAATATTCCGCACCGCTGAAGCGAATGCTGGTTATGAAAACGCAAATGCTGATCCGCTCCGGCCGGTTTGAGTATGACGCCGGAATGCAGCAGGTTGCGACTTCGTTTATGGCTATCAAGAAAGTCATTACACAAGGCGGCATTGTCACCTATGACGCCGACCGGACGCGCGGCGTGGATCACGGCGATATTGCCTGGTCTATTATGAATGTTCTGCATGGAGAGCCGATAGCGAGCGATTCGGGCGGGCATCAGTCTTCTGTTACGGAGTTTTAAATATGAGCACCTTTCTGCCTGCTGAGAGTCAACCTGACGCCATGAACAACCCCAGGGAGAACCTGCCTGGCGATGCAGTTCAATGTGCGTCGTTTACGTTTGACACACCGACGCCGGTGTCACCCGGCGGGGATTTATTGGATTGCATGGAGTGCGCCAAAAATGGCCGCTGGTATGAAACGCCGATTGATTTTTACGGTCTGGCACGGGCGTTCTCGTCAGCGGTCTATCATCAGTCGCCATTGTTTTTTAAACGCAATGTGATCATGAGTTGCTTCCTGCCGCACCCATTATTATCCCGGCAGGATATGGCGGCGTATGTGCTGGATTATCTGGTCTTCGGCAATGCCTATCTGGAAAAGCGCAGCAACCGACTGGGCGGGCTGTTAACGCTCCGGCATTCACCCGCCAAGTACACACGACGGGGCGAGAAAGCCGGGCAATATTGGTTTGTGGAAAGCTGGAATAAAGAGTTTGAATTTCGCCCGGACAGCTTGTTTCATCTGATGAATCCCGATATTCATCAGGAAATATACGGCCTGCCGGAATATCTGGCCGGATTGCTGTCGGCCAGCCTGAACCGTTCCGCGACCATGTTCCGCATGAACTACTACGAAAACGGCAGTCATGCTGGCGTGATTGTTTACCTGACCGATCCCTTGGCTGACCCGAAAGGTGTTGATAAACTCAAAGAATCCCTGCAAAAATCCCGGCGCGATGGGGCATTTAAGAACCTGTTTGTGTATGCCGCCAACGGTAAGAAAGACGGCTTGCAAATCCTGCCATTCAGTCAGATCAGTGCCAAAGATGAGTTTACCAATGTTAAGGAGGCGACCCGCGATGATTTACTGGCAATGCATCGCGTCCCACCGCAACTGATGGGATTCTCACCCTCGAACGGCGGCAACTTTGGTGATGTGGAAAAAGCGGCTAAGGTATTTGCCATCAATGAACTCAGCCCCATCATGGAGAGCCTGAAATCCATCAACGATTGGGCGGGGGAAGAAATAGTGCGCTTTTCCCCTTATGCCTTGCTGGATGCACTGACGATTCAGTCATAACGCCGCTGTCATTAACACAGCGTGTAGCTATCGCGCTGTGTGCGTCCCCCTGCTCCCTCCCGTCCCCAAACACGCGCCAGCATCGCACTGATACGCCCTAATGCCCCATTTTCAACAGATACAATCTCAAATGAAATTAATTCATTTCAACCCCCACCGCGCGCGCTTGCTCCCCCGCCTCGCCCGCACACAAAAAGGGGGTGTTTTTGTGCAGTTGCGCATCGGCAGGGAAACCTTGCCCGTACTGGCCTTGTGTGATGCAGGGATGCACAAAAAAATTGTGCAATTTTGCTTAATTTTATGCAACGAAAATCCGCTTTTATGCGGGTTAAATGGTTAGGTGATCCTTCTCGAATTGTGCGAATTGAGGCATAGAATAATTTTTTATTGCAGGAGAATATTACTGCGTGAAATTATCAGAAGAACACAAAATATAGAGGGGAGATTTATGTATATCGCACCAAATATTACAGCCTTTATTAATCAAGAAGCGGCATGTGGGAGAAACTGGCGACCGGGATACAATACTGGCGCGAATGACCTGTATTTTTCACCAATCCCCGGATGTACCAACCCCGCTGAACAATGGCAACATTTACATCTGTCTTATACTTATCAGGATACATTGCTCTATTTAGGTGGGAAAATGAACAGATCTCGCCACATTCATTTATATCAACATGGCCGCTGGAATATACAAGCAATTACGCGATTTCCTCGTTCCATGCAACTGGCGATAATCAGTGTCCAGATATTCTGGACGCCCCCACCAACAAGATAAAATCTTATGGTACGATTAAGCATAATGCCAACAGATTGCACTTTTCTAAGGCTCCGCTGATTCAAAGGAGCCTTCATAAATTGTGACATGTCACACTCTCACAATTTCACTTCATGCCAGCCTAACGTCACCCAGCACGCTGAATCACCCGAAAAGCAGCATTCAGCCACAGGAAGCGCATCACCGCATTTCTCGCATTGGCGCACCGCCAGTGCCTGCACTTGCTGCTGCAACAGTGCATTATCTTTGCGGATCAGCAGGGTGAGATATTCCACGACGTCATAAGGTTCGCGGCCCGGACGCCTCAGCGTACAATTGCGCTTTAACATGGCCAGTTCCTGATTATCAAGCAGCAATTCTATTTTAGTGATGCCAGCCTCCTGCTGGCGTTGACGTTGGGCGGCTTTGCGTTCTGCGGGGGATTTCGCCATGATGTTTATTCTCCCTGATTACCAGCGTGGATGAGGCAACCGACACAAAAACAGCTCTTCAAATTCCTGTTGTGACTGATGCTGACGAAGGCGTTCTTCACTCCAGCGACTTTCAGCAAAATCAAACAACGTCACCGTATCGAAAAAAGCCGGTTCACCCTTGATACGGTTCAAGGTAAAAAACTGCTTATAGGCCAGCTCGCCACTATCCCCTGAACATCGGGAGGAATAAAACGTTCTATGCCATTTATCATGCATGGTTAGACTCAACGCTAATTGCACCAACCGAATGGGATTATCCGACCAAGCCCACTCTGACACATAGACATCACCAGACAAGGCAGCAACATAGCTGTTTTCATGCAAAAAGCGGTTACGGTGATGTTGATTGGCTTTCCAGCGTTTCTGCCAGACGAATAAATCTAAAACAAATTTACGGTTAATGTTGTTAATGATTTCGGGCGTTAACTTTAAGGTGATCATTGTGACTTTTCCTCTAAAAACTCACAAAAATGGTCTGATTCCGTTTTAAACGGCGGCTGTAATGCTTTATCAGACGGATTTAAGACATACATTCCGAACCATGTAATGCTATAAATTCCCATGCTGTGATAACAAACAACGCCCAATTCAGCCAGTCTGTGCATTTGTTCACGAGAGACGTCGTATCCCTCACCATCTTCAGATGTTTCTTTAAATCGCTGTAGGGCTGCCAAGTCTTTTGGTTGTAAGTAATTCATATTATGCTTTCCTCATTTCCCCAATATTCATAATCCGCGCCTGTAATGCCTCGCGGCGCACCTGTTTACGCGCCTCAAATTCGCGTTGTTTCCGTTCCTGCTCCTCCGGTAAATCCATCAATCTGACTTTGCCCTCACGCACTTGCAGCCGCTGGCCGTCAACACTCATACTCATGCCCTTAACAAACATCTTGCCCAGCGTTTGATTGCTGATGGGGTAGCCCATTGATTCAGTAAAGCGCATCACTGCCGGCAATAATGCTTCCTCTTTTTCTGTTAATTCAATACGTGAGATAACCCGAGGCCCCGAAACCCCGATTTCTGCACGCTGTACGCCATTCTCAGCGGCGTTGATTTCCATCGCCCGTCCCCATTGGAGAACATCAGATAACGCCTTACCGCTTAAGTCTGCGGGTAATGCTGAGCTGTCCTCCCATGCCACCCAATCCCCTGATCCACAGTTATTGACAGGACTCCGAGGCGCGCCGATGGCGCTTTTTAAAAGATTAAGACCCTCACCGGCCACAGCGGATGCCGGGGCTTGGCTGTCGTGCTTTTTGACAATCCGATATTCCCGCTCGCGTGTTTTCAACACGCCGGCGGCAGGATTAAGCTGCGCATAAATCCCGACCACGTTAGAAACAGCCTCGTCATACGGGTTGAGCTTGTCGCTGACTTCACGGGCAACGCGGATTGTCTGCTGATCACGTGGGGTGCAAGGGCCACCCTGTGACAGGATGTAGTTTTCAAAGTCCCCCTGATCGGCCGCAGCCCGAACCTTTTCGGCCACGTCACCCAACTGGTCAGCGATGCAGAGACTGCGCAGGCGACGGCATTCACGGTACGCACCTTTGGAGGGCAGGTTATAGAACTGAAATTGGGGAATACGCCATGTGGAGGCCCATGCAGTTACGGCCGCTGCCGCATCTTTTAACGGCTTGCCGGTTTCATCATCGGTCAGACCATCCAGCGCATAACCGTCGATATTTTTAGCAATGTATTTAGCGATATAACCCACTGCACCACCTTTATTCATATGCCGGCATTCGAAGCGGTACTTCTGTGCGCCCCGTTCGCCGCCATCTTCCTGTAAGGCTTTTTTACGCATGATCTCCACCGCTGCCGCCCGGCTGGCCTTATCGGTAAACAGCAACAGATGCCAGTGCGGCGTACCATCATGATGCGGTTCAACCACCCGGACACCATAAACATTCAGCCCTTCATCCTTAAACGCCGTGCGGATTTTCGCCCAGACCTTCACCAGATAACGCTGACCATCTTTCGGGGTATAGGCTTCATTGGCCCAGCTGCTGTTCAGCACCGCCACCTTGTCTGCCCCCATCTGGCGGGTCGGGTGATATTTTGACGGCGTAGTAATGGTGATAAACATTCCGATATCCCCCCGCACCGAGGCAACCCGTTCAATCCCGGCAATCTGCGCCATCAGTTCCATACGGCGAATTTCCGGGTTAGAAATGCTTTGCATCACTTTCTCAACCAGATCAAAACGTTCGCCGGTGGCCACATCCTCAATGTCCATTGACTCAAGGTACTGCATATTGGCCAGACGCTGAGATTTCACCTCCTGAATAGCCTGACGACTGGCATACGGGGAACGGTTTTTATTGACCGCCATTGCGGCAATCAGCAACGCTTCCCGCCAGCGGGTACGGTGTGCCTTGAGCCGGCGATACCAGAAATCATCATTGACCAGACGGGATACCGCCGCAATCACATCACGCTGTTGCAACGTACCTTTCAGGTAGCGGCCATAATGCGCCGGTGTGACATGCAACCCGCGCGACAATTTCGCCAGCTCGCCATAAATCGGGGACAGGTTGCGCATCTGATAGATAGCTTCTTTATCACCGTTCGCCTCAGCAATGCACTGATCACAATACTGCTCAAACAGCGCAAAGAACCCGGCGGCGATTTGGGTCGCCAGTTTCTTTAGTGGCTTATTCTGAAGATCGGGCAAACGGTTAAACTGGCTGATTTCGGTAGAAATGCGGGCCGTAGCCGTCAGCGTGGCGTGGGTATCCATCTCAAAACGATGGGTGACCGCCTCAATGCGTGGCCAGAATTTTTGATGGAAATCGAAATACAGAAAATCCTGAGCTTTCAGCAGGCCCTGTTCTTGTAACGTCTTTTCATAACGTTTCTGATAGGGATAACGCAGAATGCGTGGCAGAGAATCGATATCTTCTAAAATAGCTTGCCCCTGAAGGCGTCTTTCACGGGTAAGCGATCTTTCAATACCGGCCACCGCCTGATGGCGCGGTGCATTCCACCAATAGGCATACTGCCCATTGGCGGGTTCAGCTTCGGGTTGGACACTGAAATCAATCGGGCGGCTTAACATGTCACCACACCGCCGTAAGTTTCCGGGTTCAGCAAATTCAGTGCGGTCTGACAGCGTTTGGCGATGGTTTCAACCGCAGCCAGATATTCTGTCACCGAGTGCATTTTGTGGCGGATATAGGAGATATGCAGGCTCACCAATGCAGCGACCAGTGACACGTCACTGTCATGCCAGTCGACCAGCGAGTAAATGCCGTCATACGTGTTGAATTGCAACAACGCCAGTTTACCGGGATGTTTCTCATGAACAACAACCGCAAAACGGGTACCAGTGATATAAACGCCGTTTTTAGGATCAAGAATAATAGATTCATTCATTCGCAAACTCCTGCATACACTGAGCTACATGCCTGCTGTGAATTTTCTTCGGCCAATAAATCAAACTGACGCCCCCCCTGACCGTCATAGCCCAGTCGCGATAAGTTTCAATACCGTGAGATTCCAACGTCACACACTCAATACGGCGCTCTCGTTTCATAGGGTCTTGTTGAGAAGGAAAGAATGTCGAATTACCTCGGCGAGAGCAGGCAGCAACCATGCGCTCCCAGCGGGCAACGCGGGCGATTTCACCGGGGAAACGGGCAAATATTTCGGCCAGTTCAGATTTGCGGGCGTGAATACAGGGCATGCAGCCCACACGGGAACAACCCTGCTGATACAATGGATTGGGCTTGATACCGTGTTTTTTTGCCAATGCGAAAACCTGTTCATGCGTCCATGACAGAATAGGGCGGTAAACGGATAGCCCAGCGGTATCATCGATATCGGATTCCCATTCCGGTAAAGCGGCGCGCGCGGGTGATTCCTGCGCCCTGACGCCCTGCCACAGAACTACTTCATCAAATTGTAATAACAAAGGTGCAACCACCTGCTCAGCAACCGGCTTATGCTTAAGTTCGAACGTACAGAACCGGGCTTTTGTGGAGGGGAAGCGCCCTTTTAACATGCACAGATCAAGAAATGGATTATCCGTCGGAAACAAGACCTTGAGTGCGGCAATGATGCGTTTTTCCGCCTGCGCCTCTGTCATGCCACATTCTGTGACCAGACGGACAGGCCAATGCGTTTTAATGAACTGGCGCTTATTTTTAATTTGGGTGGCGAAATCAGCCGACACACGCCGAATTTTCCCCAGTTTATTTTCCAGATAATCCAGATATTTCATTGTTTGCGGGTGTTCATGGCCGGTATCGGCAAACACGACAATGTGATTGACACCGTTCTCAATTGCCAGCAGCCATTGCGCCAGCGAATCTTTTCCACCGGAAACAGTAATCACATTGATAGTATTTTCAGCATGACAACGGCTATCAATCATGACGCCCCCTCCAATACCGCAATAATCTCTTTCGCAGGCTGACGGTTGCCATTGGCGGCAATCGTGCGCGGGGCGTCGATTTCATGGATAGTAAAGCTCAGATCGGCATACAGTTCTTTGGCGACAATCGAGTTAGACACGGTGACGGGGACACCGAGATGCGTATTGAGCGTGTACAAATCAACGGCTAATGCTTCATGATCGGCATGATTGAAATTGGATTGATAATATTGGGTGAATGCACCCTCGTTGGTCAGATACGGCGGATCGCAATAAACCACGTCACCGTAATCAACGAGGGTTAATGTATCCTGCCATTCCAGATGCACAATTTCGGCGATCGCGGCTTTTTCGGCAAACGCCCAGATTTCAGCAGCGGGGAAATACGGTTTTTTATAGTGACCAAATGGCACATTAAATTCACCCTCGCTGTTATAGCGGCATAATCCATTAAAGCAGTGGCGATTTAATGTTAAAAATAAACTGGAACGGGATAATTTATTAGCAAAATTATCAGAAAATTCACCACTGAAATTAAAAACATCCCGCAGTTTATAAAATTCATTTTTATTCAAAACAAATTCAAACCAATTTGCCGCCTCTTTTGTAAACTGATCACAGTCAGATTTGATACTCTGATACAAATTAATCAAATCTGCATTAATATCCGCAATCAGATACGCGGGATAATCCGTATTCATCATGACGGCACAGGAACCGGCGAACGGTTCAACCAGTCGCTGACCGGCGGGTAGGTGCGGCCGTAGTTTATCCATAATGCGAGATTTCGAACCCGCCCATTTGAGAATAGTTTTATTGGCCATTGTCAGCCTCCGGATAGAAAAATTCAGCCGGATTAATACACTCAAACCGTAATAAAACAGAAGATGAGGATTTCTCAACGCGGATTATTTTTGCCAGCAGATTTCTGCCCGTGAAACATTTATAGAAATGCTCGCGAATAATTAAAATATCGCCGGGGTTATAATTCACATCTGGCCAACCAGACACTATTTTTGACGAGACGATATCATCAAAAAAATGACCGCCTACCGTCTCGATTTTAATGACGTAAATTTTTTCCATCACACACTCCGATAATGTTTTTGTTTCAGTTCAAAAACGCTCTGGCAGGTTGCGCAGCGGGTGACACCGGCAATAATCCTGCACCGCTCTTTAGGAATAGGTGCGCCGCAATCCTCACATTTAAATGCAGAAACCCCGACTGGGCGGCTAACATGCGCGGCTATCCGGCGTTCCAGTATTTCGGCCGTGCGTTCACAGGCGCGGTCGATTTCTCTAGACATAATTCCACTCCTGCGCCTGACGCTCGATATTCTCAGCCTCACTCATCAACAATTCGGCTGATGCGGCATGATCCAATTTATTTGCCCGAATATGGGCGGCGAGTTTTTCCAGACGAGAAACAGAGAGCGTGGCTAAATTTTTACGCTCATCCTCTCTGTTTATTTTTATCAGTTGTTCTATTTCCATTATTCTCTTCCTGTTTTTAGGTAATAAAAACCCCTGCGGGTTGACGCATTAATAATAAAAATGTTGGTTATAAATTAATGTGTAATTAATTCCGGCATCACTAGTTTATCCGGTAATATTGATGCCAGGGCCTTTAATTGATTCATGGCTAGAATTAAAGCACGTTGTTCATTATTAGTTAATTGATGAAACTTAACGGCATAACGTGATTTATCAAATCCGGCCAAATGAAAAATCAAGTGCAGCAGTCGCTCATTGTTTCGAGTGCGGTTATTGGTGCGGTCACGCAGATATTCAATCATTTCTGCTAATTCACGGTTATCATCAGAAAAATATTTTGCGCGCAATTCGGCGGATTTATTTAATCCATCGATTTTTTCATCCAGCGTCATCGATACCGCGCGGTAGGGTTCCGTATTCGCCATAACATCACCTCACAATAGAGATAATAACGGGGGTTAACAGGGTTGTCGCTAAACCAATTGAGACAAACGTCATCATCAATGGGTGTTCTTTTTCACAGCGTTTATTCGTGACTTTTTTATTAAAATCATCACCAGAAATTTTATATTTGTGTTGCACTCTCGTTAATTGGTTCATCTAACCGTTCCTCATATAACTGCTGACAAAAATCAATCGCCTCCGCTTTGGAATCAAATTTACCGTAGCAATATTCACTGTCCCCGACCTGATAACGGGTGAACGTGCAAACGGCGTTAGGACGTAACGGGCGAATTAATAACGATCCGAATTTAATCCGCCCCTTGCTTAATTCCTCTGGTGTTGGAATAGTATTTCGCATTTTTTTTATTACCTCTATGGTAATCATTTACTGATATTATTATTTAGAGGTCAGGGACATTAACGCTCGCGCATGAATTTCGGCGGATTTGCGGTTGAGGTGAATGAGGCCGCGATCTAAATTCATGTAATCATATTCATCTTCAAACCATTCAAGCTCTTCCGTGATAGAACCCCTCATGCAGAGCGCCGGAACATAATACGTGTGGTTCAGCTCCAGTGGCGCCCGCACGGGTTCCGGTACATTGATATTGGCCGTATTGATAGCCTGCTTTAACTTATCCGCATCAACCAACAGCTGAGATTGCGTCTGCACGTTCCCAAACCCAACCCGCACAGACTGAGAAACGTGATAATCATTTCCCGTTGCCATTTGCATAAACTGCACCAGTGTTTCCTGGATATACTCAGGGGTGATTTCCACCGCGTTTTTGACATCATCAAAAACATCATACAGACGCGCCATCAGAGCTAATTGCTGTTTTGAACGTTCTAGGGATGTTGCGTTTTTCATTTTTTATTACCTCTGTTAGATAATTTTTTTTGGCTGTTGTTATATGCATCCATCAACATAGCGATCATGTTGACTTCTATCATATCTTTAGCTCTTTTCTTCGGTCTGGTGATGATGCGACCATCAGCGACCATTGCGCGACATGTAACAAAAGGGATTTGGGTTATTTCTGAGTATTTTTTGAGTGACACATATGCAAACTGCACCAGCGTGTCCTGGATATACTCAGGGGTGATTGCCACCTCGTTTTTGAAATCATTAAAAACATCATACAGACGCGACATCAGGACTAATTGCTGTTTTGAACAGTTCAGGGATGTTGGTTGTTTCATTTTTTTTACCCTCTGTTGAGTCAATATTTCAGCCTTACAATCCAACCCACAACAGCCACGCATCACGCTGTTCTTTTGGGCGGTTCAAAAACGCATCACGCATTCCTCTGTTGAACTCAGGGATATAAACCCAGTTCTCACCGCGCACTTTCGCAGGAATACCACCGATTTCTTTTACATCAGGGTTCTGCCAAAAAACAGTTGGTAACTTACCCTTATCAACCATCCCCTTAACAGCACCATGAGTTTTGCCGATTAAGTCAGCAAACTTCTGATAAGGGACTGCATCAACCGGATAGTAAACTTGCATGTAACCATCAGGATTCTTTTCTAACATTTTTCACCTTCTTTTCTATACTTTAAACAGCGGTCAAATCTAGGAATCTCGTATTTTTCAGGTTCATTTGTTACCCTGCTTAGTTCAAACGCTTAGAATTGCTTACATGGCTTGTTCTAAGTGTTTTTTGCGCCTCAAAAGGTCTCGCTTTTAAAACCTACGAGGATTCTAGTCTCAGTTTTGGAACCTGTCAACAATGAACATGTCACAAAAAATTCGAGCCATACGTAAGGCCGAAGGATTAACACAAA
The DNA here is from genome assembly GCF_037265215.1 of Xenorhabdus griffiniae. NCBI lineage: Bacteria > Pseudomonadati > Pseudomonadota > Gammaproteobacteria > Enterobacterales > Morganellaceae > Xenorhabdus > Xenorhabdus griffiniae. Next base: position 4,722,821 of record NZ_CP147737.1, on the reverse strand, counting down.
TTAAATTTTGCGAACTAACAAACATCCCTTTAAGCACACTTAAGAATTACGAGGGTGATCATTCTTCTCCGGGTTTAAGTACAATTCTTCAAATAACCCATCACTCTAAATTCGAAAAATACACATTGTGGTTAATGACCGATAAAACGGCTCCTGAGTCTGGTCAAATTAGCCCGACTCTCTCCCCTGATGGTGCCGAACACAAAATGTCACACCACTTAGACCGGAAAACTGGCTAACACTACATGAGGACTTTCTTGACTGGTTAGAAACACAATCACTTTGTTACATCGGAGAGCTTCACTATGCCAATTAAAAAGCTCGATGATGGTCGGTATATGGTGGACATCCGTCCTGTTGGCCGAACTGGAAATCGGATCAGGCGGAAATTTGATAAAAAAGCAGAAGCTGTCGCTTTTGAACGTTACACACTGGCTCATGCTCCAAAGCCGGGAAAACCATCTAACAGACAAAATCTGAGCGATTTACTTAAATTATGGTGGCTGTATCACGGACAAACCGCGGAGAACGGCACGATAGAAAAGCGGCAACTGGAAAAAACAATCAAGTTGCTCAATGACCCATCTATAAACCGTCTCAATAAACATGCTTTACTGGAACACCGAAGTAATCGCCTCGCTGACGGTATCAAAGCATCAACGATAAACCGGGATATGTACCGTCTATCAGGAATGATCACAACATTGCAAAAGCTCGAAGTCTTTAGCGGTGATAATCCTCTGAATGGATTACCACCGCTAAAAGAGCTACAGCCTGAAATGACCTTCTTAACCAAAGAAGAGATCAACAAGCTGTTATCCGTTCTTTCCGGTGACGAAAAGAAAATTGCACTGTTATGTCTCAGTACCGGCGCCCGATGGGGAGAAGCTGAAACCCTGAAAAGTGCCCAAGTAAAAAACGGTCGGGTTACATTTTTGAAAACCAAAAATGGTAAGCAAAGGACAATCCCGATCTCCAAGACATTAGAAAAGGAAATCAAACAAAAATCAGGGGAGCTATTTGACGTTGATTATGCGAGCTTTCGTGTGAAATTGAGGTCAATAAAACCTGATTTACCGGAAGGACAGGCAACTCACGTTCTGCGTCATACATTTGCGAGTCACTTTGTGATGAAAGGTGGAAACATTGTCGCACTGCAACAAATCTTAGGGCACGCCAACATACAACAGACGATGGCGTATGCGCATTTGGCACCCGATTATTTGCAGTTAGCAATCACATTGAATCCATTAAGTGAAGGTATAGAAATCTAGTAGCCAGAAGCAACTGTAGATAACTAAAGTGTCCACGCGAGTGTCCACACTTGGAAAATTTCAGATCATCTACAGTTGCTTAATAAAAAATTATCACTTTGATTTTAAAGGGAATTTATATTAAAGGGCAGATAAAAAAAAGCCCCGAAACGGGGCTGAAAGACAGGGATGGTGTCTATGGCAAGGAAAATCGTTGTTGATGCTACTGTATAACAAAAAAATCAATTCACTTTTCGAGCTTCACATTCACATTCCACATTCGTTTGTTTTAGACGATTTTTTAATAGCGCTTTCTGCTTTGGTGTTAGCAGTTGATAAACCTGATTATTAATGCGCGCAATTTCTACACCCAGGGCAACATTTTTTTCTGCTATTTTCTCAAGCTGCGAACGAACCTCAGCTTCATCAAAATCTTCTTCAGCCAAAAGCGCATTCAACTTTCGATGTTCATCCCGCATATCAATCAGCGGTTGCTCATACTGATGCTGCTTTTTGACTAAATTCCACATCTGTTCACGTTGCTGTTCAGTTAACGCTATTCCACCAAAGATATAACTATAGTTATATTGACTGTCTCGGTGATGGTTAAAGCTCCTCTTATAGCCATATGACATACAATATGGGTATGCGGCGGAAGAGTTAACCTCAGGAATATGATCCGTATCAGCAGTTTTAGCTAAAGCCCCTGTTGTTCTGAGAACAACCATTGACGCTAAAGCCAATATTGCTATGTTACGCATTAAATTTCCTCGCTTTCTCGAACAGCAGCATTCGATTCAGTGCGGATAACTATAACCCTGCGGCTGCAAACTAGCGTCAGAGCATGTAAAAGAACGTAAAGTCATGGAATAGCGAAGTTTGTTATCGTATTTTGCTCTTGGAGGAAGAATTAATGCATAAAATCTTATTAGTTGATGATGACCGCGAGCTGACATCGCTATTAAAAGAATTGCTCGAGATGGAAGGATTCAATGTTGTCATCGCCTACGATGGCGAACAGGCTTTACAATACATCGATTCTTCAATTGACCTATTGTTGCTGGACATCATGATGCCGCGCAAGAACGGCATTGAGACGCTGAAAGAGTTACGGCAATACCACCAGACTCCCGTTATCATGTTAACGGCTCGTGGTAGCGATTTAGACCGTGTTTTGGGATTAGAGCTGGGAGCTGATGACTATCTTCCCAAACCGTTTAACGATCGCGAACTGGTCGCCCGCATACGTGCCATCTTGCGCCGTTCCAACTGGAGTGAACAACAAGCTGATATTGGGACACCTATATTGGAGATTGATAAGTTACAACTCAATCCAGGCCGCCAAGAAGCCAGTTTTGATGGTACGATTTTAGATCTCACTGGTACTGAGTTCACCTTGCTTTATTTATTAGCGCAACATTTGGGGCAAGTCGTTTCTCGTGAACATTTAAGTCAGGAAGTATTGGGAAAACGTTTAACGCCTTTTGATCGGGCTATTGATATGCATATTTCGAATCTACGCCGTAAATTACCCGACAGAACGGATGAACTGCCATGGTTTAAGACATTACGCGGCCGTGGATACTTAATGGTTTCCGCAAAATGATCAACAGCTTGACAGCCCGTATATTCGCAATTTTTTGGTTCACGCTGGCACTCGTCCTAATGATAGCCTTAATGGCTCCCAAACTGGACTCACGGCAATTAACACCTCTTTTAGATAGCGAATATCAGTTGGGGGAAAAACTGGCAAAACAAGTAGAAGAAGAACTGATGCACGACTCTGGGAATGACTTATTCTGGTGGTTGCGTCTGGATCGTGCTATTGCTTTGTGGACTCCCCCTGGCCAACGCTTGCTCCTCGTCTCCAGTGAGGGGCTGATTAGTGACATTAATACCCCGCCCCATCAACAACAAGTTATCCGTAATTTTATCGGCCAATCCGATAACGCCGATCACCCCAAAAAGAAAAAATATGGCCGTTCGGAAATACTCGGCCCCTTTTCTGTCCGTGATGGAGAAGATCATTACCACCTCTATATCATTAGGCCAGCGGGCAGTCCACAATCAGATTTTATTAATTTGATGTTTGACCGGCCATTTTTACTGCCCGCAGCCACCATGTTAATTAGCGCCCCATTACTCTTATGGCTGTCATGGAGTCTGGCAAAACCCGCTCGTAAACTCAAAAATGCAGCCGATGATGTTGCGAAGGGAAACTTACGGCAACACCCTGAGCTGGAATCCGGTCCCCAAGAGTTTTTAGCCGCTGGCAGTAGTTTCAACCAGATGATCAGTGCATTGGAAAGGATGGTCACCGCCCAACAGCGGCTGATTTCCGATATCTCCCATGAACTGCGTACACCACTTACTCGCTTACAACTGGCGACCGCTTTACTACGCCGTCGTCACGGTGAAAGCAAGGAGCTGGAACGTATCGAAACAGAAACCCAACGTCTGGATGGCATGATTAATGACCTGCTAGTGCTTTCCCGCAATCAACATAAGAACGAATTGCTGCGCGAGAATATCAAAGCCCACGATATATGGTCTGACATCCTGGAGAATGCAAAATTTGAAGCTGAGCATATGAGCAAAACACTGGATATCGTCTCGCCTCCCGGAAACTGGATAATTTACTGTAACCCGGCAGCACTTGGCAGTGCACTGGAAAACATCGTCCGCAATGCACTACGTTACTCCAGCAACCATATTGCCGTTGCATTTAAGGCAGATAGCCAAGGCGTGACGATTAGCGTTGATGATGATGGCCCAGGAGTCACCCCAGAAGACCGAGAACATATCTTCCGGCCGTTTTATCGGACAGATGAGGCACGGGATAGAGAGTCCGGCGGAACCGGATTGGGGTTGGCGATAGTTGAAACGGCGGTAAGTCAGCATCGAGGTTGGGTGAAAGCAGAAGATAGCCCGTTAGGTGGGTTACGGTTGGTGATTTGGCTACCATTACATGGAAGATAGGCTGCTTTCGTCTTGAAATTTAGCTAGTTACAAAATGTAACAATTAAAGAAAAAAAAGCTATTATACTTGACCTCAATGCGTCGAGGGACTAATCTCGTCGCAGCTTAACACAAATCGTTGATATGTTAATTTTTGTTAAGCAAAAAATTCCTTTTATATTAACTGGATAAGTCAAATTGACACACACAACAGGCACTCTGGGAGCCGTAACCTAGTGCGGTAGCTTTGGTTATACATACAATTCATATTTCATAAAACTTCCTTCCAAATTCGGCATCAATCCTAAAATCAACTGAAAAATTTGAAAATGAAAACTCTGGTTACTGGTGGCGCAGGTTTTATTGGCTCTGCATTAATTCGACATATTATCAACCATACTAACGATAGCGTTATTAATGTTGACAAGCTAACTTACGCAGGCAACTTAGAGTCACTCAAAGAAATTGACAGTAGTTCACGTTATGCTTTTGAAAAAGCAGATATTTGTGATCAAAATAAGCTAGATAATATATTAGAACAATACCAGCCTGATGCTATTATGCACTTAGCTGCAGAAAGCCACGTAGACCGCTCAATCAGTGACCCTAGTGATTTTATTGAGACCAATATTATTGGTACTTACACTCTTCTTGAGGCTGCTAGAAGAAACTATTGGCAACAGCTATCCGAGGATAAAAAAGCCAAATTTATTTTTCATCATATTTCAACTGATGAAGTATATGGTGATTTACCTCATCCCGATCAATTCCCAGATGGTACTACTCTTCCTTTATTTACCGAAAAAACGGCCTATGCACCAAGTAGCCCGTACTCAGCATCAAAAGCATCCAGTGATCACTTAGTCAGAGCATGGCATAGAACCTACGGGCTACCAATAATAGTAACTAACTGTTCCAACAATTATGGTCCTTATCATGTTCCAGAGAAATTAATTCCTCTTGTTATTTTAAATGCATTAGAAGGTAAACCTTTACCTATGTATGGGAAAGGAGACCAAATCAGAGATTGGTTATACGTAGAAGATCATGCTAAAGCATTACATTTAGTTGTTAACACAGGTAAAAATGGAGAAACTTACAGTATTGGTGGTCATAACGAAAAAACTAATCTAGAAGTTGTCGATAAAATTTGCAAAATTTTGGATGAGTTAGTACCTAAAGAAGTTTCTTACCAAAAACAGATTACATTTATTCCTATCGGCCTGGTCATGATCGTCGTTATGCTATTGATGCAACAAAAATTAGCGTTGAATTAAATTGGCAACCACTTGAGACATTTGAAAGAGGCCTTCAAAAAACAGTAAAATGGTATCTCTCTAATAAAGAATGGTCCGAAAATATTCTTAAGAAAACTTATAAATATCAATTATCAGATTTGGGGAAACAAAATTGAAAGGAATTATTTTAGCTGGAGGTTCAGGAAGTCGTTTATATCCAATTACAAAAGGTATTTCTAAACAATTACTTCCTGTCTACGATAAGCCGATGATATACTATCCCTTATCTGTACTAATGCTTGCTGGGATCCGTGATATATTAATTATAACCACTCCAGAAGATAATATTAGTTTTCAGCGTCTCTTAGGTGATGGAAGCCAATTTGGGATTAATCTCCAATATACTATACAACCATCACCTGACGGATTAGCTCAAGCATTTATCCTAGGTGAAGATTTCATTGGAGATGATCAAGTTTGTCTTGTACTAGGTGATAATATCTTTTTTGGTCAATCTTTTGGAAAACAGCTAAAGAAAGTTTGTACCCGTACAGAAGGTGCTACAGTATTTGGTTATCAAGTGATGGATCCTGAAAGATTTGGTGTAGTTGAATTCAATGATTCTTTCCAAGCTTTATCTATAGAAGAAAAACCACAACATCCAAAATCTAATTGGGCAGTAACTGGATTATACTTTTATGATAACAATGTGATTAACATAGCAAAAAGTATAAAACCATCCAAACGTGGTGAATTGGAGATAACAAGCATAAATCAAGCTTATCTTGAAAAAGGCTTACTACACGTAGAACAATTAGGAAGAGGCTTTGCGTGGCTTGATACAGGAACTCATGATTCCTTATTAGATGCATCTCAATTTGTCCAAACTGTAGAAAAAAGACAAAGATTTAAAGTTGCCTGCTTAGAAGAAATTGCATTTAATCAAGGATGGATAAATCGAAATATGATTAGAGAGATTGGAAATAAACTCTCTAAAACTGGATATGGACAATACTTGTTAAACTTATCTAAGTAACTATGTAGATAATCATGAATATAATTCAAACCAAAATAGAAAATTTATTAATAATTGAACCCAAGATATTCGGTGATGAACGTGGTTTTTTTCATGAGATATATCAAAAACAACGATACAGAGATGCTGGTATTCCTATAGATTTTGTACAAGATAATCGTTCACGCTCTAGCAAAGGCGTTTTAAGAGGATTACATTTTCAAAAAACTAAACCACAGGGAAAATTAGTCACAGTTACACATGGCTCTGTATTTGATGTAGCAGTCGATTTACGACCTAATTCATCCACATTTGGTCAATATGAATCTGTTATTTTAACAGGTGAAAATTATCTTCAATTTTATATTCCCCCTGGATTCGCTCATGGTTTTTGCGTTCTAAGCGAATCCGCCGATTTCCAATATAAATGCACCGATTATTACGATCCAATTGACGAAGGGGGGCTTCTGTGGTCTGATCCTGACCTTTCAATTAACTGGCCTATTAATTCACCAGTTTTATCACCCAAGGATAGTGTTCTTCCTAATCTCAGTGAAATTAAAGAAAAATTACTTTATGGGTGGCAATAATGGGAATGTTTACTATATTTGGTGGCCGTGGCTTTATTGGTTCCAAAATTGTAGAAATATTATCACAACAAGGACATAAGGTATGGATTCCTCTTCGAGATGACAACAGTATTTTTGAAAAACCTCTCGGAACCGTTATATACTGTGCAGGAAATGGAAATTGCCAAGATACCCCTTTTAGCGTTCTTGAAGCTAACACCTGTTTATTAGCCAAGATCTTAGAAAAATCACAATTCAACCAATTACTATACATGTCGTCAACACGTGTATATATGAATAATGAAAATTCTAATGAAAATAGCGAATTAAAAGTTTGTATAGATGACAACCGCCGATTATTTAATCTAACTAAATTAGTTGCAGAAGAACTATGTCTTAAAAGCGGAAGAGATATTTGTATAGTACGTCCTAGTAATGTTTATGGTCTTGCAATAAATAGCCCTTTATTCTTACCATCTATTACTCGCTCAGCGATAGAGCATAGAAAAATCGATATGTATATAAAACGTGATTATGCCAAAGACTATGTTTCTGTCACTGATGTTGCCAATGCGTGCATATATCTATCGAAAAAAAAAGAAGCTGCAGGAAAAGTTATTAATATTGCTACTGGTTATAATATCAAAGCTGAAAAAATCGCAGATACGCTACAAAAAAATACTCAATGCAAAGTAATATGGCACCAAATTGAATTTCCAAATGAAAATTTCCCAATAACTGATATTTCTTTGCTAAAAAAATTAATGCCTTCATATTCTCCTCGCAATGTGATAGATGATATTGAAGAAATGATTCATAGTTTTAGGATAGAATTGAGTATCATACAATGAGTGGTTTTAGACGGTTAATAAAGAATTCAATTGCAAATATAATAAATGGATTTTCTAATGTTATTATGGGGATAATTATATCCCCTTTTCTCTTATCGACCCTATCAATTGATGAATTCTCTGTATGGAACTTAATGCTACAAGTCGGAACTTTCTTTTCTCTTTTAGGATATTGTGGTCAGATTTCAGTATCTCGCTATATAACAATTGCGAAAGCAAACAATAGCTTTTCTGAGGAAAATAAAACTATAAAATATGCTCTACAAATATGTTTAATTAGTGTGATTATTTCTATAACAATATTATTAATATTATTAATATGTTATTCATTTAAAGATATATTCAATGATATTGATTATAAAAAAATTAAAAATGTAGAACCATCTTTCTTTTTAGTTTCCTTATCTTTTATATTAAGCTTAATCCCTTCTGTATTTATTGGATATTTTACAGGTATAGAAAGAAATGACATACCTGCAACTATAAATTTATTTTCCAAAGTTATAATTGGAACAGGTATTATAATTTCATCATCATATGGAATTTTCTATATGTCATTTTTATATTTCCTATTAAATTTACTATCCTATTTCTTTATTTATTTATTTTACAATAAGACAAGATCATCAAAAGTAAATTTCCCAATACATAAAAAAATATCGTTTACACTCAAGGAATATATTTTATATTATTTTAGTATTTTTGTTTTTAATTTTTCTATGTTTTTAATTACAGGGTTTAACAGCATACTTGTTGGCAAATACGCATTCAATGAATTTGCATTTTACTCATTAGCAATGACTCTTACTTCAGCTGCTATCAGTTTTTTGAATGCCGGATTAACCCCTATTTTGCAACCAATTATCAAATACTCCCAAAGCAATCAAGAAAAAAACATTACTGATTTAGTTTATAACTTAACCATCATGTTTTTATTAATTTCCATCGCTACCATCATTGTAATGCCTTTTATTGGTCATTTTATTCTAACATTATGGATAAGTGATGAGATATCAAATAAAACCTATAATATTTTCCTGTGTCTATTATCAGTCAATTTATTCAGAATGATTGGTGCACCTTTGGGTTTAGTATATGTGGCAAATGCTAAACAACATAAAATCATGCACTTACCCTTTATTGAAGGAAGTATAAGTGCAACATTGACATTTTTCTTGCTCAGTCATTACGGAATGTATGCTGTACCAATAAGTATGATTTGTGCAATGATTATCATTTTTCTTATATATAATTTTAATTTATTAAAAATACTTACCGTAAATCCTTATCACCGTGAATTTAATATAATTTTCTTACTAATGCCTTCAGTAATGGTATATATTCTTTATACTTCTATACATGATAAAATAATCATATACAATTCTATCCTAACAAATATTATAGCTATAATATTACTACTCATTATTTTGGTGAAAATTATAAAAAACATAACCAATATAAAACAACTACTTGAGAATTCATACTGAGCTATGGCATAGCAAGATAACATTACAACATTAAAGGTAAACTTTCTTTATATATAAGCAGGTTCATATTAGCAATAATACTTTCGTTCATAATGAGGCAACATTCATTGTTTCTGATAATAAGAAATCTAAAATCAATATGAGAAAAGAAAGAAATATTTTTCATTCCGTATCTCATTACTAGGGCGTGTTGACGTTTTGTGAGGGGAATTTGAACAGAATGATGATCTGGTATCATTGTCTTCGCGAAAAAACCATTACTCCAGCTCATCATGCCAAGAACAATGTTATCAAAATCTTTATGGAATACGCTAGCTGTATTGATGCAACAACATGGATGCATTTACTACAAAGAAGAACATTACCTAACTTTCGAAGGGATACTTTATCGAATGAGAACGGGATGTCCGTGGCGGGATTTACCCGAGGAATTCGGAAAATAGAATACCCTTTTTAAGCGTTTCAATACCTGGTCAAAAAAAGGGATTTTTGCGCTATTATTCAAATTGTTATCTGAGAATACGGATACCGAGTGGTTATTCATTGATGGCAGTATTGTGCGTGCTCATCAATACAGTTCAGGAGCCGTATCACCGGAAGATGAAGCCATTGGCAAGAGTCGGGGTGGGCGTTCTACAAAAATTCATTTGGCTGTAGACAGTTACGGGCTGCCCGTGCATTTTGAGCTGTCAGGGGGCCAAACACATGACATTGTCCATGCGGAAAGTTTAGTTGCACATTCACCCACATCCGATTTTGTGATTGCGGATAAAGGTTACGAGAGTAACGTGTTCAGAAGATTCGTTGAAAAACGAGGTTCGAAAACAGTGATTCCTTATCGAAAAAACAGCCGAAAATCAGATAAGAATATTGATGATGTTTTATACCGTTATCGGCATTTGGTCGAAAATGCGTTTGCCAGAATAAAACATTTTCGAGCTATTGCGACAAGATACGATAAATTAGCCCGAAATTATGCCAGCATGTTGGCGCTGGCATTTGTCATGATATGGCTATCCATGTGGGTTGAGTAAATGATAAACGGTAAACGTCAACACGCCCTAATCTAAAAATTAATTGAAGATGCTTGATTTTTCATTCTTATCAGATCAAGATTGCACCCATGAAAATTACTCTGACAGTGGCCCAAAAAGAAGCCCTCGAATTGATGCACGATACGACTCACGATAGGCGAGTAGTGACCGCATCAAGGCGGTGCTTTTGACCTCAGAGGGGTGGATTGCCCAGATGATTGCGCAGGCTTTGCGGATCCATGAAAGCACGGTGAGCCGCCATCTGAAAGATTACTTCTCTGAGAAAAAACTCGCCCCGGAAAATGGCGACTCTGAAAGCCGTTTATCGGCCGAACAAACAGCAGAATTAGTTGAGTATCTGACGGCAAATTTGATGCACACTACCGCACAAATTGTGGCCTATGTCCAGGCACGATGGCAGGTGATTTTCACCGTGGCCGGGATGACAAAATGGCTCCACCGTCAGGGGTTCCGCTACAAGAAGCCAATGGGAACGCCTCATAAATTCGATGCGGATAAACAGCAACAATTTAAATTTACTGAGGACTACAGCGTGCTGAAAGCGGAATGTGGCCAACATGAGCCGATTTTGTTTATTGATGCCATCATCCTACCCAGCCCACAAAATTAACTTACGACTGGATGAAGCGCGGAAGAGAGCATGTCAAAGTGGTCGAAACCACAGGCAGCCGTCCCCGCCTCAACATCATGGGTGCACTCAATTTACAACGAATTGAAGACACCGTGATCCGTGAATATCCGAGTATCAATGCCGAAAACATCGCATATTTCTTCGGCGCGCTCCGGGAAACTTACCCACTTTCGCAAAAAATCCACATTATTCTGGATGGGGCAGGTTACCACCGGGCAGAGTTGGTGAAAGATATTGTGTATGTCCTGAATATTGAATTGCATTACCTACAGCCTTACAGCCCAAACCTCAATCCGATAGAGCGATTGTGGAAGTATATGAATGAGCAAGTGCGTAACAGTGTCTATTTTCCGGATACGAAGACGTTCAGTGAAACACTTCATCACTTTTTTCATGTCACGTTGCCAGAAAAAGCCAGTGAACTCATTACCCGGCTGACTGATAATTTCCAGATTTTAAAACCCGCATCTTCAAGTTAATTGCGTATATAAGATTGCCAGAAATCCAGAAAAATAATAAATATTTATGATAAAGTTAATGAAAAACGGAACACCAAAATGATAATAAATAAAATAATATCAAAATGTTATTTATTATTTTCACAGTTTAAATATAGAATCCTGATGAATTCTTTTGGCAATCATAGCAAGATAATATCTCCTATGATGATTTCCAATCACAAATTTATATCTATTGGAAAGAATGTATTCATCCGAAACGGTATAAGATTAGAAGTAGTTGATCCTCAAAATGATATTGTTATCAAAATAGGTAATAATGTTAATATTGAACAAAATGTGCATATAGTTGGTCGCTGTAAAATTGAAATAGGTAACAATGTTACAATTACTGGTGGGTGCTCTATAGTAGATGTTATTCATCCATACGAAGATATAGATGACTCACGCAAAATAGGCGACAGAATATCTACATCATTTTATCCGGTTTCCATAGGAGATTATTCATTTATAGGTTATGGTTCTCATATCAATCCAGGTGTTAGTATTGGAAAATATTGTATCATTGGAGCCAAATCAGTCGTAACAAAAAATATTCCCGATTATTGTGTTGTCGCAGGAACTCCTGCAAAAATCATAAAAAAATATTGTCACAAAAATAAAATGTGGATTAAAGTTACGAACTTTACTAATATACAAGATAAAAAGGTTTATCTAAATGAATAAAGTAAGTCTAGTTACAGTTTTATTTAACTGCTCAGAAGTTCTACCAGATTTCTTCTCCGGTTTAGCCAAACAGGACTATACTGATTATCATTTATACATAATTGATAATAGCACTAACAATGATTCCATTGATGAAGCCAGACTGCTTATTAATAAATTCAATCTAATTGACAAAACAACCTTAATAAAGAATGAAAATAATTTAGGAATAGCTAAAGCAAATAATCAAGGCATCCAACTTTCTCTCGATAATGGCTCACATTATACATTACTTCTAAATAATGATATTATCTGGAAAAGTAATAATGTTATCTCTACAATGGTTAACTATTCCTGTCTAAATAATGTCGATATAATAGTACCAAAGATTTTATATCATGATACTCATAAGATTTGGTGTGCTGGAGGAGGATTCATTAAATATAAAGGAGTTACTTTCCATCGTGGAGAAAATGAAATTGACAATGGGCAATATGATCATATAGAAGAAACAGAATATTCACCCACTTGCTTTATGTTGATTAATAATCAAGTATTCCGTGATGTAGGATTAATGGATGAACGTTTTTTTGTTTATTATGATGATACAGATTTTGTATGGAGAGCAACTTCTAAAGGTAAAAAATTATTTTACTTTGGCCAAGTAACAATCTGTCATAAAGTTAGTAGTAGTACTGGAGGCAAACTTTCTCCATTTAGTGTTTATCAAATTTCGAGAAATAAAATATGGTTTACTCGTAAAAATTATAGTCTACCTATGTTTTTTGTTTCATTATTATATCTTATATTAACTCTTCCATTATGTTTCACGCGCATTAAAAATCCCATATTAAGAAAAAGACTGCTAGCCGGCATAATAGATGGTTTTTTTAATATGCCGAAACATCAAAAAAACCTCCAGTAATCTTACATAATTTTAAAGTATATAAATTATTCATTTTCCTATACATATAGAGTAAATACATCGGAGTATTTGCTTTTTCACGTGGGGACTCACAGTGCTTTACGCAGCTTTTTTCCTCTCACTATTTGAGAAGTGGTCATTGAAATATCATTTCAAATTAGATTTCTCATATGATCTGTTAGTCACATTAATATTTTTTACTTTAATACTAATTAATTCATTATATAAAGACAATTCAAACTACTTGAGAATATTTATTACTATTGTGGTCTTTATATCTATATTTTCATTTCTATTTTCATCAGTTAAACTATATAATTTCACAGTTAATGAAATTGTAATTTTAGGAGGGATATCATTAGCATATATATCATATAAAAACAGAGGCTGTTTTAAATTAGATAAGTTCATAAAAATAAACATGATTTATATATTTGCTTGCTTTGTTTTTTATTTATACTGCAAATTCATATATATTGATTATTCAATTTTTAATTTAATTAACGCCGAATCCGGATACTTATATCCATTTTATTCATATGGTGGATTCACTTTGACTTTTAGTGAACCATCATTTGCTGGGTGTTATTTGGTAACTATGCTGTCAATTATTTATTCCAGTAAAAATTATAATACCATCGGAAAAAACATAATAATAACAAGCATTTTTATAATTTTAATATATTTATCTAAATCAAAAATATCATTAGTTGCCGGAATAATATTAGTCACATTCAATATTCTGAAAAACATAAAGATCTTAACACCAATTTTAAAAATAATTATTGTATTTTATCTACCATTTACGATCTTGGGTTCCTTGATAATTTCCATCTTCAATATACATCCAACATTTATTGAATTGCTTCCTGGAGCAAGTAGGGAGTCATTTTATTCCAGATTTTTCTTTATATTTACACGTTTTCACTATATCACTTCAGATATATTTGGTTTCTCCTCTGCTTTATCGGTTTCAACTATAAAAGACACTATCATAAATTACACAAGCAATATACCAATGATATATAAAAACGAACTAATAGGGTATATAAAAAATCCATTATATTTCGTCCCAAAAGATTACATCTCTCTTATAACATATAGTTTTGGAATACCATCATTAATCATTTTCTCCATTATTCAATATACAATTTGTCACCTGGTAATAAACAAAAAACTAAAATACGAATCTAATAACATGATATTGATGCTATTTTTATTCCTTTCATTTTCGATTAATCTTACGTCAGTTTCTATACTTATGCTACTGCCGTTATTTTTCCAGAACGAATCAAATACCAAAACTAGTCATCAAGCTTACATTGAATGAGTCATATAAAATAATATGCGTATAATTTATATATCTCCATATCTGGATAATTCATCATTTGGCGGAAGTGTGGCATCATGGTCAAATCTTGATAAACTAAAACTACATTATGAATTTGTATATAGTATTCATATCAATCGTACTCATAACGATAAAGTTGATTACAATATCAAAGGTAATAAAAATAAGCTCTTAACAGCTCTATCAAACTTACTGTTATATTCAGGACGAATGAATTATAATTCAGAAAAAAAAATATTAAAAATAATAAAAGAAATAAATCCTACTATTGTTTATTTAGATAGTAGCTATTTAGGAAGGTTATCCAAACTAATTAAGAAACATTCTCCGTCAATAAAAATCATTAGTTTCTTCCATAATATTGAACTTGATTTTGAAATAAACAGATTAAAATCAGGTCAAATATATTTTCTTCCATCATTTTTATCAGCCATTTATAATGAAAAACTAGCAGTAAAATATTCAGATGCTATAATAGCATTGCATGAAAGTGACTCTCAAAGATGCTTTGAAATTTATGGAAGATCTGCTGACTATCTACTACCTATTTCATTAAGCGAATCTATTGGTGTAAAAAACACACCAACAACGTCTTATTCAAAGAGAGAAAAACCTGTAATCGGTTTTATTGGAACAGCTTTTTACGCAAACATAGAGGCAGTAAAGTATATTGTTAATAATATTGCCAATGAAATACACGATGCTGATTTCATTATTGTAGGAAGAGGATTTGAGAATTATAAGAACAAATTTGAGCGAGACAACGTTAAAGTAATTGGTTCTATTGATTCTATACCTGACTTCTATAAGTCAGTTGATTTTATTTTATCTCCAGTTTTCACTGGAGCTGGTATGAAAGTAAAAATTGCAGAGGCTCTTGCATATAATAAACTAATTATTGCATCATCATTTTCTCTAATTGGTTATGAAAAAATAGTGGATAACAAAGCTGTAATATCTTGTGTTAATAAAAATGATTTCATAAAAAACATAAAACTAACTTTATCCAAAATTAAAGAATCAGGTGAATCAGATTTCAATTCCAGAATAAAGTTTGAAAAGTTTTATTCTGGTGAGTTATTGGCTTATAATCTAAAAATTTTTATTGATGGATTGTTAGATAAAAATTACGATAAATAAAATATCCTTGTATCTTAAGTCATGACTCCAAAGTGTTAATTTGATATTATTACGCTTTTCAAAGGGGGGCATCATGACTGTCACGATAGAAGTGGTTCGCCGATACTGTGCTAATACGTAAGCACGGAACAGGTAAAGCGGGTTTTCCGCGCTATTACTGCAAAGACTGCCAGAAAACCTTTCAACTTCACTATCGTTACAATGGTCATAAACCCAGCATGAAAGAAAAAGTGATTGGTATGGCGATGAATGGTTCGGGTGTCAGGGATACAGGTCGTGTTTTGGGCATCGGCATCAACGCGGTTATACGCGGGGACTTTAAAAAAACTCTCACCAAATCAGGTAACATCAAGGCAGGAGGCTTACAATGATGTCACGCTCATTTGCGAGTTGGATGAACAGTGGTCTTTCGTCGGTAACAAAAAACAACGTCATTGGCTTTGGCATCCTTTGATACCAAAAGAAAACAAATCATTACCCATGTATTTGGCCACCGAAACGATGAAACTTAACTTACGGCTGGATGAAGCGCGGAAGAGAGCATGTCAAAGTGTCGAAACCACAGACAGCCGCCCCGCCTTAACATCATGGGTGCACTCAATTTACAACGAATTGAAGACACCATTATTCGTGAATATCCGGCGATTAATGCGAAAAATGTGGTTCTGTTTTTCGGTGAAATTCGGAAAACTTACCCGCTTTCACAAAAAATCCACCTTGTTCTGGATGGTGCGGGTTATCACCGTTCTGAAATCGTTCAATTTTTTGCCGAAGTGTTAAATATTGAGTTGCACTATCTACCGCCTTATAGCCCGAATCTCAATCCCATTGAGCGATTATGGAAATACGTGAACGAACAAGTGCGAAATAACGTCTATTTTCCGGATGCCAAAACCTTCCGTGAAACCCTTCATCATTTTTTTCATGTTACGTTGCCAAAAAAGCCAGTGAGCTTATTACCCGGTTAACTGATAATTTCCAGATCCTAAAACCTGCATCTTCAAGTTAATTGCGTATATAATTCACTTTCTTACTATTCACACTCACATTGTGGAAGATAACAAAGCATCTTCCATGAGTTAATATGAAATACATAAGAATCAAACCGCTATGAACTTAATCCATTTCTGCTAAAAATAAAATCAAAACTATTATTTCCCATTGTCTAGAATGAGGTTTTTTTAGATATTAACATGAAAATATCACTAATACATGAGTGGCTAGTTAGTTATGCAGGATCTGAACAAGTATCAGCAAGTATATTGCGTTTATATCCTCACGCAAATTTATTTTCCTTAGTCGATTTTTTGCCTGACGAGCAAAGAGTCAATTTGGAAAATAAAGTAGCTACTACATCATTTATACAAAAATTACCAAAAGCGAATAAATTTTACCAAAAATATTTACCTCTAATGCCGTTAGCTGTAGAACAATTTGATGTTAGTAATGCCGATATAGTGATATCAAGCTCTCATGCAGTTGCCAAAGGTGTGTTAACTGGCCCAGATCAATTACATATCAGTTATGTCCATTCTCCAATGCGTTATGCATGGGATTTACAACACCAATACCTAAGAGAATCGGGGTTAAATAAAGGTTTCAAAGGTTGGATCGCCAAATGGCTGTTACATAAATTACGGCAATGGGATTACCGCACAGCTAATGGAGTTGATTATTTTATTGCCAACTCTCATTTTATCGCCAGACGAATCAAAAAAGTTTATGGCCGGGATGCGACTGTTATCTATCCACCAGTCGCCGTAGATGATTTTCCTTGTGTTGAACAAAAAGAAGATTTTTATTTCACTGCTTCACGCATGGTGCCCTATAAAAAGATGGATCTGATCGTTGAAGCCTTCACTCAAATGCCGGACAAAAAACTGGTTGTGGTAGGTAATGGCAGTGAATATAAACGGATTTCTACACTGGCTGATGGTCATTCCAATATTATTTTACTAGGTTACCAGCCGTTTGAAGAGCTTAAATCTCATATGCAACGAGCCAAGGCTTTTGTATTCGCAGCTGAAGAAGACTTTGGTATCACTCCTGTTGAGGCACAAGCCTGTGGAACCCCCGTCATTGCTTTTGGTAAAGGCGGTGCTCTCGAAACAGTCCGGCCATTAGGAAATGATAAGCCAACAGGATTATTTTTCGAAGAACAGGGGGTGGAATCACTCTGTTCAGCAGTGGAACATTTTGAGCGTAACATTAATCAGTTTCATCCTCAATTCTGTCGAAAAAATGCCGAACGCTTTTCAGAAGCAAGATTTGCTCGGGAATTTGCTTCCTTTGTCGAAGATAAATGGCAGGAGTTTCAGGCAAAAAAGCAAATTCATTATTAATTAATTGAGATATTTTTATGACTTCAGTTGTTCCCGTCATCATGGCTGGTGGTTCCGGCAGTCGATTATGGCCTCTTTCCCGCGAGTTATACCCAAAACAATTTCTTAAACTTGATGGTGAATTCACTATGTTGCAGACAACTGTGCAACGTTTGAATGAGCTATCGACAGAATCGCCTTTAGTTATTTGCAACGAAGAACATCGTTTTTTAGTCGCCGAACAGCTACGACATCTAGGCAAATTAGGGCACAACATTATCCTCGAGCCATTAGGACGTAATACAGCGCCAGCAATTGCCTTAGCAGCACTTACCGCTCTTCAAACCGTAGACAATGATGAAGATCCTCTGTTATTAGTCTTAGCGGCAGATCATGTAATTCGAGATGAAAAAACCTTTACACAGGTAGTACAGCAGGCAATTCCCCATGCTGATGCAGGCAAACTTGTTACTTTCGGCATAGTTCCTACCCATGCAGAAACTGGATATGGCTATATTCAGCGTGGGACCGAATATAAGGGTGTCTTTACAGTAGAGCAATTCGTTGAAAAACCAGATATTGTTACCGCAGAACAGTATTTACAAAGTGGTGAATATTACTGGAACAGTGGCATGTTTCTGTTTCGCGCCAGTCGCTTTCTGCAAGAACTTAAAACGTTCCGACCCGATATTTATTCAGCTTGTGTAGCTGCTGTAGGAACTGTCAATCCCGACCTCGATTTTGTTCGAGTGGATAAGTCAGCATTTCTCTCCTGTCCAAGTGAATCAATTGATTATGCAGTGATGGAAAAAACAACGGATGCAGTTGTCATTCCTCTGTCGGCTGGCTGGTCTGATGTCGGTTCATGGTCTTCTTTGTGGGATATATCGGAAAAAGACGACGATGGTAATGTATTTAGAGGTGATGTCCTACAGTACAACAGCAACGGCAATTATGTCTATTCTGAAAACAGCCTTGTCAGTCTCGTCGGTGTAAAAAACTTGGTTGTAGTTCAGACCAAAGATGCCGTTCTGGTTGTGGATCAAACTCAAGTTCAAGATGTCAAAAAGATTGTCGAAAGTCTGAAACGATCTGGTCGTTCAGAACATCGTTTGCATCGGGAGATTTATCGCCCCTGGGGGAAATACGATTCCATAGATAAAGGGAAACGCTATCAAGTTAATCGAATTACCGTAAGACCAGGTGAAAGCTTATCTACCCAAATGCATCACCATCGTGCTGAACATTGGATTGTTGTGGCAGGAACAGCACGGGTAACTCAAGGAAATAACTCCTATTTGGTTACTGAGAATGAATCTACCTATATACCAGTAGGTGTTGTCCATACACTGGAAAATCCGGGTAAGGTTCCACTGGAAGTAATCGAAATCCAATCAGGCAATTACCTTGGAGATGATGATATTGTTCGTCTCAATGATCGTTATGGCAGAGTGGAAATAGAAAAAGATGAATAATAAAAAACTAAATAGCCGAGAAGTTATTGCTGGTAGTGGCATTGCTTTTGGTACTAGTGGCGCCCGTGGTTTGGTCATTGATTTCACGCCAGATGTCTGTTCAGCTTTTATCCATGCTTTTGTATCAGTAATGCAGAAACAATATGACGTTTCTCAAATTGCATTAGCTATCGATAACCGGCCTAGTAGCCCTGATATGGCAATGGCTTGTGCAACAGCACTTCGTCAGATAGGGATTGAACCCATTTATTATGGTGTAGTACCTACACCAGCACTTGCCTATAAGGCGATGCAAGATAGCATGCCATGTATTATGATTACTGGCAGCCATATTCCCTTTGACCGTAATGGCCTCAAATTTTATCGGCCTGATGGGGAAATTTCCAAGGCAGATGAAGAGGCTATCTTATCCGCCGAGGTTATTTTTGAACCTCTGACTGAGATGATAAAACTAACTGTCTTATCAGATGCCGCAGAAGCCTATATAAATCGTTACCGCTCTCTGTTTTCCGAAAGCTTGCTAGCAGGAAAACGTATAGGTATCTACGAACACTCCAGTGCTGGACGTGATCTTTATGCTCTTCTCTTCAGCTCATTAGGCGCTGAAGTCATTTCACTTGAACGTACTGACGAATTCGTTCCTATCGATACGGAAGCTGTTGCGGAAGAAGATAAAATTAAAGCCAAAAATTGGTCTAATGAATTTAACCTAGACTGTATTTTTTCAACGGATGGTGACGGTGATCGCCCTTTGTTGGCTGATGAACATGGAGAATGGTTAAGGGGTGACATAGTAGGATTATTGTGTGCTGATGCTTTAGGGATAGAGGCTTTGGCAATCCCAGTAAACTGCAATAGTGCCGTACAAAGCTGTGGTCGTTTTGCCAATATTACCTTAACTAAAATTGGTTCTCCCTATGTGATTGCCGAATTTAAGTCACTTTCAAACCAATTTAAACGTATTGCTGGTTTTGAAGCTAATGGCGGTTTCTTGCTCGGCAGTAATATTAATGTAGCAGGCAGAATATTAGCTACCCTTCCTACCCGCGATGCGCTTTTACCAGCACTTATGATATTAAGTGTAAGCAAAGATAAGGGTATTTCTTCACTAGTGAACGCTCTCCCTCCACGTTACACGTATTCTGACAGGCTTAAAGAGTTTCCTACAGCGTTGAGTCAAGTCATTTTAAATCAAGGGATTCAAGCGCCAGAAAAATTACTAGCTTCATTGGGATTCAATGATTGTCAAATCATTCATATCGACCTTACTGATGGTTTAAGAATGACCCTTGATAACAATATTATTGTCCATCTACGCCCATCAGGTAATGCACCAGAACTACGTTGTTACTCTGAAGCTGGCACTTTATGTAAAGCAAAAGAAGTTGTTACAACCTGCCTAAGTGCACTCGCAACTCAAAGATAATTATATCATACACGGCAGAGAACTTAGTTCGGCACTCTGCCGAATACTATTTTGAATTTAGGTAAATTACTATATGGCTTCGACAGAAATGCCCCGGAACTCAAACAGCAATCAATCCGGATATGAAAACTATTCAGCGTCTGTTAACCGTTTCTCTTTGATGGCAAGCGATTTTCTGGCTATGACAGGTGTCTTTGTTCTTTCATGGTGGATTGAAAGTAATCGCACTGATGTTCCATTTTCCCTCGTCTTTAAAAGCGGATCAGATATCGCCAGGGCGTGGAGTTTTCTGGCTATAGCCGTAATTATGCTTCTCTGGTCCTGGGGCCATCTACGACATTATACTTATCGTAAGCCATTCTGGAGTGAACTGAAAGAAACCTTACTGATGCTCATTGGGCTAGCTGTCGCCGATTTAGCAATAGTAGCTATTTCTAAATGGAATTTTTCTCGGCATCAGTGGGCTATATTTTGGTTGACGATTATGTTTATTCTGCCATTTTGTCGGTGGCTAACTAAATTATTATTAATTAAGTTTAAATATTGGAATATGCCGACAATTATCATCGGTAGTGGGAATAATGCTCGTGATGCTTATTTAGCTATTTGCAGCGAGCGGTTACTTGGTTTTGGAGTTATGGGCTTTGTTGCACCAGATAATAATTGTGCAATTAGCCCAGAAAAAACTCTCCCATTTTTTCATCTTACTCCTGAACAATTACTTGGAAAATTTCACCAACACAAGATTTTTATAGCCCTTGAATATGAGCAAAATCAACTACAAGACAAATGGTTACGCTACCTCTCTGCTCATAATATTCGTAATGTATCGGTGATCCCAACATTACGTGGGGTTCCACTCTACGGCACAGATATGTCTCACTTTTTTAGTCATGAACTATTGATGCTGAGGGTGAAAAACAAGCTTGCTAAAAGATCATCAAGTATTCTTAAACGTAGTTTTGACATTATTGTTTCTTCACTTTTATTGATACTTCTTTCCCCCTTGTTCTTTTTTATTGGTTGGAAAGTTTCTCGTGATGGAGCATCTCCTTTCTACGGCCATGAACGTATAGGACAAGGAGGACACAAGTTTAAGTGCTTAAAATTTCGTTCTATGGTTATCAACTCCAAAGAAGTACTAGAAAATCTACTTAAAACAGATAAAAACGCTATGGAGGAATGGAAAAAGGACTTCAAACTCAAAAATGATCCGAGAATCACTCCTATTGGTAATTTTCTACGTAAAACCAGTCTTGATGAACTTCCACAACTCATTAATGTGTTAAAAGGAGAAATGAGTCTTGTTGGCCCAAGACCTATTGTTGAAGAAGAACTAGAACGTTACGGAGATGATAAGTCATATTATCTCATGGCTAAACCAGGTATGACGGGGTTATGGCAAGTGAGTGGACGTAACGATGTTAACTATGAAACACGTGTATATCTTGATAGCTGGTATGTAAAAAACTGGGCGCTCTGGAACGATATCGCGATTCTGTTTAAAACAGTCAACGTAGTATTAAAACGAGATGGAGCCTATTAGGGCTATAATCTCCGTGTTTTTAGGTTATGGCTCCAATTTATTCATCATCAATAAATTGGAGCTATAACCGAATCCTCACCCACTGTTTAAATGGGAGTTGGGTAGAAGCTATACCAGCCTGTAGATGTGTACGAGTTTTCGGTATCGAGCCTGTATTGCATTTGTGCAAATACCTTTTCTCAAAGGTGACTGTCCAGAAAGCCACCAAATTCGATAATAAAACGACTCATTGCCATTACAGCATGGTCCATCTGTGACGCAGATTGGATGACCAGCCACATTACTTTATTCACGGACTCATCTGACGGGAACACCTTACGCTTTTTAATCGCATGACAGATAACACTGTTCAGAAATTCATCGCATTCGTTGTGTAGATAACCCTTGCGGATCATTCAATCTTTGCCATCTGAATGTTCTCAAATAGAAAATAGACATACTGTACATGATTCAATAAGTTATTGTCACAACCTGTTTTTGCAACACTGATTTTGGAATAATTTTTTAACTTTCTTAGTTCCATAAGAATCAGTAATAAGTATTATGTCAAAAACAGCTTTGACCTCAATGGAGATAACTAAATAGCTGTTTCTAAGGGTAGATCACTGAAAAAATAAGAAAGAAAGGAACTCAGTCCAAATTTAGCGATCTGATCAATTGCTAACTATCACAAATGACTAACAGGACTGAGCCATGTCTATCATAGCACCAATACCCCGTCCCGAACGACGTAGAATGCAAAAAGAAATCCAACGGACGTCTGATAAAGGGTATGCCCGTCGGCTGATAACGATGCTATTACTGCATTCGGGAAAAACGATTGTCGAGACCAGCGAGATTACCGAGGCTGCCCGTTCTTCTATTGGACGGCTGCTGAATTGGTTCACCGACGGCGGAATGGACGCGTTAGCCAGCCTCTCCGCAGGCAGACCCAAAAGTCTCCCTGTCAGGAAATGCAGGCGATGGAGTACAGAACTTCTGGCTGACCCGTTGAATTCGCTCTTTCAAAACACAGTGGCAGCTTTTACAGTCAGGCGCTGGCTCCCTAAAATTGGCATTGTCTAGCGCAGGGCAGGACCCACACTTCATATTCGTGATCCCCATTGTGAAGAAAAAATGGCAAAAATTAATGAAGCCCTAACCATATGCAGCCGCGATAACCCCGTTTTCTATGAAGATGAGGTAGATATTGATCTCAACCCGAAAATCGGGGCCGATTGGATCTTGAAAGGGCAACAGAAAAAAGGGGTGACGCCGGGAAACAACGGTAAACATTATCTGGCAGGCGCACTCCACGCAAAGACAAGCCACGTGCTTTATGTCTCGGGCTCTCAGAAAAATTCCGATTTGTTCATCGCCATGCTGGAAAAACTAAAACGCCATTACCGGAGAGCGAAAACCATTACAATCATTCTGGACAACGACATTATTCACAAAAGCCGCCGGACACAACTGTGGTTAAAGAATAACTCTAAATTCAAATTGTTATTCCAGCCGGTTTACTCGTCTTGGGTCAATGTGATTGAGAAACGGTGGCACGCCTTACATGAAACGATCACACGCAACCACAAGTTGCAGATATATGTGGCAACTTCTCAGGCAGGTTAGGCATTTTATGGGCACGGTATCACCCTATCCCTGAAATGGGCATGGAATGGCAAAAATGTAGCACAATTAGGATCAGCTATTTAGAATATTTTCAGAGGTCGTTACTGATAAAATCAATACAGTTTATGTTATTCCCTTTTCTATGAGAAAATACTATTTCAATTTACAGCCACAAATTGAAAACTACTTCACATCCCTTCTCTCTTAAAAAAATATATTAAATTGGAAAATCACACAAATTATCAAACAAGTCACAAAAAACATAGGCATTAAAAAATGGCAATTAAAGAAATAAAAGAATATTTAAATAAAAATGCATATATTAGATATGTTAGATATATTCTAATTCCATCTATTTTTACTTATGAAAAAGAAGTAAAAAGAAATAAAAGGTACCATAAATATAATCTTTCTGCATTATATGCGTTCCAAGAAGCCATGAATGACATTAACAAAAATTTTTGGCTTGATTGGGGAACTTTACTTGGCGCCATAAGAGAAAATAATTTTATAGAACATGATAATGATCTAGATTTTGGTATGTATTTATCAGATTTTTCTAGTGAAGTAGAAGCGTCGCTAATAAAAAAAGGATTTAAAAAAATAAAGAAATTTGAAAAAAAAGATGGAATAACAGCTCTTGAATTAACTTATTCTTTCAAAGGTGTTCAAGTTGATATATTTTTCTATCAACCCCAAAATGACCATATGATTTGTCATCATTTTGGAAAATTTGACGACCCTATAATGAATAATAATATCAAAGAAGGCACATGTATTACCTTCCAAAATTATTGTCCTCAATTTGAACTAACAGATTTTGAATTTCAAGGAAGAGTTTTTTCTATACCCAAAAACACTATAGAATATTTAACCAACTACTACGGAACTGACTTTATGAAACCAGTAATAGAAACTGAATACATCCCTGACAAATATTCTTATACTAAACCAATCGGTGTTGGTAAATACTATTTGTATTAACATAATAATCTTATTTATCAAAATTATTAATAAAAATTTCAATAACCACTTCTTTAGGGAGTGGCTTAAAGATAATAAAAAATAATTATTCTACTTGTTAAAGTATGATATAATTTCAAAAACAAAGAAGTCTGGGAAGTTTACTGCGTGATTGAAAACACTAAAGATATAGATGAACTAATTAGAAATATATTAAATTTAGAAAAAAAACAATAAAATAAATATTTCTCTGCTTGGTGGTATGACAAATACCAACTATCTAATATTTATTGATAATAAAGAAATGGTTTTACGCATACCCGGAAAAGCAACAGAAAATTTTATAAACAGATATAACGAAAAGACCAATAGTGAATTGATGTCTTCGTTAGGAATTAATGTTAATGTTCTTTATTTCGATCATCACACAGGGATAAAAATAACAAAATATATAAAAAACTCCTCTGCTTTATCACCTAAAACAGCTAAATCTAAAGATAACATATTATTAATTAGCCATAAACTTAGTGAATTACATAAATCAGATTTTAAATTCAATAATCATTTCAATGTATTTAATGAATTCAATCATTATTGGTCTCTACTGAAAAACAAAATAATTCCTTACTCTTTTGAACAAAAAGAAGAAGTAATACAATTTTTTCTTCAATCAGAGGAAATACTAAACACACTAGGCATAGAATGTTGTCCTTGTCATAATGATTTAGTTGCAGAAAATATACTCAAATTTGATGATAACATCTATATCATTGACTGGGAATATTCGGGCATGAATGATCCAATGTTTGATATTGCAGCTTTATTTTTAGAATGCAATTATTCACCAGAGGAACAGATAGAGTTTCTTTCTAATTATTTTAAAGAAAAAATTGACGCTAATACATTGAAAAAAATACTTTTATTCCAGTTCACACAAGATGTCCTCTGGACAATATGGACAATGGTGAAAGAAGAAAATGGAGAAAATTTCGGCAACTATGGCATCAATCGCCTTATGCGTGCTTATAAAACAATGCAAACATACAAGTTAAATTATGCTTAATGAATACCAAAAATTATGGGCTAATTTCCATGGGTTATTATCTGGCATTTTCTGGGGATTAAGCGGAGTTCTTTTAGCTTTAGTATTAAAAGATAATACTCTTGCCTCTTTTTTTATTATTCCTATAATCATTGCATTTCTTAATGATTCAATTTCGTTAGTATATATGATTTTTTATTTACTATACAAAAAAAATCAGAAAGCAATATTGTCCATTTTCAAAGAAAAAAATAACTTAATTATCTCTATAGCCGCTATATTTGGCGGTCCTATGGGAATGTCTTTTTATATTTTAGCAATAAAAAATATTGGTATAGGATATACTGCAACCATTTCCGCATTATATCCAGCGATTGGCACCTTAATATCGTTTTGTCTGCTTAAAGATAGAATCCATAAAATAGGACTATTAGGTTTACTATTAGCCATAGTATGTACAATGGCCTTAGGTTATTCAGCCTCTACTCAAGTTATCTCTGGAGGAAGAGAAATAGGATTCCTTTTTGCTTTCTTATGTGCTTTGGGCTGGGGTGCCGAAGTTGTAATCAGTTCTTACGGCATGAATAAAAACATTCCTTCGGATATTGCTTATTTTATAAGGCAATTATCATCTTCCTTGGGCTACTTTATTCTTATCATAGTCTTCATTCACTCCTTTCCAGGAGTAATACATATTTTTTCAGATATTAAATTATCTACTTTACTATTTACAACTTCTTTAGCTGCAACAGCATCCTACCTTTTTTATTATCGTGCTATAGAAAAATTACGTCCGATCAGAGCGATGGCTCTAAATATAACCTATTCTATATGGGCAATATTCTTTTCATATCTAATTATAGGCGAGCCCATATCTGTAAATTTATTATTTATATGCTCAGGTGTTTCTTTAGGTTCATTTCTAACGGTCGTTAACCCTCGTGATCTAAAAAAATTAAGATTATCTCTCAAATGAATGCAATAATTTTAGCTGCAGGTTTAGGCTCTCGATTTAAAGAGCTGACAACAAACAACCATAAAGCTCTTCTTCCTATAAATGGAATACCGAATATTGAACGCACCATACAATATCTGAATGATGTTAATGTGAATGAGATTCATATAGTTACTGGTCATATGGCTCATTTATTCGATTATCTAAGAGACAAATATCAATGCAATTTGATTCATAACCCAAATTATGCAGATTACAATAGCATACAATCTTTCAAATTAGCCTCTGGATTTTTTAATGATTCTATAGTTATAGATGCTGATGTTGTATTGTTAAAAAATATTTTAGTTTCACTAAAAAAAAGCACTTATTATGTTATTGAAAGACCAGAGAGTTCTAATAAAGAATGGATTCCTATATTAAATAATCATGGCATAATTGAGAGCATGCAAGTCAGTAACACTAATGCACCATCTCTTCTCGGTATATCTTACTGGAATACTTCTGCATGTGCTCTTATTAAAAAAGAACTACCTAAATATCTTGATCATAATACATTAAAAAATAGTAAACTTTATTGGGATAATATACCAATATCCCTATTAGACAAAATAGATGTTGGTACACTCTTAGTAGAAAAAACACACGCAGCAGAAATGGATACTGTAGAAAATTACAACTACATCTGTAACAATTTAATTAAACCATGCTAAACATCGTCCTATTCGAACCAGAAATTCCGCCTAATACAGGCAACATCATCCGCCTGTGTGCCAACACAGGCTGTCAGCTTCATCTCATTCAACCTTTAGGTTTTACATGGGACGACAAACGCTTGCGTCGTGCGGGGTTAGACTACCATGAGTTTGCCAATATCAAACAACACCACGATTACAATGCATTCCTGGAAAGTGAAGGACTCAGTTCCGTCAATTCACAATCTCCTATTGGAGCGCGCCTATTTGCCTTAACCACAAAAGGCACTCCAGCACACAGTAGTGTGAGTTATCGTGATGGTGATTATTTGATGTTCGGCCCTGAAACTCGTGGCTTACCATCTTATGTGTTAGATAACATGCCAACTGAACAGAAAATCAGAATTCCTATGCTGCCAGATAGTCGTAGCATGAATCTGTCCAATTCTGTGGCAGTGGTTGTGTTCGAAGCATGGCGGCAGCTGGGTTATCCAGGTGCGTTATTGCGGGATTAAGATTAATAGGACATTTAGCGTCTAATCCACGCTAAATGTCCTATCTATTAATACTCATAAGAAAAGAGACAGAATTTCAAATTCCATCCCCATTCTCAAATCCATTATTGATGCCATTAAAATGCTGGTTCATATCCAGCGATGGCTTCTCACTTTCCGGTTTACCCACAATCCTCGCCGGTACACCTGCCACTGTGGTATGAGGTGGAACTGATCTTAATACAACTGAGCCTGCCCCAATTTTTGCACCTCGACCAATTTCGATATTGCCGAGGATTTTGGAACCCGCACCAATCATCACCCCTTCACGTACTTTCGGATGACGATCTCCGCTAGTTTTACCTGTTCCCCCAAGAGTTACAGATTGCAGAATAGAAACATCATTTTCAACTACCGCCGTCTCACCGATTACAATACCTGTCGCATGGTCAAGCATGATGCCACAGCCAATTCTGGCGGCGGGATGAATATCGACACCAAAAGAAACTGAGATCTGGTTTTGCAGATAGACTGCCAATGCCTTGCGATTTTCTTTCCATAGCCAGTGAGCAATACGGTAGGCTTGCAGAGCATGGAAACCTTTAAGATAGAGTAATGATGTCGAATACTTATCTACTGCCGGATCGCGCAGTCGGACAGCTTTGATATCACGTGCAGCCGATTCAATCATCTTAGGATCACTGCGATACGCACTTTCAACGACTTCTCTGACTTCAATAGGGGGCATAATCGGTGATGCTAGCTTATTTGCCAGCATGTAGCTCAAGGCACTACCAAGATTTTCATGCTTGAGTAGTGTCGCGTGAAAGAAACTGGCTAACATGGGTTCACAGTCTGCCAGCGCCCTCGCCTCGTTTTTTATATTTTTCCAGACTTCGTTCAGTTCTGCTCGCGACATATCAGTGTTCTCATTTATTTAAGAGTGAGAGCCTTCTCCCTCATCTCTTGTCGCTCTTCCCAACAATGTTTGGGCAGCCTCAATCACATCTTTATTGCAGTATAGTATCTGGTAGATCTGCTCTGTGATAGGCATTTCAACACCCACTCGTTCCGCCAAGGCACGGACTTCTTTGGTATTGCGATATCCTTCAACAACTTGCCCGATCTGACACTGTGCTTCATCAACACCGATACCTTTTCCCAACATCATGCCAAAACGACGGTTACGGGATTGGTTATCGGTACAGGTCAGAACTAAATCACCCAATCCAGCCATTCCCATAAATGTCGAAGGATCAGCCCCCAACGCCACACCAAGGCGGCTCATCTCCGCCAATCCGCGGGTGATCAATGCTGTACGGGCATTAGCCCCAAATCCCATACCATCAGAGATCCCTGCACCAATTGCAATAACATTCTTTATTGCCCCGCCGAGCTGTACCCCAATGAAATCTGGGTTTTTGTAGACTCGAAAGCTTTTGCCGCAATGGAAAAACTGTTGTAGTTCTTCACCAAACTCAGGTGTGGTGGCAGAAACCGCAATCGCTGTTGGTAAACCAGCCGCTAGCTCTTTTGCGAATGTCGGGCCAGAAACTACAGCCAAGGGGATTTCATCACCTAATATCTCACGAGCGACATCTTGTAATAAGCGCCCTGTTTCCGCTTCAAGCCCCTTGGTCGCCCACACAATGCGGCTATCCTGTTGTAAATGTGGCTTTATCTGCTGTAAGACATCTCCGAAAACATGGCTGGGAACCACGACCAAGATATTGTGGCTGGCTGAAACAGCGCTTTTCAGGTCAGACTCAAGCAGTAAGCTATCAGGAAAAGAAACATCCGGTAAAAATGCCTGATTACAACGCGCCTGTTGCAACGCATTGACGTGCTCAGGGTTATGCCCCCAAAGCACAACATCGTGCCCATTGCGAGCCAAAGTAATGGCTAAAGCGGTGCCGTATGAACCGGCACCGATCACTGTCATAGAAGCAGTATTCATTAGGCTTCCTGTTCAGCCTCATTAGGCTGAGATTCAGCCTGCTGTTGCAGATAATTCATGAACAGCGCATCAAAGTTAACAGGAGCCAGGTTCAGTTGTGGGAAAGTACCACGACTTACCAAGCTGGTGATGCACTCACGGGCGTATGGGAACAGAATGTTCGGGCAATATGCACCTAAGCAATGTGCCAGCTGGGTTCCTTCAATACCATCAATAGAGAAGATACCCGCTTGCTGAACTTCACACAGAAACGCAGTTTCTTCTTCCAGTGTCGCAGTGACGGTAACACGCAGAACAACTTCATAAACTCCCTGAACCAATTCATTGGAAGCAGTGTCCAGATCCAATTTAACTTCCGGCTGCCAATCCTGCTGGAAAATCTGCGGGGCTTTTGGTGCTTCGAAAGAAATATCTTTCGTGTAAATACGCTGGATCTGGAAAGCCATTTCTGTGTTGTTTTGTTCTGACATAATGATGTTTACCTTTTTCAGATGTCCTTAAGCTGTTCAATAATGCAAGCTATTACTTGCAGCTAAGTTCGTTATCTCTTGCCATGAGCCAATGGCAGATTTTCACCCGCCCAACCAGCAATCCCCTCTTTCAGGGAATAAACCTGCTCAAAGCCTAAACGAACCAGATTTTCCGCTGGTGTTCTGGATTCTAGCCCATTCGCTGAAACTACGATAACAGGCTGTTTTTTATGTTTCTCCAACTCACCTAAATTACTGTCTTTAATTTCAGATGGCGTCAGGTTAACGGAACCAATAATATGCCCTCTGCGAAAATCGTCACGGGAGCGTAAATCCACGACGATAGCTTCTTCCTTGTTGATGAAATGGATGGCCTGAGCACGGGTGATCTCTTTACTCTTGGAGAACACGCTTTTTACCGTCATAACAATGACAGCCACCAGCAATGCAATCCAGACAAGGCTCAGGATCGTGTTCCGGCTAATAAATTGCATGATTTCTTGCAGCATGGAGGGCAACAACTCCCGTTAGTTAATAACAAATATCTAAGGTAGAAGAGTATACCTGTGTGTTGCCTCAATTACAGCCAATTAGCATCAATCCAATGCAGATTTTGCGGAGAGTTTCGAGAAAAATTAAAAAACATGCCGAGAACAACTTGATTGTCATACATCAATAAAATATTTCATGTAACACTGGAGCAAGGCAGGATCTTCGACCATAAATGGACTAAATTAACTAAAACTTATATTAATGATAAAAAACAGTCTGTTCTCTGGTCAGGGGCAATTCCTCATGAAATAATCAGGCGCTATTTAGCAGCAGGGTACCCAATAAAATGGCTGAAAATAAGGATCTCAATAGCCGTAAAAATCGGCAGAGGCAATACAAATTGCAAAATAAAATCAGAGTGTTACAACTCTGTGCCTTGTTGTTCACCTTTCTCAGTTTCAGTACAAATACTTTCGCTAATCCAATTTCAGAGAATAAAAATCAGCTCAAAGATATTCAACAGGATATTGCCGAGAAAGAGAAAAGCGTAAAACAGCAACAAAAACAACGTGCAGATCTGCTTAACCAATTAAAAGAACAAGAAAGCACTATCTCCGAAGTGGGACGCTCGCTGCATACAACACAGACTCGCCTGAATAAACTGGAAAACGACGTTTCATCATTAAATACCAATATCAAGCACCTGCAAACACAACAAAAGGAGCAACGTCAATTACTTGCCAACCAATTGGATGCTGCATTCCGGCAAGGAAATCACCAAGGGTTAGAGTTGTTGCTCAATGGACAAGAAAATCAGCGCAAAGAACGTATTCTCGCCTATTACAGTTATTTAAATCAGGCTCGTCAGGAAACTATCGCTAAACTGCAAAAAACCACTGAAGAACTTAACCAACAAAAAAAACTGCAACTAGAAAAACAAAGTGAACAGAAAGCGATACTGGCCAGCCAAAAACAGCAAAAGCAAAAGATGGAAACTGCCCGCACTGCACGGCAAAAAACATTAACGACACTCGAATCTTCATTGAAGAAAGATCAACAGAGTCTGGCTGAGCTTCGGCAGAATGAAACCAGACTGAGAGACAAAATTGCCAAAGCTGAGCGGGAAGCCAAAGCGCGTGCTGAACGTGAAGCACGTGAAGCAGCTCGTGTTCGTGCCCAAGTTGCTGCTAAGCAGAAACAAGCACAACAAAAAGGTTCCAGCTATAAACCAACAGAAGAAGAACGTGCTCTCATGGCACGAACTGGTGGCCTTGGGCGTCCTGCAGGGCAAGCAATCTGGCCAGTACGCGGTCGTGTTATCCATAGTTTTGGCGAAGCAATACAAGGTGAACTTCGCTGGAAAGGCGTTGTTATCTCAGCAGCGGAAGGGACAGAAGTCAGGGCAATTTCAGATGGTCGTGTCTTGCTGGCAGACTGGCTACAAGGCTATGGACTGGTTGTTGTGATTGAACACGGTAAAGGTGATATGAGCATTTACGGTTACAACCAGAGTACATTGGTCAGTGTTGGGCAACAGGTTCGGGCAGGCCAGCCAATAGCCTTGGTTGGCAGTAGCGGCGGGCAGCAACAACCTTCACTGTACTTTGAAATCCGCCGTCAAGGGCAGGCTGTTAACCCTTTACCGTGGTTAGGGAAATAGGATAGGAATACAAGTAATGGTGAAGATGCGGTGTCGTTTAATAAAACAGGTTAATGTATTCACTTTTTTATCTTGGATACCGCTATTCTTCACATCATTGCTATTTGCTTTAAATGCACAAGCTGCACGTTTAGCCATTGTCATTGATGATGTTGGCTATCGTGTTAATGAAGAAAATAAAATCTTACAAATGCCCGTTGCGGTTTCTATCGCCATCCTGCCCAACTCTCCGTATGGCAGGAAAATGGCGGGAAAGGCTTATCAGCAGGGACGGGAGATTTTAATCCATTTGCCAATGGCCCCATTAGGCAGGCAACCGCTGGAAAAAAATACACTCCATCCTGCCATGGACAGGGAAGAAATTGCCCGTATTATTCAAGATGCGATACAGAAAGTTCCCCATGCTGTGGGTATGAATAATCATATGGGCAGTGCGATGACATCGAATCTCAGTGGCATGGAAAAGGTAATGCAAGCGTTATCCCATTATCACCTTTACTTTCTGGACAGTGTGACAATAGGTAATACACAAGTTACCAAAGCGGCAATGGGAACCCCTGTTCCCGTGATCCGAAGAAATGTGTTTTTGGATAATATTCAAACCGAAGCCGAAACACGGCATCAACTTAACCGAGCAATTTCACTTGCCCGCAAGCGAGGTTCTGCCGTTGCAATTGGGCACCCATATCCCACGACCATACGCGCCTTACAGCAAGCACTTGCAACATTACCCGGTGATATTGAACTGGTGACACCCAGCCTGTTGTTAGATCATCAAACTGCACGTAAGTGCATACAACCCCATGAGCCAAAACCTGCACCAGCGACTCAGTTGGAGTATCTCAAGATGGTCAAAAAGGCATTATCTAGCAGTGTTATCTTTAATGCCTTCAATCGGTACATGCAAAAACTTTTGGGGAATTACACGACAAAAAAAACGCCGGACAAAACAGAAGTAAAACACACACTGGCAAATAAAACGGAAACTCGACCAGAAAACGATCAAGCAGGCATCCAAAAAACTAAAGACGCCTGCGCTAATTTTTAATCCCAATTTAAGATAACTTTGCCAGATTGCCCTGAACGCATGACATCAAAGCCTTTCTGATAATCATTAATCGAGAATTGGTGAGTGATAATCGGGGATAAATCCAGACCAGATTGGATCAAAGCCGCCATCTTGTACCAGGTTTCGAACATCTCACGCCCGTAGATGCCCTTGATAAATAATCCCTTAAAGATGACCTGGTTCCAATCTATCGCCATATCCGAAGGCGGAATACCTAACAGAGCAATGCGCCCACCGTGGTTCATGGTATTGAGCAAAGTATGAAACGCTGGTGGAGCACCTGACATCTCCAACCCAACATCAAAACCTTCCGTCATTCCCAGTTCTGCCATGACATCAGTTAGATTTTCTTTGCTAACATTCACAGCACGGGTAACACCCATTTTACGAGCTAACTCAAGGCGATATTCATTGACATCAGTAATCACGACATGACGGGCACCAACATGCTTACATACCGCTGCAGCCATAATCCCGATAGGACCAGCGCCTGATACCAGTACATCTTCCCCCACCAGATCAAAAGACAGTGCAGTGTGTACCGCATTACCAAATGGATCAAAAATCGCAGCCAGCTCATCGGGTATATTGTCTGGGATCTTAAAAGCATTAAATGCGGGAATAACCAGATATTCAGCAAAAGCACCTTCACGGTTCACACCCACACCCGTGGTATTGCGGCATAAATGCGTACGTCCACCTCGACAATTACGACAGTGGCCACAGGTGATATGGCCTTCACCAGATACACGATCACCAATCTTGAACCCTTTTACTTCCTGACCAATCGCAACAACTTCACCAACATATTCGTGCCCCACTACCATCGGGACAGGGATAGTTTTTTGCGACCAATCATCCCAGTTATAGATGTGAACGTCCGTCCCACAAATAGCAGTCTTACGGATTTTAATCATCACATCATTGTGCCCAAGCTCCGGCGTGGGCACATCTGTCATCCAGATACCTTCTTCTGGCTTTAATTTGGACAATGCTTTCATAATGATACCTTAAGCAATGACATCCAATTGCTTACCAATGCGGATAAATGCAGCCACCACACGTTCAATTTGTTCTTCAGTATGAGCAGCTGAGATCTGGGTTCGGATACGCGCCTGACCTTTCGGCACAACCGGATAGAAAAACCCAATCACATAAATGCCTTCTTTCAGTAGTTCTGCGGCGAATTCCTGCGCCAGTTTTGCATCCCCCAACATAACAGGAATAATCGCATGATCTGCTCCCGCCAGCGTGAAACCTGCGGATGTCATTTTTTCACGGAACAAATTCGCGTTTTTCCAGAGACGCTCACGCAGATCATCGCCACTTTTCAGCATGTCCAGCACCTTGATCGATGCAGCGACAATGGCTGGAGCCAGTGAGTTAGAGAACAAATATGGGCGTGAACGCTGACGCAACCATTCAACCACTTCTTTACGCGCGGCAGTATAACCACCTGATGCGCCACCCAGTGCCTTACCTAGCGTACCGGTGATGATGTCAATACGTCCCATAACATCACAGTATTCATGAGTGCCACGACCATGCTTGCCAACAAAACCAACTGCATGTGAATCATCCACCATAACCAACGCACCAAATTCATCAGCCAGGTCACAGATAGATTTCAGGTCAGCAATAACGCCATCCATTGAAAATACCCCGTCAGTTGCGATCAGGATATTTTGCGCACCGTCTGCTTTTGCCTTTTCCAACTGCACCCTTAATTCTTGCATGTCATTATTGGCATAGCGGTAACGCTTTGCTTTGCATAAGCGGATGCCATCAATGATAGAGGCATGGTTCAAAGCATCGGAGATAATGGCATCTTCTGGCCCAAATAGGGTTTCAAACAGACCGCCGTTTGCATCAAAGCACGAGGAGTACAGAATGGCATCTTCCATACCCAAAAATTCAGCAATCTTATTTTCTAATTCTTTATGAGAATCTTGTGTACCACAGATAAAACGAACAGATGCCATACCAAAACCATGACTATCCATGCCTGTTTTTGCCGCTGCAATCAAGTCAGGATGATTGGCTAAGCCTAAATAGTTATTGGCACAAAAATTAATAACTTGGTTACCCTGCGCAACAGCAATATTGGCATCCTGAGCAGAAGTGATTATACGCTCACTTTTGAATAATCCTTCGGAGCGGGTTTGTTCCAACTGCTCATTAATTTTCTGGTAAAACGACGCTGACATTTTTCTCTCCTGAATCCCTAACTAAGTGAAAGGCATGATGTATTTTACTGATAGATCCTGCTAGTGACGACACAACGAGAAAGTTAATCTCAACTTTGTAAAGCTGATCACGGCCCAGAGTCTGGTATACAGCAAGATTTCAGGATATTTCCCTGCCTAAGCTGCTGTCGTCAGTGGGGTTAAGTGCTATTATACGCAGCAAAGATATACCCAATAGACGTCAAGTTACAGTAATAAAGCTGGGTATAAAGTGAACTGACTATTTAGAGGTGAGCCAAATGATTATTGTCACTGGTGGCGCAGGGTTTATTGGCAGCAATATTGTCAAGGCACTGAATGATGAGGGCTATAAGGATATTCTGGTTGTTGATAACCTGAAAGACGGCACAAAGTTCGTCAATTTGGTTGATTTGGATATCACCGATTATATGGATAAGGAAGACTTCATTGCCAGTATCGTGGCAGGTGATGATTTAGGTGACATTGATGCTATTTTCCATGAAGGTGCTTGTTCATCCACAACAGAATGGGATGGTAAGTATATGATGGACAATAATTATCAGTATTCTAAAGATGTTCTGCATTACTGCCTTGAGCGCCAAATCCCCTTCCTGTACGCCTCTTCTGCTGCTACTTATGGCGGCCGCAGTGACAATTTTATTGAAGAGCGCCAATATGAAAAACCTCTCAATGTCTATGGCTACTCCAAGTTCCTATTTGATCAATATGTTCGTGATATTTTGCCCCATGCGGATTCACAAATTTGCGGCTTCCGTTATTTCAATGTGTACGGGCCGCGCGAAGGTCATAAAGGCAGTATGGCGAGTGTCGCCTATCATTTAAATAACCAGATTCACCAGGGACAGAATCCGAAGTTATTTGCTGGCAGTGAGAATTTCCGCCGCGATTTTATCTATGTTGGCGATGTTGCCGCCGTCAATCTATGGTTCTGGCAAAATGGCGTTTCCGGCATTTTTAACTGTGGAACAGGCCGCGCTGAATCTTTCCAGGCTGTCGCAGATGCTGTGATTGAATTCCATAAAGAAAAATCTCCAGCCGCCGAATACATCGACT
The DNA here is from genome assembly GCF_037265215.1 of Xenorhabdus griffiniae. Classification (NCBI taxonomy): domain Bacteria; kingdom Pseudomonadati; phylum Pseudomonadota; class Gammaproteobacteria; order Enterobacterales; family Morganellaceae; genus Xenorhabdus; species Xenorhabdus griffiniae. The sequence goes on along the minus strand of NZ_CP147737.1, from coordinate 4,685,731 downwards.
TTCCAGAAAAATTAAAAGGCCGTTACCAGAGTTTTACTCAGGCAGATCTGACAAAACTTCGCGCTGCTGGCTATCAAAAACCGTTCAAGACGGTTGCCGAAGGCGTCGCTGAATATATGCAATGGCTCAATCAGGATAATTAATCGATTTCTATGAAGATATTGGTGATCGGCCCATCATGGGTGGGTGACATGATGATGTCACAAAGCCTCTACCGTACTTTGAAAGATTTGCACCCCAATGCAGAAATTGATGTGATGGCACCCGCATGGTGTCGTCCATTACTGGCAAAAATGCCAGAAGTGCATCAGGCATTAGCCATGCCACTTGGTCATGGTGCCCTGGCCTTGGGTGAGCGCCGACGCCTTGGGCTGGCATTACGTGAAAATAGATATGATCGTGCTTATATATTACCCAATTCATTCAAATCTGCATTGGTCCCTTTCTTCGCCAATATCCCGCAACGGACAGGCTGGCGTGGTGAGATGCGTTACGGATTATTAAATGACATCCGAGTCCTGAATAAAAGTGCTTTTCCACTCATGGTTCAACGCTATATCGCTCTCGCGTATGAAGGGAAAAATATACGTAGCGCCGATGATCTTCCACAACCTTTGTTATGGCCGCGATTAAGTGTCAATGACGAAGATATTGCCGAATCAACTTCAGCCTTCAATATTTCCGATCACCGCCCTATTATTGGTTTCTGCCCTGGTGCTGAGTTCGGACCAGCCAAGCGCTGGCCACATTATCACTATGCTGCCCTCGCTGAACAGTTAATTACCCAAAAAGGCTACCAAATTTTGCTGTTTGGTTCTGACAAAGATCATCAGGCAGGTGAAGATATTCGCGCACTGTTAAGCGATGATGCCCGCGAATATTGTCTCAATCTGGCAGGAAAAACCTCGCTTGAACAAGCGGTAAATGTCATCGCAGCTTGTGATGCCATCGTCACAAACGACTCAGGTTTGATGCATGTAGCGGCAGCCTTAAACCGGCCGCTGGTGGCATTATATGGGCCAAGTAGCCCGGATTTTACCCCGCCATTATCAAATAAGGCCGAAGTGATCCGCCTGATTACGGGTTACCACAAAATCAGAAAAGGCGACAGCGATGGTGGCTATCACCAAAGTCTGATCGATATTCAACCTGAAAGAGTTCTATCTTCATTAGCAAAACTGCTACAGGCGGAGAGCCAAAATTAATGCGTGTTTTACTGGTAAAAACGTCTTCGATGGGAGATGTGTTACATACTCTGCCGGCGTTAACTGATGCAAAACAGCAGCTTCCTGATATTCAATTTGATTGGGTAGTGGAAGAGGGGTTTGCCCAAATTCCAACCTGGCACTATGCGGTCAAAAATGTGATCCCCGTGGCTATTCGCCGCTGGCGAAAAAATTGGTTTAGGAAGGATATTCGTGAAGAACGGGCACAATTTCGGCAACAACTGCAACAGCACCAATATGACGCTATCATTGATGCTCAAGGTCTGTTAAAAAGCGCTTTTTTGGTAACGCGATTAGCACATGGCCCAAAGCATGGTTACGATCGAAAAAGCATCCGTGAGCCCATCGCCAGCTTCTTCTATGATCATTGTCATGCTGTCAGCAAGCAACAACACGCGGTTGAACGCACTCGGGCTTTATTTGCTGATAGTTTGGGGTATAAAAAACCGTCAGGGCAAGGTAATTACGCCATCGCCCGCCATTTTTTGCACCAGCAAACTAATGGCCAAAATAATTATCTCGTTTTTCTCCATGCAACAACGCGCGATGAAAAACATTGGCCTGAAGATCATTGGCGGCAGCTTATCGCAGATATCCAGACAACGGGTATGCGCATTAAATTGCCTTGGGGCGCTGAGCATGAATATCAGCGAGCATTAAGGCTAGCGGAAGGGTTTTCCCATGTTGATGTTCTGCCAAAACTGACTTTGGCTGAAGTTGCACATGTTATTGCGGGGGCACAAGCCGTAGTTTCAGTTGATACGGGCTTAAGCCATCTGACAGCGGCACTTGATCGACCCAATATTACGCTATTTGGGCCGACTGATCCTGGTTTAATCGGTGGATATGGTAAAGAGCAGCATCCTTTGAAATCGGCGGATAATACGATGCAAGGTGTTACTTCAGGGGAAGTTATGCTGCTCTTGCAGAACACATTAAAAAAGCACTTTGCCTAGCGGCAATGTTTCACACCAACGATTTTTGTATTCAAAAGTAGGATTGCCTAAGGAGTAACGCATGGTTTTATCATCCCTGATGACACAATGCTTTTGCTTCTTGGACATTCACCCACATCAAGATACTACCAACGCTGAGATGAGCATATTCAGGATCATAACCACCATTAATGGCATCAAAAGAAATCCATTTGGGGCTTTCTGCCCACAGGACAAAATCATAAGCACAAGGCTTGCCGTTAATCAGTAATACATTGCCAAATATATGCTCGCGAAGCTCAGTGTATATTTCAAGGAAATGCTTTTTCTGCTCTTCAGAATGGCCGTTATTCCAACGCTTTTGGTACAGATCAATATAAATATCTACCAACTCTTCTGCACTGAATTCACTTGAGGGACGAATTTCTCCTCCTGCACGCTTAAATTTGTTGATCTCGTTACTGCGATTACGGCGAGTTTTGTAAGAAAAACTATCTTTGATTAAGCAAATTTGGCGCTTACTGAAAAGAGGTCTATAACTAGCATTGATAAAATTCTTTTCATGAATAGGCGATAATCGCTTTGATTTTATAGGTAAAAATAATTTTGCATCCGTTACAATAGGGAAAACAATTTCATCATATGAAACTGGATATTTAGTTTGCATTTCTTCAATCAGCTTTTTATTTTCAAAAGAAAAACAGGCACCTTTAATTCCAGATGCTGTTTTTTTGATATAAAAACAAAACTGTCCATCAAGATGTTTATCCAAAAAAGATACAATATTGGGATGAGTTAATGTACATCCGCCAAAAAGAGCATGTGCTTCTTTATACTGTGCAAAATTGCATTCTATCCATCCTGAAAAAAGTGTTTTTGTAGCTTCTATAGAAAGCATCTCCATAAAGGTACTCTTTATTTTATCTGAAAATAATCAAAAATATGTCGAATGTGTTATTTTACACCAAAATAACGAAATAGAATATATTGCAATCAATAATATGTATTTATTATTATAAAAATTAATAATAATTTATATTTATTACATAAACGTTAAAAAAATCATAACTAGGGAGATTTAAATACATAAATGTCTATACCAATCTAACTTCAAGATGCATGTGGTTTCATATAGTGTTGTAAATTGCAACTTGAAGTTTAACGAGTATATATAAATTTAGACAATAAAAAGACTAGTTTTTTGCTAGCTTTAAGAACAACCTAAAACCAAATTTTATTTAAAATAACTTTTAATTTTCATTTTATAAAATTTTTTCTTGAAACTAAATCTAATTCTGCAATCTAGCAGAAAATCCAAAATGGATATATTGCCAATCATATCCATTAATAAACACAGATATTTATCTGATAGACAATCATGATATTTATATACAAGCTCTATTGCATGACAAACAGTTAATTTCCTAAATTCTTTACCAAACAATTTATCATCTACTAGTATGACCTCTGCCATAATATTTATTTTATCTTTATTTATAGATCCAGATAGACTATCTTCTCTTTTAATATAATTATAATATTTCGTTTTTGTATAAAAAATTTTCTCACACTTAATTAATATAGATGAAAATGATAGAGCATCTTCATAGCATGAGACTTCTGGAAAATTGCTTCCTGTAAATAAATCTCTCTTAAAAAACTTACCACATGAATGAGCCTGGTACTTTTTATGAATTAAATATTCCTTTATTGCCGTATTCCTATCGAATAGGACCGGGGATATTAAATGAGATTTATGTATTATATCACTAGATTTCCTGACTTCTTGCAATGAACTAACTAGCATATCCGGTTTATTTTGCATAAGGAAATCAATAAATTCTTTCATGGAGAAATATGATAGAAAATCATCACCATCAACAAAAGTAATGTATTCACCACGACTTTTTTCTACAGCATACTTTTTTACTTTCCCTAAACTTCTAAATTCTTTTCTTATATATATAAAAGACTCATTTTCCTCAGAGAACCTTTTTAAAATAGATGGAGTTGCATCAGACGAACTATCATCTATCAACAAAACCTCATATAAATAAGGTTCTAAATCATATAAAGAATCTTTTATGCTATTGATGCATTTTGAAATTAGTTTTTCTAAATTATGTGCAGCCACAACAATTGATAATATTTTTTGAGAGGCTGGATATATATTTTTTGCGTTAGTCATAATAATTATTATTAATGTTACAATCTATAAATAAGTAATACCATAAAATAAAAATAATATCTATGGTATCACTCCTATCATCTTTTGTTTTTTTGAATAGGCTTATCTTTACCTTACATCATGGCAGTTTTAATTGGTAGTATTCTGCTAATGTCATGCCTTGAACCAATTGGTTAATAAAATTAAACAAACCTTCCAAGTCTCGATAAAGTTGTTCAATTTGTTCTTCACTCTTAAAGGTTGGGCTTCCACCAGGCATAAACTCAGACGAGTGCAGCATAAATTCAATATAGTCATTACCAGATGCCAATGTTTTCTGGACTACAGCTTTCATTTGCGCCAAATTCCCACCTTTTGGTCTCAGCCAATTAACCGATGGTGAACGCTGTTTTCCTCTCAATCGATCATATTTCTGCTTAATGAAATTCATAACTCCAGAGTGCTTATATTGAATACTCATTGGTACTTGCAATAACGATGAATCACCTTCTTTGGAAATATCTTGCAAATCCATAAAATAAGCCTGATCAGGAAAACGGCTATAATCTGTTCCCCCATTTCCATTAGGATCTCCCTTGGTAAAGCTCCAATTAACTTTTGGTGTAACTGAGCAGTCTACCTGATACCCATATTCAACCAACAATTGTGCATAATATTCATTAAATGCCCAACGCCCGGCACGATGGCTCAACATTTTAGTTTGGAGCTTGTCTTCCAAAAGATGAGTCATTAAATCAATTTTTGCTTTAATCTGATCTTTAGGATATTCAATCAGATATGGCTTATAACGCATATCATCGCCAGTGAGAGAAGTAATAGGTGGGCTATTCCAGGCATGTAAATGCATACCGATTTCACCCGCATTTCTGGCGATCACATCCTTGGCAAATTCAATATAACTATCATCCATTGCCATTTCATAGTTAGTTAACCAAACAGGCTTGAAGCCAAAACGCTCACATAAGCTCTGAAATCGTGGTAAATATCGCGTATTTTTGGTAGAGATTTGCTCATCGTTTTGCCAAAGGTTATCACCTTCAGTATCAATTGTGATGATAAACGCAGGTTGTGTCATAAGATACATACCCAAAATTAAATAAAATACAATGTAAAATACAACATCCCAACTTCTTTCAAAGTTTATTTTTCTATCAAGGCTAAGTATTTACCAAGCACAATTTCTAAATCGAAATGTTTATACATATCTTCTGTAATGATTGGTGGATTTTGATAAACCAACCGCATTTTTTCTGCTAATGATCCAGAAGTCAGTTCAGATTTGTATTGTTCTAATTCATTCACCATAATCTCACTAATACCACCTGGACAATTCGTGCTGACAATAGGCGTATGACAAATCAGCGCTTCAATCAAAACATTACCCAACCCTTCACTATCAGAGCTTAATACAACAGCTTTAGCACCTCGTATGACCGGTAATGGATTAACTAAAAAACCAATTAGAAAAACTTTAGATTGTAAGCCTAGTTTTTCAATTTTTTGTTTAATTTCTTTAGTTATACCATAATCCCCCTGACCCGCGATCAACAATTTACAGGGAAGATCAGCTTTGGCAAAAGCATCCAATAAACGGTCATGACGTTTTACATTGTGGAAACGCCCTAAATGAAGAAAATAATTCTCATCGGAATAGGGATTTATTTCCAAAGAATGATTTTTAATTTCAGCTAGATTGAATGGATTATAAATAGTGACCATTTTTTTAGGTGTCAACGATAAATTTTCTTTCAAATCCAAACCAACAGCATCAGAAACACAAATTAAGTTACGATCTTGATAAACATGTTGGATTTTCCATTTCTTAATCCAACGAGATAACCCCACTTTATTCTCAAGATACGATTTTGAAAACACACCGTGAATACAAAACCATACATTTAACTTGGCCAATATCTTAGACTTCGCAACAATACGATCTGTTTTATGTAAATTAGATATCACTAACACAGGTGTGCCTTTTTGAAGAAAGACTTTAGACAGAACTTTATCCATAGATTTAGCTCTACGAATAATTTCAGTCTGTCTTCTAAAAGGCCCTCTATATTCATCAGCATTAATGATTAATTCAACATTATCTGGGATCGGATATTCACATCTGTCAGAGAGAGATAACAGGGTAATATCAAAACCTTTTTGTTGCAGGCCACGGCACAAGCGAATTGTAACATTCTCAGCTCCTCCTCCCGGTAATCCATCTATGATAAATAAAATATGCCCTTTCATAAGGAAAGCACCTTGTTATACAGTTCCGTAAGCTGCTGAGACAAATAAGCAGGAGTGTGGTTCACTATTTTCTCTTTTGATAACATTGAGATCTTACTAGTCAAATGGTCTGCTGGCACTAAAGAAATAGCTTCAGCCAAAGCCGAAATATCGAGGGCATCACACACAAAGCCATTCTCACCTGAAACAATGAATTCAGCACCCCCACAAGTTTCACTAGTTATGACGGGCAAGCCACATGCCATGGCTTCCAAAATAACATTCGGGAAAGGATCATATAATGTTGGTAGTAATAATCCATCTGCCATTTGATAAAATGGTAATGTCTTTTTCTGCATCCCCAGAAACCGAACTCGGCCATGACAGCCAAGCGAGTTGGCAAGCTGCTTATATTTACTTTCTTCTTTATCCTGGCCCACTACAGCCAGATAAGCATTCGTCATGCTGATAGCTTCTATCGCAGCTTTCAATCCTTTTCTTTCAAAACCAGAACCAACATATACCAAACATTTCGCTTGTGCAGGAATAGCGTATTTCTGTCGTAATGCGAGCCGTTCAGCTTCTCCAACAGGAAAAAATTGTGACTGATCAATGGCATTATAGATAACAGAAATTTTCTCATCGGGCAGATCAAAATCTGCCATCACCTCACGCTTAACCATCTGAGAGTTGCAAATAACCTTTTTTAATGCGGTAGAGAGATACATTCTTTTCTCAGCTCCCATAACATAACGATGATAACGACTGGAAAAAAGCAGTTTGCTTTTCCAAGATGGCAAGATCCGTGATCTTTGCTGCAACCAACGTTGATGAACACCATCCCCTGCTCGATACACATCACATCCAGCAATGCGTTCATGGCTTTGAACGATATCGAATTTCTCCTTTTGCCAAATGCGCCTTGCAGCCTCTGCAAATTTCTGCTCGCGGCTAATCCGACCCCATTTAAAAGGATTTGCCAAATGTACATGCCAATTAGGATTGCGACTCCCTTCCCAAGAGCGAGTAATTACGTTCAATTCCAAGCTGCCATTATCCAATGCCTCAAGTGCCCTGGAAATAAAACGTTCCGCACCTCCATCAGGCCGATATTTTTGCCGGACAATGGCAAGGCGCATAGGTTTCATGATAAATATCTCCGGGCAGCAGTAATTACGACATCAGTAGGGATAAGATCCAAAAAACGAGTATCTGTTTTGGTATCAATATCATCAGGATCAGGTAATTTACCGTAATTCCCCGCCCAAATCACTTCTCCATTAGCATTCCATGGACTCCAAAAAGCTAATTTAGAGGGCCCAAATAATGCAATACAAGGTATTTTCAGCGCAGCCGCCATATGCATGGGAACAGAATCAACCCCAATAAACAACTTGGCATGAGCAATCAATGCCCCAAGCTGGGGTAACGTAATCTGGCCTGCCAAAGAGACAATATTTTTCTGATTACAGGTAGATAAAATTTTTGCCACCATCTCTTTTTCCCGTGATTCCGTTCCTGATGTCACAACAATTGAATGTCCATCTGCTTGCAAGGCATTAATGGTTTCACTCATTTTCTCATCATTCCAGCACTTGAAAAACCAGCGGGATGCCGGGTGGATAACAATATACTTTTGATGAATTCCACCCATGTATAAAAGATTTGCTACCTTATGCCAATCGTCTTCACTATAACTCATTGTTACATTGAAATTGATACTGGAAAGATTAATCGGTTTCAGCACTGATAAATTCTGTTCAACGACATGTAGAAATTCTTCACCTTCAGTAGAAACCAAATCACTAAAACAGATTTTCCATAACCAGTTTTGTCGCTTGGGAAAATCAAAGGCAATACGGGTTGAAGCACGAGAAATTTTAGATACCAGAGCGCTATACCACTGATCAGCAAGATTAATGACGAGATCGTATTTTCTTTTCCTCAACTGATTCAGTAAACGCCAATGATGGGTGATATAAGCTTTTAGACCTTCCTTTTTCCATTGCCTATCAACGGAAAAAATATGGAATACGGGAGCGAAATTTATCAACATTGGCGCTGTTTCTTTGTACAATAAAACATCAACTTCAGCGTCAGGAAAATTTTCTTTCAACGTATTCACAACTGGTGTGATAAGCAATGTATCACCATGATGTCTTAGTTTTATGATAAGAATCTTTTCAAACCCAGGGGATATTTTACCCATTGTGTTTCCAATATTCGCAATTGAGGCAGAAATCTTATTAATTATATTCTAAAGGCAGCAACTCTCCCCTTCCATCTTTAGATATCAAGTATATTCACTGGCACACAACATATCCACATTTTACACACTTTCTTCAAGCCAATGTGGTACTATAACCGCAGTCCATGTCAGTGAATTTGATAGAATGTTGCTTCGCTTATATCAGGTACTTCTCTACCTTATCCAACCAATTATCTGGTTACGTCTGCTGCTGCGCAGCCGCAAATCCCCCGCGTACCGTAAACGCTGGGGAGAGCGCTATGGCTTCTGCGCTAAAAAGGTGGCCCCAGGTGGGATCTTACTGCATTCCGTTTCTGTTGGAGAAACATTGGCGGCCATTCCGCTCGTACGGATCTTACGGCACCATTACCCTTTTTTGCCCATTACGATAACAACCATGACACCGACGGGTTCTGAAAGGGTTCTGTCTGCCCTGGGTAATGATGTTAACCATGTATACCTTCCCTATGACTTGCCAGGTTCAATGCGACGTTTTCTCGATCACGTTAATCCCAAGCTAGTGATCATTATGGAAACTGAACTATGGCCAAACCTGATTACTCAGTTACATCAACGGGAAATTCCACTGGTTATCGCCAACGCGAGACTATCAGCCCGCTCTGCTGCGGGATACCAGAAAATTAGCAATTTTATTAAGACCATTTTAAATAAAATCACGTTGATTGCCGCACAAAATCAGGAAGATGGTGAACGCTTTATCGAATTGGGATTAAGACGCTCCCAACTCTCTGTCACTGGTAGCCTTAAGTTCGATATTTCTGTTACACCAGAACTCGCAGCAAAGGCCGTCACATTACGTCGCCAATGGGCACCCCATCGTCCAGTATGGATAGCAACCAGTACCCATGATGGGGAAGAGACAATTATTCTGGACGCACATTGCAAGCTGCTTAAACAATTCCCTGATCTGTTGTTAATTCTAGTGCCCCGCCATCCTGAACGTTTTGGTAAAGCCGCTGAGTTGACCCAAAAAGCGGGATTAAACGCGATCTTACGCAGTGCTAACACTATTCCTGACACCAATGTGCAAGTGGTTATTGGCGATACAATGGGCGAATTGATGCTCTTGTATGGTATCGCTGATCTGGCTTTTGTCGGAGGGAGCCTGATAGAACGTGGAGGACATAACCCGCTGGAAGCTGCTGCTCATGCCATTCCTGTTATCATGGGCCCACACACATTCAACTTTAAAGATATTTGTGCCAAGCTGCATAAAGCGGATGGATTGATTACTGTTACAGATAGCCAATCATTAAGTTCAGCTATCAATAGCCTGCTGACAGATGAAGATTACCGACGCTATTACGGCCACCACGCCGCAGAAGTCCTGCATGAAAACCAAGGTGCTCTTCAACGCTTGCTAAAATTACTGGAACCTTACCTCCCTCCAAGGAGACATTGATGATTGCCAAAAAACGCCTGTCCGTTGTCATGATCACCAAAAATGCCGCTGATGTGATTGCAGATTGTCTGCTTTCTGTGAATTGGGCGGATGAAATCATCGTTCTGGATTCAGGCAGCACCGATACAACTTGCCAAATAGCCAGCGAAATGGGGGCAAAAGTTTACTCAAATACCCAATGGCCTGGCTTCGGACGGCAACGGCAACTCGCGCAATTCTATGCCAGCGGTGATTACATCTTTATGATTGATGCCGATGAACGCGTAACGCCAGAACTAAAAGCATCCATTGAACAAATCTTGGTAAATCCTGATGACAATAAAGTCTATAGCTGCGCGCGCCTCAATCTGTTTATGGGGAGATTTATGCAACACAGTGGCTGGTATCCTGATAGGGTTATTCGCCTTTATTGCCGTGAACGTTACCAATACAACGACAATCAAGTTCACGAATCCCTTGATATTCAAAGCGCATCTATCGTGACGCTAAAGGGCGACTTACGTCACTTAACCTGCCGTAATCTGATGGAGTTCCAGCAAAAACAATTAAATTATGCAAGAGATTGGGCAAAGCATCGCTACGATCAAGGCAAAAAAACCCGTTATTTTTCTATAATAAGCCATACCCTGGGCGCGTTTTTCAAAACCTGGTTATTAAGGGCAGGTTTTTTGGATGGCAAGCAAGGTCTGATATTGGCTATTGTGAATGCCCAGTATACATTCAATAAATACGCTGCATTGTGGGAAATGGCTCAAACAAAGGGTAAGAACAATGATGAAAAGAAAAGCGATTTATCCCGGCACCTTTGACCCCATCACTTATGGTCATCTTGATATTGTTACTCGTGCCGCAAACATGTTCGACCATGTTTTATTGGCTATCGCTAATAGTGATAGAAAAAGCCCCATGTTCAGTTTGGAAGAGCGTGTCGCGTTGGCAAAAGAAGTCACGGCTCATCTGGAAAATGTCGATGTGATTGGGTTTAGCGAACTGATGGTTAATTTTGCCAAAAAGCAGCAGGCCAACATCTTAATCCGCGGAGTTCGTTCTGTTTCTGATTTTGAATATGAATGGCAACTTGCCAATATGAATCGACATTTTATGCCTGAGCTGGAAAGTGTTTTTTTATTGCCTTCCCAAACCCTGTCCTTTGTCTCATCATCCTTAATCAAGGATGTTGCTCGCCATGATGGCGACGTCTCATCCTTCCTGTCAAAGCCAGTTGCGCAGGCAATGTTAAAAAAATTAGGTAAATAATACATTATACGGGGCAACTATCTTCTGCCCCCCAATATCTTTAATGCTGGCACTGACGACAGAAAAATGTACTACGTTGCCCCACTTTTACACACTCGATTTTCTCACCGCATAGCGGACAAAGTTCACCTTTCTTACCGTAGACAAACAACTCTTGAGCAAAATATCCCGGTTTACCATCAGATTGCAGAAAATCTTTCAGTGTCGTTCCACCTTGCTCAATGGAACGACGTAAAATTTGTTTGATTATATCGGCCAATAAATAGGCTTCTTGCTGCGTTAATGAATTCACGGGGCGTTCAGGCAAGATATGTGCAACAAACAACGCTTCGTTGGCATAGATATTCCCAACACCAACAACAACTTTGTTATCCATCAACCAAGATTTGATAGCCGCTTTTTTGTTGCGAGAAACCGTGTAAAGGTATTCGCCATCAAACTGCTCAGAAAGAGGCTCAGGACCTAAATGAGCCAGTACGGAACACTCTTTGAGATTGTCACTCCATAACCACGCCCCAAAACGTCGGGGATCGGTATACCGGAGAATTTTGCCATCAGCCATAACCAAATCAACATGATCATGCTTTGCCGGAGGCTGTGCATCCAACAGGACACGCAAACTGCCAGACATTCCTAAGTGGATAATAATCCAGCCCTCCGGCAACTCAAGCAATAAGTATTTTGCCCGCCGTTGAACACTCAACACTGGTCGGTCTGAAAGCGTCATAATTTGCTCGGAAACAGGCCAGCGCAAACGTGCATTTCTGACCTCAGCATATTGGATCACATTACCAACCAAGTGAGGTTCAATCCCCCGGCGACTGGTTTCTACCTCTGGTAGTTCCGGCATACCTACTCCTTGAATAAATTATCTACGATATTGTTCTGAGAATATTGGATCTAAGCAGATTACAATACCGTTTTCATGTATCATTTGCAGCCAGATTTGATTGAGATAACAGGGAAAGAGACTCACTGAGACAATATTTCCTCTATCACTCCCATAATTAACTTCGCCCTCTGATCCCAGTTAAAACGTTCTGTAACCAGCCGTTGAGAATAGTCAACTTTCGCCATCATTTCAGCGGGATGATTAATCAGCCATTGAATCTGTTCAGCAAAACTCGCTGCATCTTCACTATCAGCAAAATTTACCGCGTTTTCATCAACAGCATCACGAATGGATGGGAAATCAGAAATAACCACAGGCTTACCCATAGCCATATATTCAAACAGCTTGAGAGGAGAGGTATAGCGGCTGCCAATACTGGTTTTCGTCAATGGCAGAACACAAATATCACTACCAGCAATAACCTGAAAGCGTTTCCTGGGTTGAACAAAACCAAGGAAATTAACTTTATCACTCACACCAATTTGTTCAGCAGTCCGTCGCAATCGCTCAATTTGTTCAGTAGTACCACCGGCAATATTCAGTTCAACATTATCTAAGTAGGACATGGCTTGCATTACCGTTGGGATACCTTTCCAACGATGTAAGCTACCCAAATAAAGCACTTTTTTAGGAAGAGCACTGTTGGGTTCACTGCCAGCAAGCGTCAGCCTGGCAGATTCAACTGCCAGCATATCAACCCCATCGGGAGCCACAACAATCGGTGTTTTGACACTGTATTGCTTATAAATATCGTCTCGTAATAGAGAAGTCAGGGCAAAAACAACCTTAGAACCCGCATAAACCTGCTGTTCAATTTTTCTCAGTTTATGATACTTGCGTTGGTTTCTACGATTGAGAAAATCATGGGATTCTCTAAACGACTGAGAAAATACTTCATGGCTTTCAAAGAAATGAGGAATATCCGAATGATTACACAGCAGGTAATTCGCCATTTTAATATTGCGGGTAAAAAGGGCATCAACTTGATGCTCTTTAAGCCAGCGCGAAACCTGCAAATAAAACAGTTTCTGAGTATTTAGCGGGAAATACCATTTTCTACGTATATCGTGCAGGGCGATTAGCTCCACAGAAGGCGGTAATGACCTGCCAAGAATTTCCTCAACTTGGCTTTGGCCTTTTGGGGTAATCAGACAAACACTATGCCCCTGGCGAGCAAAAGCGTCTACATTCTGCAAAATTTGTAGTGACGCAACCCGATAATCAGGTACAGGATAAGGATCAATATACGCAATTTTCATTATTTTTTATGGCGTTCAATAAACGGCTAGCAGAATGTTCCCAAGTGTACATCGTTTCAATCCTCTGACGGGCAGATTTCCCCATCTTTTCTCCTCTATCCGGCAAAGATAAAAGATGATTTACCGCCTCAGCAATAGCCATAGCATCACCTGGTGTCACCAAAATACCAGCACTGCCTTCATTACCAACCACTTCTGGTATTCCACCAATATAGCTGGCAATCACAGGGCGTCCACATGCCATCGCTTCAGCAATCGTAATACCAAATGCCTCATCACCAATACTGGGGAAAACACCGGCATCACCCGCCGCATAAAATTCAGGTAATTGATCATGACCAACTGGAGGATGAAAAATGACGACTTTTTCTAGCTGCAAAGCAGTAACCCGCTTTTTAAGCGATTTCAAATCTTCACCTTCACCAATAATCAATAACTTTACATCCTTGTTCCGCAACAAGGCCATTGCATCAATGGCGACTTTCATCCCTTTCCAACCAACCAACCTGCCAGCAAACGTTAACAGAAACGTTTTCTCATTGATACCTAATCGAGTTCGGACATCCGAGTCGGCTGGTTTGAATTTATCGATATCTACCCCATTATAGATGACGCTCGGAAATTGCTTGAAATGATGTTGAATCTGCCAGGCGTTAAAATGGCTACATGCAACCCATGCAGATATTTTTTTACCTAATACCCGATCCCCGTTAAAAAAACTGGTTCCACCACTCATATAACAAAACCGGGTACGGGATGTTTCAGGCATCATTCTGGGCCAGAAAAAATCAAAAGGCTTGGTCAAAATCACCCAATCAAAATTTTCAGCAATAACTGTTGCACGGGCATGACGGGCAAAAGAATAACGTTCAACAATACGTTGGAAACGGCGTCCAATGTTAAGCACGCGTTCTCTGGGAATAAATGGAAAAGTATGAATAGGAATATTTCTTTCGCCTAATGCAGGCCGAACGTCACCAGTACCACCGAAAATATGAACTTCATGCCCCGCATCTGTCAACGATTTGGCTAATTCCCAAACAGCGGTTTGAATGCCGCCGTATGACATGGTAACAGTAACATCGATAAATCCTATCTTCATTTGGTGTATTATCCTTTCATTCATTTTTCAGCAAGTACTGAACAGAATGCCAGACTTGATCTACCGATATTGCTGACATTGTATCTTGACGCGTTGCCTGTCGATAATCTACAGGATGTTCAATAACCACTAATTTTGGATGTTGTTGAGGTGCGAGAAAACGCCCTGGGTGAAAACTATGATACAAAGCAACCATTGGTATTCCCAAGGCCCCAGCCAGATGAGTTGTTCCCGTATCAACGCCCACATACAAATTAAGTTGACTCATGATTGCCGCGTTTTGCCGCATCGTAGTCTTACCCGCCAATGATGAGCATCTGTTTGTGCCCAATTTCTCAGCCAGCATTCGCGCATTGTCTTCACTCTCTTTACTGCCTAACAGCAAAATATGCGCATGCGGATAATCTCGATAAATACGTTGGGCTAATTCGTAAAAATGTTCTACCGGCCAATCACGATAGGCCTTTGCAGGAAAACTCTGTAATTGAAAACCTATTCTTAATTGTCGTTCTATCCCTTGCCGCTGAAGAAAATTTCTGGCGTACTCCGCTTCATGCGGGCTTACATTATACTGCAAACGCCAATTACTCACTTCAACCCCAAGTGAATCAATTAACAACGCCCTTTCCTGTTGGGCAGGCATAAGTTCTCTGGGCCTTGCTATAGCATACTCATTTGATTTTTTACCAGAGATATCCGAAAAATAAACGGCCAAGTTTGCTACACGTTTAGCATACTGCAATAAGGATTTATCCTGACCATAAACTAATGCCAGATCATAATGCCGACGAGAAAACCAGCCACACCATTTAGCCTTGCCTTTTGAAAACCCTTTCAATTGATTAATTAAATCGATATTTTCAAGGATTTCTTTCGTTTTTTTATGCACAAATATATCAATATTTGCCTCCGGCCATTTTTCTTTCAGGGCACGAATAACCGGAGTTATTAGCAAAGTGTCACCAAAACGGGCAATATTGATGATTAGAATATTTTGGGGTTGCATAATAATGAATATTAAATTATCAATCCAAAGATTGGAACGCCTAAGGTACTATACAGTAAAGTGAGTTACTGTTCTATTTACGGTTAATACAGTAGGCGTATAAAAATAAAGCTAATGACATTTCAACTAGTTAATAAAAAGCATAGATTACTCTGCCAATGCAGATAAAAATAATATAAACAAAATATTACCGCTTGTTTTCCATACTGGAATAAAAAATAGACTCCATTTTTTCTAACATATTATCCATGCCAAATAAGTGAATTGCTCGTCGCAATGAAGCCTCTCCCATTTGTAAACGTAGCTCTGCATCATGCATTAATAAATCTAACTTTTCTGTTAATTGTTCGACATTTCTAGGTTCGATAATATACCCTGTATCGCCATCAATTACAGCTTCTGTAATCGCGCCCACCGATGTAGAGACGACAGGTAATCCACACGCCATTGCCTGCATGATGCCTTGAGGTACACCTTCATTACCAAACGAAGGCAGAGCAAAGATATCCATCGCATTTAAACAATCAGGAACATCCTGACGATTACCAAGAAAGATGACACTCTCTGCCAACCCTTCCTGTTGAACTCGCGGCTCTAAATTCTTTCTTTGGGGGCCATCTCCCACAAACAGCAATTGCCAATCAGGATAACGCTGATGGAGAATTTTCCAACTATCAAGCAGGTAACGATGGCCTTTCCACGTTCTCATTGTGGCAACAATACCCAGTGTTGGTTTGTCTTTGATGCCAATACGCTGACGACTTAAGGACTTACTTTCAGGATGAAAACGGGACAAATCGATCCCTGTCGGCACAGAGGTCATATGAGATAGCGGATAGTTATTATGTACATGCAAATATTGGCGTAGTTTTTCCCCAGTTGTCACAATATGCTGACCTGCGTGCAAATACAGCCAACGAGTCGCAATGGATTTTGAAACATGGGTTGAAACATGGCGAGTTCGGACTATCGGAGGCATACCTCTTAATGTGGCACATGCTGCCGCCACCAGCCAAGAATCAGTAGAGCTATGAGTATTGATGACATCGAACTGGCGACCTTCTGTTTTTAGCCAGTGACGCATTGCCCGAAGACAAGAAAGACGTTTTTTTTCAATTGGGAGCGCAACAACAGGCACACCATAGTGATGAGCTTCACGGTAAAGGGTTGAAGTTGGACAACAAACGATAACCACACGGTGTCCACGCTGTATCATGCCTTGAGACTCTGTCAGGATACGAATTTCCTGCCCTCCCCAACCACACGATGATTCTGTATGTAAGATATTCAAAGTCTTTCTAACCATTTTAGCGCTACACCTGACGGTTCATAATTGAAAAAAACGGTAGTATAACTGAACAATGCACAGGTCTACACGCACAACCCAATTTAAAATAAGCTACGTGGCATTATCAGCAGATATAAAAAAGCCCAGCATAATGCTGGGCTTTTTATCATCCACTAAAATTATTTAATTTTAGCTTCTTTGTACATAACATGCTGACGAACAACTGGATCGAATTTTTTCATTTCCAGTTTTTCAGGCATAGTACGCTTGTTCTTCGTAGTGGTATAGAAGTGACCTGTACCAGCGGAAGAAACTAGCTTGATTTTATCGCGAATACCTTTAGCCATTTTTCAGCTCCTTAGTACTTCTCACCACGGGCACGCAGTTCGGCCAGAACTGTGTCGATGCCTTTTTTGTCAATCACACGCATACCTTTAGCAGATACACGCAGAGTTACAAAACGTTTCTCAGACTCAACCCAGAAACGATGAGAGTGCAGGTTAGGCAGAAAACGACGCTTAGTCGCATTTAATGCGTGGGAGCGGTTGTTACCACTCACCGGACGCTTGCCAGTAACTTGGCAGACTCGGGACATGTCTATTCTCCAAAAATCAAATCAGCTCGAGCTTTGTATTGGGTGTGACCGCCTCGTCAGGCTTAGGAGCCCATCTCAGCAAACTTTCTTTACTGAAAAAAGGTTACTGAAAAGAACGTCACTGAAAAGACTCACATTTTCCCAGTAAAAAAACTTACTGAGATAGGCTCTTCTCGTCAAACCCAAGATCCTCAAAGGTGGCGTAGTATACGCCCTCATTCGCTGATGCTCAAGTCCCGAACAACTAAGATCTGATCGTATCGCGAAAAAACGGTATTAAATCCAACCTCTTTCCATAAATGAGACACAAGATTGCTTGCCAATAACGATATGATCCAAAACCTTAACGCCAACCAAGTCACACGCGTTAATAATTTTTTCTGTCACCAATTTATCTGCCAGGCTAGGTTCTGGATTGCCGGAAGGGTGATTATGAGCAAGAATAATTGATGCAGCATTGACTTTAACCGCCTGTTTCACAATTTCACGCGGGTGAACTTCAACTTTGTTTATCGTTCCTTTAAACATTTCATCATGGCAGATGACTTTATTTTGGTTAGTTAAAAACAGCACCACAAATATCTCCCGATCTTGCCAGGATAATAAATCCTGCAAATAATTCTGAGTTATCGTGGGGCTGCTCATAACATCTTCATGGATAAATTGACTGGAGAAAAACCGTTTTGCCAATTCAGATATCGCCTGCAATTGGACATACTTACATCTCCCCATGCCTTTATGTGCACAAAAGTCATCGTAATCCGCGGATAGAAGGTGATAAAGCGAACCAAATGATTTCAGTAAGTATTCTGCCATTTGTACGACAGGAATGCCCCTGGAACCTGTACGTAAAAAGATAGCCAATAACTCCGCGTCTGTTAGGGAAACAGCACCATAAGCCAACAATTTCTCACGGGGAAGAAGATTCAAATGCAATTCATCGTTTCTTTCCATTACTGTTAAATCCACAATTTCTTCCCCCTTTTCAATATCCTTTGTTCCAATCCCTTACCCTATATACGCACTAAACTTCAAGCTGCAATTTACAACACGATATGAAACCTGATTTCTCCCCGCTTCGCGGGGAGAAATTACATGCATCTTGAAGTGAGATTGGTATAGCTCTCCATAACGATGGATACCATCACTCATCTACATTTCGTACCTACTATCCCATGATGAAAAAATCACCGCCAGATCGACTTGCGAGGCTTGCGCAGTGCTTCGCAAACTTGCCATTTTTGGCTGTTTAAATAGGGAGGGTTCTCAACGCAATATTTTCTTGTGATAGAATCTTAAGGAATTGCAACTGATATCTGGACAATCAAAATGACAGGATTTTCTGGTAAACAACTTTCTGGTAAACAGATAGTCCTTGGAATCAGCGGAGGGATCGCCGCTTACAAAACTGCTGAATTAGTGCGTCGTTTGCGTGATCGTGGTGCCCTGGTACGCGTTGTCATGACTCCGGCAGCCGAAGCTTTCATCACTCCACTAACCTTACAGGCAGTATCTGGCTATCCAGTCTCAGATGACCTTCTAGACCCTGCAGCCGAAGCCGCCATGGGGCATATCGAACTGGCAAAATGGGCTGATTTAATTATTCTCGCACCCGCTACTGCTGATCTGCTGGCGCGTCTGGCTGCAGGTATGGCGAATGATTTAGTCACCACAATCTGCCTGGCTTCCGCTGCACCTATTGCTGTTTCCCCCGCAATGAACCAACAGATGTACCGAGCACAGGCCACCCAGCATAACCTGCAGGTACTTAAAGAGCGTAACGTATTAATTTGGGGGCCAGATGAAGGCAGCCAGGCATGTGGTGATGTCGGGCCAGGGAGAATGTTGGAACCAATGACTATCGTCGAACGGACAATGCAACATTTCAACACCGAGCCAAATCTTTCTGGTCTGCACATCGCTATTACCGCAGGACCAACCCGTGAAGCCTTGGACCCTGTCCGTTTCATCAGCAATCACAGCTCCGGTAAAATGGGGTTTTCCATTGCACAAGCCGCGGCAGAGCGTGGCGCTGAGGTGACATTAATTACCGGCCCCGTTAATTTACCCACACCACAAGGCGTTAAACGTATTGATGTCAATAGTGCATTGGAAATGTATGAACAGGCTCAAGCTACGGCAACCTCACAGCATATCTTTATCGGTTGCGCTGCCGTGTCTGACTATCGTTTCAAGCAAATCTCAACAGAGAAAATCAAAAAGCAGGGTGATGAAATCATATTTACACTGGTGAAAAATCCTGACATTGTAGCGAGCGTTGCGGCCATGGAAAGAAATCGTCCCTTTGTCGTTGGATTTGCAGCCGAAACCCAGAATGTGGAAGAATACGCCCGCGGAAAACTCAAGCAGAAGAATCTGGACTTGATTTGCGCAAATGATGTATCCCTGGCCGGACACGGTTTCAACAGTGATACTAACGCATTACATCTATTCTGGCATGATGGTAGTGTTCAGTTACCCCACAGTGGTAAATTGCAACTCAGCCACCGCTTATTAGACGAGATACTCAAACGCTATGATGAAAAAAATCGACGTTAAAATCCTTGATCCCCGCATCGGGCAAGAATTTCCTTTACCGACTTATGCTACGCCTGGCTCTGCGGGTTTAGATTTACGTGCTTGTCTGGATAATGCGGTGGAACTACCTCCTGGCCAAACTGAGCTTCTGCCAACGGGGATTGCTATCCATATTGCAGATGAACAATTGGCGGCAGTGATTCTCCCTCGTTCTGGCCTGGGTCACAAACATGGCGTTGTTCTGGGTAATTTGGTGGGGCTTATCGATTCGGATTATCAGGGGCAATTGATGGTTTCAGTTTGGAACCGTGGTGATAAAACTTTCATCATCGAACCCGGTGAACGCATCGCCCAGATGGTTTTTGTACCCGTTGTACAGGCTGAATTTAATTTGGTTGCAGATTTTGAGACAAGCCAGCGTGGCAGTGGTGGATTTGGCCATTCCGGTCGTCAATAACTTTCCATAAGGCCTGATACCGTCAACCGATTTTCATATTTTTTGCTCACAATGTTATCGCTTTTGACAGCAATAGCATGGTGGCAAAAAATAGCTGGATTTGTTTTGCTGTTTTAGCAGGGGTCTTACCAGACATGGCAGAAAAAGAACGTACAAAAAAGAAAAATAGACGTGAGGAAATCTTGCAGGCACTGGCACATATGCTGGAATCCAGTGATGGCAGCCAACGCATTACTACTGCAAAACTTGCCGCAAACGTTGGTGTTTCGGAAGCAGCCCTTTACCGTCATTTTCCGAGCAAAACCCGGATGTTTGATAGCTTGATTGAGTTTATTGAAGATTCTTTAATTTCACGCATCAATCTGATCCTGCAAGATGAAAAAGACACCATCACACGCATTCGGTTAATCCTCGTCCTGCTTTTGGGTTTTGCAGAACGGAATCCGGGGCTGACCCGTATTATGACCGGCCATGCTCTAATGTTCGAACAAGACAGATTGCAAAATCGCATCAACCAGCTATTTGAGCGAATTGAAATGCAACTTCGCCAAATTTTAAAAGAAAGAAAAATTCGTGACGGGCGAGGATTCGCTTATGACGAATCTGTGTTGGCATCACAGTTACTGGCATTTTGTGAAGGGATGCTCTCCCGTTTTGTTCGCTCTGAATTTCGCTATCGTCCGACAACGGAATTTGAAGTACGCTGGCCATTGATATTGACCCAACTGCAATAATTTAATCCACTACAATCGCTTATCGCAGTATCGTAAGTTCATATCCTTATCCAGTGAATGATAACGTGCAGATTTTTTATTGAGTTGTGTTAATATGTGCTGGCTCATTGAGTTCACGACTAAGTGACTTAATAATGGCATCATTGTCGCAATCCTTGCCATATATAGATAGATGCCATTTCTACTACTCACCCCGCCCATCCTTGGGCGAGGGATTTTTTTCACTCAATCCAAATTACTCACCATCAAATACCATATTCTTTGCGATAAGCTTCTACTGCTTCCAGATGAGGTTGCATCTCTGGATTTTCTCGCAAGTAACTCACCAAGTCATTCAAGGTAATGATGGAAAAGACTTGGCAATGGTAGTCACGTTCAACTTCTTGAATCGCTGAAAGTGTTTCACGCCCACGTTCCTGACGGTCCAGACACAAAATCACACCGGATAATGTTGCTCCGTGCTGCTTAATGATTTCCATCGACTCACGAATCGCCGTACCTGCGGTAATGACATCATCCACAACCACAACATTGCCTTGCAGAGGACTTCCAACCAGCGATCCACCTTCACCATGATCTTTAGCTTCTTTGCGGTTAAAGCAATAAGGCATATCGATATCATGATGTTCAGCCAATGCTACTGCGGTAGTTGTTGCAATCGGGATCCCCTTATAAGCCGGTCCGAACAGCAAATCGCACTTAATTCCGCTATCTAGCAACGCTGCTGCATAGAAACGACCAATCAACGCCAAGTCACGTCCGGTATTAAACAGGCCCGCATTAAAAAAGTACGGGCTTTTGCGACCAGATTTCAGCGTAAATTCGCCAAATTTCAGCACCTGCTTTTCCAGTGCCAGCTCAATAAATTCGCGCTGATAGGCTTTCATTGGGGTTTCTCCTCTTTGATCTCTTGTCATTCATTACTATTTATTGCAGGTAAATTTATTGCAGGCATAAAAAAGGCGACTCTTCAGCCGCCTGATTTATTTATTATTTTAATGGTTCTTGTTCTAACGCATCTCGCTGCGCTTTGAAAATCGTATCCAATCCCTCTTTTGCCAATGAAAGCAGTGAGAGCAACTCATCATGGCTGAACGGTTCACCTTCTGCCGTACCCTGCACTTCAATCATTCTGCCATCATCCATCATGACGATATTCATGTCAGTTTCAGCCGCAGAGTCTTCGACATATTCCAGATCGCAACGTCCTTCACCCTCAACGATGCCAACAGACACTGCCGCAACCATTGCTTTTAGCGGGCTTTCTTTCAGTTTGCCTTCCGCAACTAGCTTATTTAGGGCATCGACCAGAGCCACACAAGCGCCAGAAATAGCCGCAGTACGAGTACCGCCATCCGCTTGAATCACATCACAATCCAGCGTAATAGTGAATTCACCCAGCTTTTTTAAGTCGATGGCAGCACGCAATGAACGCGCAATCAGGCGTTGGATTTCCATCGTGCGGCCTGTTTGCTTACCTTTGGCAGCTTCGCGCGCATTACGGCTATTGGTTGCCCGTGGTAACATGCCGTATTCAGCGGTGATCCAGCCTTGTCCCTGGCCTTTTAGAAAACGGGGAATTCCTTCTTCAACAGAGGCATTACATAACACTTTGGTATCTCCAAATTCCACCAAAACAGAGCCTTCCGCATGTTTGGTGTAATGACGAGTCATTTTAATAGGACGCACCTGCCCTGCTGACCTTCCTGCTGGACGCTTTCCTACTAAGCTCATAGTGTTATCTCCGTTGTTCGTATATTTTAGGGGCGCATTATACGGCCTAAAGCGGCGAATGCCTATCCTGCATCTACACAGAGCGCTATAATCCGCACATCATTTTATAAATTGGGAACGAATTATGATCCGTAGTATGACTGCTTTTGCACGGAGAGATATCAGGGGAGATTGGGGAAATGCAGCGTGGGAACTGCGTTCTGTCAATCAGCGTTACTTGGAAACCTATATTCGCCTGCCAGAGCAATTCAGGAGCCTTGAACCGGTCATCCGCGAACGCATTCGTTCCCGCCTGACGCGCGGCAAAGTGGAATGTAACTTGCGTTTTGAGTTAGATACCTTTGCTCAGAATTCCCTGATCCTGAATGAAAAGCTGGCAAAACAACTGGTTCAAGCAGCAAGCTGGGTTAAACAGCAGAGTAATGAAGGTGAAATTAATCCGGTAGATATCTTACGCTGGCCGGGTGTGATGTCTGCCGAAGAGCAAGATTTAGACGCTATTAGTGCACAATTGTTAGCGGAATTAGATCTGACGCTGGATTCTTTTATCCAGAGTCGTGAAACCGAAGGACAAGCACTCAAGACTCTGATTGAACAGCGTTTGGATGCGGTAACTGTGGAAGTGGCTAAAGTCCGAGAACAAATGCCGGCAATTCTGCAATGGCAGCGTGAGCGCTTACAGACCAAGCTGGAAGAAGCACAAATTCAGTTAGATAATAATCGCCTTGAGCAAGAGCTAATTTTATTAGCCCAGCGTATTGATGTAGCAGAAGAGTTGGATCGTCTGGATGCCCATGTCAAAGAAACACGTAATATTCTGAAGAAAAAAGAAGCCGTCGGCCGCCGACTGGATTTTATGATGCAGGAATTTAACCGCGAATCGAATACACTGGCTTCAAAATCAATTAATGCGGATGTGACAAATTCTGCAATTGAGTTGAAGGTACTGATTGAGCAGATGCGCGAGCAGATTCAAAATATTGAATAACGTTTCTTAGCAAATCACAATATTTCATGAAGCCAGTATATACGTTGTTATAGCTGGCTTTTTTATTATCAGAGCATTGCTGAACGAATCACAGTAGCGCATGATTAGTGGGTACACCTAGGTGTACACCTAACTATTATGAAAATGATTTAGGTGTACCCACCTATTCTGATATTGGAAATTGCATAATGCCAAAGCTCACAGATAAACAAATAAGGGCATGGATAAAGTCGGGTGAACGGTTCGAGGGTAGAGCTGACGGCAACGGCTTATATTTATGCTATAGAGAAAACTATCAGCACCCTGTCTGGAGATTTAGATATAAATTTGCCGGAAAGCGTCGTGCTGTCCTGATAGGCTCATACATTGATCTATCACTAACCAAAGCGCGCGAACTAACTAAAGAGCTATCAGCCAGAGTTTCTTTGGGTTATGACGTTGCTATGGAAAAACAAGAGCGTAAGGCCGAAGCACTGGCAAAGATTGACGCCGAAAAGAACGCTATAAAGGTATCAGACTTAGCGGCTGAATATTTTGAGCGCCAGATACTACCACGCTGGAAACACCCCGACATACTCCGCAGGCGGATAGATAAAGACATTAACCCTCGCATCGGCAATATGAAGCTGGAGGATGTGAAGCCCCGTCATATTGATGAAATGCTAAAGAGCATTGTAGACAGAGGCGCACCCACTATGGCGACCGATGTTCTACGATGGTTAAGACGCATGTTTGATTATGCCATTAAGCGACAGATGATAGATATTAACCCCTGTTCAGCTTTCGAGGTTGCGGACGCTGGTGGGAAAGAAGTATCACGCGATAGATGGCTAACCAGAGAAGAATTAATCATTGTGCTGAGGACATTTAGAACGTCTACAATCAGTCGCCAGAATGAAATCAGCTTTAAGATACTACTTGCCCTATGCTTACGGAAAATGGAGCTATGCGGCGCACGATGGGAAGAATTCAACTTCAAAAAAGCTGTCTGGCATTTTCCGGCAGAACGCAGCAAGAACGGCGATGCGGTAGACATTCCACTGTGTCCACAGGTTATAGAGTGGTTCATGGAATTAAAGGCTATGGCCTGTGGTAGTAAGTACGTTCTACCAGCAAGAAAAATGCAACACCGCATGATCCCACATATTCAGGAAAGCACTCTACCCGTTGCGCTTGCCAAAGTAAGACGAGAACTGCCGCCAGATATACCTAATTTCACTATTCACGACTTTAGACGAACCGCCAGAACCCACTTAGCCGCGTTAGGTGTTGATCCCTTTGTGGCTGAACGTTGCCTAAATCATCGCATAAAAGGCGTTGAGGGCATTTATAACAGGCATGATTATTTTGATGAACGTAAAGCCGCGTTAGCTCAATGGTGTGATTTGCTGATAATGCTGGAGAAAGGTGAAGATTACAACGTGACTCCAATAAAACAAATTAAAAGGAAATTTGTATGACAGTACCTGAAATTGATGTATTAAAACTATTTGCTTTACAAGGAACTGCGACGCCTAATGCTGTAGCCCTTTCAATCTTTGGATTAGATCCTTATACATCAATGACAAATGTACCCGAAGAGTATTCAGAAAATGTTCGTAAGGTAAGAAGTGCTATTTTAAGTAATGTGAACTCCCTCAGCTTGTTTCAGGACAAAAGAAAAAACACAAGCGATGTGATTGACTCTGATATTGTGTTTGGTGCTGCATATCAATATATGAGCTTAATAGAAAATATCCCAGAGGTTATTGCATCAAGAATAGAGCAAGCTTTAGACAATATATACAAAGGGCACAAAAAAATGGTGGATGGGAGGAATCTATTAAGGTCTTTGGTGGACGGGCATTAGTTGAGAAAATAGCACTACAGAATAAAAAAGGTCAGGGACAATATCGAAAAAATGATGAGCAAAAAGGAACTTATAAATTAATTGGATTGCTTGTATTACTGCTTCAAGAAAAAAGCATAAACGGCTGTCAGCCATCAGACCATTACGGCGCAATAGGCGATCCCATTAAACAACACATATACAATGACATCAAAAATGAAGTCGTAGTCATCTGAGAAATAGCATCAATAATTGTCTGGCGCAAAACACTAACAGCAAAAATAATTTTTTCACACAATTTCAGTTTACATTTCCTCTTACCCCGCATGAAGACTGGCTTTTCAGTTTTTATGTTGGGTTTCCCTCCAAGTAAAAATCTCACGTAAAATAGAAAAATCATTTTATTTCAAATAAATACAATTAACACTCCAGAGCAGAACTGGATAACAAACTGAAATTTTCTGAAATTCTTTTCACTCATTTCAGTTTGAAATTTTTCTCACACAGCCAGTACTAGCACGGTCTGGTGATTTGATTTGTAGAATTTTAAAAGTGAAAAAACTTTTTGATCCAAAAAGTGCAGGCGGGTGCGGTGTAGTCCATTGTACGTGGAGTTTACGTTTATTTCGTGGGAATTACGCAGTATGAGATGCAATGTAATAACGTGATCCAAATTAGCCGTAAGTGAGTCAATTTTATTGTGCATAGCTCTGTATGCGTCTGGTTGCGCTCTATGGGTGGGCAATAAATAACAGGTTAAGAGGGAGAACACTAGTTAATAATAGGTATAATACCCACAAAATAATTGACAACGCTTGAGTTTATGGGTATTATACCCATTCATTAACGCAATGGAGGGTTGATGAGTAGTACAGAGTTAATCAAACGCCTAATGGCTGACGGTTGGGTAAAGATGCGGCAAGACGGGAGTCATGTCACGCTAGCCAAACAGGGAGTCAGAGAAATAATCACCGTACCGCATCCGAGAAAAGATTCGTCAAAGGGGATTCTTCGACAGGCACAGAAAAATTCAGGATTGAAGTTGTTGTAATAATTAAGGAGCGGTCTAACCGCTCCTTCTCTGCGCTACTCATCATCATACGACGAGGTAATACTATGATTTATCCGCTCTTTATCTTTAAAACAGAAGAGGGCTTTGACGGTTACTTTCCTGATGCTGACGGCTGCTTTTTCGCTGGCAACACTTTAGAAGAAACTATCCGTGATGCTGAAAGCGCGTTCGGGCAGCATATGGAGGTATTGACGGAACAAGGCGGGTATGTCCCCGCGCCGAAAGATCCCTCAGAGTACATCAATGACCCCCGCTTAACGGAAGATGGAGGAATGATTGCACTGATTGAGCTAGACCCTGCGAAATATGAATCTAAGGCTATCAAGTTTAATCTGACGATGCCTGGCAATTTGTTAACCGCGATAGACCGCTATATTGAGCGAAACGGTCACTATAAGAACCGTTCGGCTTTTCTGGCGGAATTAGCACGTAAAGAAATTGCTCACCCCTAACCCCTAATGTTAAAGGTCATCGCATGATTAACCCGATGGCCTTACTCCGCCAAAGCAGTAGTTGATTTGATTTTGACGAGATAATTTCATTTATGCAGTGACTGAGGGATTATTTGCCTGCATGTTAAATCTTGCATACTCCGATTTAGGGTGTACCCCTAGAAGATATTGAATAACACCAATTCAGCATTCATGCTGGTTTAAGCCGCCTACTCAATGAATAGATTCTTACGTGCATAATAACCATTGTTAATCATGTAATTATAAAATATTGACGGTCACAACATCCATTGTAAACCCATTAAGTTTGGGTAGTAATGGGTAGTCGATTGGGAAGTATTTTCTCGCTATAGTTTGTTCAGCGAGACTGTACTCCCCAATTTTTTGAGGCCAAAAAATGGGCAATTTACATGACAAAACGGTCAAAAAAATGATCAAGGAAAAATCATCCGTCCGGCACTCCGATGGTGATGGTTTGTATTTGATGCCCCCCAAGCGTGGTGATGCCTACTGGATGCTGCGCTATACCACTCCAACGACCAAGCTCCGGCGTGAGTACGCTATCGGTAAAGTTGATGACTGGTCACTGGCCGATGCACGTGATGAGACGGCCAAGTTGAGGTTGGCGATAAAACGCGAAGGAGCCGATCCCGTCCAAGAACGTAAGAAGGTTAATCAGAATCCCTTTAAAACACTGAATGATTTGTATGCTGACTATCATCAGCTTCGCCAGCGAGAAATTGCTACCCACGAAAAAGAAAAAAGCCTTTGCGAACGAGAGGTTGCCTTGCGTATCAGTAAAGTCGAGTTGGATAAGATATAGCAGAACCAAAATAATGTGACATAGCATCTGAATTCAAATGGCAGCGCAGCATTGCTTATGATGTATATAGATTGCGTCAAGTTATGCTGATTTAGCTATAGCTCCTATTGTTAATGGCAGTGAGAAAAATAAGATTGTCGATTTTGATCTGGTTTGCAAATCATAATTTTCACGGCAGTAATTGACGTGAAATTACAAATTAACAAACTACAAGAAACGAATTGGTTTGAAAAAACTCTAAATCACGTCAATAATCAACGTATATTTTATTTTTTTCAAACTACAATGAGGCCCGTCATGCTGAATACTGAAGCCAGACAGCAGCTACAGAAGGTGCTGCCCTTGGATATGGTAGCCACCAAATCATGGCTGGAGGCACAAGGGCTAAACCTGCACTTTCTGGACAATGCGGTGCGCAGCCAAACGCTAATCCCTCTCGTAGCCGGTGTTTACGCCAGGCAGGAAGCAAGGCTGTCCTGGGAAGGAATCGTTGCCTCATTGCAACGAATGTCCGATGCTCCCGTCCATGTTGGAGGTTTGACCGCATTAGAGCTGGAAGGACTTGGTCATTACCTGTCCAAAGGAAGCAAACCAAGGGTTCACCTCTATTCCGATGCCACGCTCCCTCGATGGCTGGGCAGAATCGATGCTCCGGCACAATTTGAGTGGCACGGAACGCGCCGCCTGTGGCCCGAGATACTGATGCACGACGTTAAGTACCTCCGGCAAGACAATTGGCAGGTATCGCTCCCCCCACTCCACTATTCCTGTCCAGAAAAAGCCATTTTGGAGCTCTTGGCAGCGGTGCCCAACACTATGAGCTTTGAACATGCCGACCAGCTTATGCAAGGACTGCACAACCTCTCGCCCCGCAAGCTGGATGCCTTGCTGAAAGCCTGTAGCAGTATAAAAGCAAAACGACTCTTTCTCTGGCTGGCAGGAAGACACCAACACGTCTGGCTCAAGCACCTGATACCGGATCAGTATGCGTTGGGAACTGGTAAACGACTGATCGCTAAAGGTGGCAAGCTGGAGCCAACCTGGCAGATCACTGTGCCGAAAGAGATGTAAATAACATGAACAGACAAAGCCACTACTACCGACAAGTGCAGCTACTACTACGGATTATTCCTTTTGTTGCTCGGCACGACTGTTTCGCCCTCAAAGGTGGAACGGCCATTAATTTGTTCGTTCGTGACTTTCCTCGGCTTTCGGTCGATATCGACTTGGTTTTTCTGCCCATGATGGAACGGCATGAAGCCCTGCAGACCATCAAGAACAACCTAGATATATTGGCTTCCACAATCACGGCCAGCATCGATAGTACCCGGGTTATTCGCTCTTTCCAGGATAAAGCGGATGCCCTGCGTTTATTGGTCGAGCGAGACGACGTTCAAATCAAAATTGCACTCTCCCCAGTACTACGCGGCACGGTTTACGAACCCAAAGTCATGCAGGTAAGTGAAGCCGTTGAAGATGAGTTTGGCTTTGCCGAGATGCCCGTGGTGAGTTTTGCCGATTTGTACGCAGGGAAAATCTGTGCAGCACTGGATCGCCAACACCCACGAGATCTTTTCGACGTCAAGCAACTACTTGATAACGAGGGGCTCACCGATGACCTTCGCAAAGCCCTGCTGGTTTATATTATTAGCCATCCACGCCCTATTGCCGAGCTGCTCAGACCAAACTTTAAATACATTTCGGGTGTTTACGAAGGGGAGTTTTTGAACATGGCAGATCAGGACATTCCCCAAGCTGATCTTGAAGCAACCCGGGAACAGTTGGTAAGGCTCATCAACACTTCTTTGACGCCCCAGGAACGAGCATTTTTACTGTCTTTCAAAAATCGTATGCCCGATTGGACTCTCATCGAGTTTTCAGGCATCGACCAGTTACCCGCAGTTCGTTGGAAACAAAACCTAGCCAAAATGAACCCAGAGAAACATGCAGAAGCTTACCATCGACTTCAAGAAATACTGATGACATAAAGGCCCCGCCGCACTAGAAGAAATTGAACGGAGGGATGATCGGTTTGAAGCATCTCTAAATGTTTGGAAGGAGACAGGGAAGTGGCGCGATGACGCTTGAGCTGATTATTCTCAATGAGCTGTTGTTCCCAAAGAGGAATAAATTTTTGGCAAAAGTCATCGACGCAGCAGTAAAGTTCTTCTAAATTAGACATGCCTGAGGGTCTCCACTATTTTGTTTTCTTTAGCAAAAACTTTGATCGTGCCTCAGTCACTTTAGTTCTCTTCCTTTAAGCGAAGCTCAGGTTACAATAGCTTTTTTTTATATAGTCTCATAATGTAACACCGTTGAGGAAAGTTATAGCGTGAAGGAGGCTGGAACATAGCCACTTATGTGCCAGGACTGAACGTCAGGATGAGCAAAGAAAATACTGTAAGCATCCCGTAAATGTCAACAACTGCACTAACACAAAACTGAACTATCTACTCTTAGAGAGCTTCCAACATACCGATTATGCTTCTGAAGGAGATCGCAATGCATAAAATCCGTTTCACTGAAGGCTAGATTATCGCAGTTTTAAAAGTTAATCGAAGCAGGGCAGAGGCCTGTCGCGAATCAAGGATATCAGATATTCGAAGTGATGCTTTATATCCACGCACTACTTTGATAGTTTAGGTTATCTACACACAGTAAGGATGCCTATTCGTGAAAAGAGATATCCGATCAATAAATTTTAATCTCATTAAACTCGACCAAGAAAACGTCAGATTTGGTGGCGATATTGCACAAAACCAACGCGAAGCTATTGAGTAGATGCTTGCTGATCCGGAAGATGCAAAAAAGATTTTAAAACTTGCAGAGCACATTACTCTTTATGGTCTTGATCCCACAGAACTACAGCTTGTAACTCCTGATGACGAGGGAAACTACATAGTTCTTGAAGGAAACAGGCGACTAACTGCATTGAAGTTGTTACAGCGTCCAGATTTGTGTACACAAGAAAAGTACTATAAAGATTTTTTGACGGCCCATAATGAAATTGCAGGGCGTTTCCCTAACGAAATCGAATGTAGCGTAGTTGCTACTCGAGAAGATGGTGATGTTTGGATAGAACTGAAGCACACCGGTCAAAACGGTGGTGCAGGACGTGTGCCGTGGGATAGCGATATCCGTGATGAGCGCCGTGCGAGGCAAACGGGCGTCGAATCTATAGGGCGACAAATACGAGAGATTGTCCGAAATAACCCTCAAATATTTAATGAGATAGTTATTAGCGATATTGATCAAATTCCAGTAACTACACTCACACGTCTTTTTGCTTCCAAAAGGGCTCAGGATGCGTTTGCAGTATTTATCAAAGATCGTCAAATACAGTTCAAATACAAATTAGCTATATCTGCGCCGTCAATTGAATTCGCTATACGTATGTTTCGTCATGAAGGATACAACGTTAATGATGTTCGAAGTGATGGTGACCGAAAGATATTTCTCAATCATATACCGCCAGAATTGAGTCCGGATCATCTGTATCAAGAATCCCTCAAATCCACCATTTCTCCAGATGGTAGTTCGTCTGGTAGCGAATCCAAGGAGAAGCAAAGTACTTCAGGAGGAAACAATTCTGGACCAGAGAATAATGGGACAACTGGTAGCGGCTCCAGAAAACAAAAAACGGATGGGGGCAATGACCACAAAACAAAGGCAAAAGGTTCATCAAAAAGCCGTAAATATCTTATTCCATGGCCCCTCAACATATCCAACAGTAGGATCAATGAAATCTATCGAGAGCTACGGTCTTTGCTTGAAGTAGAGCGAGTCCCAAACGCTACCGCGATTACATTTAGGGTCTTTCTTGAAGTAAGTTGCGATGATTACAAGAAGCGCATGGCGCATACTGATAGTAGAGTTTACAGGCATGATAATAACAAGCCACTCACTGAAGACGATAAACTTGCGATAAAAATTGTTTCTGTCGCTAAACATCTCGAATCCGCTGGACTCATAACAAAACCAGAATCAAAAGCGATAAGCCGCCGAGCGGCAGGTACACAAACTGTTGGGTCCGTAGACCATTTAAATCAGTTTGTTCACAGTACTGCAAGCTCTCCGCTACCTTCTGAGCTAAAAGATGTCGCTGAAGAATATCTGCCAATGCTTAGAGCAATCTGGCCATAACATGCTGGCCAACTTAAAGCTGTTAAGCTAAACTGTCTCCTAAGTTGGCATACTAACTCCTTGTTCTATTATGAAAAAATCAATCTATTCAACACCATTACGTTATCCTGGCGGTAAAGGCAAATTTGCGTACTATCTCAAAAGGTTGATCGAGGCTAATGGCCTGAATGACGGCCACTATGTTGAACCCTACGCAGGGGGAGCTGGGGTTGCCTTAGACCTATTATTTAATGAGTTTGTTTCGAGAATACATATTAATGACCTAGATCCTGCCGTGTATTCATTTTGGTGTGCCGCTGTCAATCATACAGAAGAGCTTTGCACTGCAATTTCAAAAATACCTGTAACCATAGAACAATGGGAAATACAAAAGAAAATCATCAATGATATTGATAATAATTCTATTGTTGACGTTGCATTAGCTACTTTTTTTCTAAACCGTACCAATCGGTCTGGGATATTAAAAGCTGGGGTTATAGGTGGTAAAAATCAAAGTGGCAAATGGACACTAGATGTGAGATTTAATAAACCAGATTTAATATCAAGAATTCAGATGATTGGTGCATTTGGCTCGAGAATAAATGTTCACAACTATGATGCTATTGCATTGATGGATAATGTTGTCAAGAGTTTGCCAAAGAATACTCTTTTATATTTAGATCCACCTTATTATCATAAGGGTTCTGGCTTATACCGGAATTATTATAATCACGAAGATCACGTTGCTATTTGCAAAAAACTCAATGAAGTAGAACATCCGTGGATTGTGTCTTATGATAATGCTGAGGAAATCAAACAAATTTATTCTGCTTATCGACAGGAAGAATACTTCCTGAACTACACTGCACAAGAGAAACGTAAAGGGTCTGAAGTAATGATCTTTGGCCCCAGAGTTATTATCCCTTCAAAAGGGATGAAAAAATAAACTTATATTGGCTTCGATTTTTACTAACCGTCATAATAATTGGTGTCACTCAGTCACTGCGTATGTGCTTCTGAAATATGATAAGGCAAGTATCATTGGTGATCTGGATGCTTGTCTATTAATTGGTCACGTATTCATTAGGGATTAAGCTTAATACGCAATGAACTTATTCGGCTTCACAAAGATTCATAAAATATCAAAAAGCCAGTTAATACAAATTATTACTGGCTACGTATACATTTTATTTTGTTGAAACACAGGAGGGAATCCTGAAAGTAAGAGCTCCAAAAGGCTATTCTTATGAGTTTTAATTATTGGAAGAATAGCAATCACCAGACCTGAGCATAGATGTTTCACCATTATATCATAATAATTTTTGAAGTTTAATCATGCACTCTATACATTAAATGTTGTATTTTTCTGATTTTAAATATAAAAATAGTGTGTATAGTTATCATTAATCTGTGCATCTAATATAAACTTTATACATAATTGGAAAATGTAGATGAATAGGAATATGAATGCAAAATCAGATATTGAGATATTGCAAGGTGTTTATAAAATTGTGTATAGCTTGTACAGTTAATAAGTTCAAAAAGATTTTTAAGGCAGTTATCTTATATAAGATAACTGCTTTCATTAATGTTTTATTACTCATTGAAATTACATACAATATAAATAATATGGAGGTTTTATTAAATGACAAGACGCAAAATTTATAATCCTACATGGGATGGTTATCTGGGTGATTACTTAAATGGGGGAGTAGGTATTAATCAGTTAAAACCTCAGCATGAATTTTTTTATTCCATAGGATTAGAAAAGGTATTGAGTGATAATACCCAATACCACATCGTCCTTTCGTTATCAGAAGCCAAAAGCATTATTGAAGATATAAATCCTTCTCGTCCACCGAATCCATATAGTGGAGAAGCATTTGCGAGAGGAGTGGAGGAAGAAAACAAGAAGAAAAATCCTATGTCGTATGTATTCTCTGTCACAGATCCTGTTTCTACCTATGCCGGCAATATCTATGATTCTCGTGGATTATATGATGTTATTCAATAATTTAAGAGATTAGGTATTACAGCTAAAGAGCATGTAGGAGAAAATGGAAGAAAGTATATTCATATATCAGGTCATGCAGGTCTTAGACGTATTATCCGAGGAACACGATATTGTGCTAATCATCCTCAAATGCTAATGATGGGGATAGGACAGCAAGGACTTAATTCAAATATTATTGGAGGGGTTAGATTCTGTATTATATTTTCTATTGGGTATCGAATTATTGAAAGTATATTTAAAGACGAATATACATTAGCAGATTTCATTGGAAATATAACAATAGATATGGCAAAAACAGCCATTGTTGCCACTGCTTCTTGGACCATAGGATCAATACTGACAGCGTCTGTACTTCTGGGCGGAAGTATTATTGCCGTGGCAGGTATTGTATTCCTTGTTGGATTAGGTGTAGCTTTGGGATTAGATTATTTTGATAAAAAATATCAAATAAGCAATAA
Source organism: Xenorhabdus griffiniae (assembly GCF_037265215.1). Taxonomy (NCBI): domain Bacteria; kingdom Pseudomonadati; phylum Pseudomonadota; class Gammaproteobacteria; order Enterobacterales; family Morganellaceae; genus Xenorhabdus; species Xenorhabdus griffiniae. The sequence goes on along the minus strand of NZ_CP147737.1, from coordinate 4,650,869 downwards.
TATCATAAACTCAATTAAAAATGAGATTGAAAGAAAAAAAAGAACACCAGAAATGAACTTACAACAAATATTTAATGGATTAGGTAATATTAAATGAAGAATAAACACATTAAAATATTAGGTTCACTAATAATGCTTATTATAGTTACAAGCATAATGATTCCTGTTAGTGAGTCCATTATTTCTTTAGTGACCATGAAGGATCTTATAGTATTTTCTGGTACTGTGATAATGTACTCCATCTCATTTCCATTAATATTTTATTCTTTATCAGGTTCTATATTTTTCTTTATATTTGACAGATTACCAAAATATAACAAGATAATTGTTAAACACTTAAGCAGACTTATGATTGCATCATTTATTATTAGTTTTCCTATGTCGTTTTATGTTGACTGCAAATTAAAAAGCGATGGTTATGTTACATGTGATAAAATATCGTGGATGTCGCCAACAACTTACGTAAAAAAATTATCACTGTGTAAATGATAATTTTTATAAATATCCTGTTTTCATGTCTCCCCCCTGTTTAGCCTCTAAATTTCAGAGGCTTTAAAATTATTTTTCATGATATTAATAGTGTTTTATTGTTCACCAAGAGTATTGCATTTCAGTTCACATGAAACGATTATGGGATGAACGCCAATGGTTTCAGTTATCTGATATTATGGAAATCCCTTGTTATGTAGGGTTTGAAGCTGATATCTTTGTTCTAGAGAAAAGTTAATAGCATGATTAAAAGAATCAATGAAGAGAAAGCTAAGAACAACGGAAACAGACTTACAATATTTTTTCAATACGATGGGAAGAATTAGGTGAAGAGTAAATATTTAAAAGCTTTAGGTGGAGTAATATTGTTATTATTCCTTACGTTTCTGATGTCCTTCATTATTGAATCTGCTATTTCATTAGTATTCATGAAAGATGAAATAACATTTTCCGGTGCAGTCGTTATAAGTATACTGTCTTTCCCCATCATATTTTATTCTTTATCAGGCTCTATATTCTTCTTTATATTTGACAGATTACCTAAATATAACAAGATAATTGTTAAACACTTAAGCAGGCTTATGATTGCATCATTTATTATTAGTTTTCCTATATCGTTTTATGTTGACTACAAATTAAAAAGCGATGGTTATGTTACATGTGACAAAATATCGTGGATGTCGCCAACAACTTACGTAAAAAAATTATCACTGTGTAAACGCGGTGAATGACGGCAACAGGTGGGGATAATCTTCCCCACCCAATAAACCAAAAACAAATTACCAATCGCCTGAAGCACCACCACCATCACTGCGACCACCGCCACCGGAAAAGCTATCATCATCGCCATCATCCCTGCCACTTTCTGGACGCTCAGAGCCAGAGCCACCAAACAAGCCGCCAAAAAGGTTACCGAATAAGCTTTTCAGTAATGACGATATGGTAGAAATAACCAAAAACACCAGGATCACGGGTAACAGAAGGATTAACAGATAAAACTCTGCCGGAATGGAAGAAAACAATCCCACCAAGGTCAGTAGATAGGTTCCTGCCGCTATCGTCAGGGCACATTTGAGGAAGCGCTTAAACCAATGTCCCTCACGAAAAACCTTCATGGGTAAAAGGAGCAGACTGATTAGCCAAAAAAACATTAATGCAGCAATGTCTTTGCCAGATATCTTGCTAAATGCGCTGCTATCTTTTTCTAAGAAAGTCGGTGCAATCTTCGTTATTTCTTCATCGAACACTGTTTGTTTAGACAGTTTTAGCAATGTATCAACTGAGTTAATGGCATTACTGATCCCCTCAAAATAAGCATTTTCTTTGAAAGCCGGTTTCACCTCCTCACGTAAAATACGCGCAATCTTGCCATCGGTTAATTTCCGTTCTAAACCGGAACCAACTGCGATACGCATTTTGTGATCATCAGAAGCGATCAAAAATAAGATGCCATCATTGTTTTCTTTATTACCCAACTTCCATTTATCAAATACACGGGAAGAAAATGTCTCAATCGTATCACTGCCAATAGTTGGGATAATCAGGACTGCCATCTGTACCTTTTCTTCAGATTGCAGTTTTTTTAATTGGCGAGTCAGGCGTTGATTCTCTTCTTTCGTCAGAACCTTAGAGATATCCGCCACACGCTTGCTTACCGCAGGAACATCAACTGTTATTGCCTCTTGTTTTGTCTCTCTAGCCGATACATTGCTTATCCCGATAAGCAATAAAAATAGGATAAAAAAAGTCTTATTATAGAGATACTGCTTATTCTCGGTTGTATTATTCTGGTGTTACAACCATCCTTTGGCATATGGGAAATTATTAACATCAAATATCCTTAATTTTTATTTATGATATCAATCACCACTATTATACGGATATCTCCCATCACACGGAATCAAGAAAACGGCACTACTTTTTTATGATAATGCCGTTGATAATAAATTTATTCCTCTGCCTTAATTTTCGCTGATTGAAATGCTGTTAATAATGCCAATATTGGTGCAAGGGAAAAGAGTAAAAATAGCCAATAAGCAGAAGAAGCAGCCCCTTCAACGCCTCCAGGCTGATAAAATCCAAATAAATTGACGGTCATTCCCCCCAATGCAGAACCAAATGCAGAGGCAAATAACTGTATGGTAGTAATGGATGAACCGGCGATGCTTTTATCCGCATCACGGGAAACCTGTAAAATGAGCGTCAAAAGATGGGGCCAGCCGAATCCAACCCCAAAACCAAACATCCCCAATCCCAGGATTATCGGTAGTATAATCTGCCGTTCCCCTGCTGACTGGGATGGCAGCAACACAAGCAGCAGCAACATACCAACCAACATGAAGACAGGCCCACTGATAATCGCAAACCGCATTTTTGTCCCTTTCCAGCTAGCACTGAGTACTTCTCCTATAGTCCAACCCATTGCCACGGACGCAACCATGTAACCAGAAACAAAAGGGGATTGCCCATGCAGAATTTGCAGAAAATAGGGAATAAAAACATCCCCCGATAAACCCACTACTAATAGAAATAGGGTAGTGAATAAGACCAAATGAGGAGAACGTAAGCTTAGGGAATGTTCAGGCAATAACCTGACTGAAGCTCTACGCTCATAAATGATCAATAAAAAGATGAATATCACAGCTGCAACAATGCCGAGAATGTTGAACCGAACATCTGGTGACAAACTGCCAGAAGAAACCACCAGTACCGCGGCTGATAACAGAATCAATTGCACAACGGGCAGTGCTGTTTTGGTTTTATTCTGCACCTCTGTTTTAGGTAAAATCAGGCAGGTAAATACAGCATAAGACAGAATAATGGGAAGCATAATGCCAAAAGCGTAACGCCATGCATCCATCTCAGCAAAAACACCGCCAATAGCCGGCCCGATTAAAGTCGCTACACCCCACATTCCCGAAACCAGTGCGATAGCTCGCGGCCAAAGTGATTGAGCAAAGACGAGATTAATCATCAAATAGGAAAGAGCGAACAGAAATCCACCACCCAGACCCTGAATGGTTCTGCCAACCAACATCACTTCCATTGTTGGTGCAAGAGTACAGAGTAAGCTACCGATAAAAAAGACCATTGATGCAATCAGATAAGCGTTTCTTGCACCCAATGCACTCAACAATCTCGCAGAAAGAACGGAACCAATAATCGATGCCACGACAAACAATGTCGTATTCCAGGCATAAAGATTTAATCCTCCAATATCACTGACGACAGAAGGCAGAATCGTAATCGCAATTAAGGTATTAATTGCCATCAATACCACGCCTAATGAAAGTGCTATCGCACTCGGTGCATTTTTGCTGGAAAACAGATCCCTCCAGCGGCTTTCCTCAGTCATTATCATCATTTTTGCCCTGAACACCGGTTGAGTTGTGAAAAGTCTTACGCTAAATTAAACAAGATAAATCTTGGAATAAATTAATGTCGGGATCAACAATATGTCAAGCGATGACTTGGAAAATAGTATAATCGTAGGGCAAACAGTGAGTGAAAAGCTATTAATATTGCTAAAAACTCAAGGTGCCTTACAAGCCTCTGATGCCGGCAAATTATTGGGAACAACTGGAGAAGCAGCCCGTCAGCAATTTGTGAAAATGGCTAAAGAGGGGTTAGTTGAAGCAAAATCAGAAACAAGGGGGGTTGGACGTCCAGTACAGCTCTGGCATATCACAGAGAAAGGCCATGCCAAATTTCCTGATGCTCACGCAGAGTTAACAACACAACTGATCTCGATTATCCATAATCAGTTGGGTGAAGATGCTATGGATTTGATTATCAGCGCCCGTGAAAAAGAGGCTTTTTCCAACTATAAAAAGGCGATGGAAGGTGCCACTGGGTTACAGGAGAAGGTTGAGCGTCTGGTTTCGATTCGCTGCCGAGAAGGTTATATGGCTCATTATTCTGTTGAGGAAAATGGCGCTATTTTGTTTTTTGAAAACCATTGTCCAATTTGTGCCGCCGCCAAATTGTGTCAGGGTTTTTGTCGGACAGAGTTGAAACTGTTTCGGGAGATACTGCAAGCCAATGTGGAAAGAACCGAATATATCCTGAGTGGTCACCGACGCTGCGCTTATCGCATCACCGCCACAAATAACTAAATGGTTTCACACATAGTTCCCATATTGTAGCGGTATTCGATAACACATCCCTTCTGTCAGCAGCATCACCGACAGAAGGGATAACATTATTCCTTACCTGCCGCTTCCAACTGCTGATAAATATAATGCTTATAACTCTCTACCAATGCACTATCCTGACAATCATTCAAAGCACCATCACATAAATGGCGCATGATCATATTTGCTTGGTAAAACGCTGGCGCTGACAAACGGGCCCGTTCCAGAATGATCCCGCCGAGGAAAGAGATATCGGTCAGTTTGCCCGTTGTTATGGACTCACCCTGTTTCAGGTTATCCCGCAGAGTAAACTGAGTCACATGTGCTGGATCAGGCAGCGGAGAATTATAGTGACCAAAATTGATGTTCGGTTGATGATCACCAAAATAGAGGAAAACGGTAGGCTTATCGCGATTAGCAACGAATTCACTGAAATCCCTGATGGCAGGATCAGAGGCCACAATTTTTTCCATATAATGGCTAAACTTACCTGTCGCTGTTGCCGAGTCAACATTGCCAGCCAAGCCATAATCATCATGATGGCTCTCTTCATAAGGACCATGTTCATACATGGTGAGAGAGAAAATAAAAATCGGCTTGTCTGTTTCCTTAGCCAGGATAGTTTTCACATAAGACAACATATCTTGTGTTGGAATTTTCCACAAATTTTCATCCATGTCAGCAGGATACCCTAACTCCTGCGGTTGGATAATTCGATCAACACCCAGTGTCTTGTAAGCATGTCCCGCATGGTAAGCAGACTTATTAAACGGTGTCAGAACAACGGTGTAATAGCCATTATCTTTCATTGCACGGAACAGGCTGTTTTTCAGGTGATCAACGACAAAATAAAACACCGCATTTTTACGTGAACCAAAATCATCCGTATTCAATCCGGTTAAAACGGAGAATTCAGATAACCAGGTTCCACCACCAAAGGTTTGTACCCTGAGTGGACTTTGGGCACTGACACCCGCATCACGCCGGAACATGTAAAGATCGGGCAACTGCACTTTGGCAGGTAATTGGTAAATATGGGGATTGACCGTGGATTCTTGCAGCAAGACAACCACATCGGGTTTAACCTCTGACTGAGGTTCAGGCAACGTTACTTGTTTCGCCTGCTGCAAGAAATAATCAGCAGATGAACCAAATTTTGGCGGCTGATATTGGGCATCCGAGGCAGACATTACCATATTAGTCACCGTTCCCCGCCCCTTCGGTAATTCCCCTTGCCATTGCGCATGATAGGCACTAACTGTGAGATTGATACCCCAGGTACTCACGACCATCAAAACGATACTGGCGAAGCGCCATTTTATCCCACGCGCAGAAGGGACTATTTTCCAGCTCAATATCATGTTGAATATCAACCAGATAAGCATAGCCACTACAGCAATACCTGCCAGCCAATAATGGCGTAAAGTCTCCTGATTTGATGGATCTAACATCACATTCAAATCAGAAAACATCAGTTGTTCTTTGTAGTAATGGATTTTTATCTGGTTGAGGAATTTTAGGATGATAAATAACGTGCCAGTTAACACTACCGAAAATAACCAACGCGCTGAAACTAAAAAAGCCAGGCCAAAGATGATGCCGAATACGCCGACAGACACCAGTGCAGGATAAATATCTCCACCTTTCTCAAACACTAATATCAAGGAAGCAATCAACAACAATCCAAGATAAATCCTCGAGATTATCTTCTTTTTCATACTCTATTGAATTCCACACATGAGTTCAGTTTGCCAACCCGATGAAAAATAGCACAGATTGTCAGAGATACTGTAAATAAAATACTAAAAAATGCCCTCATCCCGTAGAACATGCAAATTCGCTTTCCTGCGGGTAAATCCCGTATGATCAAAGTATTCCAGTATTTGAATCGCCAGTTTCCGGCCAATCCCCAATTCATCTCGAAAATCGATTGCTGTTATGCCGCCCTTAGTCTGAGAATAGTTGCGAATTAAATCAGCAAGCTGCTGAATCTGCTGTCGGTGGTAATAACGATCAGACACAATGGCGATAACGAGTCCTAATTGTGCCGCTTTTCGCAAAAGACGACGTATGACCTCTTCATCTTCCCCCATTTCAGTTGCTAAATCGCGCACCCACCACGCTTCCGTTTTAAAATAAGGCTCTGCTTTTAACCACAAACACGCCTGCTCTGGGGTAAACATCAATCCATGCTCAGGCAAATGCAACCAACCATGGGTTTGTTTTAGCACTTCTTGTTCCAATAGCCGATTGATAAGTTTATAAACCAGCATGTCATCCAGTGTCGGCAAAGCCATTCGTTTCAAACGCGCCTTACCCACGCCCAATTGATCAGGGTGTTTTTCGTGGTATTCCACGACAGTCTGCAATAGCTTTTGTTCTGCCTGCGCTACATGATGTAGTGATAATACCCAATCACCCGCAACCATCACCTCCATCCCAACCAACAAGTTGTTGAGCTGACTTTCTGTCAACTGGCGTGCCCAGGCAAAGTGGCTAAGTAACAGGGCACCACGTGTTAAATATAAGGTGAGATTTTCCAGATGGCTGCTCGTTCGGGCCAGTTGGGATAACCAATGAAGAAATTCAGGCTGGCGTTTCCCTCTGCGCGGGGAATTTAAGCTAACGACTCGTGCCCCAGCCAGCGTTTTTCTGGCACTGATATCACGCAGTACCAGGCGATCATTTTCCACCAGCCACAAAGGACGATCCAGCGTCAGCTCAGCCAATATTGGCGTAGCGGTTAGCGAGTTCAGGATAGAAATTCTGCCGGTGATATGGCTGGTGGCATGATGGATATGGAGAGATTGCCAGTTTTGCAGCGGTAAATCCGCTTCAATTTCGACTAACACTTTTTCAGCCACAAACGAGGGTTTTTGTAATAACAACCAGTCGCCACGGGAAATTTGCTCTTTGCTGATATCTCCCACAATATTCAATGCGATACGCTGTCCCGCTGTAGCACATTGAACGAGTTGATTCTGGGCGCGCAAGCCACGTACTCTCACGCTTTGATCACTGCCAGTCAGCCATAACATATCGCCAACATTGACACTTCCCGCTAACGCCGTTCCGGTGACAACCAACCCGGCACCTTTAATAGTAAAAACGCGATCGATAGCCAAACGAAAGCGTTGCTGTAATTTTTCATGTTGTGGATTTTGCCGGAAGTGAACTTGATGGATAGCATAAGACTGGTGAATAGACTGCAAATGCTCTCTTAGTGGGATAATGCCTTCTTTTATGGCGGCTGCCGTTATAAACAAAGGCACCGATTGCCAACCTTGTGATGCTAATAATTGCCCGACTTGTTGCCGGACTTCCTCAATCCGTGCTTGTTCGACGCTATCCGCTTTGGTCAATACAACCGTAATATCAGGTCGCCCAATCAAACGCAAAATTGCCAGATGTTCCCGTGTCTGAGCCATGACACCATCATCACAAGCGACAACCAGCAGGATATGATCTATTCCACCCATCCCCGCTAACATATTCGGCAGGAATTTTTCATGTCCGGGCACATCGACAAACCCCACCGAAGATCCATCTGGCTGCGGCCAGTAGGCATAACCAAGATCGATAGTCATCCCGCGTTTTTTCTCTTCCGGCAAATGGGTAGTATCAACCCCCGTGATCGCTCGAATGAGCGTCGTTTTACCGTGATCAACATGTCCCGCTGTGGCAAAAATCATAGTTATCAAGCCTATTTCTTATAACAGCAAAAGTGCCCGCAATAATGCATTTCCATCTTCCAGGCAACGCAGATCCAGCCATAACCGCCCATCATACAGACGCCCAATCACCGGTTTTTTCAAATTGCGCCATTGGTGAGCCAAATTTTCCAATGTGCTGCCACGACCATCGATGGCAGTAAAAGTCAGCGACCAACTGGGCAACCGATCCACTGGCAAAGAACCACTGCCAATTTGGGAATAGCAAGGTTCATCACGAACAATAAATTTTTCGCTGTAATATGCCTGAAGTTGAGGAATGAGCCGTTGCGCCATATCACGGATTTCACCCTGTGTACGAGTCAGCAGGCGCAAAGTCGGTAAGTTCTGGCGAAGTTGCTCAGGGTGTTGGTAGAGACGCAAAGTGGCTTCCAGTGCCGCCAACGTCATTTTGTCTGCCCGCAATGCGCGTTTTAGGGGATGCTGCTGGATAGCGTCTATCCACTGTTTTTTGCCAACAATAATGCCAGCTTGCGGGCCACCCAATAATTTATCACCAGAAAAGGTCACCAAATCGATACCATGGTTCAGGTAATCCTGGGGCATCGGTTCAGCCGGCAAACCATACTGTGTCATATCGATCATGGAGCCACTGCCAAGATCGATGGCTGTCGGGATTTGGGATGCCATACCCAGCGTCGCCAAGGCTTCTGCCGATACTTCAGCGGTGAAGCCTTCAATACTGTAATTACTGGTATGCACCTTCATCAACAAACCGGTATCAGAATTGATTACCCGCTGATAATCTTTTAAATGCGTTCGGTTAGTTGTTCCCACTTCCACCAAACGACAGCCTGCTTGCACCATCACGTCAGGAATACGGAACGCCCCGCCAATCTCTACCAATTCACCGCGGGAAATAACAACCTCTTTGCCTTGCGCCACTGTTGCCAACACCAGTAAAACGGCGGCGGCATTATTGTTGATGATGCAGGCATCTTCTGCCCCTGTTAACGTACAGAGTAAATCAGCCAATGCGCGATCACGGTGCCCGCGACTAGCACCATCAAGAGAATATTCCAACGTGACCGGCGAACGCATTGCCTGTGTCACGGCTTCAATTGCTGATTCCGCTAACAATGCACGGCCCAAATTGGTATGAAGCACCGTTCCGCTCAAGTTAAAAACGGGTTTCAAGGCAGTTGCTTGAACCTTGTCCAATCTTCGCTGCAATAATGCAGCCCAATCGTCACTCCACTCTGGCAAGGTCTGATATTCACGAATATTAAATCGCGCCTGTTCTTGCATGTCCCGCAATATCTCCACCACTTGCGTCTGTCCATATGACGCAACCAACGAGGTGATTTCTGGCTCCCGCAACAATCTGTCAATGGAGGGTAATTGGCGGTACAGCGAGTTGATTGCTTGTGTCATCGCTTCCCCACCCCATTTATTCGTTAGGAAACAAAAAAGGGTTCAGGCTACTGCGGGCAAAACCTTCTTCTTCCATTTTGGCATCCAGAATCAATGACGCCAGATCATCGGCCACAGCATCGATATTCGGATCTTTTTCCTGATACAGAATTTTGAGATAACTACCACAATCACCACAACTCTCTGCCTTGATTGCCGATTGCTCACTCTCCAGTGACCAATAACTCAGGTCACGACTTTGTTCACAGTTACTGCATTTGATACGGACAACATGCCACTCGCTTTCACACAGGTTACAATGCAAGTAGCGTAGCCCTTGGTGAGTGCCGATTTGCACCACACTGGCAACCGGCATACTGCCACAGATCGGGCAAAACTGACGATGTTCTCCATATTCCGCCCGTGCCTTGCCGGGGATCAAACTGGCCATTTGTGCCCAATAGACAGATAACGCTGCCCAGACAAATACCGCCTGATCAGCACTAACTTTGCTGAATTCACTATTAAACAGCGCACTCGCCATCTCTTCTAACTCTTGTTCTGAATTTTTTGCCAGATTTTCGAGGGCAGGTTTCACATGTTCAGGTACGGTAGGCAGCAATTCTGCAATCAGTGCGTGCAGAATATTCTGCCAATGCTGGGTACGGTGCAATGTTTTGCAATCCAATGGGACACGAATTTCTTGCTGGGAATGACCAAGAAGCTCATCCAATTCTATCTCCAGCGGATTGTCATACCACGCTTTTTGCTGTGCCTGGGCAATTTCTGCCGCAAAATTCAGGTAACTTGCAAATGGATTGCTTTCGGTTGCCAATGTTTTCAGGCGTTCAGCGCGCTGCTGGTAAAGTGTTTTCAGGTTAGCAAACAATAATGGGGGAATAGGGGCAATGCGAATACTCATGAATCTTACCTTCCAGTTATGTTGAATGTCAGTCCCCAACCATCTTACCCCGCCAAACAGCGGAATGGCATTGCCAGATCCTATCGATTTCAAGTTACAAACCACAAAGCAGTAACGTGGATAAATTTCAACACAAACTTACTGCCATCACAAAAATTCAGGTTAGACTATTGAATAATCTTAAAGGGGAATGGTGGATATGACAGCGTGATAACCAGCACTCTTCTTAGTTGAAATATAGATATATTGAAGAGGTTGATAATGAAATTAACACCTGAAAAATTGTTATCTGCAATAGAAAAATACGCTCATACTTCCGAGAAACAGCGCTCCTTAACGCCAAAGCAGATACAGTGGTTTTCCGATCCAGAAAACGTCTTCTTGTTGATTAGCCTGGCGCTAGCGCTGCCCAAGGAAGCGATGACGGAGATAGGAGACAGTATTAACCATTGGCTTGAAGTTGCCATAGCGGAACTTGCATTAACAGCAAACAAATTGCCTGCTGAAACTAAACAATTGTTCGAAGAGATCATTGAGCAAATTTTGCTGAATACCAAAGAAGAATTCGAAATTAATAGCGAATGCATGTTGTTATGTGTATCAGTCCTGAAAAGAAATCAGTTTCATATCAAAACTGACATCACCCAGCTACTGGATGCGCCTCAATCTACTGATGACACCAACATAGCAACTTTCCCTAAAAAATCCTTAAATTTGAACCAACTGTTTAAGCAGTTTGAAATTCATTCTGGCATTGAATTTATTGACTTTTTTGAAAACGGTCTATCCATCATTCCTCATGAAGCCTTATCTCATCTGTTGGCGGAAGTTGCCAAGCATTCATGGGGTATCGATGCCCTGCTATTACTCACCCAATACTTTGAAGAACCCGTCGCCCTTGCCTGTGCGCAAACATTGGACGATTGCCCTTCTTCTGCATGGGCAAACTTATCCTATCTGCAACTGATCAATCTGTGTGCACAATTTAACCGCCATCCTGCCATTCACTCCTGTTTTAAGCGTTGGAAAAAAAAGGCGATGTCGCACCACAGTAAGCCGCGGGAAACAGCGAAGATACACGAATTATACGTCACTCATGTTGATGGCAATGACTGTGCCAGCATGATGATGACGATTACACTGGATGGTCAAGAATATCAAATGAATATGATGCTAGATTTTAAATCTGGTATCCGCGAAAGCTTTATGAATATTGCTCCTGAGAGCACAATCCCCGAACTGATTGAAGAGTTGAGCAATAATAGTGAAGCATATGTTGACTTTACTCCGGTCTCCCCTGACTGGCTGCAACAAATTTTACCGTGGATATTTTCAGTCCAGCAAAATCAACATACCCCACTCGATCTCAACTCACTTTATTGGTTGTCACAACTTCCCGTCGAATGGACACAGCCAGAAGCATTTGAGCTTGAACACTGGAGCCAGAAGTTCGGGTATAAAGCTGATCTGAAGCGACAGGATCAGAATCGTCTTGGCATCACCATGGGTTCATCATTAATATTGTCTTGGCTGGCGCCGGAAGAATGCCTGTTGAAAGCGAAAAAACCCAGGGATTTATTGAAGCTCTATTACTACGCAAACCGCGAGCTGTTTATTGAACGTCTGACTTATTCCGCTTCAATTGAACAATACAGATTGCCACCACAAGCGCCATATCTGGTAGAGCAATATTTAGATTTGGCCTATGCCCTCAGAGATCCTGGATTAAATCGCAAGAAATTTGCCTTATTTGATACCTTGTCTGAACTCAGCTTTGAATATTTCTACATGGAACAAGAGGAAGAGATTGAGCCGCAAGGTTTGGTTGTTAAAGTGAGTTTATTCGATGCAACACCCGCCGTATGGCGCCGGCTCCGTGTCAGCAATCAACTCACACTCAGTGAATTTCATGATGTGATACAAACTGCTATGGGCTGGGAAAATTCTCATCTATTCAGTTTTAGTTTTGCAGGAATCGATATTCCAGAAGAACAGTATGACCAATTGTGCATCGGTGCATTTCTGGAGGAAGCCGGCGATGAATTCAACTACCAATATGACTTTGGCGATGATTGGTTCCATCAAATAACAGTCGAGAAAGTGTTGCCAAAAGATATTATCCAGCCTGAAGTGACCGCAGGTAATGGCATATGTCCGGCAGAAGATTCCGGTGGCATTTGGAGTTGGAACTATTTGCTCAAGTTGAGAAAAAAGAAACTCCTGACTGAAGATGAAGCAGAACAATTAGAACTTGTGGGATTATCCCCAAGTGAGTCACTGGAACCTTTTGATAAACAGCAGATTAATAAGAGGCTCAAGACACTCATCAGTCAATAAAAGTCAATAAACCGGAGGAGAAAAATGGCCTCCGGTTTCCCTTACCTTCCTGAGAACCAAGATATCCATTTTCGACTACTGATGGCTACTTAAACAGATCAGCATGGCTTCCAACACGGTACAATATCAGTTCTATATCAGTGCGTTGATAAATTAAGAGTAAATCTGGAGCACCGTGGCACTCCAAGTAACCAATATAGTTACCAATTAATCGATGCTCTTTATATTTAGGCGGTAATGGCAGGCCTGTCTGCAAAAGCGCAAGAGTTTCGAGGATAATCCCTTGCACTTTTTTGTTGTTAGCATACTTTTTGGCATCCTTTTTAAACCGACTCTGGTAAACAATTGTCAACATGTTCTACCAATCCAAATCATCTCTCAGTTCGTCAATTGTATTGACTCGATGAACTCCTTTACCATTTTCCAAGTCACGAATAGCTTGTAAGGTTTCGCTATTTGGCTGAAAAAATCCATCGGGAAGTTGTCCCTCAACAGCCAGCCGGTTAACAAGCATACGGATAACGGTAGATAAATCCAACCCCAAAGCCTTAGCATTCGCCATAGCTGCTTCTTTAGAAGCTGAAGATACTCTGGCTCTTACGATGGTCTCAATCATACAAACGCCCTCATTTATTGTACAAACAATGATCATTGTAGCCATATTGTAGCCACAAAGCAACGTTTATCAATTACTACAATAACCTTAAGAACAATAACTGTAGAAATGAGCCAGAGTACACAAAATACCCTGCCTCAAACTCACTCTTTCTCTTTTTGCTGCTCTTGTTTCACCATTTCACGATACCAACGTGGATGATGTTTTTTCGCCCAGCCACGTGTGACCCAACCTTCTACCATTGCCCGCACTGATCCCTTCACCCAAAACGCCGCATAAGCATGGATGATAATCGTCAGGATCAAACCAATCGCCGCCAGTGAATGAACCAGCAAAGCAATTCGGATCAATGGAATAGAAAAATATTCCGCAAAATACGGGCGCCAGATAATAATGCCGCTAATAAGCAGGAGAAACAGGCAGAGACTTACTAACCAGTAAATGCCTTTCTGTCCGAGGTTATACTGTCCGATATCCCCCGCTTCCTCATTATGCAGTACCTTGTGAATATTTTTCGCCCATTCGATATCATCCCTGTCGATCAGATTATGTTTGAAATACCTGAAAAACATAAAGACAAACAGAAAGAACATCACCGAACCCGCAAACGGATGCAATATCCGTGACAATTGCGGCGTACCAAAGATATTCATCAGCCAGTTCAGGGAGGGGAAGAAAAAACCTAATCCACTGATGGCGGTAAACAGGAAGCAAATCACAACCGCCCAATGATTGATTCGCTCAACCGGAGAGTGACGGATAATGATATCGTTACGCTTTTTCATTTCTTCACCTCCTCATTATTTGCCTTGTCCGAATCAACCTCTTTAAGTGCGCTTTCTTCCTCTTCTCTGGAAATACGGTTCGGACCAATACCCACGTAATGGAAAACGGCAGCAGCAAAAGTCGCGGCAAAACCGATTGCAGCTAATGGCTTCCAGATACCTTTCCAGAAGGTGACAGTTGGGCTTATAACCGGATTATCCGGCAATCCATGATAGAGTTGAGGCTTATTGGCATGGTGCAGCACATACATAACATGGGTTCCGCCTACGCCTTCAGGATCGTACAGACCGGCATTTTCATAGCCACGCCCCTTAAGCTCTTCAACCCGCTCTGCCGCCAGCGCTTTCATATCCTGCTTGCTACCGAAATGAATCGCACCGGTTGGACAAGTTTTCACACATGCCGGTTCTTGTCCTACACCAACACGGTCAACGCACAAAGTACATTTGTAGGCACGATTATCTTCTTTGTTGATACGCGGTACATTGAATGGACAACCGGCAATGCAATAGCCACAGCCGATGCACTGTTCTGACTGAAAATCAACGATGCCATTGGCATATTGAATAATCGCGCCTTCCGCCGGACAAGCTTTCAGGCAACCCGGATCGGCACAGTGCATACACCCATCCTTACGGATCAACCATTCCAGCTTGCCATGCTCCTCCACTTCGGAAAATCGCATCACTGTCCATGACTTCGCTGTCAGGTCAGCCGGATTATCATAAACGCCAACGTTGTGCCCAATTTCATCACGAATGTCGTTCCATTCTGAACATGCTACCTGACACGCTTTACAGCCAATACAGGTTGTCACATCGATCAGCTTTGCCACTTCTTGCTGGTGATCCCGCACTCGAGGCGCGGGAGTCAATGAATGGGTGGCAGAGCGACGAATAATGTCCTGGGTTTGCAATGACATAATTTTTCTCCCTCACACCTTTTCCACATTAACCAGAAATGCCTTGAATTCCGGCGTCTGCGTATTGGCATCACCGACAAACGGCGTCAGGGTATTCGCAATAAAACCTTTCTTCGCCGCGCCCAAAAAGCCCCAGTGAATCGGAATACCGATGGTATCCACTTCACGGCCGTGAACATTCAAGGTACGAATACGCTTCGTCACCACCGCCTTGGCCTTGATATAACCACGGCTGGAGCTAACTTTAACGGTATCGCCTTGTTTGATGCCCTTTTCTGCCGCCAACCGTTCACCAATTTCCACAAACTGCTCTGGTTGGGCGATGGCGTTTAACAACGCATGTTTTGTCCAGAAATGGAAATGCTCAGTCAGGCGGTAGGTGGTGCCGACATAAGGGAATTTATCGGCTTTCCCCATGGCTTCAAAATCGCTCTTGAACACACGGGCTGCTGGATTGGAAACCACATTCGGATGTAACGGATTGGTTCCCAGCGGCGTTTCAAACGGTTCGTAATGTTCAGGGAACGGTCCTTCTGCCATTTTGTCGATGGCAAACAAGCGCCCCATACCTTCTGGCTGCATGATAAAAGGTCCAACATCCGTTCCTGGGGCTGCGTTGCTGTAATCTGGGATATCCACTCCGCGCCATTTATCGCCATCCCATGCAATCAACTGGCGTTTGGGATCCCACGGATTGCCCTGTGGATCAGCAGATGCGCGGTTATACAGAATGCGGCGATTCAGTGGCCACGCCCATGCCCAACCCAGTGTATTCCCTATCCCGGATGGATCAGCATTATCGCGGCGCGCCATCTGGTTACCTTCCGGCGTCCAGCTTCCAGCGAAAATCCAACAGCCGCTGGCGGTAGTGCCATCATCACGCAATTGAGCAAAAGAGGATAATTGCTGCCCTTTTTTCACCAAAACATTGCCGTTGTTATCCAGCAAATCAGCCAAAGCGCGACCGTTACTTTCTTGGGCCACCTCTTCCGCTGTTGGTGCGTCAGGATCGAAATAATCCCATGTCATGCTCAAGACTTGTTCTGGCGCAGCACCGCCTTCTTCACGGTACAAATCACGCAGGCGCTTGAAAATGCCCGACAAAATTTCACCATCCCCAATCGCTTCCCCTGGCGCGTCCGCACCTTTCCAGTGCCATTGCAGCCAGCGAGCTGAATTGACTATTGAGCCATTTTCCTCGGCAAAACAGCAACAGGGTAAACGGAATACTTCAGTCTGAATGGTGGCAGGATCAACATCGTTGAATTCACCATGATTTTGCCAGAATGATGACGTTTCGGTACTGAGAGGATCAACCGTGATCAGGAATTTCAGCTTCGACAAAGCGGCGACGACTTTGTTCTTGTCCGGGAATGATGCTATTGGATTGAAGCCCTGACAGATATAGCCATTCACTTCCCCTTTCGACATCATTTCAAAATATTGCAAGACATCGTAAGGCTTATCCCACTTCGGCAACAAATCGAAGCCCCAATCATTCTCTTTACGGGCATTATCACCATAAAAACTCTTCATCAGGCTGACAAAGAACTTCGGATAATTTCCCCAATAGTTGACCTGACCTGTAACGGTGGCTTTTGGTGTGTTCGCCTGCAAATAAGTTTGCAAGTCGGCCTGTTTCTCCGATGGCAGGGAGAGATACCCCGGCAGGCTTTGGGATAACAACCCCAAATCTGTCAGTCCCTGAATATTGGAGTGACCGCGCAGCGCATTGATGCCACCGCCTGCCATACCCATATTACCGAGCAGTAATTGGATTATCGCCATTGTACGGATATTCTGGGCGCCGATGGAGTGTTGCGTCCAACCCAGTGCATACAGGAAAGTAGCGGTTTTGTCCTTCGCGCTGGTTTCTGCCAGATATTCACACACCTTGAGGAAATCTTCCTTCGGTGTTCCACAGATATCAGTCACGACATCCGGTGTATAACGACTGACATGAGTTTTCAGCAAGTTCCAGACACAACGTGGATGGCTCAGCGTTTTGTCCCGTTTGGCAAAACCCTTCTCATCTAGCTCATAGTGCCATGTCGTTTTATCGTACTGGCGATTTTCAGCATCATAGCCACTAAACAGGCCATCATCGAATGAGAAATCTTCCCGCACAATCAGGCTAGCATTGGTGTAAGCCTCGACATACTCACGGTTAATTTTTTCATGGGTTAGCAGGTATAAAATTACACCTGACAGGAAGGCAATATCCGTACCAGAACGAATAGGCGTGTAGAAATCCGCCACGGATGCCGTACGGGTAAAGCGAGGATCGATAACAATCAGTTTAGCGTTGTTGTGAATTTTAGCTTCCATCGCCCAACGGAAACCGACAGGATGTGCCTCAGCAGCATTCCCGCCCATCACGACAATCAAGTTCGCATTCTTAATATCCACCCAGTGGTTGGTCATCGCACCGCGACCAAATGTTGGAGCAAGACTTGCTACCGTTGGTCCGTGTCAGACACGCGCCTGGTTGTCTACGGCAAGCATACCGAGAGCGCGACTAAATTTCTGCGATAGAAAACCGGTTTCGTTACTGGCCGCAGACGCACATAACATGCCTGTTGTCAGCCAGCGGTTAACCGTCACACCATCTTGGTTGGTTTGGATAAAATTGGCATCGCGATCTTGTTTCATCAATCTCGCGATACGATCGAAGGCTTCATTCCAGCTTATTCGCTGCCATTGATTGGAGCCAGGGGCACGATATTCTGGATAGTGCAGGCGATTTTTGCTGTGCACAAAATCCACCAAGCCAGCCCCTTTAGGACATAAGGCACCACGGTTTACAGGATGATCCGGGTCCCCTTCGATATGAAAAATAGTCGATTTGGCATTTTTGGCGCCATCACCAAGGCTGTACATCAATAATCCACAACCGACAGAGCAGTATGTACAGGTATTTCGGGTTTCACGCGCACGCAGCAATTTGTAGTTACGTGTTTGCGCAATCGCGGCGGTTGGGGCAAACCCCAGCGCGGCTGCCGTCGTACCCGCCATACCGCCAGCGCAGATCTTAAAGAACTGCCTTCTGCTGACTTGCATGGGGGATCTCCTCACTCACATTGCTCATTAACACACCGCATGACAGGAATTCCGCGGGTGTATTTGCTTCTTATCAGGACACAGATTGATAATATATTATCCACACAAACAGTATTATGAATCAAACTATTGGGGAATTCATTAATGAAAAATAAAAGGTCAGAAAATGAGTTAAATATGGGAGGGATCAGCGGTGTTTTTCGCACCAATGTACAACAAAAAAATGCCAAACAAAGCGGCTCCTTGAGCAGTCCAACGCCGGATTGGGTAGCAGAGGAAGTCCCTGTTGCATTGGTCTACAACGGTATTTCCCATGTCGTAATGATGGCCTGTCCGAAAGATCTCGATCATTTTGCTATCGGGTTTTCCTTGTCAGAAGGGATTATCACATCTGCGCAAGAAATTCGGGGGATTGATGCGATAGTTAGCTGCCATGGCGGCATTGAACTGCACATTGAGCTTTCCAGCCGCCGTTTTGCGGGATTAAAAGAGCGCCGAAGCAATATGGCTGGCAGAACGGGTTGTGGTATTTGTGGCACCGAACAACTCGCAGAGATCTTTCGCCCAATTACGCCCCTGCCTTTCACCCAAACGTTTTCACTCTCCTGCCTTGATGCTGCGCTTGCCCAATTACCACATGTTCAGGAAATCGGCACACTTACCGGCTGTACCCATGCGGCAGGTTGGATTGATCCAGAGGGCAAATTGCTTGGTGGTTGTGAAGATGTTGGCCGCCATGTTGCACTGGATAAGTTACTGGGAATGCGAGCAAAAACAGGCTGGCAACAAGGTGCGGTGTTAGTTTCCAGCCGTGCCAGTTATGAGATGGTTCAAAAATCAGCTAATTGCGGGGTAGAAATTTTATTCGCCGTTTCTGCCGCAACCTCACTTGCCATTCAAGTCGCCCAGAAATGTCATTTAACGTTGATCGGATTTTGTAAGCCAGGGCGAGCAATAGTGTATACCCACCCTCAACGATTAGTGGATTAATTGAAATCCACCAACTCAATCTATCCTCAAAAATAATGTAATTTTGACCAATAATTAAACAAAATAAAAACATAATCATAACTTATGGTTTACAGCATTATTTAGGCAACATACATTTTATTTGTTGTGCATTTATTGAGCATTTTTGACACCAAAAGTTCAGGACGTTCTTATAACAGGATGACTACATATTCAATATTCAGAGAGACTACTCATCATGAAAAAAATCAATATATTCATCGCGATGTTAGGAATTCTTGGCGTTACAACACAAGTTCAGGCAAAAGTTGGTTATGGTATAAGCCAACAAGAAACCGACCCACATCTTATAATCGGAGAGGTAAATGGTGAACCCGCTCTGGGTATCACTTTACCTATAGTAAAAGGTAAGTTATTTCCTGCCTCTCAACTAAAAGGTCTCGCCACACTCGACAATAATGGCATCTATCATGCCGAAATTGATGGTTCTCTTTTCGATATCGAGGACCAGTATATCGATATCGGTCAGATTCCCAATACAGAAGTTTACTTTGGAGAATGGGCCCAAAAAACGCCTGATAAATCGGATGTCACTCATACTGTTTTTTATGCGGGCGAAAATGTGACAACCAATCTGCCAACAGGTGGCACTGCGTCCTATACAGTAAAAGGCTTAAGCCAGTATAACGGCAATAATCTCCTCTCCGGCAAACTCGTCGCAAACTTTGATACCAAAAAACTGGATGGCTCACTGAGCAATGGTTCACTCAATATTGGTATCGATGCCAATATAAATGATGATGCTGGATTTTCCGGTAAGGCCACAGCCAACAGCAATATTAATGGCGTTACCGATGGAAAATTCTTCGGTGATTCCGCTTCCTCTCTGGCAGGGTATGCCAAATTTGATAGCGACAGAAACAAAGATACTGCCTTCGGCGGTACTAAAGAATAATTATTAATTCCCCAGAAAGCAGTGTCATTTTGTTTGGGCGCTGTTTTCTCTTCATCTTCTTTACCCGATTTATTTCAAATAAATAGGTGGCTTATGAAGCGGATTTTGCTATGTCTGATCAAAAAAAAGTGACTGCAAAAGAAATATTGCCAATATTTCTTATCATGCTGCTGCTCTCATTATTTTCCCCGATCGTTTGCGCCACTGAAAATATTAGCCCCAAGATTTGGCAAGAAGCACGATACAGTCAACAACACTATCAACAGGAAATTGAAGTCCCAAACGCGGCTTCTATAAAAGTGGAAAATAATTTTAAGGGCATCAGTCAAGCTCTGTACCTTGCTATTAACCACCAGCAGTGGCAAAACGTCAGGCGCCTTTTGCTAATTTATCAAAAAATTCCCGGGTACGATCCGTTACTTATCGATTTTGCTCAAGGCGGACTCGCACATCTTGCAGGGAATTTAGCGCTGGCGACTTCTTATTACCAAAAGATCCTACGTCAAAAACCGAATTTTACTCGCATTAAACTGGAGCTGGCTCGTGTTTATTTTGAAGATCACAAAAATCGGGAGTCCGAGCAGCTATTTAAAGAAATCAGTAAACAATATCAATTACCAGAAATGGTCTTGAAGAATATTGACCGTTATCTGGCCGCAGTAACCCAAAGAAATGACTGGGGCGGTTCATTCTCATTTGGCTATGCCTATGACGATAATATAAATATGTCTCCAAATCAGAAACCCATCTGTCTGCGGTCTATCAAGGGACAGTGCATCATTGAACGGAGCATACCGCAACCTATCAAAGCATGGGGCGGAACTTACAGCGCTACTTTAAGCCGACGTTACCCGCTTGTCGGCCATCATGGCATTTTTGGCCGCGGGTTGATTTATGGTGAAAATTATCGCAATTATCACGACGAAAACGAAAATATGTTCTTGCTGACCAGTGGTTACAACTACAAAAACAGGAACCAGGATTTATCCTTTGGCCCTCTATTTGAATATCAACAGCGGGCAGGGAAGACTGAATATCATGCTATCGGTGCCAAAATAGAGTGGCAATGGGCTATCACCAAACAAACCATCCTTAATGTTGAACTTGGACATAAGAAATTGAGTTATCAACCGCTTTACCGCAGGAAAGACGGCGAGCTTTCCTCATCCTATTTCAGCCTATCTCATGTTATCAATGAAAAATTAATTCTGTTTGGTGGCGGCAATTGGAGCTATCGAAATAATCAATACCCGGCAGATCGCTACCAACAATGGAGCATCAGTGCGGGAATAGCTGGACAACTCTATCCCCGCATTAATGGCTCACTGCTTGTTACTCTGAGGCAACAACGTTTCGGTGCTTACAGCGCATTATTGGGTGCCAGACGCCAGGACAATGAACAAATCTATACTGCCGCCATTAAATTCCCAGCCGCTAAGATATTGGGCATGACACCCTCTTTAACTTTCCGCCATCGACACAATCACAGTAATGTAAGCTGGTTATACAGTTATGATAAAAACGAGATACAGATACAGTTAGAAAAATCTTTTTAATCGAGGCTATGGTACATCCACAAATTAGGCTCAATGTAATAAGCCATCTGCTTTTCAACATCTACCACCAATGGCACCAGACCACCCGGAATGACGTATTCCCCGCTTTGCGGAAACTTCATGCCTGTCCATTCCTGCCACTGTTCCAAAGTGCCATAAATATCCATGGAGCGCAGGGCGGGCTTGATGATTTTGGCGCCTAATCGACAATGAGTACGTATCCACGGATCAAATGGTTCGCCTTTATCATTTTTCCATCCGCAATATTCGATAAAGTCTTGTAGGGGATATTGGCTTTTCAAACTTGGCCTGACAGGAACAACCAGCCCCTGCAACCGCGCATCTCTGGCAGTCTGTTTCAAGCTATTAATTAATAAAGCCGGAATATTTTGCCCCCGAAACGCAGGATCAACCGTCACACTCAGGGCAGAAACCAGGTTGGCTTGCACCTTTCCTTTCGCTTTCCCACCAGCGTCAAATACAGCATCCCATCCTTCATCAGGCAATTGATCTAATGAATGATTTTCCCAGGGAAAAGGAATTGAGTTCAGCAGGCCAATAAGACGCTCTTCTTTCCCTTGTTGCAGAACAGCAAGTTTTTGAAAGTGACTAAAACCAGGCTCATATAATTTATGCCAATGTTGTTCAGCGACTGCATCATAATTCATAAATAGAGGCCAATTGTTATCAATAAGCTCCTCTACCTCATCAACAAGATCTGTCCTTTCTTCAGCAGACTGAATAACAATCTTTGCTTCCATAATACATCTCCACTTAGGCTTTTTCAGCCAGATAGATATATGAAAACTATATACCCAATGAATTTCAAGTTGCGGCTTGCAACTCAATGTAATTGTTTATATCTCCCCGCGTAGCGGGGAGATATAAGACGCATCTTAAAAGGCGATTGGTATATACCCTTTATTCTTTTAAATAGCGGCTTTCTACAACACAGAAAATAAAGATATGGGTAAACATGTAGTTGATTCGTTCTTTGCGCTCAAATTTCACCATATCTCATTATTTTCCACAACAGGGGATGCCTATTTCCCCATATAAAATATATGTATTAACTCTATTTAATTATATGAGTGGTTATACGCATTAAACTTCAAGTTGCAATTTACAACACGCTATGAAATGTGATTTCTCCCCCGCTTTGCGGGGAGAAATTACACTCATCTTGAAGTTAGAGATTGGTGTAACCCCATTAATTTAATTACATTAGAAATTTTTTTAATCCTAATTAATTTGTTAACAACAAAATAACCTCAGTTAATAAAATCTACCAACCTCACATTTTCAAAAAAAATCAGATAGGTTAAACCTTGCCCAAAATGTAAAAAATAAAATAAAAATCAATAAAATAAAAAAAGATATTGACTAATAAACCCCATTATTAGCGAAACAAATAATAATAATTATCATTTACATTATCATTTGAACGGTGTACGTTTTTCTCGCGCGATAGATCAGGCCGTTTTTAAGATTGGGTAACGAGGGATCCCCCACTCCAAACGAGGATAATGATGAAAAAGTTCAACGTATTAATCGCCGCTTTAGGCACATTGGGATTTATGGCACAGGCTCAGGCAGAAGTTGGTTTCGGGCAGAGTCAAATAAGCTCACCATCATATGTCAAGGTTGGTGAAACTCAAACAGGTTCAAATTCACACGGTGGTGCGAATGGCGCCCCAGGCATTGGAGTCAGTTCAATCGGTGGAGGAAAACTTATCGGTTTTTCTGGCTTAACTCGCATGGCACCAACGGACAGCAATGGTATTCATAATATCTCAAGAGCAGGTGCACCAGGCTCTCATGGCGGGATGGGGGTATTCCATTTCAGCAAAGTTGCCAATGCTGACGTTTATTTTGGTGAATGGTCTCAGACCGGTCAGGCTGGTGATAGTACCCATACGGTTTACTATGCAGGCAAGGATATCACTACCAATATGCCAACCGACGGTACAGCAACCTATGTGGTGCAAGGTATTAACCAATACAGTGGTGACAATGCACTCTCTGGTACATTGACCGCAAACTTTGGTGAGCAAACGCTAATTGGCTCTATGTCAAATACTGCGATGACATTAAATATCGATGCCGACATCTATGATGATGCCAGATTTGAGGGTGATGCCAAAATTGGTGACCTTGCAGGGACAACAGAAGGTCACTTCTTTGGTGACAGTGCTTCCAGTCTGGCCGGATATGCCAAATTTGCAGGTGATAGTTCCAAAGATACCGCTTTTGGTGGTTCTAAACAGTAATCATTAATTTTTTCAGAGAACAATGCCATTTAGGTATTGTTCTCTGTTTTATTTAACGGATTTATTTATTGCCATTTATTTTTTAACGTGGGCTTTGTGATCTGGTTTTATGATGTCTGATAATAGAACAACCCCTATATTATTAACGGCACTTATGGCTTTATGCCTGTCCCTGCCAACATATGCCGATGAAGATACCAGCCACAAAATCTGGCAGGAAACACAGCACAATCAACGAGAAAATGAAGCTAATCTGATTACACCCGACCCCGATTTTACTAAAAATGGTTCATCGTTAATTGTCATTAATGGACAGACATTTCAAGTAGAAAACAACCTGAATGATATCAGCCAAGCACTCTACCTTGCCGTCAACCACCAACAGTGGTCTGATGTTAAACGCTTTCTGGCTGCTTACAAAAAAATGCCAGGGCATGACGTTATGTTGGTCTCCTTTGCCCAGGGTAGCTTGGCTCGCTTTGAAGGGAATTTGGATCTTGCCGCCTATCATTATCAACAAATTTTGAACCAACAACCGGATTTCACACGTATTAAATTGGAACTGGCCCGCGTCTATTTTGAAGATCATAAAAATTGGGAATCTGAGCAACTGTTTAACGGATTAAGCAAACAGCACGAATTACCAGAAACAGTTGTGAAAAATATCGACAGCTATCTAAAAGCAATAGCATTGAGAAATGGCTGGCGCGGCTCTTTTTCGGTCGGTTATGCCTATAACAATAATGTGAATATGTCTTCTGAGTCTCCCCCCACTTGCCTAATCCCTAATCCTAACGGTGGCTGTCATAAAGAACGCCATATACCAAAAGCCATCAAAGCGTGGGGGATGTCTTATGACGCGACATTAAGCCGACGTTACCAACTTTCCGGTCATCATGGCATTTTTGGCCGTGGCCTGATCTATGGTGAAAACTATCGTGATTATCATGATGAAAACGAGAATACATTTCTGCTGGTCGGGGGATACAACTATAAAAGCAAGAACCACGATGTCTCCTTCGGTCCTCTGTATGAATATAAACAACGTGCTGGTTATACCTTCTCTCACTCCATAGGTGCTAAAACAGAATGGCGATGGGTATTAACCAAACAAACAGCCCTCAATGTTGAACTTGAGCATAAACAAGTACGTCATCAACAAAGTTACCGTTGGAAAAATGGTGCACTAACCTCTTCCTACCTCACCCTATCCCATGCTATCAGCAAAGAATTTGTTCTGTTTGGCGGGGGTGACTGGGTATATCGGAATAATGACCAGCATCCTACTGATAGTTATCAACAATGGGGCTTTCGGGCGGGGATAGCCGGACAGATTTATTCCGGTATTAATGGATCGCTGTTTGCCACACTAAGAACACGCCACTTTGATGCTTATAATCCGATATTTGAAGTTAAACGGCAAGAGAATGAGCAAATATATACCGCTGTTATCAAAGTCCCTGCCGCTGAAATATGGGGCATGACACCTTCTTTCACTTTCCGCCATCGACGCAACCACAGCAATGTGGATTGGCTGTATAGCTATAACAAAAACGAAGTGCTGATCAGACTGGAAAAGTATTTTTAATTAAAGTGGAAACATCAATGAAATACCGAATTAAAATACAGTTCACCCCCACCACAATTGCATTGTCACTGGCATTATCACTAATTGCCCCACCCCTATTTGCCGAATCTAAACCTACAGCCACAACCTCAAATAGTAAGACAGATCTAGGCAAGATTCGTGTCACGGATAACAGTGATAAAGATGAAGAGGGTTATAACGCAGTCTATGACAAAGATATTTCCAATATTTATATCGGTAAAGAGCAGATAGAGCGCTACAAGGGCGCTTCTCCCGCCGATTTAATTAAAGGTGCTGTCGGTGTATATAGCGGTGACGCCCGCAATAGCGGTGCCCTGGATGTCAATATCCGTGGTGTTCAGGGACAAGGGCGAATTCCCATCACCATCGATGGCACAGAACAGGCTATTACCGTCGGGCGTGGTTATAATGGAGCCAATAACCGTAACTACATCGATCCAAATTTAATCAGTAGCATTGAAATCGAAAAGGGTCCTTCTCTGAACCGTAAAGTTAAAGGATCAATCGGTGGGGCAGTATCTATCAAAACTTTGACCATTGATGACGTGGTGCCGAAAGGGGAAACTTTCGGTATCAATACTAAGCTGGAAACCAGTAGTAACTCTGTGAGAGAGCACACTCCGTCCCTGCCATTGGGACAGGATTACCGCGATATTCCTAACTTTATCCAAAACAAGGTGGAAACCGATCCAGAGTTGCAAATTACGCCTCATTCATCGAAAGACAATAAACTGTTTGGTTTCAAAGATAATGCCTTCCGTATCGCATTAGGAACACGGCAGGAATATTTTGACCTAATGCTGGCCTATGCATACCGTCGTCAGGGTAACTATTTTGCCGGCAAAGGGGGCGCCCATCGCTATGATGAACTCATTACGGAAAACGACAGGGAGCTCATGAAAAATGTCCAGACAACACTGGACCCCTATCTGCCTTTTGCCGCTCGTATCTATCACCCCGGCAATGAAGTTCCCAATACTTCCAGTGAAATGCGTTCTGTATTAATTAAAAATACTTGGCGTTTCACCGAAGATCAGGTTCTACAGTTGGGGGTTCGCAATACCCATATGGAATTTGGCGATATCATGCCTTCACGCTTAGGCTGGGTCATACCCGAAGAAAATAAAGTTCCTCAATGGCCATTAGCGAAAGTTCTCCAGAAAGCTGCCAACCTGACCTATAAATGGCAGCCTGAGAATAACCCCTATGTCGACTTCGACATGAACTTATGGGCAACTCGCACTACCAGCAATACCAACACCGCCGGAGGATATCCGCGCTCTCCTGTTGACAGAGACTGGCGTTGGGAAGATGGTCTTAAGGGCAGAAACGCCAATATCGATGGCACATTGATCAATACCGCTCTCACCCATTCTCAAAACAATCGTTGGGGTATCGATATTTCCAATAAATTTACCCTGCACCCGAGTTTAGAACTGACTTTAATGGGAAATTTCCAACGGGAACGCCTTGATTCCAATGATGATTATGATTCACCTAATCTATATTTCGATCAGTCACCGACACGGAAAGGACAACGTCAGGAAATCAATCTCGCCTTTAACTTTAACTGGCGACCAGCTTCATGGCTGGAACTGAATGCAGGAGCCAAGCGTGTTTCTTATTGGTCTCAAGATGATTTGCTTAATGAACGGCGTGCCGTAAAAGATAGCCATTATCAGAAACAACGGGAAACCATTGGACATGAAATAAGTTATTGGCGAGTACCAACAACAGAAGAAGCTTATTATATTAATAAAAGATGGGGTAAAGAATATTCCAATCTGAGTAGAAAAGAAAAAAGAGAATTACGTAATAAAATAAAAGAAATGGCTCTTAAAACCGATCGCAGTGGACAGGATCATTGGATGGTTAATGAAAAATTCACTTGGAAGTACGATCCTAGTAATGGCAAGCTCAGTAAAAGCGGTAACCTCTATTTCAATGGCCAATTAGACATGAATGAAAAGGTTATTGACCCAATAAGCGGCAAAGAAGTCTATAAATATGAATACGGTGAGAGAGCTGACGCTACTGGCGTACAAGGCCCTGCTGTTGACGATCTCTGGGAAACTGCGCCAAAACGTAAGGATCACGCTTGGGCACCCACTTTCTCCGCGACGGCCTATGTCACCGACGATTTCCGTATTTACGCCCGTTATGCCGAAGCGGTAAGAATGCCCAGCATTTTTGAAGATACCGTCGGTTTTTCAGGCTCTCCAACCAACCAAATAGGTCATAAATTTAAGCCTGAGCGCGCCAAAACCGCGGAAGTTGGCTTAGTCTACGATGTCAGCCAATTAGTCAAAGCTGAACGCCATGCCGATATCAAACTCTCCTATTACAACACCCTCATTGAAAATGTGTTCGACCGGGACACTACCTATAAATTCTCCCAATTGGACAAACAAAAATTGGCTGGTTTGGAACTACAAGCACGTTATGACAACGGCAGTTTCTTTGCCGATATGGGGTTGGTCTATAACATGAAAAACAAGGTCTGTGACAATAACTCTGTCATGATACTGGATTCCCAGAATCGTTATGGTATACCTGAATGTATTGATGGTGGTTTCCCTGGCGGTTATTTACGTACCTCTATTCAGCCTAAATACTCAGCTAACCTGAGCGTCGGCGGCCGCTTGTTTGATGAAAAACTGGAGCTAGGCAGCCGAATGCTCTATCACAGTAAGGCAGAAAATAAAGATGAAAAATGGCTGATGAATGCCTTACCGGATATTTATAAAGGACAGTCTAATAACCCAATGCGCTGGAATCCGGTGTTTACGGTTGATGCCTATATCAACTATCAAATCACTCCGGCTATATCCATAGAGTTAACTGGCACAAACCTAACTAACCGCTACTATCTCGATCCGCTGACACGTTCGATGATTCCAGCGCCGGGCAGAACTTTTAAACTCAGTTTGACCAGCCAATTTTAGGGGCTTGATGAGAGGATCGTATGACCAACACAGCCATATTAGACAATCCAGCCGCTTGTTTTCCATTGATGCCCAGAAGGGGAGTGCTGGTTGGTATCTTAATCGCCATTTTATTGCATACCAGTCTGATATGGCTGTTTAACCGACATACTTCATATGATGATGACGCGGCACATCATATCAACAATAACGCTTCTACTATGGGGTTATCCATTACGATGGTTGCTGCCCCATCGTGGGAAAATAAGCCAGAGCCTGTTTCTCCTCCATCTCCACGTTTGTCCGCACCGGAATCACCAACAAAACCAGAACTTGTACTGGATAGAGCCATTCACCCTGAAAATAAGGTAGCAAAACCGCCAACGGCCGATAAGCCTAAGAAACGCCAAAAGCAGCCGAAAGAAAAACCGCAAGAAGTGGCAGAAAAGAAAACCACCCAATCACCACAGGTAGAGAAAGGCAATCAGACAGAGCAGGAAACGCACGGTAACGATCAGGCTAATTCAGAAGGCAGTATGAGCCGCGCGGCAACATCACAACCTTTGGTGGGACAAGGAAATAGTGAAGTAGACAATTATTCGGCAAGACTGCGGCAAGAAATAGAACGCCATAAACGCTATCCTCGCAGGGCAAAGAGGATGAAACAACAAGGTATAGTCACAGTCAGCTTTACCCTGCTAGGTGACGGCACCTTAACTGCCGCCAAGGTCGTTAATTCCTCCGGCAATAGCACACTGGATAATGCCGCACTTGATGCGATCAATAGTGCCAATTCAGTTGGCCCTATACCAGCAGGTATAGAGCCTAATGTTATGCTGACACTTGATTTTACATTGAGGTAAGTCTCATCTCTCGCTCCCAATCGGGGCGAGGATTAATTGTCATTGTGACTAATTAGTTAACTCAAACCACAATAATATAATCAAAATACAAGAAACATAGTCATTTATTGGAATAATATATGATATAAAAATCCGTTACAGATAAAAAACTCATTAATTTAAATATGTATTTTTTTAATAAATTTAGTTAGTTATTTCTCTTTGGATGGAAATTCCCTGCAACAATGGAGTCTATTGGTTATTGCAGTTATAGCATTGTTTATCTTTATATGGCATGAGTTAAAAACACCAGAGCCAATTGTTGAATTCCATTTTTTCCGCAAAATGCGTTTTGTTTCTGCACTACTTGCAACATTTTTTCTCGCTTTTTTCTATTGCACAATTCTGCTTACATTACCTATGTTTTTCGCAGGACAATTGGGGAAAAATGATATTGAGATAGGGATGTTCTTATTACCAGCTACAATCATGTTTGCCTTAACATCTCCTTGGGTAGGTAATCATAGTGAAAAATTTGGCCCGCAACGGATCATTTTAATTGGCTTGCTACTGTTTGTGGCCTCTGCCATTTTCCTTGCTCTCGCCTCAACACAGGTAAATGCTTGGTGGTTCATTATCCCACTGTTGCCATGGGAACCTCTTGGACTATTCATAATGTAGGGGGAGCTTGTGGTATCGCTTTCGCTGTATTTTTGTTAGCCCGCTTCAATACATTGCTCCAAGGTTATCAAACTCTAATGTTATTTTTGGCTGGACTTGCATTAGCCTTTGCCTTCATCTGTTATTTTCTTAATCGAAAATAATTTCAGTGGCTCGCTATGAAAAAATAAAGCGTTATCAGATTAATGACAAAGCGCTGGTATTTTATCCAGCGCCTTACTTTAATTAGGTTTTATTCACTCAGCAATCTTACTTCCCGATACAGAAACTAAAAATGTAAACCACTCAACGTGTTAGAAGGATAGCCTATTGAAGACTGGCCATAGCTATAGTGATATCCAAAATATGTTGGAATGTTCCCGCCACCTGATCGCTACGATCTCAAAGAATATGAGTAGGGCCTGTTGATTTTTTAAGTTCATAATTTAATCAACCCACATCGGTAACCAAATAATGATAAACTCCAGCGCTAACAGGCTGGCATAATTTCGCTCAAGCTTGTTGTATCTTATTGCTATTGCACGAAAATGTTTAATTCTGGCGAACACATTTTCGACTAAATGGCGATAACGATATAAACATTTATCAATCTGATTTTCGACTGTTTTTCCGGTAGGGAATAACCCGTATCTCTCCTTTCTGTTTGATATGCGGTCATGCTCCCAATGATTAGATCTTGTGATAAACTCCCTACTTTTTATTCTGGGTGAGATATGGCTAAAGTGGAGGTAATTTGTCGTTACTGTCATAAAACAGACGAGGTTAAAGGGCATGGAAAAGGACGTACTGGACATCCTCGTTATCACTGCTATGCCTGTCGCAAAACCTTCCAACTGCACTATACCTATCAAGCCTGCCATCCCGGTATGAAAGAGCGAATTATTGATATGGACATGAATAACGCCGGTGTTAGGGACACGGCTCGGGTTCTGAACGTCGGCATTAACACCGTCATTCGCACATTAAAAAGCTCACACCAAGACAAGTAACTACGCTGCCGCTTGCGGGCAGTGAGATTCATTTTGTTTGTGAAATAGACGAGCAGTGGTCCTTTGTCGGTAATAAGAAAAATCAACGCTGGCTCTCTTGTCTCCTTTTACTATCCGGTTTTACTGTACAGATGATTATGCCGTTTACGATTGTCTGCCTAAAGAAAAACACCTCACGGGAAAGAAATTTACCCAACGTATTGAGAGAACAAATCTTACGCTTCGTATCCGGATAAAGAGGCTGAATAGAAAGACAATAGGTTATTCCAAATCCGAAGAGATGCATGACAAAGTGGTCGGTACGTTCATTGAGCGTGAATACTATCTTTCATAACAGATCTAACTATTGGGAGCATGACCATTAAACGAGCTAGGTCAGCGGATCATGCTCTCTCCACAGTGGTTTTCATCACATTTGCGTTTTATTGCATTGAAAAATCCAATCACAAGATGCTGATTGTGAGTGATTTTCAATCATTAACACTGGGTTTTATCACTTTTGTTTACCCTACCATGATTATGATTTTTCTCAACTTACTTGAGTTTAAACGAAATTTTTTAGCTTATAGGGCCGTCAAGTTCATTAAACCGCGTTTTCATGTTAACCCTCTTAATGCCGTTCAGATTCACTGGACTGTGAATAACGCGCTATTTTTATACCTGAGACAGAATAACCCAAAGGCGGTAGTCAATGGATATAAATTATGGGCGATGGGTCAGTTCCGCTGCGTTGGTGGCAACGGTATTGGCGAGTGTGTTGTTAATCGTGAAAATTTTTGCCTGGTGGTTGACGGGATCGGTGAGTTTATTGGCGGCGCTGGTGGATTCATTGGTTGATTTGGCTGCTTCCTTGACGAATTTTTTTGTTGTGCGCTATTCACTTCAACCTGCTGATGAAGAACATACTTTTGGACACGGTAAGGCTGAGTCGCTGGCGGCTTTAGCGCAAAGTATGTTTATTTCTGGTTCGGCAATTTTCCTGTTTTTGACCGGCTTCCAGCATCTGTATTCCCCTAAGCCATTGGAACACGCGACGATAGGCATATGGGTCATCGTCATTGCTTTGGTCTCCACAATATGTTTAGTCATGTTTCAGAAATGGGTGATCAGTAAAACGCAAAGTCAGGCAATCCGTGCGGATATGCTGCATTATAAATCCGACCTGTTAATGAATGGGGCGATTTTGCTGGCGTTGCTTTTGAGTCTGTATGGTTTTAAACGCGCAGATGCCCTCTTTGCTTTGGGGATTGGGGGCTATATTCTCTATAGTGCGTTACGGATGGGCTATGATGCTGTACAGTCTTTGCTTGATCGCGCCTTGCCAGATGAAGAGCGACAGGAGATTATTGAGATCATCCAAAATTATCCAGGTATAGCCGGTGGACATGATCTGCGGACTCGTCAATCAGGTCCAACTCGTTTTATCCAGTTCCATCTGGAGATAGATGATAATTTGCCATTGGTGCAAGCTCATGCTCTGGCAGATGGGATTGAAAATAAATTGCGGAGTAGATTCCCAGGTGCCGATATTATTATTCACCAAGATCCCTGCTCTGTTGTGTCTGAAGAGCATAAAAACCGCTGGGATTGAAGGGGAATTTATTCATAATCAAAAGAACATCAAAAAACAGACATAATCTTGATGCAGACTGGGTGTTTTTCCGTATTATAGTTAGAGTTGAATCAATTCAGCTAATGCAGTGACAATCAGGTTTCTCAAATATTATATCTACAAGTCAGAGGTCATCATGATCAACAAGATTAAAAGAATCGGAGTCTTAACGAGTGGCGGTGATGCGCCTGGCATGAACGCCGCTATTCGTGGTGTTGTTCGTGCCGCTTTAACCGAAGGGTTGGAAGTCTATGGTATTTATGATGGCTATCTGGGGTTGTATGAAAACCGCATGAAGAAGCTTGATCGCTTTAGTGTTTCCGACATGATTAACCGCGGTGGTACGTTTTTGGGATCAGCCCGCTTCCCAGAGTTCAGGGATGATAAGGTTCGGGAAATTGCTATTGAAAACATGCGCAAAAATGGGATTGATGCGTTGGTGGTGATTGGAGGGGATGGATCTTATTTGGGGGCGAAAAAGCTGACCGAAGCAGGTTTCCCTTGTATTGGTTTGCCTGGAACGATTGACAACGACGTTGCGGGTACAGATTACACCATTGGTTATTTCACGGCGTTAGAAACGGTGGTTGAAGCGATTGACCGTTTGCGTGATACATCAACTTCCCACAAACGAATTTCGATTGTTGAAGTGATGGGACGTTATTGTGGTGATTTAACTTTGTCAGCGGCAATCGCGGGTGGATGCGAGTTTATTGTTCTGCCTGAAAATGAAGTTCCGTTCGATCGTGAGGAATTGCTGGTTGAAATTAAAGCAGGGATTGAAAAAGGCAAGCGTCACGCGATTGTAGCTATAACTGAACATGTTTGTGATGTCGCTGAGCTGGCGAGATATATTGAGGCAGAAACCCACCATGAAACCCGTGCGACGGTATTAGGACATATCCAGCGTGGTGGTGCGCCTGTCGCTTATGACCGCATTCTTGCTTCCCGTATGGGGGCATACTCTGTTCAACTGCTGCTGGAAGGGCACGGCGGTCGTTGTGTTGGTATCCAGAACGAGAAACTTGTTCATCACGATATCATTGATGCAGTGCAAAATATGCAGCGTGTCTTTAAGAAAGAGTGGCTGGAAACCGCGAAGAAACTCTACTAATCCTTTCTTATCTGTAAGATCCTCTTGTGGAGACAGCCATATGCTCTGGCTGTCTCGTTCCTCATATTCTTCTTATGCATAAGCAGAAATTTAAAATTATTTCTGCGTCATAACACTTTCTGTCAGTTTTTATGGAGAAATCATAATAACTTAGGGGAAATATTATCGTGGATGCAAGGGGTATAAATAGAGGCTCAAGATGGGCGATGACAAAAGAGTATGTGGTATCGGCGTTATTCTTGGTGGCGTTGGCGATAACCAACAGTGCATGGGCAAAAGAGCGGCAATTATTGAACGTCTCCTATGATCCGACACGTGAATTTTACCAGCAGTATGATGAGGCATTCCGCGAATACTGGCATAACAAAACGGGGGATGATGTAAAAATCCGCCAATCACATGGCGGTTCAGGCAAGCAAGCAACTTCTGTTATCAATGGTCTTCAGGCGGATGTTGTGACGTTGGCACTGGCTTATGATGTGAATGCCATTGCAGAGCATGGGCGCATTGATAAGAATTGGATTCAGCGCCTGCCAGATAATTCAGCACCTTATACATCAACCATTGTCTTTTTAGTGAGAAAAGGAAACCCTAAACAGATAAAGGATTGGTCGGATTTAATTCGTCCAGATGTTGCGGTGGTTACGCCGAATCCGAAAACTTCTGGTGGAGCACGTTGGAATTATCTGGCTGCCTGGGGATATGGTCTGGCGCATAACAACCAAGATCAGGCTAAAGCTAAAGAATTCGTGAAAGCACTTTATAAAAATGTTGAAGTGCTGGATTCCGGCGCACGCGGTGCAACGAATACGTTTGTGGAGCGCGGAATTGGTGATGTATTGATTGCCTGGGAAAACGAAGCGTTACTGGCAATTAATGCGTTGGACAAGGGCAAGTTTGAAATTGTGACGCCGAGCATTTCTATTCTGGCAGAGCCAACGGTTTCTGTTGTCGATAAGGTGGTTGATAAGCGAGGAACGCGTGAGCTGGCAACAGCATATCTGAAATATCTTTATTCTCCGGTTGGGCAGGAGATTGCCGCCAGAAACTATTATCGTCCTCGTGATAAAGCAATTGCAGAAAAATACCACGCGGTTTTTCCTGATTTGAAGCTTTTTACGATTGATGAGGTTTTTGGTGGTTGGGAGAACGCTCAGAAAAAACATTTTGCCACAGGCGGAACATTTGACGACATTATCCGGCGTTAATCATTAAACTCATTTTGGATAGAAAACCGCCACAAGTGATACTGCGTGGCGGTTCTGTCTTGATTAAAAGCTTACGCTTTTTTCGCTTCTGCTGCGGCTTTTACGATAACAGCAAAGGCATCAGCTTTCAGTGATGCGCCACCGACCAGAGCACCGTCGATATCCGGTTGGGTGAACAGCTCTGCTGCATTGCTGGCGTTAACTGAACCGCCATATTGAATAATGACCTGTTCAGCGATAGCTGCATCCTGTTTGGCGATATGGTCACGGATAAATTTATGGATGGCCTGAGCCTGAGCAGGTGTGGCGGATTTGCCTGTGCCGATTGCCCAAACTGGCTCATAAGCAATAACCGTATCTTTGAATGCTTCCGCGCCCAGCGTGTTGAGAACGGCATCGATTTGTCGCGCGCAAACAGCTTCAGTCTGACCGGCTTCATTTTCTTGTTCAGTTTCGCCAATGCACAGGACAGGGATCAAGCCTTGCTCTTTCAGGATTGCGAATTTCTTCGCGATGAATTCGTCGCTTTCTTTGTGGTAAGTGCGGCGTTCAGAGTGGCCGATAATGATATATTTTGCCCCGACGTCTTTCAGCATTTCTGCGGAGGTTTCGCCCGTAAAGGCACCAGAAAGATTGACGCCAGTATCTTGTGCACCCAGAGCGATACGGCTACCAGCCAGGGCATTTTTTGCCAGAGAAACATAAACTGTTGGTGGTGCGATAGCGACGTCACAGCCGTCAACGTTGCTCAGTTCTTTACGCAGGCCTGCAATCAGGTCGTTAACCATGTGGGTACTGCCATTTAATTTCCAGTTACCCATAACTAATGGATGTCGCATATTTTTCCCTCCAACCAGAAAATAATCAAATTGCGAACTGAATGAATATTCTTTCTTTGAATGACATTATGGTGGTGTCATTCCCTGTAAGTGGAATCCCGACAGTATAAAGATCATCAACGCGAATAGCTCTGCGTTGTGTCACTAATTTTCATTTGCTGCTGTGTCAGATAACGATAGCTTAATCGGTTCAATTGCGAAGGTCATTATATTTTCGCTGCTGTTTACGATGATATAGCGCATTGCTCCCATTTTTTGACTGAAAGCAGTTCGGTTTTCTGCTGTCTGCAAAAGCCTTTCCAATTGAATGTTGGCTTGTTCAGGAGAAAAGGTCGGTTCGAATTGGCTGATCAGGGCTGTGATATATTGCTTTGCCAGTATACGGTTTTGTTCATCTTCTCGTTTATTTTGTGATGGCAGCAAGGTAATTTGCAGACTTTTAATTTTTTCGCTGCCTCGTTCCAGTACCGCTGAAGAGTAAATTTTGTCATTGATTTTACTGGCGGCACGGATGAAAGGTTGAGAAATATCTGTGCTTGCAATCACCCGATATTCGTACAGAGGAGTATCCGGGTGTTTTTTGTTGAATTTCTCCCGAAAGACAGGGATGGTGTCTTCGAAAGTAGGGGAATCTGGCAGCAGATACATTAACGGTGAGTTTATTTCTGGTGTGACTGAAGACTCATCGGCAGCGGCTGAGAATGGTAAACCGATGCTAAAAGCGATTAAAATTGTCACCAGAAGTTTATTTATGCCTGTTTTCATTTTAATTACTCACTGAGTTAAATCCTGGAAAAACAGCATCCACAATTGGAAAAGAGTACATGACATTACAACAATGGGGATTTTCATTCAAAGGCCGAATTGGAAGGCGAGAGTTTTGGATCGGCATAGCTATTTGTTTCGCCTTGATCTTTATCCTTCTGACACTGCATGGAATGGATCTCCTCCCCATGAATTATGCGGCGGTCGGTGTTGCTTTGCTATTGTATCCAACTGCGGCAATTTTTTCGAAGCGCCTGCATGACCGGAATAAACGGGGTGGCTGGATGTTACTATGTGTACTGGCCTGGATATTGTTGTCCCTTGACTGGAACGCAATGGCACCAATATGGCAGTGGGGAATTGGTCGTTTTGTTCCAACCCTGATTTTTGTCATGATGATATTGGATTGTGGTGTATTCCGTGGTACAGAAGGCGCTAATCGTTTTGGTGAGATGGCAGAAACGGTTGATTATATTTCTGCCAAGGAAAACTGATTACCAGTATTGCTCGCTGGTGATATGGCCTGGTTTACGACGCAGATGTTTTGCCATATTACGCTGCTCTTTTAGTAGTTGCTGGGTATCCCTGACCATTTGGGGATTCCCGCACAGCATGACATGGCTGTTTTCTGCCTGAATGGGTAAACCAACAGCCGATTCCAATTCGCCATTTTCAATTAATGCTGGAATTCTGCCCATAAGTGAATTTGGCCATTTTTCTCGGCTGACGATGGTCTGTATTCTCAGTTTACCCTGAAATTTTTTCTCTAATTCTTGCATCATCGGTAAATAGCTTAAATCCGTTCCCCATCTGGCAGCATGAACCAAAACGATATTTTCGAATCGTTCCAGATCGGTTCCTTGCTGGAGGATGGAAAGGTAAGGTCCAATAGCGGTGCCAGTGGAAAGCATCCAGAGTGTTTGGCAGTCAGGGATCTCATCAAGAACGAAAAAACCAGCCGCTTTCTCTGTTACCAGTAATTCATCACCAATTTTTAGTGCAGCCAATCGAGGACTGAGTTTTCCTTCAGGAACGGTAACCAAATAAAATTCCAGATTATTGTCATCGGGAGCGTTGACATAGGAATAAGCCCGTTGGATACGTTCCTCCCCAATTTTTAGGGCAAGTTTTGCAAATTGTCCGGCAGTGAATTTTTCTATTGGTGCATGAATTTTGATGCTGAAAAGCGAATCAGTCCAGTTGGTTATGTCGGTAACTTTTCCTGTAACCCAGTTTGTCATTACGATTAACCTCTCTACACAAATTGATGATTTTTTGTAACGATTCTACGTGATTACATGAGATAGAATTATCGATTACGTGTTACAGTTCGATTAACTGGGTTTTTGCCAATATCATGGTCTAATATGTACATTTTTATTGACATATATGGGTGATATATCTGTAATTTTTTCTTCATATAAAATTGTATACTGCAAAGAAAAAATATAGATTTACCAAATGATCTATCTATACCAACCCAACTCCAAGTTGCAGCTTGCAAATCAAGGTGATTGTTTATATCTCCCCGCTAGCGGGGAGATATAAGACGCATCTTGAAAGGCGATTGGTATAGTGAAGTTAATTATCAGGTTCTTTATTAAGGGCTTGAGGGGTTCACTATGGCTGTTTGTAATGAGTGGTTGAATAAAGTGCGATGAAAAAAATAGAACACTTTAATTTATTGTTGATGTTAATTGCCCTGGCCGCTGTAGGGCAGATGACGCAAACAATCTATGTACCAGTTATTGCTGATATGGCAAGTGATCTTAATAAACCAGCGGGAGAAGTTCAGCAGGTGATGGCGGCATATCTGTTTTCTTACGGATTTTCACAACTTTTTTATGGGCCGCTATCTGACAAGGTGGGACGTCGTCCTGTAATTTTGGTCGGCATGTCGATTTATCTGGGGGCAACGATATGTGCCCTGTTTGCTCCAAACTTGCTGGTACTGGTGATTGCGAGTGCATTACAGGGATTGGGCACTGGCGTGGCAGGCGTAATGGTGCGTACTATGCCGCGGGATTTATATACTGGCATGACGTTACGTTATGCCAATAGCTTGCTGAATATGGCTATATTGGTTAGTCCTCTGGCCGCTCCCATGATTGGCGGAATGATTGCTCACTATTTTGGTTGGCGATCCTGCTACTTATTTCTATTGATGTTAGGGGCTGTCGTTGCTTTCTTACTGGCCCGGCATTTACCGGAGACTCGTCCCACAGGGACTGCACATAGCACGATGCTGGTTTCTTTCCACCAATTACTCTCGCAGGGTTCTTTTGTTTCTTACCTGATCATGTTGGTGGGTGGTCTGGCTGGGATTGCCGTTTTTGAAGCCAGTAGCGGTGTATTGATGGGCGCTGTTTTGGGGTTGGATAGCCTGACAGTTAGCATCTTGTTTATTCTGCCAATCCCAGCGGCGTTTTTTGGGGCATGGTATGCGGGACGAGAAGGGAAAACATTTTATCGGCTCATGTGGCGCTCTGTGACCTGTTGCTTGCTGGCGGGTATCTTGATGTGGTTGCCTGGTTGGTTTGGCATCATGAATATCTGGACCTTGTTGATACCGGCTGCATTGTTCTTTTTTGGCGCAGGTATGTTGTTCCCACTCGCAACGACGGGAGCGATGGAACCCTTCCCTTATCTGGCAGGAGCAGCGGGTGCTTTGGTCGGGGGATTACAGAATGTCGGTTCAGGTGTGGCAACATGGCTGTCGGCGATGCTACCGCAAAATAGCCAATTTAGTGTTGGGATGTTGATGTTTTCCATGTCATTGTTGATTTTGTTTTGTTGGCTGCCTATTTCACAGCGGTTCCAGCGTCAAGAACATACGGCTTTGTAGAAACGATAGTGTTTAAAAAAGCTCTGGCAACAATCTTAGATGCCAGAGCCTTTATCTCACTTGCTCAATATCTTGCGGTTAAGCGCGATCTTCCCATTCTTGGGCGCGGGCAACGGCTTTTTTCCAGCCATTGTATTTATAGTTGCGTTCAGTTGTTTCGATACTTGGACGGAATTCTTTTTCGACTACCGCCTTACTTTTCACTTCATCTAAATCTCGCCAGAAACCAACGGCTAAACCTGCAAGGAAAGCCGCGCCTAAAGCTGTGCTCTCACGTACTTCAGGGCGCTCTACCCGAGTGCCAAGAATATCGGACTGGAATTGCATCAGGAAGTTGTTGGCGACAGCACCACCATCGACGCGTAGGGCTTGCAGGCGAGTTCCTGCATCAGCTTGCATAGCGTCCAAAACATCGCGGGTTTGGTAAGCGATGGATTCTAATGTAGCACGAATAATGTGGTTGCTATTAGCGCCGCGGGTCAGGCCAAAAATAGCGCCACGGGCGTAAGGGTCCCAATATGGTGCGCCAAGGCCAGTAAAAGCAGGAACAACATAAACACCATTGCTGTCTTTGACCTTGGTCGCGAAGTATTCTGAATCTGCGGCATCTGCAATGAGTTTCAGTTCATCACGCAACCATTGAATGGATGCGCCACCAACAAAGACGGCACCTTCCAGTGCATAATTAACTTCACCGCGTGGGCCACAACAAACAGTTGTCAACAGGCCATGATTAGAGCGTACTGCGTCTTTGCCGGTGTTCATGAGCAGGAAGCAGCCAGTGCCGTAAGTATTTTTTGCCATTCCGGGGCTTACACACAGTTGCCCGTATAAAGCGGCTTGCTGGTCGCCTGCGATACCCGCGATAGGAATACGAGTGCCGCCTTTACCGCCGATATTGGTTTGGCCATAGATCTCCGAGGACGCGGCCACTTTAGGCAGCATCACGCGAGGTATGCCTAACTCTTCAAGGATTTTTTGATCCCATTCCAGATTATGGATATTAAACAGCATGGTGCGGGAGGCATTAGTGTAATCGGTCACATGTACGCGCCCCTGAGTCATTTTCCAGACTAGCCATGTGTCGACTGTACCGAATAAAAGTTCACCATTTTCAGCACGCTGACGGGCGCCTTCAATGTTGTCCAAAATCCATTTTATTTTCGTACCGGAGAAGTAAGGATCAAGCACCAAACCTGTATTATGGCGGATGTATTCTTCCAGCCCCTCTTTTTGTTTCAGTTTGGTGCAAATATCTGCTGTTCGGCGACATTGCCATACAATCGCGTTATAAATCGGTTTACCGGTTTCTTTTTCCCAGATAATAGTTGTTTCTCGTTGGTTTGTAATACCAATGCTGGCGATTTCATCAGAGCGAATATCAGCTTTTGCCAAGACTTCAACTAAGGTAGAGCTTTGGCTTGCCCAGATTTCCATTGGATCGTGTTCCACCCAGCCAGGCTTGGGATAGATTTGTGGGAATTCACGCTGTGAGATGCAGACAATATTGGCATTGTGATCAAGTACAACGGCGCGTGAACTGGTCGTGCCCTGATCCAGAGCAACAATATATTTTTTTTCTGTAGTATTTTCTGTTGTCATAACTATAACCTGGTTTTATGTATTTTAAATCTCGCGCGGTAAATGGCGAGTAATCAGTTTGCGGTAGCCAAAAGCACCTAAAATCGCGCCAACGATAGGGGCTACCAACGGAACAAGGCAATAAGGAATATCTCGGCCTCCGGTTAGGGCAATGTCTCCCCAGCCGGTCAAGTAAGCAACTAATTTGGGGCCGAAATCACGGGCTGGGTTCAGGGCAAATCCAGTCAGTGGGCCAAACGAGCCACCGATAACCGCAATAAGAATCCCGATTAACAAAGGTGCTAATGGTCCTCGTGGGATGCCATTACCATCATCGGTCAGGGACAGGATCAGGCATAACAGAACGGCCGCGATAATAACTTCAACGATAAACGCATGAAACACGGAGATCTGGGCAGCGGGGTAAGTGGAGAAAACCCCCGCAGTAAAGAGGCTTTCCTGCGAGCCGCGAACGATGTTGTGGACTTGCTCATAATCGAGGAACAGGTTGTAATACATCATGTAGATAATGAGTGCCGCGACAAAGCCACCGAGCATTTGGGCAATGATATAAGGTAGCACTTTTTTTCTGTCAAAATTGGCAAATAGGCATAATGCAATGGTCACTGCGGGGTTAAGATGTGCGCCTGAAATGCCGGCAGTGAGATAAACTGCCAGGGCAACACCAAAGCCCCAGATAATGCTGATTTCCCATAAACCCAGTTGTGCTCCGGCGATTCGGGCAGCAGCAACACAGCCTAAGCCAAAAAAAACGAGCAACGCAGTACCGAGAAATTCGGAAATGCATTGACCTGATAAGGTTGGAGTTGTGGTCTGGCTCATTTCTATATCCTATAAAAAAGTACAGGGAAGAGATTAATTATTAGTCATTTCTTATGTGTTAAGAAAAAGGTGTCTGTGAATTTATCGTTAATGCGCGTAAACGAGAAATAGCGAAATTGAAATCTGCGTGTTGCGTCAACAAAATGAGCGAATTCGCATTTATTTGCAGTTTTATTGAGCTTGGAAATGTGATCTTACAGACATTTGGGTTTGGTCATTATATTTCGCGTTATGCCGCACATTGCAAGGATGAAACTAGACAGATGTTAATAGGCTAAATACAATCAACAACATTGCTTACAAGAGGGGCCTTAGAATGTCATTTGAAGTTTTTGAGAAGCTAGAATCTAAAGTTCAGCAGGCGATTGATACCATCACTTTGCTGCAAATGGAAATTGAAGAATTAAAAGAAAAGAATGCCGTTTTATCTCAGGATGTCCAGAATATGGCAGATAGCCGTGATTCTCTGGTACGTGAAAATGAGCAGCTCAAACAAGAACAATCGGCATGGCAAGAACGCTTACGCACACTGTTGGGTAAGATGGAAGATGTACAATAAGGTATCCAATGGCTTAGCTGAAAAAGGGCGATCATTGCGCCCTTTTTTATATACCTTTAACTGAGCTTTTCATCAATTTCCAGAGGGAAATCGGATAAGACAATGCCAGTATTATCTGCGTAGAGATAGTCACCAGAGAAGAATGTGACGCCACCAAAATTCACTCTGGTATCACTTTCTCCCACCCCTTCGCTATTACAGCCAGCAGGAATAGCAGCCATTGCCTGAATGCCAATATCAAGCTCTGCGAGATAATCAACTTGACGCACTGCGCCATAGACAACAATGCCTTCCCACTCATTATTGACAGCGAGTTGGGCCAGTTCTGCATCAACGAGTGCCTTGCGTACTGATCCACCACCATCAACGAGCAAAATGCGATCATGTCCGTTTTCTTCAAGTAAATCATAAAGGAGGCCATTGTCCTCAAAACATTTCACTGTGATGATTTGACCACCAAATGAAGTACGCCCACCAAAGTTGGTGAAGATAGGCTCTACCACATTTATATCTTCTTGATAGATATCACAAAGTTCGGAAGTATCATATTTCATGGGATTTACGTCTGGTTTATGCAAGGAACGGACAGTATATCCTTTTAAAGCCAGTGTTGGCAAAACCATCAATCTTGAAACCTATGTGTAAAATTGATTCTTACTCACTTAATTAAGTACCAATCCAATGGAAAACAGAATATTGGTCAATAACGCTGCTTTGACCATTTGTACCAATTTGGGACGCATACCTTCAGCGGTTGGATCACGCAGCACTTGCACCGTATGTTTTAACAGCAGAGGAAAAGCAAGCAGAAACAACCAACTAAACCAATTATTTAGGTATAGGAGCGTGAAGGCGACAAGGCAGAACATGGCCGTTAGCAGAACGGCTGCATGGTAGTAGCGAGCCTTTTTTCCTCCTAATCGGACAGCCAACGTATTTTTACCGTTTTGGCGGTCACTTTCGATATCGCGTAGGTTATTAATGTTTAAGACTGCCACAGAAAGTAAGCCACTGGCAGTTGCGGGCAAAACGGTGCTTATGGAAAAAGTACCGGCTTGCAGATAGTAGGTACCAAGAACGCTCAAGTAGCCGAAGAAAATCAGAACAGAAATGTCTCC
Organism: Xenorhabdus griffiniae; assembly: GCF_037265215.1. NCBI lineage: Bacteria > Pseudomonadati > Pseudomonadota > Gammaproteobacteria > Enterobacterales > Morganellaceae > Xenorhabdus > Xenorhabdus griffiniae. The sequence continues at coordinate 4,607,241 of NZ_CP147737.1, read as the reverse complement.
CAATCCCAGATAGCCATAAGGACGCGTACCCACGGTATAAGTGATAGCGGCGACAATCGCCAGTAATCCCAGGATCAAGAAGCCGATAATGTCGTTTGGGTTATTGCAGGCGACAGCAATCAGGGCACTGCCTGATAAACAAGAGAGTAGTACAGTGAGCTTCAAGGCATTTTTCATCTGCTTTGCGGTAATCAGGCCTTTTTGCATACCACGACTTGGACCAATGCGATTTTCTGTGTCACTGCCTTTGGTGACGTCACCATAATCGTTGGCGAGGTTAGAAAGAATTTGCAGCAGGGCCGCAGTTAATAAAGCCAGTAATGCGACAGGCCATTTGAAATGTCCGGTCCATGACGCAAGGGCTGAACCCGTTATGACGGCAGCAACGGCCAGCGGGAGCGTTTTGGGGCGTAAACTTTCCAGCCATGCCTGCATCTGACTGATAGACGTTGTTGAGCTCATATTGTCACTGTTTGTCATTATGATTGATGTAATAAATTTTATACCATCGAAAATAGCAAAACGGGAGGCTAAAAGCCCCCCATTTTGCCTAAGTACGACGAATTATTGGTTCTAATCAAACCAATAATATGACTGATTATAAAATAAACCGACTCAAATCTTCATCTGCAACCAGTTCGTCCAAGTGCTCTTTGACGTAATCGGCATTAATTTCGACAGTCTGTCCTTGACGTTCACTGGCGTTGAACGAGATGTCTTCCATCATACGCTCAAGCACGGTGTGCAAACGACGAGCGCCGATGTTTTCAGTGGTTTCATTAACTTGCCATGCTGATTCCGCAATTTTACGGATACCGTCAGGCGTGAATTCAATATTCATGCCTTCCGTTGCCATCAGAGCTTTGTACTGTTCAGTCAGTGAAGCATTTGGTTCGGTCAGAATACGTTCAAAGTCTTCGGTGGTCAGGGCTTGCAATTCAACACGAATTGGCAAGCGGCCTTGAAGTTCTGGGATCAGATCAGAAGGGCTGGCAACCTGGAATGCACCGGAGGCGATAAACAGGGTGTGATCAGTTTTGACCATGCCGTGTTTAGTCGAAACGGTGCAACCTTCGACAAGTGGCAGCAGATCGCGCTGAACACCTTCACGGGAAACATCTGGACCGGAAGTTTGACCGCGTTTACAAATCTTATCGATCTCATCAATGAAAACGATGCCGTGTTGTTCAACTGCATCAATTGCCTGCTGTTTCAGTTCTTCAGGATTGACCAGTTTTGCTGCTTCTTCTTCGACCAGCAACTTGAAGGCGTCTTTGATTTTCATCTTACGATTTTTTTGACGCTGGCCTGCCAGATTTTGGAACATGGATTGTAACTGATTCGTCATCTCTTCCATGCCCGGAGGTGCCATGATTTCAACCCCAACTGGAGCGGCCGAAACTTCAATTTCAATTTCTTTATCGTCTAACTGGCCCTCACGCAATTTCTTGCGGAATGCCTGACGGGTTGATGACGGCTCAGTTTGAGTTTCAGTCTGTCCCCAGTTATTTTTTGCTGGTGGCAGCAGGACATCCAGAATACGCTCTTCTGCTAATTCTTCTGCACGATAGCGGTTCTTCTCAATGGATTGCAGACGGACTATTTTTACTGCTACGTCAGTGAGATCACGAATGATGGAATCGACTTCTTTACCGACATAACCCACTTCGGTGAACTTAGTTGCTTCAACCTTGATAAAGGGAGCATTGGCCAGTTTTGCCAGACGACGGGCAATCTCGGTTTTACCAACACCGGTTGGGCCTATCATCAAAATATTTTTTGGCGTGACTTCATAACGCAGTGATTCATCTAACTGCATGCGACGCCAGCGGTTACGCAGGGCAATAGCAACAGCACGTTTTGCTTTGTCCTGGCCGATAATATGATTATTTAGTTCGCTGACAATTTCGCGAGGAGTCATTTCAGACATACTATCTATCCTTACGCTTTCGAAGGCAGTTCTTCGAAGTTGTGATTATGGTTGGTGTAGATGCAGATATCGCCAGCGATAGTTAAAGCGCGTTCTGCGATTTCTCTGGCGCCGAGTTCGGTTGTTTCCAGCATCGCGCGGGCAGCGGCCTGTGCGTATGAGCCACCGGAACCAATGGCGATAAGGTCATTCTCTGGCTGAATCACATCACCATTGCCTGTAATGATCAGAGAAGCATTTTCATCTGCGACAGCAAGCAGGGCTTCCAGCTTGCGCAACATGCGATCCGTTCGCCAATCTTTGGCTAATTCAACGGCTGCTTTGGTCAGGTGCCCTTGATGCATTTCGAGTTTTCGTTCAAACAGCTCGAACAGCGTGAAAGCATCAGCAGTACCGCCGGCAAAACCCGCGATGACTTTGTCATTGTAAAGGCGGCGTACTTTGCGGACATTGCCTTTCATAACGGTATGACCCATTGTTGCTTGTCCATCACCACCGATGACGACTTTGCCATTACGGCGAACACTTACGATTGTAGTCACGAGTTAGCCCCTGGTTACAAAATAGAAGATGGTACACACGGAGCATTAATTTGCTATCCCACAATTGCTTGCGCACTGCTGATAAAAGCACCATGTGTATATTATTAGAGATTAAGATGGGGGAGCTTTCCGCTTTTTCAACCCCCGGCAGGACGGAGAATACAGCCAGGTACACCGGCCACTGCAACACGTTCGCGCATTTTCTCAGCACTGGTTTTATTTTTATAGGGGCCAAGTACAACACGGTTCCAATTGTCTTTCGTGGTAATCTGACTCTCAATTCCTGCGAAGGCAAGGCTGGCACGGACGGATTCCGCCTGTTCCATTGTGCGGAAAGAGCCACATTGTAGCATCAATTTCGTCTCATTTACCTCAGACTTTGTGCTGGCTTGGGAAGAAGTGGAAGACTTTTTTTCCGGCACGGTAGCCGACTTTTGTTCTGGTGAATACTGTTGCTGCGCAGGAGGGGTGATCAACACACGCGAACGTGGGATCGGTTCACTGTTATAAGGCACCTCTTTTAATGAAATAGGCGGTTGTCGCATGTCTGCTTGTATTTGCTCAAGTAGCTGTTTCTGCTCAGACGTTAATTGAGGAAGTTGGTTGAGTGGTTTATTGACTGTTGTATCGCTTTCCTGGATGGAAGATTCATTCACAGGGCGATTTTCCAATTCCTTGATATAACTCCAGCGCTCTTCTGGTTTCGGTGGCAGGCCATGCCCCTTGGTTTGATGATGAGACTGTGAGGCATTTTGTGCACTTTCTTCCTGCTTATTTCTTTCCTGTTTATTATGTACGATGAAATAAAGTCCACCAATAAACATGACCACTAAGGCCACTGCAACGGCTAATGTAGTTTTGGGTAATCCTTGAGCCTGATTTTTTTTCTTACTAGTACTTTTCTGACGGGGATTGCTACGCCCGCGACTCACATAATCTCGTTGTGCCACTGTTTAATTCACTGAGTTATTTAAAAAATTAAAGAATAGGTAACTAATGTTACTCAAGCTGCCGTTATTTGCCTAGCTTTTAGGCGAACAAGTGCTCGCACGAATGATCAATTCTGCCTCCAATAATCTTGAACCTTTAGAAACCAAACGGCCTTGAAGCTGTTCCAGCAATAACAGAATGGAATGATATCCAATCTCATAACGGGGATGTTCCACCGTGGTCAAAGCGGGTTCGCAGTATTGAGCCAGATTTAAATTATCGAAACCGACAACAGAAAGATCTTCTGGTAATTTTAACCCCATTTTTTTAGCTTGCCACATTGCACCTAGTGCCATGACATCACTATGGCAGAAAATAGCGCTTGGAGGCTCTGGTAAGGTAAGCAAAGTTTCCGCCAATATTGCTCCGCTTTCGTGGGTGAAATCACCGCGGATAATATATTCTTCGCGAATTTCCTCCCCTGTGCGCCGCAATGCCTGGATATAACCTTGCAAGCGATAATGGCACAGTGGCATGGTTTCCGGTCCGGTAATGCAGGCAATGCGTTTGTGTCCCAATTTTTGCAAATGATGAGTGGCATTGAAGGCGGCTGTCAGGTTATCAATATGGACCGTGGGGAGTTCCAGTTCTGGTGAGAATTCATTGGCCATCACTATGGGAGGCAGATTTTTGCGTTCTTCTTTGGAAACATCGAAAGGAATGTTAGAACCCAGTAGCACCATACCATCAATGCGTTTGGTGATCAGAAGATTGATAAACGCATGTTCTTGTTGCTTTTGATGCTTGCAATCACCAATCAGCACCAGGTAACCATGTTCAGTAGCGGTTTCTTCAATACCTCGAATGACCTCAGTAAAGAAAGGATCACTGATATTGGGCACAAGAACTAAGATGGTTCTGGATACATTACGCCGTAAATTTTTGGTCAGATTGTGAGGATAATAACCTACTTCTAACACCGCATTTTCGACCCTCTGGCGTGTACGGGCAGAAACCTTGTCAGGATTCATTAATGTTCTTGATACAGTTGCGGTAGAAACACCAGCCACTTTGGCAACATCTTTCATGGTTACCAGCGCCGTGCACTTCTTTTTTTCCATAGTTCATTCCTCACTCTCTACAGGCAGCGAAACGATTGCTATCCGGCTGCTAAAAAACGCCAGTCTTGCCTGAGAAGGAAGTGCTGGCGGATTATTTTCTACAGTTATATTAATAAGTTCATTTTAAGCTGATTAACCGATCCATCTGTTACTTTGTTTGCATAAAAAGTGTGATATGCATCATTTCTTAGAGATGCTTCGCAAATTAAAGAAATAATTATCAACTTTCGCTGGGATCAACATCAATGTTCCATTTCACTTTACGTGCTTGTGGCAATGTAGTGATTTGAGGGTAAATTCCGGTCATCATTTTCTGGAGAAAAATGCGGGAAGGGTGTTGAATCATCAATTGCCAACGATAACGACCGCCACGTTTAGCCTGTAATGCGGGTACTGGCCCCATGATCCATAAATGATTATCAGATTGTGCATAATGTTCAAACAGTTGACGCATTTGTTGCAAAAATGCGGGGGCTTGCTGATTATCGTGATCTTCTGCGCGGAGCAGGATATGGCTTACAAAAGGTGGCAGGTGAACTTGTTGACGCTCTTCCATCGCTTGCTGGGCAAAGGCATCGTAGCCTTTCTCCAACAATATTTGCAAAAGTGGATGCTCAGGATGGTGGGTTTGCAGGACAACTTCTCCCTGCTTTCCGGCTCGTCCTGCCCGACCGGAGACTTGGGTATAGAGTTGGGCAAAACGTTCGGCGGCCCGAAAATCAGCAGAAAACAGAGCACCATCGACGTCCAGTAAGGCGACCAGCGTAACATCAGGGAAATGATGACCTTTCGCCAACATTTGCGTACCAATCAAGATGCGGGCTCCACCTTGATGGACTTCGGCTAGTTGCTGTTCCAGCGCACCTTTGCGGCTGGTGGTATCACGGTCGATACGGGTAACCGGAATATTGGGAAACAGTTTTGTAATACCATCTTCAAGTTGCTCAGTGCCTAAGCCAACGGGAATTAAGTTAGTGGTGCCACATTGCGGGCATTGGCGTGGGATTGGGCGCTGGCTGTCACAGTGATGGCAACGCAGGTGGCGATTATTTTGATGTAGGGTGTAATAGTGATCACAGCGTTGGCATTCTGCTATCCAGCCGCATTCGTGGCAGAGCAGGGCAGGAGAGTAACCACGACGGTTCAGAAATAGAATGACCTGATTGTCAGCTTTGAGATGTTCACTCATACGATTGATGAGCGGCTGAGATAATCCAACCGTCAATGGCAAGCCTTTCAGATCTAATAAATGCTGAGTGGCTACTTGGGCGTGGCCTGCCCGTTGAGTTAAGGTGAGTTGGCGATATTTCCCCTGTTGCACATTATATAGTGTTTCCAGTGCGGGGGTGGCAGAACCCATAATAATCGGAATCCCCTCTTTTTTCGCCCGGAATACCGCCAGATCGCGAGCATGATAGCGCCAGCCTTCTTGCTGTTTGTAAGAACTGTCATGTTCTTCATCAATAATAATGACACCCAGATGAGCAAAGGGGGTAAACAAAGCCGAACGTGTACCGATAACGATGGCATTTTCCCCTCTTTTCGCTCTCAGCCAGACTGTTAGCCGTTCGCTGTCATTTAAGGCGGAATGCAGAACATCAATGGGAGCATTGAAACGTTCCCGAAACCGGCGGATAGTTTGTGGCGTCAAACCAATTTCTGGCACTAAAATAAGGGCCTGTTTACCTTGTGCAAGAATGTTCTCCAGTATACTGAGATAAACTTCTGTTTTACCCGAACCCGTGATCCCCGCCAGTAGCCACGGAGAAAAGGTTTGATCTTCTGCACGGATGGCGCCTATTGCGGTAGCTTGTTCTGTATTGAGCTTTAACCGTTCGCCGATGGTTTTAAAATGCTCACGCCAATTTTCCGTTTCTGGTTGGATGGGATGCAGGGCAATCAGTGATTTCTTTTTCAGTGATTGCAGTGCGCTTTCGCTTAACGCCAATTCAGCGACTTGGTGACGATAAACAGGGCGTTGGCGCAAAGCGGCCAACGCTTTTTGCTGTTTAGCGGAGCGCTTGAGTTGTGTAAGCGGGAGTTCGCGGCCTGCCTCAGTGACTTGCCATTGCCAGAGAGGGGAAAATTCTGCCGGTTTTCCCTGTCGTAGCAAGACAGGCAAAGCATGGAATAACACTTCGCCCAGCGGATAGTGATAATAGCTGACGGCCCACTGAAGCAATTGCCAGAGATCGTCAGGAAAAAGCGGTTGGACATCAAGAATCGTAGCAATAGACTTGAGTTGTTCAGGTGGAAATTCGCTGCTGTCTGCGATACCAGTGACAATACCTATCGCATTACGCTTACCAAAAGGCACGAGTACTCGAACTCCAATAGCCGGTAAAGGTAACTCTGTAGGCAGTAGATAATCAAATGTGCGGGTTAGGGGGACAGGCAATGCAACCTGGACAACTGTCATAAGGCGATTTCCGGATAATTAATGACCAGATGAAAGAACGTATAAAAGAACATATAGCGATAAGGGTATCATAGCAAATCGGTAGATTTCATTGCGCAATAAACAGATATTCTGTATGATCCGCCGCCTTTGGTATAGAAATTACCGATACATATTTTTTATCAACACGACGTGTGGTGTCTGGCAGCAAAACAAGGCTGGATAGCGACACGGCCTGAACAGAGGTTTCCCATGAAACAAGGTATCCATCCTAAATACGAAGCAATTACTGCAACTTGCTCTTGCGGTAATGTCATCAAAATTAACTCTACTGTAGGTCACAATCTGAACCTGGACGTCTGTGGTGAATGCCACCCGTTCTACACTGGTAAGCAGCGTGATGTTGCGACTGGTGGTCGTGTTGATCGCTTTAACAAACGTTTCAGCGTTCCAGGTACTAAAAAGTAATGACTTTTTCCTGTCTGTTGTTCATACAGGCCGGAGAGTTAAAACAAAAACGCCCGATGTTTTGCATCGGGCGTTTTTGTTATCAATATTCCCATGTATCAGGATCAATGCCTCGCTCACGCATCATGGTTTTCGCTGCTTCCGGGATTTCATCATGGCGTTCTTTGCGTAAATCATTATCATTAGGCAGAGGCTGTCCGGTGAACGCATGGAGAAAAGCTTCACACAGCAATTCGCTGTTTGTTGCATGACGCAGATTGTTCACCTGACGGCGAGTGCGCTCATCAGTCAGGATTTTCAATACCTTTAGTGGGATTGAAACTGTAATTTTTTTGACCTGTTCACTTTTTTTGCCATGTTCAGCATAAGGGCTGACATACTCACCATTCCACTCAGCCATGAGATACCTTAAATAATTTTTGAATCAAGTAATTGAGATTAGAAATTGGAAGGAATTTCTGATCTGTTTTCATGTCGATAACGCAGTAGTCTAACATAATTAGCCTGTCGACTATATCGCCCCGCCTGCACTAATTTATAAAATATAACCAGAAGACATATAAAGTGTAATGACAGCCATGGAATTGTGGTATTAAACCGCAAAATAATTTGGATGTCTAGATGTATTGACGTCTATCTTTCCAGTCGTTATTCTTGCGTGACGCTAATAATAACGATGATGGTGAAAGGTTATGGGATGTAAGCAAGCGACAATTGCGGTTCACAGTGGTTCAAATGTTGATGAACAATATGGTTGTGTTGTTCCGCCTATCTATCTTTCCAGTACATACAACTTTACGGGTTTCAATGAGCCCAGGGCGCATGATTACTCGCGCCGTGGCAATCCTGGTCGTGATGTTGTCCAACAGGTGTTGGCCGAGCTGGAAGGAGGTGCGGGCGCAATCATGACCAGCAGTGGCATGTCAGCGATTCATCTGCTCTGTACCGTATTTCTGAAACCAGGGGATTTATTGGTGGCTCCGCATGATTGTTATGGTGGGAGTTATCGCCTGTTTGACAGTCTAAGCAAGCGTGGCGCATACAATGTGATTTTTGTTGATCAGTCAAATGAACAAGCGTTGAAACAGGCGTTAGCTAAAAACCCCAAACTGGTGCTAATTGAAACACCGAGTAATCCTTTGTTACGGATCGTAGATATTCAATATATTTGTGGCTTGGCCCATGAAATTGGGGCATTGGCTGTGGTTGATAACACTTTCTTAAGCCCTGTACTGCAAAAGCCATTGGATTTGGGGGCAGATTTAGTCGTGCATTCTTGCACGAAATATTTGAATGGACATTCTGATCTGATTGCGGGAGCAATTATCGCTAAGGAGCCATCCATCGCGGAAGAGTTAGCTTGGTGGGCAAACAATATTGGCGTGACGGCTGCGGCCTTTGACAGTTATCTGCTATTGCGCGGCATTCGTACATTATCTGCCCGCGTGCTGCTCCAACAAAACAATGCTGTTGCCATTGCGGATTATTTGCAACAACAGCCCCAAGTGAAAAAGCTCTTCTATCCTGCGTTGAAGAACCATCCAGGGCATGAAATTGCCGTTAAGCAACAGCAAGGTTTTGGGGCGATGCTAAGTTTCGAACTGGATGGTGATGAACAGGCCATGCGTCGTTTTTTATCTACGTTAAAATTATTTACCTTGGCTGAATCTCTCGGTGGTGTGGAATCGTTGATTTCTCATACCGCGACCATGACACACGCGGGAATGTCGGCAGAAGCAAGGGCTCAGGCAGGGATTACGGATTCGCTTCTTCGTGTCTCTGTGGGAATTGAAGATAGTCAGGATTTAATTGCTGATCTGGACAATGCGTTTCAGGCAGCGGCAACGAGGTAATCATGAGTACAAGGGCAACAGCGGGGACGGGATCTGGCCGTCAGTTACATAAATTTGGTGGTAGCAGCCTGGCTGATGTGAAATGTTATCAGCGGGTTGCTGAAATTATGGCGAACTACAGCTTGCCGGGTGATTTGATGGTGGTATCGGCTGCAGGGAGTACAACCAACCAATTGATTGATTGGCTTAAATTGAGCCAGAGTGACCGGATATCAGCCCATCAAATACAGCAGTCTTTGCGGCGTTACCAGCAAGAATTGATCCGTGGCTTGTTGCCCGAAACAGTTGCAGAAGAACTAAATGCAATGTTTGTCGCTGATCTGGAAAGATTGAGCGTATTGTTGGATAAGCCTGTCACCGATATGACATACGCCGAAGTTGTCGGTCACGGGGAAATCTGGTCTGCGCGTTTAATGGCGGCAGTGCTGGAAAATCAGGGTATCCCTAGCGCATGGCTGGATGCGCGTCAATTCCTGCGGGCAGAGCGTATTGCTCAGCCACAAGTTGATGTCAGTTTATCTCAACCTCTGCTTAGCCAATTACTGATCCAAAACCCCAATAAGCGTTTAGTGGTTACCGGCTTTATTTCCAGTAACCAGAAAGGGGAAACGGTATTATTGGGGCGCAATGGCAGCGACTATTCTGCTACCCAAGTTGGCGCTTTGGCGGGAGCCCAAAAAGTCACAATTTGGAGTGACGTAGCGGGGGTTTACAGTGCCGATCCGCGTAAAGTTAAAGATGCCTGTTTGTTGCCGTTGCTGCGTTTGGACGAAGCCAGTGAATTGGCACGTTTGGCCGCGCCTGTTCTCCACACCCGAACATTGCAGCCGGTTTCACTCAGCGATATTGATCTACAACTGCGTTGCAGTTATCAGCCGGAACAGGGTTCCACCCGGATTGAACGGGTGCTGGCAACGGGGACAGGGGCAAAAATTGTCACCAGCCATGATGATGTCTGCCTGATTGAATTACATGTTTCTTCAGCCCACGATTTCAAGCAAATCTATAAAGACATTGATTCTTTGTTGAAACGCGCCCAAATCCGGCCATTGGCAACAGGGCTGCACGCAGATTGCAACCTGATCCAACTTTGCTATACCTCTGAGATTGTCAATAGCGCCCTTGATGTTTTGCAGGATGCTTCCTTACCCGGCAAACTTTCTTTGCGTGAAGGTTTAGCGCTGGTGGCATTAGTGGGGGCGGGTGTATGCAAGAATCCACTGCATAGCCATCGTTTTTATCAACAATTAAAAGATCAGCCGGTTGAATTTATCTGGCATGCAGAAGATGACATTAGTTTGGTTGCTGTGCTGCGTTTGAATCAGACATCACATTTAATTCAGGGATTACACCAAAGTCTGTTCAGGGCAGAAAAACGTATCGGTTTAGTGTTGTTTGGTAAAGGGAATATTGGTTCTCGTTGGCTGGAGCTGTTTGCCCGTGAACAGAAAAATATTTCTGCTCGCAGCGATTTTGAATTTATTCTGGCGGGTGTTGTCGATAGTCGGCGGAGTTTGTTGAATTATCAGGGCATTGATGCCAGTCGGGCATTGGCCTTCTTTGATGATGAAGCGGCTGAACATGAAGACGATGCTCTGTTTTTATGGATGCGGGCACACCCTTATGATGATTTGGTTGTACTGGATGTTACGGCAAGTGAAGAATTGGCCAAAGAGTATATCTATTTTGCCAGTTATGGATTCCACGTTATCAGTGCCAACAAAGTCGCCGGCTCTTCCGACAGTAATACCTATCGTATGATCCGCGATGCCTTTGCAAAAACGGGGCGTCATTGGTTATACAACGCCACAGTGGGTGCAGGGCTGCCGATTAATTATTCCGTCAGGGATCTGCGGGAGAGCGGTGATACCATTCTGTCCATCAGTGGCGTTTTTTCTGGCACATTATCCTGGCTGTTTTTGCAGTTTGATGGTTCTGTACCTTTCAGTGAATTAGTTGAACAAGCATGGCAACAAGGGTTGACGGAACCTGATCCGCGTATTGACCTTTCTGGTCAGGATGTGATGCGTAAATTGGTTATTCTGGCGCGCGAAGCGGGTTATGAGATAGAGCCTGATCATGTGCGGGTTGAATCTTTGGTGCCGGTAGAGGCTCGAAGCGGTTCTATCGAAGAGTTCTTTGAAAACAGTGCCGCCATTAATGAGCAAATGCAGCAACGATTGGAAGCGGCACAGGAAATGGGCCTGGTGCTACGGTATGTCGCTCGTTTTGATGTCAGTGGTAAGGCAAAAGTGGGTGTGGAAGCGGTGCGTAGCGATCATCCATTGGCTTCACTACTGCCGGCGGATAATGTTTTTGCGATAGAAAGTCGCTGGTATCGTGATAATCCGTTAGTAATCCGTGGGCCTGGTGCGGGACGAGATGTCACCGCGGGAGCAATCCAATCGGATTTAAATCGTCTGTCACAACTTCTGTAACCTATCTCTCGGTAGGAGAGATATTGAGCGATCAGGCTTTAAAATTCGCCCAAGTTGTTTGTTTTCTGATATGAATATACGCATTAAACTTCAAGCTGCAATTTACAACACGATATCACACGCAGCTTGAAGTTAGATTGGTATATAAATAGAAGAACAGGCTCTACAGCAAAATATGAAATATTTAGACAGAACATAAGGGTAAGCCAATCCATTGGTGAGATAGGTGACATACAGCAACACAAGGCCAGGAACCACATGAATCAACAATATTCCGCAATGCGAAGTAATGTCAGTATGCTCGGTAAGTTGCTGGGCGATACAATTAAAGAAGCTTTGGGAGAAGATATTCTTGATAAAGTTGAAACGATCAGGAAGTTATCTAAATCATCCCGTGCAGGTAACGAAACCCACCGTCAGCAGCTTTTATCGACGTTAGAAAATTTATCCAATGATGAATTATTGCCTGTGGCCCGTGCGTTTAACCAGTTTTTAAATCTGGCTAACGTTGCCGAACAATATCACAGCATTTCGCCACACGGCGAAGCGGCAAGTAATCCGGTCGCGCTGGCAGCGCTGTTCAACCGGCTCAAAGACAAGCAATTCAGCAATGATGATCTGATCAAAGCGGTCAATGAACTGGCGATTGAATTGGTTCTGACCGCTCATCCGACAGAGATTGCCCGCCGTACCCTGATTCATAAGTTGGTTGAAGTTAATGGCTGTCTGGCACAGCTTGATCATGACGATTTGGCCGATTATGAACGCAATAACATCATCCGCCGATTGCGTCAGTTGATTGCCCAATCATGGCATACTGATGAAATCCGTAAGAATCGTCCCACCCCAATTGATGAAGCAAAATGGGGTTTTGCTGTGGTTGAAAACAGCTTGTGGGAAGGTGTGCCGGCATTCCTGCGTGAGTTCAATGAACAACTGGAAGGATCCATTGGTCATAGTTTGCCGGTGGAAGCTGTACCAGTACGTTTCACCTCTTGGATGGGAGGCGATCGTGATGGTAATCCTAACGTTACCGCCGAGATTACCCGTCATGTCTTATTGCTGAGCCGTTGGAAAGCCGCCGATCTGTTCCTGAAAGATATTCAGATTTTAGTTTCTGAGCTTTCCATGTCGGAATGTACGCCTGAACTTCGCCAACTGGCAGGAGGTGAGCATGTTTTGGAGCCTTACCGTGAAATTGCCAAACAATTGCGCACGCAATTAAGTAACACACTGGCTTATCTGGAAAAACGTCTTAAAGGCGAGCAAACTTTACCACCCGCGGATCTACTTTTGCATAACGAACAGTTATGGCAACCACTCTATGCTTGTTATCAATCATTGAAAGCTTGCGGGATGGAAATTATCGCAAACGGCCAATTGCTGGATACTTTGCGCCGCATTCGTTGCTTTGGTTTATCTTTGGTACGTATTGATATCCGTCAGGAAAGTACCCGCCATCGCGATGCGATTGCTGAACTGACGCAATATCTGGAAATGGGAGACTATGCGAGCTGGCCTGAAGCCGAAAAGCAGGCATTTCTGCTGAGAGAGTTGCAATCAAAACGCCCTCTGATCCCACGTGATTGGCAGCCGAGCGTAGAAACGCAAGAAGTTTTCGATACCTGCAAGGTCATTGCTGAATCACCCCAAGATTCGATTGCAGCTTATGTTATTTCCATGGCGAAAGTTCCTTCTGATGTCTTGGCGGTGAAGTTATTGTTGAAAGAGGCGGGATGTCCATTGTCATTGCCTGTTGCGCCGTTGTTCGAAACCCTTGATGACTTGAATAATGCAGAAGGTGTGATTGAAAAACTGTTGGGGATTGGGTGGTATCGCGATCTGATTAAGGATAAGCAGATGGTGATGATTGGTTATTCTGATTCAGCCAAAGATGCCGGAGTGATGGCAGCGTCGTGGGCACAATATCGGGCACAGGATGCATTAATCAAAGTGTGTGAAAAAGAAGGCGTGACACTCACTCTGTTCCACGGACGTGGGGGCACGATTGGCCGTGGTGGTGCTCCAGCCCATTCGGCTTTGCTCTCCCAACCGCCGGGTAGCTTGAAAGGCGGGTTTCGGGTAACGGAACAGGGGGAAATGATCCGTTTTAAATTTGGTTTGCCGCAGGTCACGATCAGCAGTTTGGCCTTGTATGCCAGTGCGATCCTGGAAGCAAACTTATTGCCGCCACCAGAGCCGAAACCGGAATGGCAGCAGATTATGGATACACTCTCTGATGTTTCCTGTGACATGTATCGTGATTATGTCCGTGAGCAACCGGAATTTGTGCCTTATTTTCGCGCAGCGACGCCAGAGCAAGAGTTGGCAAAACTGCCTTTGGGTTCGCGGCCAGCTAAACGACGCCCGACAGGGGGAGTTGAAAGTTTGCGCGCGATCCCGTGGATATTTGCCTGGACGCAAAACCGGTTGATGTTGCCGGCATGGTTAGGCGCGGGGGCGGCGTTGCAACGGGTGATCGATGCCGGTAACTTGTCAGTTTTAACGGATATGTGTCGTGATTGGCCATTCTTCAATACGCGTATTGCCATGTTGGAGATGGTGTTTGCTAAAGCAGATCTGTGGCTAGCAGAATATTACGATCAGCGTTTGGTAGAACCTAAGTTGTGGCCTTTAGGCGTCAAATTGCGTAATCAACTTGCAGAGGATATCGAAACGGTATTGACTATTTCGCAGGATGAACAATTAATGGCAGATTTGCCGTGGATCGCTGAATCTATCGCTTTGCGTAACGTGTATACCGATCCGTTGAACGTACTACAGGTCGAATTATTACAGCGTTCTCGTCAGCAGGAAAATCCTGCTCCGCATCTTGAACAAGCGCTGATGGTAACGATTGCCGGTGTTGCAGCAGGAATGCGTAATACAGGATAACGTTTAAATATTTTTTAATCATAAAAGCCGAATGGGAAACTGTTCGGCTTTTTGGTGCTAGCAAGGGCGTACTCCCAGTGTATGGCAGATGGCATAACTCAATTCTGCCCGATTCAGGGTATAAAAATGAAAATCTTTCACGCCTTCACGACTGAGAATTTTCACCATGTCCATTGCAATAGATGCACCGACTAAATTGCGACTTTCCGGATCATCATCTAACCCTTCAAACATTCTGGTCATCCAGCTTGGGATCCGAACGTTAGTCATGGCGGCAAATCGTTGCAATTGACGGAAGTTAGAGACTGGTAAGATCCCGGGTACAATTTCTACGTCAATCCCTGTTGCGACGCAACGATCACGAAAACGCAGGTAACTTTCCACATCAAAAAAGAATTGGGTAATGGCGCGATTGGCTCCGGCATCAATTTTACGTTTTAAATTGATCAAATCTGCCTGTGCACTTTTCGCTTCTGGATGCACTTCTGGATAAGCGGCAACAGAGATATCAAAATCCGCTTCTTTTTTTAATAGCTCAACTAAATCAGCACCATACATTTTTGGTTTGCAACCGTTAGTCGGTAAATCACCACGTAATGCCACAATATGACGAATGCCGTTTTGCCAATAATCATGAGCAATGCTGCTCAGTTCTTCACGGCTGGCATCAATACAAGTCAGGTGTGGGGCTGCATCAAGGCCGGTTTTTTCTTTAATGCCCTTGATAATGCTATGGGTGCGATCACGTTCGCCAGAGTTAGCGCCATAGGTGACGGATACAAATTTAGGTTTCAGCTTGCTCAAGCGATCAATAGATTTCCACAGGGTTTGTTCCATCTCAGCCGTTCTGGGTGGAAAGAATTCAAAGGAAACACGAATTTGCCCTTCAAGTTCAGCCAGATTCTGGTTCAGCGCTTCTCGCTGATTAGCGTGAAAAAAACTCATACCCTGTGCCCTCATGAATATGTTTTTAGATGTTTAAGTGTTTAAATGTCTATCCATTTAGATGTCCAAATAGAATGGGTGAAGCGGCGTTTTTAGTCAATCGAGAAATGACTTATTCCCAATGAGGAATATTCAAAGTGATCAGGAAAGAAATTCATGTTGGGGAATAATGAAAAAAGAAGAAGGCAAAGTCGTGACAGAGTTGGTGTATCCAGTTTTTTTAGGTGGCGTCACTTGGATTTTTTACCAAGTGACGCCGCCTCCATGCCTGAATAAATCAAAATCGTTTTAGTTGAGTTTCTTACCGTCTTTCTCAGGTAAACGGAGATAACATCACTCGTTTGCTTAGCAAACAACTCTATCTTTTATTGAAAATATAATTATCAGGTGTTATGTCAAAATAAGAAGGCATTCCTAACGAACACTCTTCTGCTGATATAATCGATGATGCAATAAAAGTTACTTCTCTCTTTTGATTATTGATGTATGGAATGATGACTTTAATTGTTTGGGTATATAATTGCCCCCAATCTTCAAACTTAATTTCTTTTTTGCCATCCATTAATTTGGTTCTTTCAATTAGGAAAGAAGTCGCTTTTAACTTATCAAGTTGTTTATTTTTCTCAAATGCTGATTCTATTACTTGTTGAGCAGCCCAAGATTCAACTGTGGCACAATAATCTAAATCATCCTTCGTTGAAGAAAAAGCAACACTAGAAATGAATAACATTGAGATAAAAATATTTTTTTTCATGTCTATTCCACTATCAATTCTCTATCCATAGAATTTATGATTTCTCTTCTTGCATCAGAACCGACAATTATACAACCTTCTGATGCTTCTCCTGGCTATCACCATGAATTCTAAAAAGATCTCTTCCGTAGATGTTATTGCCCTGATCCGGTTCTAAATGGATAGTCATTGCACCTTTGCTACTAGTATAACCTCCAATAGTATACCTTCCTCTTGGTATAGGTCCTTTCCCACGTATCGATTCTGAGGCGGGGTTATTTTTATGAATTCCTTTCCCACTATATCCACGAGGGTAAACTAGTTTCTCGTTGTGATATAAATCACCTGAGTACTGATGATAAATCCATGCCATTTAAAACTCCTTTTCTTTAGAGTAGATTTAACTAAAATAAAAACTAATCATTTCATGTACTTTATCAATTTTTACTTATAGTTTAAATTACTTTATAAATTGGATTGTTAAAAAAACATGCCATTCTGTTTTTTTAATTTAACCCAGATAAATGAAATTTTATTTAGCTATTTAAATTAAACTTAATTGACTTAGTTTAAATTTTTAAAATTTATTTTTCATAACTAACTATAGGTCAACGCCTGCCCTAAGTAGCTGATCCTAATTGTGCTACATTTTTGCCATTCCATGCCGATTTCCGGGATAGGGTGATACCGTGCCCATAAAATGCCTAACCTGCCTGAGAAGTTGCCACATATATCTGCACTTGTGGTTGCGTGTGATCGTTTCATGTAAGGCGTGCCACCGTTTCTCAATCACATTGACCCAAGGCGAGTAAACCGGCTGGAATAACAATTTGAATTTAGGGTTATTCTTTAACCACAGTTGTGTCCGGCGGCTTTTGTGAATAATGTCGTTGTCCAGAATGATTGTAATGGTTTTCGCTCTCCGGTAATGGCGTTTTAGTTTTTCCAGCATGGCGATGAACACATCGGAATTTTTCTGAGAGCCGGAGGCATAAAGCACGTGGCTTGTCTTTGCGTGGAGTGCACCTGCCAGATAATGTTTACCGTTGTTTCCCGGCGTCACCCCTTTTTTCTGTTGCCCTTTCAAGATCCAATCGGCCCCGATTTTCGGGTTGAGATCAATATCCACCTCATCTTCATAGAAAACGGGGTTATCGCGGCTGCATATGGTTAGGTGCAGCAATTGCATCGTTATCAGCCGACGGGCATACCCTTTATCAGACGTCCGTTGGATTTCTTTTTGCATTCTACGTCGTTCGGGACGGGGTATTGGTGCTATGATAAACATGGCTCAGTCCTGTTAGTCATTTGTGATAGTTAGCAATTGATCAGATCGCTAAATTTGGACTGAGTTCCTTTCTTTTTTATTTTTTTTCAGTGATCTACCATTAGAAACAGCTATTTAGTAAAGGAGGCGCAGCTCAATATTGGGATGAGAGTATTGGGCATGGAAAAATAACAGGTGATCAAGCAACTAAATTTAGAAACACTTATTAGGCGAATCCAAGTAATATTTTCCAGAAATACAAACCGTTAGAATGCTTTCATATCCCGGCAGGCTGTTTGATTCAGAAGATTACAGTGGAAATTACTCTTGTTTTTATGATATTGATTTTCTATTTTTATTGGAAGGAAAGATAGTGAGGGAATATATACTGGTGAAAAGGTGGAAAATAATAGGTTTGATGCTGAAAAAACAGCATCAAAATATATGTTTATTTTTTCTAATTATATATCAACGGCATTCAAGCTTGGTAATTTAAATAAAAATAGTGATTTTGAAGAGCTTATATCTATGGCTTTCTCCGATAAAAGTAAAATATAAAGTATCGTCCTAAAGTAGAGATTAATAATCCATGAAATCAGCCGGAAAGATCTCCATGATCTTCCGGCTTTCTTCTTTTTTAAGAGCCGTTCATATACAGGATGTTAAAAATTAAGCCTTTCAAAACACGCTTCCAATGTCTTGTTTTTACATGACTTTCTTTGTCGGGTTTTGAAGGCATTCCGGTATAAATAATCCTTGGCTTTTTCCAGCCAAAAACAGGTTTCTGACCATGCCCTTTGTAGCAGGTTTTTAATTATTGGCCGTAACCAGGTATCCGTATTTTGCGCCGCTTTAAGTAAGGAAACCTCCGGAAATAATCTGCCATTGTCCGTCTGACCAGTAAGGTGAGCAGACTTGACCAGATAAGTCCGGTAACTAACGAGTCTTTCCGGGTGGCAAAACCTTGCCAGTTTGTGTGGGATTTCAACTCCTTAAATAACAGCTCGACCTGCCATCGACAGCGATAAATATCCATCACATCATTAAGTGTAAATTCTTCCACCGGTAAATTCGTCAGCCAAATACAAAACCGTTTTTCCTCCTTAAGCCAACGGCGGATAATGTGAAATTCATAACCGTTACGCTGACAATGCAAATCTAACACTTAAGGTGTTCAGTTGATGAACTGTTTACAAAATAAATTGAATATGCCAGTTTATATTGATTTTGCTATATTTTAACCTGAATGAAATCGATATTTTTTGTTATGGCGATTTATTTAATGATGGCGTTAATAATTATTTTATTCTTTCAAAAATAATTTTCGTGATCATGATCATAAAATAAAAATGATCATACTCCCCAAAGCAGTGAATTTTATATATTTATAAATAAATCATGTCCTTAAAAAATAAACCTTTCACCTTCAGATAAAATAAGCAAAACAATGCGTTGAACCTTTATAAAAAACAGCATATTTCGCCAGTGAAGCAATGATTTTAACTTTTTATTCCGCCATTGTTGATGGCAACATTTTATTTCACTTGTGTGAATTTGGTTTTTACATGTTCACTATTTATTATCCCCCTTTTATTCACCATGAATTCCGAACAATTCGGGCAACAACGTCTTTACAAATTATCGCCCTACCACGGCGTAATATTTGCGTTTGTTCCGCTAATGAGCCAGCGATAAGGCAACAACTTGCGGACTTAATTAACAAAGTTGTCAGAGACAGCATGAATTAACTTTAACTCTTGTGTCGGATGTTATGGCTTGCTGTGCAATCAGGCGGGATAACCGACGCCATCGTGTTCGTCATTATTTCAGGAAGATAACCATGTCAGAGAAAAAAATCTTCGATAAGTTACAGCAGGGGCTATCTTTTGTTCAGCAAGGAAAAGAAGCTGCCGACCCGCTGAGACAAGGCGGAAAAGATCTCGCCGACAAATTGGCCAGACGCGCCGCCGATAAAGAGAGACTCGCCAAACTGAAGCAGGGGCAGTCTTTTGTTTCACGGGGACAATCCGCCGGGCTGCCAGGTGGTATCGGGAACGGTATCACAAGTGGCGGTTTTGCAGGCGGGCTGGCTCAAAAAGCGGCCGCCGGACACAGCACCGCCGCCAAAGCCCTGCAAAAAGTCAGTCAGTTGCCTGGCGTTGGAAGCTCGCCCAGCGGTCTGCAATTTACCCTGACCGCCGGTGGCCTGTCGCCCCAAACTTTTGTCGTCACCGATTTCACCCTGAGTGAACACTTTTCCCAGCCATTCCAACTGGAAGTGGGGTTGGCCAGTGCTGATCCGTCCATCGATTTTCCGGCAGTACTGGATCGCACGGCGACACTGACCATTTTGCAGGAGGGCATTGAACAGCGCAGCATCACGGGGGTGGTGGCCAGCTTTGAGCAGGGTAACACCGGGTTGCACCAGACCACCTACCAGATGAGCATTCGCCCGGATCTGTGGCGTACCACGTTGCGGCAAAACTCACGCATCTTCCAGCAACTGAACATTGCCGCGATTATCACCACAATCCTGAAAGAGCACCGTATCCGTGATGTCGTCTTCAGCCTGCGCCATCCGCACCCGGAACGAGAATTTTGTGTGCAATATCAGGAAAGTGATTTCGCGTTTCTGCAACGGCTGACGGCCGAAGAGGGGATTTTCTACTTCTTTGAGTGTGGTAACGGGCGTAACACGCTGGTGTTTGCCGATGACTGTGGTTCGGTGCCACCGGACAAGGTGTTCCCTTACCAGCCGGGTGATGCAAGCACCGTGGGAGAACCCGCCATCAGCAGCCTGACCTGTAGCGCCCAGGTGCGACCGGCCCGGGTGCAACTGAAAGATTACACTTTCAAAAACCCAGCCTGGCCGGCCGAATTCAGCCAGCAGATGAAGGAAGACACCCTGCAACAGAGGTATTACGAGCACTACGACTATCCGGGGCGTTTTAAAGATGAAGCGCACGGGAAAGATTTTACCCGTTACCGGCTGGAAGCCCTGCGCAACAATGCTATGACCGGGCAAGGTAGCGGTCATGCCATTGCCATCCAGCCAGGTAAATTATTCACCCTGAGCAACCACCCGCGCGCCGACCTGAACCAACCGTGGCAAGTGGTGGGAACCCGTCATTCCGGCAGTCAGCCGCAGGCGCTGGAAACCGCCAATAGCGGCACAGGCACCACCCTGAACAGCCACTTCCACTTTATCCGCCATAACCAGAACTGGCGTCCTGCGCCACTGCCAAAACCAGTCATCGACGGCCCACAGATTGCCAAAGTGGTTGGCCCAGCGGGGGAAGAAATCTTCTGTGACCAGTATGGCCGTATCCGCCTCCAGTTCCCGTGGGACCGCTACGGCAAGAGCGATGACCACAGCTCCTGCTGGATACGCGTCACCCAACCGTGGGCGGGCCAGGGCTGGGGCATGCTGGCCATCCCGCGTATCGGTCAGGAAGTCGTCGTCGATTTTCTGCATGGTGATCCGGATCAACCCATCGTCACCGGCCGGACTTACCACGCCAGCAATATCCCGCCAGGCGGGCTGCCGGGCAGCAAAACCCAGATGGCCTTCCGTTCCAAAACCCATAAGGGCGAAGGGTATAACGAGTTGCTGTTTGAAGATGCCAAAGGCAGTGAGCGGCTGGCGTTGCATGCGCAGAAGGATATGCACACCACAGTTAAAAATGCCCAGAGTCTGGTGGTGGAGGCAGGCGACCGGACTTTGACAATCCAGACAGGTGATGAATTCAAAACCGTGCAGCAAGGCAACCTGACAGAAACCATCGGTCAGACACGCAGTACGGAAGCCAATGTGGTACAGGTGAAAGCCACGGCAGGTAAAGCCGGAGCGGGAACACAATTATATGAAGCGGAAGATGATATCACGCTGAAAGTGGGCAGCGGCACCCTCCAGATGACGAAAACCAGCATCAAAATTTCGTTTGGAGGGGCCAGTATTGAGCTAAACGACAGCGGGGTCACCGTATTAGGTGGCCAGGTTAACATCAACAAATAACACATTGATTTTTAAATTGCAGCAAGAAGGAACTTCCATGAACAATCAACTTGATCTCACCCCTTTTCACTTTAATCAGGGCACCATCATGCTGCCGGCCAGCTGGCAGGATGCCAGTATTCTGGTGTTGAACAGCAGCGATGAAAAAAATGGCACCAGTTTCACCATCTCCCGCGATAATTTACCGTGGGGACTGACATTCAGCCAGTTTGCCGAGCGGGAAATGACCGCAATTGGCAAGCAATTAAAAGATTATGAAGCGATAGCCCATGAATCGGGGGCGCTGAACGGGTTTGAAACGGAGACGTTTGAATTTCGCTGGCGTGCCCCAAATGGAACGGTGCACCAACTGATGATGATGCTGAATGCGCCCAAGGACGTGCTGATTTTCACCGGCTCCTGTCAGGGAGCGATGACACCGGCACAGCGGGAACAAATGCAGACCATGATGGCCACGTTCCGGCTGCGCGGTGAGCAGAAGGATAACGCCTGACAGGGAGGTGTGACATGAGTGTTTCACAGAATGTGATTATGGGCGCAGCAGCGGCTGGGCGACCATCTCCGTCACCGGTCGCCAGCAATCCGATCCTGCCTTCAAAGGGAGGCAAACCTGCGCCCGTGCCGCCACGGACAGAAAAATCCACTTCTGACCGGGCGCTGGCGTTTTTACAAAGTGATACTTTCTCCGATGCCACGCTGGCAACCAGTGCGACCTATGCGGCGGCCACGGGCGCTGCTGTCCCTTTTGCGGTGGGATTAGCTGCCGGCACAGCAGGCGGGGCCGCGGGGATGTATGTCGGCGATAAAATCGGCCATGCTATCGCCAAAGGGATGGGCATGGGCACCGTGGCAACCGAAGGTGAAAATCCGGCCAGGGAAGGCGATGCCATTGCTCATCAGAACAAAAATGCCGGGTTGTGGGGGGCGCTGGGCGGAATTTTACTGGGGGCTGTCGCGGCGGTTGCGGTGGGCGCTCTGGTGGTTGCCACGGGCGGAGCGGCACTGGTTGTGGTTGCCGCAGCCGCAGCCGCTGGCGGGTTTGTTGGTGGAACCTGTGCCGGGATTGGCGCCGCCATCGGGCAATATGGCAGCAATAAAGGCACCATTGCGAAAGGATCACCCAATGTGTTCTTTGAGGGTAAACCGGTCGCGCGGAAAGGCGACCCGGTGGTATGCAGTGACCATCCTCCCGGCGTGGTCGCTGAAGGCGCAAAGACCGTGTTTGCCAACGGCAAGCCGATTGCCCGATTGGGGCATCGCACTACCTGTGATGCCAATATCAACAGTGCAGCGGGATCGATTTCCATTACCCCAGAAACGGGAGAGGCGCTCCCTATTTTGCAGGAAAGCAATAAAGCCTTGCAGTGGGCCGTGGTTATCGCCGGTTTATTGCCCTTGCCACGCAATAAAAAAGGGGTCACCAAATCGGATAAACCGAAGGAATCGACCCAGAAGCAAAGTAAAAAACCGAACGAGAAAGATACCTGTAGTGACCCGGTCGATATGGCCACCGGGGATTTTTTGCAACAATGGCCCCTGCTCTCCCTGCCGGGCACATTACCGCTATCACTGACCCGAACTTACCGTTCAACCGAAAATTTTGCGGGCTTGTTTGGCCCTAAATGGTCCGATGACTGGTCACAACATTTAAGGCGAGCGGGTGAAGTGACGCATTTCACGGATGCCGATGGGGTGGTCTACACATTCCATACGCCGGAAGAAAATGTGTTCTCGGTTAACCTGCATGCCGGACATTATCTGCTGTTTGGCACCTTAACAGGCGGGTTGCACCTGTTTGATCGTCAGACCCAATTAACATTGAGTTTTGAACAACAGGCCGGCGATAAACGGTTATTGTCTACAATCCGTGACCGTCACAATAACCAAATCACCTTCCATTACGCAGATCCCTTTGGGGAGCAACAATATCGGCTGTCACAGGTTATCCATTCCGATGGTTATCGTTTGTTACTGGATTACGACCAGAACCGATTGGCTTCTATCGAGTACCTGACCGGAGAACTGCGCCAGACTCTGGTGACCTGCCGATATAACCCGCAAGATTATCTGTCAGAATGTCATTCGTTTCAGTTCAGTCACTTGTGGCACGAATACGATCCCCGCGGTTATATGACCCGCTGGCATGACACAGATTCAACGGATGTGTCGATGGGGTATGACAACCGGGGACGGGTAGTCTCGGTCAGAACCCCACAAGGCTACTGGCAGGATCGTTTTTTGTATGATGATGTCAACAAAGTCACCACCTATCTGGATGCAGAAGGCGGTTGTACCCGCTATTGGTACAACGAAAACGGCCATATCACCCGCAAAATTGACCCATTGGGGCGGGAAACGGTACTGGAATGGGATCTGAGCCATCAACTTTCAGAAACTGATCCACTGGGCAGAAAAACCCAGTTCGAATACACGCCCTACGGGGAACTGACCCAACTGACGCTGCCTTCCGGTGAAATATTTGTCTATGACTATGATGAATACGGTCAACTGTTGCAGGCCAAACTGCCGAACGGCAAAAAGTGGATTTTTCACTACAGTGAACAGGGCGCACTGGATGCGGTGACAGACCCACAAGGGCGGCGGGAAGAATACCGTTATAACCCGCAGGGTGAGATGTTGCGGCGGGTGCTACCGGATGGCACCCAGTGGCGTTATGAATACGAACAACACCAGTTGCATCAGGTTCTGGCGCCAAACGGTTACACCACGCATTATGAGCAGGACGGGCTGGGGCGGTTGCACAGTGTGACCGATGCGTTGGGTCAGCAAACCCGTTATCAGCACTGCACGTTTCATGCCAGCCCGGCAGACAGCGTCACGGAAATCGAACTGCCGGACGGGGTGAAACAGCACATTAGCTATGACAATGAACGCCGGGTCACTGCGGTCACGGACGGTGAGGGAAATACCACGCGTTATACCTATAGCGCCTTTGACCTGCTGACCCAGCTCACTCGCCCCGATGGGACGGTGCTGCATTTTGGTTATGATCGCTTAATTCGCCTGAACAGCGTGACCCTGGCCACCGGTGAAACCTATCGCTATGAGCGGGATTTAGCCGGGCAAATTATCCGTGAAACCGATTTTACCGGGCGAACAGTCGAATATACCTATGACCGGGCAGGCCGCCGGACGCTGATCCGCTATCCTAACGGTCAGTTCATTCGTTTTTGTTATACCGCTAATGACCAAATCCAGCGGCAGGAATACTGGCAGGCCGGGAAACTGCATGATGAATTGCAGTCGGTGACTGATTATTCCTATGACACGCAGGGCAGGATGATTCGCGCCACCTCAGCCGATGCCGTGGTGGAATTTGAATATGACGAGGCAGGACGCCTGACTGGCGATCGCCTGAACGGGCGTGAGATTAACCGTGAATGGGATGACCTTAACGACCTGCCGACAGCCGAAACTCTGGGCGGGGATACCCTGCATTTTGGGTATAACCGGATGGGGTGGTTGAATCATTTTCAGTTCAACCAACATAGCCCGCTTTCTTTACAGCATGATCCGCTGGGGCAGGAAACCGTGCGGGAAAGTGCCCTTGGCTTTATCCTTGCCAGCCGTTACACCGCGACGGGATTGCTGGCCCATCAGTCGGCCGGTCGGGCAACCGCCTTTTTCCGGGAAACCCTGCAACAAAATGATCCGCATTTTCCCCCCCAGGCTACGGCGGTTAACCGGAGCTGGCAATATGACCGGGCGTACAACCTCCGGGTAATTGATGACGGTCGCTGGGGACAAACCCGTTACCGTTACAATGTTAACGGCCAGATAATCCAGACACTGTATCAGGGTTCCCGTCCATACAAAGAGCAGTTCAGCTATGATGCCAATGGCAACCTAAGCCAGTACATTCCTACCGATGCACGCGGAGCGGTGGCGCAGATCGCCCAGCGTCAGAAAGCTGGGCGGGTGGTGCAGCACGGAGATACCCGTTATCATTACGATACTGCTGGACGGCTGGTAGAGAAAAATGAGTACCGTGATGGCTTCCGTCCACAAATATGGCGTTATCGCTGGAATGTACTCAATCAGCTGACGCAATGTGAAACACCAGACGGCTCACGCTGGCATTATCAATATGATCCTTTTGGCAGAAGAATCCGGAAGCTGAAAGTGTATGATGGAAAACGGGCCTCTGCTAATTTAAAATTATGGTTAGCGGGCAGGCCAGATATGGAATCGAAAGCCGATGCGATTGTCGGGCATGATTATTTGTGGAGCGGTGACCAGCTTATCGAAGAAACGCCGATTTACGCGGATGGTACGCCAGCAGAAAATCAGCGTATCCGCTGGCTTTATGAACCCGGTTCATTAACACCATCGGCCCGCTTTGAGCGAGGTAAGCTACACTATATTGTCAGTGACCATCAGGGCACGCCGCGCGAGATGCTTAATGAGGAAGGGATTCTGGTGTGGGCACAGCGGTTAACCACGTGGGGCAAAGCGGAACGATCGCTGGTGATTGCCTCCAACGATCCTGATTATCACGTCAACTGCAACCTGCGGTTTTTAGGGCAGTACGAGGATGAGGAAAGTGGGTTATATTATAACCGCTTTCGGTATTACTCGCCGGAGACGGCGCAGTACATCAGCCCTGACCCGATCGGGCTGCTGGGCGGGTTTAATCCGTATTCGTATGTCCATAACCCCACCGGATGGGTAGACCCCTTTGGATTAACAAATTGTCCATCTTCATTCATAAATGATGATGTTGTTAATCATTCTAGTAAAGGAGACTGGAAGGAAGCCAGTTCTATGCCACCGAGGGATAGAAAAACATTCCCAAACGGAAGGTTAAGTGGTGGGGGACATGGACAATCAGCTATTCGGGAGTTAGAAGCAAGAGGTATCCCTTACAATATAGAGCATACTTATCCTAATGGGGTACGGGTAGGAAATATACCTAACCATGCATCTAAAGCGAAACGCAAAGGAACAGGCCAATCATGGTTCCCAGAAAATTGGAGTGATGCAGATATTAAACATGCAGGGAAAGTAATTTGGGATTCTCCAAGTAGTGTAAAAGTAGACATGCCTTCTGGCGGAACTATGATTTCAGGAACACATAATGGAGTCTTTATCCGAGTTGTCCGTGACCCTAAAGGGGGCGGCTCTATTTTCCCAGATAATTCAATTCAACCTTAACGCATGATGGATTATATGAATATAGAACATAGCATTCGTGAAATTAAAAGAAAGTGTGATGAAATACTCTCTTTTAATATGTGGTTTAATTTTCATGACGGATTTTTTTGGTCAATTATTGAATTAATTGATAATGATTTTCTTATAGATATCTATAGTTCTATTGAAGATAAATATCTTGAAATTTTGTGCCATGAACCAGTAATTATTTCTTTGGTAGAATCAACTCAGAGCAAGGAACTGATTGATTTAATTAAAAACATAAGAGATTACAAATCTGGTTTAATTGATGATATTCTTATTCATGATATCGAATCAGCTTTATTTGTTAATTATGATGAGCCAGAAAACCATTTGAGTGCCCAAGAATTTAAAGATACTTACATGACCCTTAAAAAACTAACTAAAGAGGCTTTGAAT
Organism: Xenorhabdus griffiniae; assembly: GCF_037265215.1. Classification (NCBI taxonomy): domain Bacteria; kingdom Pseudomonadati; phylum Pseudomonadota; class Gammaproteobacteria; order Enterobacterales; family Morganellaceae; genus Xenorhabdus; species Xenorhabdus griffiniae. Next base: position 4,580,111 of record NZ_CP147737.1, on the reverse strand, counting down.
ACAGAGCAAGATAATGAAAGTATAAAAAACACCTTAGACTCAATCATTGATTTTTCAGAAAAAAACAGACATGAATATTTATCTTACGTCCGTGTGTATTGGCTAAGTCTTTATTTTTATAAGTCAAACTATAAACTTAAAAACCAAGATGAAATAGAATATTATAAGAGAAATTTATCTGAACTATTTCCATGTGGTAGCTTTTAAATTAATAATAACTGAAATATGATTCACGTTATTAAGCCGGAAAGATCAGCGTGATCTTCCGGCTTTCTTCTTTTTTAAGAGCCGCTCATTCCCTGCCCTTAGTTGCTGTTGTAGTCGCCAATCAGTTCCCGCATCCGCAGCTTAATCTCACTGAGCTGGGCTTGCTGGCGCTGGTACTGTTGCTTCATTGTGTGGGTGTCGTCGCTGTCAGGAATGAGCACTAAACAGCCATCCATAATCTTGACGGTGAGTGTGCCACCAATATCAAATCCGGCCTGCTTAAGCCACTGCCCTTTAAGATGAATTGCGGGCGGGGCATTGGCCTTGTCATTTTGCGGCACGTATCCCACGGTGTAATAACGTTCGGTTTTTGCCGCTTTATTTACGGCACGGTTTTGCCTAGAATGCGCCTTAGCCATCATTCAACTCCTTGTTAGTTGGTTGTGGTCAGCGGCGTTGGTGTGTTGCAACCACATCAGCGCCGCGTTAAGTCAGATTATCCAATCAATAGCCTAGCCTGATGCTTGAGAATCAGGGCATCCAGCACTGAAATCACCGAACGTTGTTCTTCCTCATCCATCTGTTTAACCGCCTCAAACTTCAGCTTCAGTTCGTCCTGCGGTTCACGTTCTTCTTCCTCAAATATCAGCCAGTCCGCCGACACATTAAAAGTGACAGCAATCCGCTTGAGAATGTCCAAAGAGGGCTGTGCTTCACCAGACTCGTAGCGGCGAACTTGGGTCAGGTGTATGCCTACACGCTCAGCCATCTGGGGCTGGGTCAGGCTATGCTGCTTGCGCAGTTGCAGAAAGCGGGTAGAAAAACTCATCCAGTCTGTTCCTTTGTCAATATTGATGAGTTCCATTATCGCCCCCTGTTCTAAATAGACTTGACTAAATAATCTTTATAGAGCATATAATAATATCTATAGAGAGCATTGACAAGGTTTTAAAAGGAACATTTTTATGGCTCGCATCCCCGACGCAGAATTACAGCACCTGAAAGCCGCCGTCTCTTTAGTGGCCGTTATCGAGCAACAAGGCCGGCAGCTCTTTAAGCGCGGCAAAGACATGGTTGTGCTGTGCCCGTTCCATGAAGAGAAAACGCCCTCGATGGTCATCACACCGTCAAAAAATCTCTATCACTGTTTTGGTTGCAGTGCGGGCGGCTCGGTGCTGGACTGGGTGATGAAAACCGAAGGGTTAAGCCTGCGCCATGCCGTGGAACGCCTGCGCGCGGTGTTAGGAGTCAATCCCTCGGTAGAGCCGTTGGTGCAACCTGCGGAGCTGGTCAGTGATGCTATCGGGCAACAGGGGCTGTTATGGCGGGTGATTGGGTTCTATCACCATACGTTGCTGAATGCGCCGGAAGCACAGGCGTATCTGGCGAAGCGGCGGCTCAATCATCCTGAATTAGTCACGCAGTTTAAGCTGGGTTTTGCCAACCGGACGCTCGCTTACCGTCTGCCCGGCAGTAAATACACCAAAGACGGGGCTGATGTCCGCCAACGCTTACAGGCCGCTGGCGTGATGCGAAAATCAGGGCATGAGCATTTTGTTGGTTCACTGGTTGTGCCGGTGATCAGTCCTGAGGGGCAGATACAGGAAGTGTACGGGCGTAAAATCACGGATCGTCTGCGACCGGGCACACCGTTGCATCTGTATCTGCCGGGGGCGCATGGTGGCGTCTGGAATGAAACCGCGCTGGGTACGTCCAAGACGTTGATCCTGTGTGAATCGCTGATTGATGCGATGTCGTTCTGGGTAACGGGGCAACGCAATGTGACTGCCGCCTATGGCGTAAATGGCGTCACAGCGGATCACTGGCGGGCGTTCGAACACTACGGCATTAAGCAGGTACTGATCGCGTTCGACAATGACAGTGCAGGCAATGAAGCGGCGGTCAAACTGGCGTCAGCATTGGTTGCCAAAGGGATCACACCGCTGCGCGTGGTGTTCCCGCCGGGCAGGGATGCGAACGGTTATCTGTGTCAGATGGCAGAACCCGAATCCGCCTTTGCCCTGCTGCTTGAGAGTGCCGTACCGATGCAGGAAGCTGCCGATCTCGTTATCGTTGAACGCCAGACAGTTGAACCCGCCGTTGACCCCGAACCAACAGTCATCTTAGCCGCTGAACCTGTGCCCCGCGTGACGCCGAATGTGGTGTGTGAATCCGGCGACAACGGCGAGCTGCTGATCTCGGTCGGCACATTACAATGGTGTCTGCGCGGCATGGGCACAGTCAAAGCCGGCGCTGCCGTGATGAAACTCAATGCGCAGGTGCTGGACAGGCAAAGCGGCGTGTTGTTCGCGGATGGCGTTGATCTGATCAGTGCCCGTTCCCGCCACAGTTATGCGCGTCTGGCTGCGGCTGAGCTGGGGCTGGGCGAAGCGGATCTGCGGCGTTCGCTGGGGCAGGTGTTACTGGCGATCGAACAGTGGCAGCAACAACCCGCGGACACCGGCCCCAACGTACCGGAGATGGGGATCGCGGAACGGGAAGCAGCACTGGCGTTACTGCAAGATCCGTACTTGACGGCGCGTATTACCGCTGACTTAGCCGCCTGCGGCGTAGTCGGCGAATCCACTAACTTACTGGCGGGCTTTTTGGCGGCCGTGAGCCGAAAGTTACCCAAACCGTTAGCCGTCCTGATCCAGAGCAGCAGTGCCGCCGGAAAATCCTCATTAATGGATGCCGTACTGAACCTGATCCCGGAAGAAGAACGCATCCAGTACAGCGCCATGACCGGCCAGAGCCTGTTTTATCTCGGTGAAACCAACCTGCAGCACAAAATATTAGCCATCGCGGAAGAAGAAGGCGTGCGGCAGGCGGCTTATGCGCTCAAGCTGTTGCAGTCAGACGGCGAGTTAACAATGGCGAGTACGGGCAAGGATGAAGCCACGGGCAACCTCGTGACCAAAAGCTACACCGTCAAAGGCCCGGTGATGCTGATGCTCACCACGACTGCCATTGATGTGGATGAAGAGCTGCTCAACCGCTGTCTGGTGCTGACGGTGAATGAATCCCGCGAACAGACCGAAGCGATCCACGCGGTGCAGCGCCAGAAACAAACCCTCGAAGGCTTGCTGGCCGAGAACGAGCGCGATTATCTGACCCAGCTTCACCAGAACGCCCAGCGGCTGCTGAAACCGCTGAATGTGGTCAATCCCTATGCTCACCAACTGACGTTCCTGTCAGATAAAACCCGCACCCGCCGTGACCATATGAAATACCTGACGTTAATCCAGAGCATTGCCCTGCTGCACCAGCACCAGCGGGAGATCAAGAGCACTGAGCATCGCGGCAAGCGGCTTGAATATATCGAAGTGAGCAAAGACGATATCAAACTGGCGAACCAGCTTGCCCATGAAATCTTAGGCCGGACGCTGGACGAAATGCCGCCGCAGACGCGCAGGCTGTTACTGTTAATCCAGCAGATGGCGCACGGCATGGCAGCAGAACAACAATGCGCACTGAATAGGGTGCGTTTTACCCGACGGGATATCCGGGCTTACACGAACTGGAGCGACAGCCAGCTTAAGCTGCATTGCCAGCGCCTGAGCGACATGGAATACCTGCTTGTTCACGGTGGCAGTCGCGGGCACCTGCTGCAATACGAACTGCTGTGGGACGGTGACGGCGACAGCGCCCACTTAAGCGGCCTGATCGTCCCGGTATGATCCCCGCAAGTCTGGGTAGCACGGAGGCAAGTCTTCCCCAAGTCTACCCCAAGTCGGGGTCAAGTCTGGGTAGCCAAAACTACCCTAAAGCCACAGCCAGAGTGGGTTAACCGAGCGCAAGTCTGACAAAACGAAAAATCACTGTTCCGGCAACACAATAAAAACTTCCCGTCATACCGTACTGCCGGATAGCACCCACGACAAAAAGGACAATCCGCATGATAACTTCACACGACAACACCCTGATCACACTGCGCCAACAGCTTGAAGCGTGGTTCGACACGCTGCTGGCACAAGGCCGGGCTGACCGCACGCGGGAAACATACCGTAGCTACCTGCTACCCTTTATCGACTGGTGCGAACAGCGCACGGTGCGTTACCCCGCACAGGTCACACTGGTGTTACTGGAAAGCTGGCAGCGGTATCTGCGGGCTTACCGTAAAGCCGATGGCCAGCCTTACGGCAATAACGGTCAGCGGGAACGGCTGATCGCCCTGCGGCTGTGGTTCCGCTATTTGCTGCAACGCCATCACATCCTCTATAACCCAGCCGAGCAGATGGTGTTGCCGAAAGAAGAAAAGCGGCTGCCGGCGCAGATCCTGAGTGAACGGGAAACCACGCAGGTGTTGGACAGCCTTGATGATCAGAGTGTGTTGGGACTTCGCAACCGGGTGATGCTGGAAATCCTCTGGAGCAGCGGCATCCGGCGCATGGAGTTACGCCAGCTCCGGCAGGGGGACATCGACTTCGAACGCGGTGCGGTCGTCGTGAATCAGGGCAAAGGGAATAAAGACCGGGTTGTGCCTGTCGGTGAGCGGGCGCTGGGCTGGCTGAAACGCTATCTGGTCAACGTCAGGCCACAACTGGCCGCGCACTATGACAGCGGTTATCTGTTTATCTCGCAAAAGGGCAGGCCGCTGAGTCTGGGACACCTGACGCAGATCGCAGGCAAGGCCATCCGGCAGCAGGCGCAGTTAGACAAACCGGGCGCCTGCCATCTGTTCCGGCACTCAATGGCGACGCAGATGCTGGATAACGGCGCGGATATCCGCCATATCCAGGCAATGCTGGGACATGAGAAACTTAACACGACAGAAATTTATACACGCGTGGCGATCGGTCACTTGAAGAAAGTGCATAAACAAACCCATCCGGCAGAGCGTGACACACCGACACCACAGGAAAGCAGTGCAGGTTGTGCCAGCGACGAGCCGGATGCCGAACCGACACCCCAACGCACCGGGCAGTCTGACAGTCCCCGTTGAGTTCGCTGGGAACGGTGCAGGGGCAGACCGTGGCCGGACTGCCCGTCAGCATCGGTGCTCGCGGGGGTACGTGGGCCATGGTCGGCCTGAGCAGCCGTGTCCCCGTTCAGTCAGTGCAGGCCGCCCAAAGCCCACTCAACATAATGTGGGGGAATTATGCGAAACTCGCCGTTGCGCTGAGTCGTTCCCAAAAACCGGGCAAAGCGGCTCGCATCGCATAATTTACATTATGTCTGGCGCCCCCGCTGTTCGGCATCGCGGGGTGTGGCGCACAAGGCTTCGCCTTCTGCTGTCAGCATCGGCGCACCCTCTTGGCAAACACCGCGCCGAATCGGAACACTGCGCCAACGTCCAACCAAGCAGGTACCTTCTTTAGCTGCCTTGCTATCCTCTGGCAAACACCCCTGTAGGCAAGTCGGCCTGCGGCCTCCGTTGGTTTACCTCCCCCGCCCCAACCCACGCTGCATTGGCTGCGCCCGGCTCGCAGTCGCTGCGCTCCTCGCTCGTTACCGTGCTCGCCATCTCCGCCCCGTGCAGCCCCCAGAGGGGGCTTCCCTTGAGCAAAGCATCATCGGTAAAACCGAGCCAGATCCTGCGCATCAGTGCTTGATAGCGTCGCAATGCGCCGCTGGCGGGTTCTGTGCCACCCGCACCCGCAGAACGAGCGCCCGCCGCCCAAACGAGTTGGGCGACGTTCGCCCGTTGCCGAAAGTGAAAAGCCTCACAAAATCAGGTTATTCAATCCATCACAAGCCAAAATGATCGCTATACTGCACAACGGCTTGCGGCGGTGGCATAGCAAAACAGGCCAAAAGTGCACTTCGGCATTTTAGGTTCGCGGGAATGGGCTAAACAGGTAAAAACGGTTCTTTAATAAGCTGATAGATAAGAAAAAAATCGCTTAAAAAAGTATAACCGCACCGGAACCTGCCCTAAGACCCGATCGGGCTGCTGGGCGGGTTTAATCCGTATTCGTATGTCCATAACCCCACCGGATGGGTAGACCCCTTTGGATTAACAAATTGTCCATCTTCATTCATAAATGATGATGTTGTTAATCATTCTAGTAAAGGAGACTGGAAGGAAGCCAGTTCTATGCCACCGAGGGATAGAAAAACATTCCCAAACGGAAGGTTAAGTGGTGGGGGACATGGACAATCAGCTATTCGGGAGTTAGAAGCAAGAGGTATCCCTTACAATATAGAGCATACTTATCCTAATGGGGTACGGGTAGGAAATATACCTAACCATGCATCTAAAGCGAAACGCAAAGGAACAGGCCAATCATGGTTCCCAGAAAATTGGAGTGATGCAGATATTAAACATGCAGGGAAAGTAATTTGGGATTCTCCAAGTAGTGTAAAAGTAGACATGCCTTCTGGCGGAACTATGATTTCAGGAACACATAATGGAGTCTTTATCCGAGTTGTCCGTGACCCTAAAGGGGGCGGCTCTATTTTCCCAGATAATTCAATTCAACCTTAACGCATGATGGATTATATGAATATAGAACATAGCATTCGTGAAATTAAAAGAAAGTGTGATGAAATACTCTCTTTTAATATGTGGTTTAATTTTCATGACGGATTTTTTTGGTCAATTATTGAATTAATTGATAATGATTTTCTTATAGATATCTATAGTTCTATTGAAGATAAATATCTTGAAATTTTGTGCCATGAACCAGTAATTATTTCTTTGGTAGAATCAACTCAGAGCAAGGAACTGATTGATTTAATTAAAAACATAAGAGATTACAAATCTGGTTTAATTGATGATATTCTTATTCATGATATCGAATCAGCTTTATTTGTTAATTATGATGAGCCAGAAAACCATTTGAGTGCCCAAGAATTTAAAGATACTTACATGACCCTTAAAAAACTAACTAAAGAGGCTTTGAATACAGAGCAAGATAATGAAAGTATAAAAAACACCTTAGACTCAATCATTGATTTTTCAGAAAAAAACAGACATGAATATTTATCTTACGTCCGTGTGTATTGGCTAAGTCTTTATTTTTATAAGTCAAACTATAAACTTAAAAACCAAGATGAAATAGAATATTATAAGAGAAATTTATCTGAACTATTTCCATGTGGTAGCTTTTAAATTAATAATAACTGAAATATGATTCACGTTATTAAGCCGGAAAGATCAGCGTGATCTTCCGGCTTTCTTCTTTTTTAAGAGCCGCTCATTCCCTGCCCTTAGTTGCTGTTGTAGTCGCCAATCAGTTCCCGCATCCGCAGCTTAATCTCACTGAGCTGGGCTTGCTGGCGCTGGTACTGTTGCTTCATTGTGTGGGTGTCGTCGCTGTCAGGAATGAGCACTAAACAGCCATCCATAATCTTGACGGTGAGTGTGCCACCAATATCAAATCCGGCCTGCTTAAGCCACTGCCCTTTAAGATGAATTGCGGGCGGGGCATTGGCCTTGTCATTTTGCGGCACGTATCCCACGGTGTAATAACGTTCGGTTTTTGCCGCTTTATTTACGGCACGGTTTTGCCTAGAATGCGCCTTAGCCATCATTCAACTCCTTGTTAGTTGGTTGTGGTCAGCGGCGTTGGTGTGTTGCAACCACATCAGCGCCGCGTTAAGTCAGATTATCCAATCAATAGCCTAGCCTGATGCTTGAGAATCAGGGCATCCAGCACTGAAATCACCGAACGTTGTTCTTCCTCATCCATCTGTTTAACCGCCTCAAACTTCAGCTTCAGTTCGTCCTGCGGTTCACGTTCTTCTTCCTCAAATATCAGCCAGTCCGCCGACACATTAAAAGTGACAGCAATCCGCTTGAGAATGTCCAAAGAGGGCTGTGCTTCACCAGACTCGTAGCGGCGAACTTGGGTCAGGTGTATGCCTACACGCTCAGCCATCTGGGGCTGGGTCAGGCTATGCTGCTTGCGCAGTTGCAGAAAGCGGGTAGAAAAACTCATCCAGTCTGTTCCTTTGTCAATATTGATGAGTTCCATTATCGCCCCCTGTTCTAAATAGACTTGACTAAATAATCTTTATAGAGCATATAATAATATCTATAGAGAGCATTGACAAGGTTTTAAAAGGAACATTTTTATGGCTCGCATCCCCGACGCAGAATTACAGCACCTGAAAGCCGCCGTCTCTTTAGTGGCCGTTATCGAGCAACAAGGCCGGCAGCTCTTTAAGCGCGGCAAAGACATGGTTGTGCTGTGCCCGTTCCATGAAGAGAAAACGCCCTCGATGGTCATCACACCGTCAAAAAATCTCTATCACTGTTTTGGTTGCAGTGCGGGCGGCTCGGTGCTGGACTGGGTGATGAAAACCGAAGGGTTAAGCCTGCGCCATGCCGTGGAACGCCTGCGCGCGGTGTTAGGAGTCAATCCCTCGGTAGAGCCGTTGGTGCAACCTGCGGAGCTGGTCAGTGATGCTATCGGGCAACAGGGGCTGTTATGGCGGGTGATTGGGTTCTATCACCATACGTTGCTGAATGCGCCGGAAGCACAGGCGTATCTGGCGAAGCGGCGGCTCAATCATCCTGAATTAGTCACGCAGTTTAAGCTGGGTTTTGCCAACCGGACGCTCGCTTACCGTCTGCCCGGCAGTAAATACACCAAAGACGGGGCTGATGTCCGCCAACGCTTACAGGCCGCTGGCGTGATGCGAAAATCAGGGCATGAGCATTTTGTTGGTTCACTGGTTGTGCCGGTGATCAGTCCTGAGGGGCAGATACAGGAAGTGTACGGGCGTAAAATCACGGATCGTCTGCGACCGGGCACACCGTTGCATCTGTATCTGCCGGGGGCGCATGGTGGCGTCTGGAATGAAACCGCGCTGGGTACGTCCAAGACGTTGATCCTGTGTGAATCGCTGATTGATGCGATGTCGTTCTGGGTAACGGGGCAACGCAATGTGACTGCCGCCTATGGCGTAAATGGCGTCACAGCGGATCACTGGCGGGCGTTCGAACACTACGGCATTAAGCAGGTACTGATCGCGTTCGACAATGACAGTGCAGGCAATGAAGCGGCGGTCAAACTGGCGTCAGCATTGGTTGCCAAAGGGATCACACCGCTGCGCGTGGTGTTCCCGCCGGGCAGGGATGCGAACGGTTATCTGTGTCAGATGGCAGAACCCGAATCCGCCTTTGCCCTGCTGCTTGAGAGTGCCGTACCGATGCAGGAAGCTGCCGATCTCGTTATCGTTGAACGCCAGACAGTTGAACCCGCCGTTGACCCCGAACCAACAGTCATCTTAGCCGCTGAACCTGTGCCCCGCGTGACGCCGAATGTGGTGTGTGAATCCGGCGACAACGGCGAGCTGCTGATCTCGGTCGGCACATTACAATGGTGTCTGCGCGGCATGGGCACAGTCAAAGCCGGCGCTGCCGTGATGAAACTCAATGCGCAGGTGCTGGACAGGCAAAGCGGCGTGTTGTTCGCGGATGGCGTTGATCTGATCAGTGCCCGTTCCCGCCACAGTTATGCGCGTCTGGCTGCGGCTGAGCTGGGGCTGGGCGAAGCGGATCTGCGGCGTTCGCTGGGGCAGGTGTTACTGGCGATCGAACAGTGGCAGCAACAACCCGCGGACACCGGCCCCAACGTACCGGAGATGGGGATCGCGGAACGGGAAGCAGCACTGGCGTTACTGCAAGATCCGTACTTGACGGCGCGTATTACCGCTGACTTAGCCGCCTGCGGCGTAGTCGGCGAATCCACTAACTTACTGGCGGGCTTTTTGGCGGCCGTGAGCCGAAAGTTACCCAAACCGTTAGCCGTCCTGATCCAGAGCAGCAGTGCCGCCGGAAAATCCTCATTAATGGATGCCGTACTGAACCTGATCCCGGAAGAAGAACGCATCCAGTACAGCGCCATGACCGGCCAGAGCCTGTTTTATCTCGGTGAAACCAACCTGCAGCACAAAATATTAGCCATCGCGGAAGAAGAAGGCGTGCGGCAGGCGGCTTATGCGCTCAAGCTGTTGCAGTCAGACGGCGAGTTAACAATGGCGAGTACGGGCAAGGATGAAGCCACGGGCAACCTCGTGACCAAAAGCTACACCGTCAAAGGCCCGGTGATGCTGATGCTCACCACGACTGCCATTGATGTGGATGAAGAGCTGCTCAACCGCTGTCTGGTGCTGACGGTGAATGAATCCCGCGAACAGACCGAAGCGATCCACGCGGTGCAGCGCCAGAAACAAACCCTCGAAGGCTTGCTGGCCGAGAACGAGCGCGATTATCTGACCCAGCTTCACCAGAACGCCCAGCGGCTGCTGAAACCGCTGAATGTGGTCAATCCCTATGCTCACCAACTGACGTTCCTGTCAGATAAAACCCGCACCCGCCGTGACCATATGAAATACCTGACGTTAATCCAGAGCATTGCCCTGCTGCACCAGCACCAGCGGGAGATCAAGAGCACTGAGCATCGCGGCAAGCGGCTTGAATATATCGAAGTGAGCAAAGACGATATCAAACTGGCGAACCAGCTTGCCCATGAAATCTTAGGCCGGACGCTGGACGAAATGCCGCCGCAGACGCGCAGGCTGTTACTGTTAATCCAGCAGATGGCGCACGGCATGGCAGCAGAACAACAATGCGCACTGAATAGGGTGCGTTTTACCCGACGGGATATCCGGGCTTACACGAACTGGAGCGACAGCCAGCTTAAGCTGCATTGCCAGCGCCTGAGCGACATGGAATACCTGCTTGTTCACGGTGGCAGTCGCGGGCACCTGCTGCAATACGAACTGCTGTGGGACGGTGACGGCGACAGCGCCCACTTAAGCGGCCTGATCGTCCCGGTATGATCCCCGCAAGTCTGGGTAGCACGGAGGCAAGTCTTCCCCAAGTCTACCCCAAGTCGGGGTCAAGTCTGGGTAGCCAAAACTACCCTAAAGCCACAGCCAGAGTGGGTTAACCGAGCGCAAGTCTGACAAAACGAAAAATCACTGTTCCGGCAACACAATAAAAACTTCCCGTCATACCGTACTGCCGGATAGCACCCACGACAAAAAGGACAATCCGCATGATAACTTCACACGACAACACCCTGATCACACTGCGCCAACAGCTTGAAGCGTGGTTCGACACGCTGCTGGCACAAGGCCGGGCTGACCGCACGCGGGAAACATACCGTAGCTACCTGCTACCCTTTATCGACTGGTGCGAACAGCGCACGGTGCGTTACCCCGCACAGGTCACACTGGTGTTACTGGAAAGCTGGCAGCGGTATCTGCGGGCTTACCGTAAAGCCGATGGCCAGCCTTACGGCAATAACGGTCAGCGGGAACGGCTGATCGCCCTGCGGCTGTGGTTCCGCTATTTGCTGCAACGCCATCACATCCTCTATAACCCAGCCGAGCAGATGGTGTTGCCGAAAGAAGAAAAGCGGCTGCCGGCGCAGATCCTGAGTGAACGGGAAACCACGCAGGTGTTGGACAGCCTTGATGATCAGAGTGTGTTGGGACTTCGCAACCGGGTGATGCTGGAAATCCTCTGGAGCAGCGGCATCCGGCGCATGGAGTTACGCCAGCTCCGGCAGGGGGACATCGACTTCGAACGCGGTGCGGTCGTCGTGAATCAGGGCAAAGGGAATAAAGACCGGGTTGTGCCTGTCGGTGAGCGGGCGCTGGGCTGGCTGAAACGCTATCTGGTCAACGTCAGGCCACAACTGGCCGCGCACTATGACAGCGGTTATCTGTTTATCTCGCAAAAGGGCAGGCCGCTGAGTCTGGGACACCTGACGCAGATCGCAGGCAAGGCCATCCGGCAGCAGGCGCAGTTAGACAAACCGGGCGCCTGCCATCTGTTCCGGCACTCAATGGCGACGCAGATGCTGGATAACGGCGCGGATATCCGCCATATCCAGGCAATGCTGGGACATGAGAAACTTAACACGACAGAAATTTATACACGCGTGGCGATCGGTCACTTGAAGAAAGTGCATAAACAAACCCATCCGGCAGAGCGTGACACACCGACACCACAGGAAAGCAGTGCAGGTTGTGCCAGCGACGAGCCGGATGCCGAACCGACACCCCAACGCACCGGGCAGTCTGACAGTCCCCGTTGAGTTCGCTGGGAACGGTGCAGGGGCAGACCGTGGCCGGACTGCCCGTCAGCATCGGTGCTCGCGGGGGTACGTGGGCCATGGTCGGCCTGAGCAGCCGTGTCCCCGTTCAGTCAGTGCAGGCCGCCCAAAGCCCACTCAACATAATGTGGGGGAATTATGCGAAACTCGCCGTTGCGCTGAGTCGTTCCCAAAAACCGGGCAAAGCGGCTCGCATCGCATAATTTACATTATGTCTGGCGCCCCCGCTGTTCGGCATCGCGGGGTGTGGCGCACAAGGCTTCGCCTTCTGCTGTCAGCATCGGCGCACCCTCTTGGCAAACACCGCGCCGAATCGGAACACTGCGCCAACGTCCAACCAAGCAGGTACCTTCTTTAGCTGCCTTGCTATCCTCTGGCAAACACCCCTGTAGGCAAGTCGGCCTGCGGCCTCCGTTGGTTTACCTCCCCCGCCCCAACCCACGCTGCATTGGCTGCGCCCGGCTCGCAGTCGCTGCGCTCCTCGCTCGTTACCGTGCTCGCCATCTCCGCCCCGTGCAGCCCCCAGAGGGGGCTTCCCTTGAGCAAAGCATCATCGGTAAAACCGAGCCAGATCCTGCGCATCAGTGCTTGATAGCGTCGCAATGCGCCGCTGGCGGGTTCTGTGCCACCCGCACCCGCAGAACGAGCGCCCGCCGCCCAAACGAGTTGGGCGACGTTCGCCCGTTGCCGAAAGTGAAAAGCCTCACAAAATCAGGTTATTCAATCCATCACAAGCCAAAATGATCGCTATACTGCACAACGGCTTGCGGCGGTGGCATAGCAAAACAGGCCAAAAGTGCACTTCGGCATTTTAGGTTCGCGGGAATGGGCTAAACAGGTAAAAACGGTTCTTTAATAAGCTGATAGATAAGAAAAAAATCGCTTAAAAAAGTATAACCGCACCGGAACCTGCCCTAAGACCCGATCGGGCTGCTGGGGGGATTTAACCCATATGGGTATGTGCATAATCCGGTAGGTTGGGTAGATCCATTTGGGCTACAAACGTGTCCAACAATCGTAGAACGTGTGAAAGCTAATGTTGCGGCGAGTAAGGCTGCCAGAGAATCGTCAAATATGGGAGGTAAGGCACCTGACCCTAATGATAGAACTCTGGAAGGTTTCATGAAAAATCACGTTGATCCTAAAAAAGAAAAGTTATTACACACTAAATCGCCTGGTTTTAATAACAATAAAGGTCGAGAAGGTGGGGAATTTAAGCGTTATGGATTGGATTCTCATGGCGGTGTTAGCCCTCACGTCCATCAACCGAAAAGAAATGTTTCACCTAAAACTGGTGATATATATGGTTCGGTAGGATCAAAAACTCATGATGGAGGTGTCACATCTCCTTCAGCAAAAGATATAAAACACTTGTATGATCATGTATACAATGGGAAATATAATGAATGATAGAGAACTTTGATTGCTCCCAGTTAATAGCATTTAATTGGAATAAAAGCGTTCCCCCATCTTCAATATCTTTGTTTGAGGAAATTGGCTTTAAAGTTAAATGTAATGATGAAATTCGTCGTATTAAGCTGAATTATTTTAAAATCAGGGATGATGAATATTGCATTGACTTTATAGATGAGAATTTTGTAGGCGAGTTTGAAGATTGGGAGGAATATGGAAAACCACCGAAAAGGATATTGGATTTCAGTAATCTTATTGAAAAATTCATTTTAATTAATGAGTTAAATAATGCCAGATTATTTATCAGTTTTTTTGCTGAAGAAGGTCGTAGTGATGATCATTACGAAAAAATAAAGTGCTCTGATTTATTAGAAACCCTATTTTTAATGTCAAGACATAACTTTGATGTATGGGTTGATAATTTAATAATTGAAATTGAATAATATTCATATATAAGTAAGTAATAAAGCCGGAAAGATCCCTGTGATCTTCCGGCTTTGTTCTTTTTAAGAGCGGCTCACTCCCTGCCCTTAGTTGCTGTTGTAGTCGCCAAGCAGTTCCCGCATCTTGAGCTTAATCTCACTGAGCTGGTCTTGCTGGCGCTGGTACTGCTGCTTCATGGTGCGGGTGTCGTCGCTGTCAGGAATAAGCACTAAACAACCGTCCATGATTTTAACGGTGAGTGTGCCGCCAATCTCAAAGCCGGCCTGTTTAAGCCACCTTCCCGTTAAATTTATTGCGGGTCTGGGGTTCGGCCTGCCGTTTTGCGGCACGTATCCCACAGTGTAATAACGTTCTGTTTTTGCCGCTTTATTTACGGCACGGTTTTGCCTAGAATGCGCCTTAGCCATCATTCAACTCCTATTTAGTTGCTTGTGGTGAGCGGCGTTGGTGTGGTCTCAACACATCAGCGCCGCGCTATTTTTATCCCTCCGGTTCATCAACGGGCAGTAATGCAGACTCCATACGCTGCTTGGCGATCATGGCATCAATGATCTTGATAACCGTTTCCTGATCTTCCTGTGCCAGTCATTCCAGAACCTGAAAGCGTCGAAATAACCGAGAGTTAGCCAACGGTGAATCTTCAACAGGATTATCGCCAGTGACCTGCTCATATGGGGTACACGGCTTTACTGACACACACAGGGAGGCTTTCCGGCAATATGCGATTCGGCAGGTGCATATTGCCTATGACAATGACAAGGCCGGCAATGAAGCGGTGGCATTAGTCCCTGAGCCGGGGGTTATCACCACACGGGAAGCCAACGGGGATAGAGTGGCACTCCCCACAGCCCCAAAATGCACGTCGGGGTCAAAAAAGTTGGCAGAGCAAAATGGTCGCCGTTCGCTTCTTTAACAAGCCTTGCCCTGTGAAGGCTGGTGAAGCCGTGTGGGTATGACTGCCTCGGAGATGATGCCCCACCGTACGGGAACTGCTGAATGAACAAGGCGAAATGGTCTGGGGTCAGCATCTGACCACCTGGGGCCACGCGGAAAAACGCGGCGGCGTGCAGTCCCATCACCTGGATTCACAACCAAAAAGTTCTATTGTGAAGTAGGAAGAAAGGTTGTTGGGATGGGGATATAAACAATGGGAGTTAAAAATTTTTCCTTAGCTCTAAATAGCGAAAAACCCCGATGCATTCACCGAGGTTATGACGCCAATTGGACTCTCCCAATCCATTTATAGTACTAATTATGAACATTCTGCAGAGGAAACCAATTTGCTATTTGATGGCTGGAAAACAGAACCGCTTTAACCCGCTTTCAAACAAAAGTGTTCCACAAGCTGTGAAAGTAGCGTCCTTGTTGGTTCAATAAATGCCATATCTAAAAATTCATCGGGCTGATGTGCTTGTTCAATTGATCCTGGTCCTAAGACTAAGGTCGGACACAATGCCTGTATAAAAGGTGCTTCCGTACAGTAATTGACGGTATCTGCCTTGGTTCCCAACAGTTTTTCAATCACGCCGACCAGTTTGTGGTCTGTTGGACATTCATAACCCGGAATAGGGGGATGAAGCTCAGTCACACTCAGGCGGCCAGGCCAGCGCTGTTTGACCGGTTCCAGAGCGTCATTCAGCAATTCATTCAAATTCTGCAAAGTCAATCCAGGAAGCGGGCGGATATCCATATGCAGCTCGCAGCAGGCACAAATACGATTTGCGGCATCACCGCCGTGAATATGGCCGAAATTCATGGTTGGATAAGGAATGACGAATGCCGGATTGTGATAGCGTTCTTGTAAGGTATGGCGTAGTTTTATGAGCTGGGTAATGGATTCGTGCATCAGATCAATGGCATTGACGCCCCGTGCTGGATCACTGGAATGCCCGGATTTTCCTTCAATGCGGATCGCTTGGGCGATATGCCCTTTATGGGCGCGGATTGGCTGTAATGATGTGGGTTCGCCAATGATGGCAAAATCAGGTCGAATATGGGTATTGGCAGCAAAGTAACGTGCACCCGCCATGGATGTCTCTTCGTCAGCAGTGGCCAGAATATACAGAGGATGCGATAGTTTGCTGACATCGATATCCCGTAACGCATCAACGATAAAGGCAAAGAAACCTTTCATGTCAGCCGTCCCAAGTCCATATAATTTGCCATCGCGTTCGGTCAGCGTGAAGGGATCTTGTGTCCAGCGCCCCTCATCAAAAGGAACAGTATCTGTATGGCCACATAGCAGCAAACCACCTGAACCACTGCCCAATGTTGCCAGCAGATTGAATTTACCTCTGGTTTCAGGGACGCCCTGAATTTCAATGGAAAACCCGATCTCTTTTAGCCATTCCGCCAGCAGATTGATAACAACTTCATTGCTTTGATCGTGTTCAGCATCGGTGGCGCTGATCGAAGGCGCCGCAATGAGCTGATGATATAATTTAATAAAAGACGGTAATTTAATATTCACTGTTGACAGCCCTTACTCATAATAGTATCAATATTCATGCATGTTTATTGCATATAAATGCAATTGAGTCATTGAATTAATATTATTGGGTTAATACTAAAGGTGAATAAATCCCATGTTGAATACGCTGATAGTTGGTGCCAGTGGTTATACCGGAGCTGAGTTAGCAGCATATCTGCAACGTCATCCCCATGTCCATCTCTCCGGCTTGATGGTTTCTTCTCAAAGTTTAGATGCAGGGAAATGTTTTTCAGAACTTCATCCACAATATCAAGGTATTGTGGATTTACCCTTACAGCCGCTAACTGAGGTGATTGAGGCAGCAAAAGGGATTGATGTCGTCTTTCTCGCCACTGCTCATGAAGTCAGCCATGATATTGCCCCGATATTTCTGGCAGCAGGTTGTATCGTGTTTGATTTATCTGGTGCCTACCGCGTACAAAATACACAGTTCTATAAAAAATACTATGGATTTGAACATAAAAATACGCAGTGGTTGGAGCAAGCCGTATATGGGTTGGCAGAATGGCAAGCCGAGAAAATCAAGCAAGCACAATTGATTGCCGTTCCCGGCTGTTACCCTACCGTTTCCCAACTTTCCTTGAAACCGTTGCTTGAACAAAATTTATTAGATACAGAACATTGGCCTGTTATCAACGCTGTCAGTGGTGTCAGTGGCGCTGGCCGAAAAGCATCGATTGCCAATAGCTTCTGTGAAGTGAGTTTGCAACCGTATGGTGTTTTTAACCATCGTCATCAACCTGAAATCACCACACATTTAGGTACAGAGGTGATTTTCACCCCTCATTTGGGCAATTTCTCACGCGGTATTCTTGCCACAATTACCTGTAAGTTGAAATCTGGTGTGACAGAAGCACAAATTAGGGAAGCTTATCAACAGGCATATCATGATAAGCCGTTGGTACGGTTATATAGCAAAGGCGTTCCCGCGTTGAAAGCTGTTGTTGGTTCGCCATTCTGCGATATTGGTTTTGCTGTTCAGGGGCAACATCTGATCATCGTAGGAGCTGAGGATAATTTGTTGAAAGGGGCAGCGGCACAAGCAGTACAGTGCATGAATATTCGTTTTGGGTATGAAGAAACTCAGGCATTACTTTAACTTCTAAAATAACTGAATGCCGAAAAATTAAAATTCCGACAGAGGATAAATCCGATGGAGCCGTTAGTTATCAAGTTGGGTGGTGTGTTATTAGACAGTGAAGAAGCGCTGGAACGGTTATTTACCACATTACAGTTATATCGAAAAACACATAAACGTCCGCTGGTTATTGTACACGGCGGTGGTTGCTTGGTTGATGAGCTGATGCAACGATTGCAGATGCCTATTTTGAAAAAGCAAGGCTTGCGGGTTACCCCTGAGGATCAAATTGACATCATTACGGGGACGCTTGCCGGAACCGCCAATAAGAAATTACTGGCGTGGGCAACAAAGTATCGTTTGCCCGCTATCGGATTATGTTTGGGTGATGGAGGGATGGTTAAAGTTTCTCAACTTGATGAAGAGCTTGGCCACACTGGAAAGGCTCAACCAGGATCACCTGATCTCCTGCAAATTTTGCTGGATGTGGGCTATATGCCGATTATCAGCTCGATTGGTATTACTGAACAGGGTGAATTGATGAATGTGAATGCCGATCAAGCTGCGACAGCTATCGCGCAAGTACTGAATGCAGATTTGGTCTTGTTGTCCGATGTCAGCGGTATTCTGGATGGGAAAGGGAAAAAAATCCCAGAAGCCACGGCAGAGCAGATCGGGCAGCTTATCGATCAAGGCATTATTACTGACGGCATGATAGTGAAAGTGAATGCAGCGTTGGAAGCGGCAAAAACACTCGGACAACCCGTAGATATTGCGAGTTGGCGTCATGCAGATCAATTGATTGCATTATTTAATGGCATACCTATTGGCACACGAATTTTGGCGTAATTGAACGTGTATTTACCGAACTTATGTTTTTACTAAAATTAAAAAGGTTACTCCTATGACTAAAAGCATTAAGAAAATTGTTTTGGCATATTCAGGTGGTTTAGATACATCCGCCATTATTCCGTGGTTGAAAGAACATTATGGCAATTGTGACGTGATTGCGTTTGTCGCTGATGTCGGCCAAAGTCGTGAAGATCTGGAAGGCGTGGAGCAAAAAGCGTTACGTTCCGGCGCTTCCGAATGCCATGTCGTTGATCTGCGCGAAGAGTTTATCAAAGAGTATGTTTATCCTGTGTTAAAGACCGGCGCCCTGTATGAAGGAAGTTATCTGCTCGGTACTTCAATGGCTCGTCCAATTATTGCCAAGGCGCAGGTTGAGCTGGCTCTGAAAGTAGGAGCGGATGCTGTCGCTCATGGCGCAACAGGTAAAGGTAATGATCAGGTTCGGTTTGAAAGCACTTATACCGCGTTGGCACCACATCTGAAAGTTGTGGCTCCGTGGCGGGAATGGGATCTGCGTTCCCGTGAGGCGCTGCTGGATTATTTAAAAGTTCGCGATATTCCGACAACCGCAACGCTGGAGAAAATCTATAGCCGTGACGAAAATGCATGGCATATTTCAACCGAAGGCGGGGTTCTGGAAAGCACGTGGAACGCTGCCAATAAAGATTGTTGGGCGTGGACAGTAGAGGTAGAAGAGGCACCCAATGAACCGGAGTATGTCACGGTGATGATTGAAAGAGGTGAAGTGGTTGGCGTGAATGGTCAGGCGCTTTCACCTTATCAATGTCTTGATAAGTTAAATAAGTTGGGAGCCAGGCACGGCATTGGCCGGATCGATATCGTGGAAAATCGTTTGGTCGGCATGAAATCCCGCGGTTGTTATGAAACTCCGGGGGGAACCATCATGATGGAAGCACTACGTGGTATCGAACAACTGGTTTTAGATCGTGATAGTTTCAAATGGCGTCAACAACTGGGACTGGAGATGTCTTATGTGGTTTATGACGGCCGTTGGTTTGCGCCATTGCGTCAATCAATTCAAGCGGCAGCAGAAATGTTAGCGGCCAGTGTCAGCGGTGAAGTTGTCCTGAAACTTTATAAAGGGCAGGTAACGGCAGTGCAGAAAAAGTCAGCCAATAGCCTCTATTCTGAAGAATTTGCCACTTTTGGCGAGGATGAAGTTTACGATCACAGCCATGCAGAAGGGTTTATTCGCCTCTATTCGCTTTCTTCACGCATTCGTGCACTAAACAGCAAAAAGTAATTTTGGGGCGATCAACTTTTATACGCATAAACTTCAAGTTGCAATTTACAACACGCTATGAAACCTGATATCTCCCTCGCGAAGCGGGGAGGTCCAACTCTAGCGCTTAGTTAACTCAACGTGACCTGATATCTCCCCCGCGAAGCGGGGAGATATCACACGTATCTTGAAGTGAGATTGGTATAGTAATTAATAGCGATTAGAAAAACAGGAACGATATTATGGCACTTTGGGGTGGGCGTTTCAGTCAGGAAGCCGATCAGCGCTTCAAGCAATTTAATGATTCACTGCGTTTTGATTATCGTTTGGCGGAGCAGGATATTATTGGCTCGGTTGCGTGGTCAAAAGCGTTGGTTACGGTAGGCGTGTTCACTGCCGAAGAGCAGCAAAAGCTGGAACTAGCCTTAAATGAGTTACTGGATGAAGTGCGAACCAACCCCAAGGCCATTTTGCAAAGCGATGCGGAAGACATTCATAGTTGGGTTGAAGGGCAACTTATCACGAAAGTGGGCGATTTGGGTAAAAAACTCCATACGGGACGCAGCCGTAATGATCAGGTCGCAACTGACCTGAAATTATGGTGCAAAGATCAGATCGTCTACATCCTGACAGCATTAGTTGAGTTGCAACAAGCATTGGTATTCACTGCTGAAAATAATCAGGATGCAGTCATGCTAGGTTATACCCATTTACAGCGGGCGCAACCTGTCACTTTTGCCCATTGGTGTTTGGCCTATGTGGAAATGCTTAATCGTGATGAAAGCCGACTGCAAGATGCATTAAAGCGGTTGGATGTCAGTCCATTGGGATGCGGGGCATTGGCAGGAACGGCTTATGATATTGATCGTGAGCAGCTGGCGTCATGGCTTGGCTTTGCTTCAGCGACACGCAATAGTCTGGATAGTGTGTCTGACCGTGATCATGTTTTGGAGCTACTGTCAGATGCGAGCATTAGTATGATTCATCTTTCGCGTTTGGCTGAAGATTTGATTTTCTTTAATAGCGGAGAGGCCGGCTTTGTTGAATTGTCGGATCGGGTAACTTCCGGCTCTTCCTTGATGCCGCAAAAGAAAAACCCAGATGCGTTGGAACTTATCCGCGGTAAGTGTGGACGGGTGCAAGGCGCATTGACGGGGATGATGATGACGTTAAAAGGGCTTCCTCTCGCCTACAATAAAGATATGCAGGAAGATAAGGAAGGCTTGTTTGATGCACTGGATACCTGGTTGGATTGTTTGCATATGGCGATACTGGTGTTGGATGGCATTCAGGTAAAACGCTCCCGTTGTGAGGAAGCAGCAAAGCAGGGATATGCTAATGCAACTGAGCTGGCGGATTATCTGGTGGCAAAAGGTGTTCCGTTCCGCGAAGCACATCACATTGTTGGTGAAGTTGTTGTTGCGGCAATTGACCGAGGCAAGGCACTGGAAGAACTTTCTCTATTTGAATTGCAAAAATTCAGCAATGTCATTGCTGTGGATGTTTATGACGTTTTATCGTTGCAATCGTGTTTAGACAAGCGACTGGCAAAAGGTGGAGTAGCGCAAGAACAAGTGAAGCAAGCGATTGCTCAGGCCAAAAAGCGATTTAGCTAAAAACATCAGTAATCACATGCGGTTGATAGTTTTTTCCCCTCGTGGATATAATGATTTATTGGTCAATACTATCATTGATATCAAATGCTGAGGTTGGGAATGAATATCCGCGATCTGGAATACCTTGTAGCACTTGCTGAATACCGGCATTTTCGTCGAGCCGCTGATGCTTGTCATGTCAGCCAACCGACACTAAGCGGGCAAATCCGCAAACTGGAAGATGAGCTTGGCGTGATGCTGCTGGAACGCACTAGCCGCAAGGTATTATTCACCCAACAGG
This sequence comes from Xenorhabdus griffiniae, assembly GCF_037265215.1. Taxonomy (NCBI): domain Bacteria; kingdom Pseudomonadati; phylum Pseudomonadota; class Gammaproteobacteria; order Enterobacterales; family Morganellaceae; genus Xenorhabdus; species Xenorhabdus griffiniae. The sequence goes on along the minus strand of NZ_CP147737.1, from coordinate 4,558,467 downwards.
GAATGTTGCTAGTGGAACAGGCCAAAACCATTTTGAGAGAAGTGAAGGTTTTGCAGGAAATGGCCTCGCTTCAAGGTGAAAGTATGTCTGGGCCGTTGCATATCGGCCTTATTCCAACAATCGGTCCCTACCTCCTGCCACTTATTATTCCTGAACTGCATAAATTGTTCCCCAAATTGGAAATGTACCTACATGAGGCTCAAACCCTAAACTTGTTGGCTCAACTTGATAGTGGCAAGCTTGACTGCGCTATTTTGGCGTTGGTGAAAGAAACCGAAGCATTTATCGAAGTGCCGTTGTTTGAAGAACCTATGAAACTGGCGGTATATGAAGAGCATAAATGGTCTGGACGGGACAAAATTAAGATGGCGGAGCTATCCGGCGAGAAGTTATTGATGCTGGAAGATGGACACTGTTTGCGTGATCAGGCGATGGGATTTTGTTTTCAGGCAGGCGCCAAAGAAGATACCCATTTTAGGGCGACCAGTCTGGAAACTCTGCGCAATATGGTCGCGGCGGGGAGCGGTATTACGTTATTACCTGATTTGTCAGTGCCGAATGAAAGAAGCCGGGATGGGGTTTGCTATCTGGAGTGTTATGAACCGGAACCGAAGCGCTCTGTCATATTGGTTTATCGTCCCGGCTCACCTCTGCGTGGTCGCTATGAGCAATTGGCAGAGGCGATTCGGACTAAAATGGGTAATTATTATGAAATACTTGGAAAAACATCAAAATAATCGGTTTAGCCCATTGAGTGCTGCAACACGGTAGGCTTCTGCCATTGTTGGATAATTGAAGGTAGTATTAACGAAATATTCGATATTATTGCCTTCACCTTTCTGTTCCATAATGGCCTGACCAATATGAATGATCTCTGCAGCACGTTCACCAAAACAGTGGATGCCTAAAATCTGTTTTGTCTCACGGTGGAACAGGATCTTGATGCTGCCAACATTCATACCGGCAATTTGTGCCCTTGCCAGATGTTTGAATTGGGCACGTCCTACCTCATAAGGGATTTTCATTGCGGTTAATTGCTGCTCAGTCTTACCAACGGAACTAATTTCAGGAATGGTATAAATGCCGGTTGGGATATCTTCCACCAGATGCAGATCAGCATGGCCTGTGATAATCGCTTTTGCCGCGATGCGTCCCTGATCATAGGCCGCAGAAGCCAAACTTGGATAGCCAATAACATCTCCCACAGCATAGATGTTTTCATTATTGGTTTGGTAGACGCGATTGACTTTCAGTAACCCGCGGCTGTCTGTTTCCAGTCCGACGTTTTCTAAACCTAGCGTGTCTGTATTACCTGTTCTGCCATTGGCATACAGCAAACAATCCGCTTTGACTTTTTTGCCGGATTTCAGATGAACAATGACACCATTATCAACGCCTTCAATTTTTTCATATTCTTCGTTATGACGAATGACTGTGCCACTATTCCAAAAATGGTAGGAGAGCGCATCAGACATTTCTTGGTCAAGAAACGACAGAAGATGATCGCGGGTATTGATCAAATCCACCTTCACACCCAATCCGCGGAAAATAGAGGCATATTCACAACCAATCACACCAGCACCATAAATAATGACATGGCGAGGTTCGTGATCCAGTTGCAGTATGGTATCGCTGTTATAAATACGGGAGTGGGTGAAATCGACATCAGGAGGGCAGTAAGGGCGGGAGCCGGTGGCAATGATAATGTTGTCTGCACTTAAGATATCAACACTATCATCGGCATAACGCACACTGACCCGATGTTCATCAATGAAAGTGGCTTCTCCTGCAAACATTCGACAACGGTTACGTTCATAAAACCCCTGGCGCATCTTAGTTTGCTGGTTAATCACGACTTCAGCATGGCGCAGAATTTCTGAAAACGAGGAACGAAGAATGCGGGAGTTATCACTGTAGAGAGGATTTTGATTAAATTCGATAATACGACTAACAGCATGGCGGAGAGCTTTCGACGGAATTGTGCCCCAATGAGTACATCCACCACCGACATTATTATAACGTTCTATAACAGCAACGTTTTTGCCTTGTTTTACTAACCCCATTGCTGCTCCTTCCCCTCCGGGACCAGAGCCAATCACAATGGCATCAAAATGAGTATGTTGCATAGAGGAAAGACCTGTTTTTACACAAAATAACAACGCTATCTTAACATTACTTGATGCAATAACCCAATGAGCATAAGGTTTTTATCTCATTGCTTAGAAATAGATCAGGAAAACATCGAATAATATCTTTAAGAGAACAATCACAGCAAACTTAGCAGAATCTGTTATATTTGCCTGATTGAAGTCGAGATAGATCAGGATTGTTGTGAGTAACGTAACCGGCGTTAGAGCAAAACAAAAAGAAAAAACCCGCCGCTCCCTGATTGAGGCGGCATTCAGCCAACTCAGTGCTGAACGCAGTTTTACCAGCTTGAGCCTACGGGAAGTGGCTCGGGAGGCGGGTATTGCACCAACTTCTTTTTATCGACATTTTCGCGATGTGGATGAACTGGGGCTGACGATGGTGGATGAAAGCGGTTTGATGTTGCGTCAGTTAATGCGTCAGGCCCGTCAGCGTATTGCCAAAGGCGGCAGTGTCATCCGTACTTCGGTTTCAACCTTTATGGAATTTATTGGCAACAATCCTAACGCGTTCCGGCTATTGCTGCGTGAACGCTCCGGTACATCGGCTGAATTTCGTGCGGCTGTAGCACGGGAAATCCAACATTTTATTGCCGAATTGGCAGACTATCTCGAGCAAGCCAGCCATATGCCACGTCATTTTACTGAAATACAAGCCGAGGCGATGGTGACAATCGTGTTCAGTGCAGGTGCAGAAGCGCTGGATATTGATGAAGAAAAAAGGCGTCGTCTCGAAGAGCGTTTGGTTTTGCAACTCCGCATAATTTCCAAAGGCGCTTATTATTGGTATCGTCGTGAGCAAGAAAAAAATACTGTCTCTAAAGCGAGCCCTAAAACCTCTGAATAATAATGAAAGGAGAATAATACGATGGAACAATACCGCCAAGATAAAAGCACAATGTTGCTGGCTCTTATCGTTGGAATGGCAACACACGGAACTTTCTCAACATTTTTTAATTCATTTGTCCCTTTTTCTATTTTCCCTCTTATTACACTGGCACTTTCTTTGTATTGTCTCCATCAACGTTATTTGAATTATCCAATGGCAGAAGGATTACCCAAACTGGCCGTGGGGTGCTTCTTCTTAGGCATGTTTGTGTATAACGCCTTCATTCGGATGGAATATCCAGCAATTGGCTCTAATTTCTTGCCTGTCGTTATTGGCACTGCCTTGGTGTTTTGGATCTACTTAAAGATGAAAAAGCGTAAGCAGCAAGTCGCGCTCGCTTCAGAAAACCAAAACTAGTCGCTTTTATCGAGAATGGTTCAATAAAAAACGCCACAAAATTGACTCTGTGGCGTTTTGTTTTTAATGATGACTAAGTTCTTTTCTCTAGCAGAACACCGCATTCCATATGATGGGTATAAGGGAATTGGTCAAAGAGCGCCAGTTGGCTGATTTTGTGAGTCTGTGTTAGCGTTTCCAGATTTTGGCAGAGCGTTTCTGGATTACAGGAAATATAAAGAATACGTGGATATGCTTGAACCATTTTTAGCGTCTCTGCATCCAGTCCGCTGCGCGGTGGATCAACAAAAATGGTTTCACATTGATAACTGCTTAAATCAATTCCTTGCAAGCGATTGAACTCACGCTCTCCGTTCATCGCTTGGGTAAATTCTTCTGCTGACATGCGGATAATCTGTACATTATCAATTTTGTTTGCTGCGATATTAAATTGGGCGGCAGCCACTGAAGGTTTGGCTATTTCTGTCGCCAATACTCGTTCAAAATTCTGCGCCAACGCCAGAGAGAAATTACCATTACCGCAATACAGTTCAAGTAAGTCACCTTTAGAGCCTTTAGTGATATCAATTGCCCATTCCAACATATGCACATTGATACTGGCATTCGGCTGGGTGAAGCTATTTTCAACCTGACGATAAATCATCGTCTTGCCTGCAACAGGTAAAACTTCATCAATATAGTCATGGTCAAGCATGATCTTGGTTTTTGCTGCGCGTCCAATAAGTTGCACATCAAACCCTGCTGCTATGAGTTGAGTTCGCAGAGCAGTTGCATGTTCACGCCATTCATCCCCCAATTTTTTGTGGTAAAGCAGAGAGACAATGATTTTGTTACTGCGGGTAGAAAGGTAATCCACTTGAAACAGTTTATGGCGTAATACGGGATTGTCTTTTACGCCAGCAATGATGGCCTGCATCATTTTATTGATTAGCTGATTGGCAACGGGAAATTGATCAATGCGGATACGCTGTTTAGTCTGCTGATCAAACATAATGTGATAGAGATCATCTTCTTCATGCCAGATACGGAATTCTGCGCGCATTCTGTAATGTGATGCCGGGGAACGGAAAACTTCAGGCTCAGGTGCGCTAAAGGGGAGCATCATTCCTTTTAGACGATGGACTTTCTCCATCAATTGATTTTCATAATTTTCCGTTGGCAAAGCATTCTGCATTATCGGGTTCTCGTATGGTCGCGTTAAGAAAAATTTCCGAGCGGCATTGTAGGGCAAGTGCAAAGGATGTCCAGTTTTCTGGTTTATCAGCGCTTTTTTTGATAGAGAGGCATTCTGGACACGCTAAAGTCTTCATCGTAGCATGACTCTTTATAGTTAAATATAGCTAGCCAGATAACACACACATTCTCATTACAAATCTTATGGTAAATAAAAAACAGATTCCTCTATATGTTGCGTACGTGGCGATATTTTTTGGCTGGAACCATCTTGCAATTGCAGATAATCAGGATACGTTGGTGGTTACAGCCCATCGCTTTAAGCAGCCGATTTCTTCAGTGTTGGCGCCAACGACGGTAGTGACTCGTGAAGATATAGATCGTTGGCAATCCAGTAGCTTAGTTGATGTTTTGCGCCGTTTGCCGAGTATTGATATTGCGCAGAATGGTGGTATTGGGCAGCATTCTTCTTTATTTGTTCGTGGTACGAACTCAAATCATACACTGGTGCTGGTGGATGGACACCGTTTGAATCAGGCAGGTATTACCGGAGCCGCCGATTTTAGCCAAATCCCAATTTCAATGGTGCAAAGAATAGAATATATCCGTGGTGCGCGTTCGGCTGTATACGGTTCTGATGCCATTGGTGGCGTGATTAATATTATTACAAAACGACAACAACGCGGGACAACACTGAATGCGGGGATCGGCTCGAATGGATATCAGAACTATAATGGTTCAACACAGCAAAAATTCGGTGAGAATACTTTATTAACTACAGCTGCAGGTTATACCTATACCAAAGGGTTTGATGTGATAGTTGATGGTAAAACAGGGGGATATCGTCAGCCAGATCGTGATGGTTTTATGGGTAAAATGTTGTGGTTGGAAATCGATCATAAAATAAATGAGCAAATGAGTGGGTTTGCTCGAGCCTATGGATTTAATAATCGGACCGCTTATGATGCATGGAACTTCGGCGAAGCAGACACGCGCGAACTGTTCAGTCGTTCCTATGATGTGGGGCTTCAATTTAATCAAGGCCTCTATTCTTCCCAATTCATTGTCAGTTACAGTCGTGTAAAAGATTACAATTATGTTCCTAAACATGGGCGTTATGGCACAAGCTCCAGTCTAAGTGATTCAAAACAATACAATGTGCAGTGGGGAAATACGTGGCAGGTTGCTCATGGTGCAATCAGTAGTGGGATTGACTGGAAAAGAGAATGGATTGCCGCAGGCTCTAATAACATCCCTGTACAGAAACATGTTGATAATACGGGACTATATTTAACTGCTCAGCAACAGGTGCAAGATGTCATTTTAGAAGGTGCTGTGCGTTCAGATCATCATTCTGAATATGACTGGAATACGACGGGGCAAATCGGCATTGGCTGGGAATTTGTTGATGGTTACCGTCTTATCACTTCGTATGGAACGGCATTCAAAGCGCCGACTTTGAATCAACTTTATAGCAAGTGGGGAAATGAAAGCCTTAAACCAGAAAAAAGTCAGCAATGGGAAATTGGCATTGAAGGATTGACTGGGCCGCTTAATTGGCGTCTATCTGCCTATCATAACGATATTGAGCAGTTGATAGAGTTTGCCAATAACCACTATGAGAACGGTGATAAGGCAAAAATAAAAGGCGTTGAGTGGACGGGAACAATGGAGACTGGCTCATTCCAACATCAACTCACATTGCAGTACATTGATCCGCGTGATGGTCATGGTCAGCAATTGACTCGCAGGGCTAAACAGCAAGTTAAATACCAATTGGATTGGGCAGCCTTTAATGTCGATTGGGGAATAACCTATCAATATATTGGTCGGCGTTATGACCAAGACTATAGTGAATATCCTGCGAAAACAGTGAAATTAGCGAGTACAAGTTTGTGGGATGTCAGCGCCTCATATCCGATCACTGACCACCTTACAATCCGTGCTAGAATAGCTAACCTGTTTGATAAAAATTATGAGACAGCCTATGGCTATCGCACCCCAGGACGAGAGTTCTATCTCATTGGAAGCTATAACTTCTGATTTAAATAAAACTGCCCGTCCAACGATTCTGGTTTTTGATTCTGGAGTAGGTGGTTTATCTGTCTATCAAGAGATTCGGCAACTCTTGCCGGATCTCCACTATATATATGCTTTCGATAATGAAGCATTTCCTTACGGAGAAAAAACAGCGAAAGTAATTATAGAAAGGGTTGTTCAGATTGTTGATGCAATCCAAAAAAAACATCCTCTAGCGGTTGTTGTGATTGCTTGCAATACGGCCAGTACAGTCAGCTTGCCCGCCCTGCGTGAACGTTTTTCTTTTCCTGTTGTTGGTGTTGTGCCAGCGATCAAACCTGCGGCGAAGCTAACTTGCAATCGCGTTGTGGGATTGTTGGCGACACGCGCCACAGTAAATCGCGACTATACCAAAGAATTAATTGCAAGGTTTGCTACGGATTGCCAGGTGTATGCAATTGGCTCTGCTGAATTAGTCGAGTTAGCTGAGCGAAAATTACATGGCAAGAATGTTCCATTAAAAGAGTTAGAGAAAATACTAAAACCGTGGCTAAAAATGAAAGAGCCACCGGATACCGTCATTTTGGGTTGTACGCATTTCCCTCTGATAGCAGAGGAAATTGCACAAGTCTTACCAGATGGAACAAGATTGATTGATTCGGGAGCGGCGATTGCTCGTAGAACGGCATGGTTGATAAAAAATCGGGAAGATTTGTTTTTAACAACGGCTAATAACTTAGCGTATTGCACAAAAGTTGAGGCATCGAATGAAGATCTACATCCCGTTTTACGCGAATTAGGTTTCTTAACGCTGGAAAAACTATCAACTTAAGTGAAATTTGGCGCAATAATCATCGGTTGGTAATTTTTTTTAAAATAACTATTGCCAGTATCAAAAAACTCCCTATAATGCGCCACCACTGACCGACGCTAAGCTGAAACAAGCCGCGAAGGCCGGTGAGAGAAAAGGGAAAATAATCGCTTGACTCTCAAGGCGAAAAGCGTAAGATACGCAGCCTCGCAACCCGGAAGACGCTTCCGGTTGCCAATGCTCTTTAACAAGTTAATCAGACAATCTGTGTGGGCACTCGCAAGAGACTATCGAATTGCCGCAAGGCAAAAAAATCAAGTCTTAAAGAGTGACTAAGCAGTTAATTCATTATGAACTAACAGTGAAATTCTTTGAGCATCAAACTTTTAATTGAAGAGTTTGATCATGGCTCAGATTGAACGCTGGCGGCAGGCCTAACACATGCAAGTCGAGCGGCAGCGGGGGAGAGCTTGCTTTCCTGCCGGCGAGCGGCGGACGGGTGAGTAATGTCTGGGGATCTGCCCGAGGGCGGGGGATAACCACTGGAAACGGTGGCTAATACCGCATAATCTCTAAGGAGCAAAGTGGGGGACCTTCGGGCCTCACGCCTTCGGATGAACCCAGATGGGATTAGCTAGTAGGTGGGGTAATGGCTCACCTAGGCGACGATCCCTAGCTGGTCTGAGAGGATGACCAGCCACACTGGGACTGAGACACGGCCCAGACTCCTACGGGAGGCAGCAGTGGGGAATATTGCACAATGGGCGCAAGCCTGATGCAGCCATGCCGCGTGTATGAAGAAGGCCTTCGGGTTGTAAAGTACTTTCAGTGGGGAGGAAGGCACAGGGTCGAATACACCCTGTGATTGACGTTACCCACAGAAGAAGCACCGGCTAACTCCGTGCCAGCAGCCGCGGTAATACGGAGGGTGCAAGCGTTAATCGGAATTACTGGGCGTAAAGCGCACGCAGGCGGTCAATTAAGTTAGATGTGAAATCCCCGGGCTTAACCTGGGAATGGCATCTAAGACTGGTTGGCTAGAGTCTCGTAGAGGGGGGTAGAATTCCACGTGTAGCGGTGAAATGCGTAGAGATGTGGAGGAATACCGGTGGCGAAGGCGGCCCCCTGGACGAAGACTGACGCTCAGGTGCGAAAGCGTGGGGAGCAAACAGGATTAGATACCCTGGTAGTCCACGCTGTAAACGATGTCGATTTGGAGGTTGTGGCCTTGAGCTGTGGCTTCCGGAGCTAACGCGTTAAATCGACCGCCTGGGGAGTACGGTCGCAAGATTAAAACTCAAATGAATTGACGGGGGCCCGCACAAGCGGTGGAGCATGTGGTTTAATTCGATGCAACGCGAAGAACCTTACCTACTCTTGACATCCACGGAATTCTGCAGAGATGCGGAAGTGCCTTCGGGCACCGTGAGACAGGTGCTGCATGGCTGTCGTCAGCTCGTGTTGTGAAATGTTGGGTTAAGTCCCGCAACGAGCGCAACCCTTATCCTTTGTTGCCAGCACTTCGGGTGGGAACTCAAGGGAGACTGCCGGTGATAAACCGGAGGAAGGTGGGGATGACGTCAAGTCATCATGGCCCTTACGAGTAGGGCTACACACGTGCTACAATGGCAGATACAAAGAGAAGCGACCTCGCGAGAGCAAGCGGACCTCATAAAGTCTGTCGTAGTCCGGATTGGAGTCTGCAACTCGACTCCATGAAGTCGGAATCGCTAGTAATCGCAGATCAGCATGCTGCGGTGAATACGTTCCCGGGCCTTGTACACACCGCCCGTCACACCATGGGAGTGGGTTGCAAAAGAAGCAGGTAGCTTAACCTTTTGGAGGGCGCTTGCCACTTTGTGATTCATGACTGGGGTGAAGTCGTAACAAGGTAACCGTAGGGGAACCTGCGGTTGGATCACCTCCTTAACCAAACGATAGTGATTGTGCAGTGCTCACACAGATTGTCTGATGAAAAAAGCAGAGCAAGCGTCTGCGAAGAAGACGTTACGTCCCCTTCGTCTAGAGGCCTAGGACACCGCCCTTTCACGGCGGTAACAGGGGTTCGAATCCCCTAGGGGACGCCATCTTGCTCAGGCAGCGGGTGAAAGGCGGTGCCACCGAAATATTGTTAAGCGGACGTGCGCGTCAGTTTAGCAATATTCGCTCTTTAACAATCTGGAACAAGCTGAAAATTTGAAACCGTCAATGTTATGGAATGATAACATTGATGAAACTCTCAACACTCCGACCGGAAGACTTCTTCGGGTTGTGAGGTTAAGCGACTAAGCGTACACGGTGGATGCCTAGGCAGTCAGAGGCGATGAAGGACGTGCTAATCTGCGAAAAGCGCCGGTGAGCTGATATGAAGCGCTATCAGCCGGCGATGTCCGAATGGGGAAACCCGGTGCAATCCGTTGCACCATCATTAACTGAATCCATAGGTTAATGAGGCGAACCGGGGGAACTGAAACATCTCAGTACCCCGAGGAAAAGAAATCAACCGAGATTCCCCCAGTAGCGGCGAGCGAACGGGGAGGAGCCCAGAACCAGCATCAGTGTGTGTGTCAGTGGAAGCGTCTGGAAAGGCGCACAGTAAAGGGTGATAGTCCCGTACACGAAGAGACACAGGCTGTGAGTTCGATGAGTAGGGCGGGACACGTGTTATCCTGTCTGAATGTGGGGGGACCATCCTCCAAGGCTAAATACTCCTGACTGACCGATAGTGAACCAGTACCGTGAGGGAAAGGCGAAAAGAACCCCGGCGAGGGGAGTGAAAAAGAACCTGAAACCGTGTACGTACAAGCAGTGGGAGCCCTGATTTATCAGGGTGACTGCGTACCTTTTGTATAATGGGTCAGCGACTTATATTCTGTAGCAAGGTTAACCGTATAGGGGAGCCGCAGGGAAACCGAGTCTTAACGGGGCGTTAAGTTGCAGGGTATAGACCCGAAACCCGGTGATCTAGCCATGGGCAGGTTGAAGGTTGGGTAACACTAACTGGAGGACCGAACCGACTAATGTTGAAAAATTAGCGGATGACTTGTGGCTGGGGGTGAAAGGCCAATCAAACCGGGAGATAGCTGGTTCTCCCCGAAAGCTATTTAGGTAGCGCCTCGTGAATTCATCTTCGGGGGTAGAGCACTGTTTCGGCTAGGGGGTCATCCCGACTTACCAACCCGATGCAAACTGCGAATACCGAAGAATGTTATCACGGGAGACACACGGCGGGTGCTAACGTCCGTCGTGAAGAGGGAAACAACCCAGACCGCCAGCTAAGGTCCCCAAGTCATGGTTAAGTGGGAAACGAAGTGGGAAGGCTCAGACAGCCAGGATGTTGGCTTAGAAGCAGCCATCATTTAAAGAAAGCGTAATAGCTCACTGGTCGAGTCGGCCTGCGCGGAAGATGTAACGGGGCTAAACCATGCACCGAAGCTGCGGCAGCGACACAACGTGTCGTTGGGTAGGGGAGCGTTCTGTAAGCCGTTGAAGGTCCACTGTGAGGTGGGCTGGAGGTATCAGAAGTGCGAATGCTGACATAAGTAACGATAAAGCGGGTGAAAAACCCGCTCGCCGGAAGACCAAGGGTTCCTGTCCAACGTTAATCGGGGCAGGGTGAGTCGACCCCTAAGGCGAGGCTGAAAAGCGTAGTCGATGGGAAACAGGTTAATATTCCTGTACGGGCCCGAATTGCGATGGGGGGACGGAGAAGGCTAGGCAAGCCGGGCGACGGTCGTCCCGGTTTAAGTGTGTAGGTGGGCTGACCAGGCAAATCCGGTGAGCCACAACACTGAGGCACGATGACGAGGCACTACGGTGCTGAAGTTGCTGATGCCCCGCTTCCAGGAAAAGCCCCTAAGCTTCAGATTCGGGTCCATCGTACCCCAAACCGACACAGGTGGTCAGGTAGAGAATACTCAGGCGCTTGAGAGAACTCGGGTGAAGGAACTAGGCAAAATGGTGCCGTAACTTCGGGAGAAGGCACGCTGGCGTTAGGTGAAGGAACCTGCTTCCGGAGCCGAGGCCAGTCGCAGATACCAGCTGGCTGCAACTGTTTAATAAAAACACAGCACTGTGCAAACACGAAAGTGGACGTATACGGTGTGACGCCTGCCCGGTGCTGGAAGGTTAATTGATGGGGTTATCGCCTCGGCGAGAAGCTCTTGATCGAAGCCCCAGTAAACGGCGGCCGTAACTATAACGGTCCTAAGGTAGCGAAATTCCTTGTCGGGTAAGTTCCGACCTGCACGAATGGCGTAATGATGGCCAGGCTGTCTCCACCCGAGACTCAGTGAAATTGAACTCGCTGTGAAGATGCAGTGTACCCGCGGCAAGACGGAAAGACCCCGTGAACCTTTACTATAGCTTGACACTGAACATGGAGCCTTGATGTGTAGGATAGGTGGGAGGCTGTGAAGTGTGGACGCCAGTCTGCATGGAGCCATCCTTGAAATACCACCCTTGAATGTTTGATGTTCTAACGCCGGCCCGTTATCCGGGTTGCGGACAGTGTCTGGTGGGTAGTTTGACTGGGGCGGTCTCCTCCCAAAGTGTAACGGAGGAGCACGAAGGTTAGCTAATCACGGTCGGACATCGTGAGGTTAGTGCAAAGGCATAAGCTAGCTTGACTGCGAGAGTGACGGCTCGAGCAGGTACGAAAGTAGGTCTTAGTGATCCGGTGGTTCTGCATGGAAGGGCCATCGCTCAACGGATAAAAGGTACTCCGGGGATAACAGGCTGATACCGCCCAAGAGTTCATATCGACGGCGGTGTTTGGCACCTCGATGTCGGCTCATCACATCCTGGGGCTGAAGTAGGTCCCAAGGGTATGGCTGTTCGCCATTTAAAGTGGTACGCGAGCTGGGTTTAGAACGTCGTGAGACAGTTCGGTCCCTATCTGCCGTGGGCGTTGGAAGATTGCAAGGGGCTGCTCCTAGTACGAGAGGACCGGAGTGGACGCACCACTGGTGTTCGGGTTGTCATGCCAATGGCACTGCCCGGTAGCTAAGTGCGGAAGAGATAACCGCTGAAAGCATCTAAGCGGGAAACTTGCCTTAAGATGAGTCTTCCCTTACTCCTGGAGGGTACTGAAGGAACGTTCGAGACGAGGACGTAGATAGGCCGGGTGTGTAAGCGTTGCGAGACGTTGAGCTAACCGGTACTAATGAACCGTGCGGCTTAACCTGACAACACCGAAGGGGTTTTCGGGAGTGGAAAGAGAGACCGGTTTCAGCGTAGAAAAGCAGCTTGTTCGGGATTGAAAACAGGATTTGTCTGGCGGCAATAGCGCGGTGGTCCCACCTGACCCCATGCCGAACTCAGCAGTGAAACGCCGTAGCGCCGATGGTAGTGTGGGGTCTCCCCATGTGAGAGTAGGGCACTGCCAGACATCAATTTATAAGTGTTGCCGTATCGGCAACACTTTTATTTTTTAGCATTTGCTGATATGGCTCAGTTGGTAGAGCACACCCTTGGTAAGGGTGAGGTCCCCAGTTCGAATCTGGGTATCAGCACCATGAATAATATGTTCGGCGAATAAAACAGAATTTGCTTGGCGGCAATAGCGCGGCGGTCCCACCTGACCCCATGCCGAACTCAGTAGTGAAACGCCGTAGCGCCGATGGTAGTGTGGGGCCTCCCCATGCGAGAGTAGGGAACTGCCAAGCTTTAATATCCAGTCAAAAGGCCACTCATACGAGTGGCCTTTTGCGTTTTTAGCAAAAACTACTTACTTATCTTTCAAATATAGAGTCTGATAGACTACGACTTAAATTACCCTATTGAGTTTGAAATCAATGTCTGTCTGTCAATCTACTCAACTAAAAGCGTTTAACACGTTTGGCATTTCAGCCAGTGCTGATCATATTGGAATAGCGACTTCTATTGAATCGCTTTTGTCCTTATGGCAAGAAGCAATGGAAAAGAATCATCCTATTTTATTATTGGGGGGAGGAAGTAACATCCTTTTCACCGAAAATTTTAAAGGTACTGTGATCTTAAATCGTATTCTTGGTATCAATATACAAGAGTCAGATACTGCATGGCACATTCATGTTGGTGCAGGTGAAAATTGGCATGAACTGATTACTTATTTATTTAAACAACGGATCTATGGCTTGGAGAATTTAGCCTTAATACCTGGAAATGTTGGTTCTGCTCCAATCCAGAATATTGGAGCATATGGCGTTGAATTTAAACATGTCTGTGAATATGTGGATTTTGTTGAGCTGAAAACAGGTAATTTAATCCGTCTAAGGGCGGATGAGTGTCAATTTGCGTATAGAGACAGCATCTTTAAGCGTCAATATAAAGATGGTTATGCTATTACAGCGGTTGGTTTATGTTTGAATAAGAAGTGGGAACCCATTTTAACGTACGGTGCCTTAGCGCAGTTCTCACGAGAAAAAGTGACACCAGAGCAAATATTCGATGCTGTGTGTGAAATGCGCCAGAGTAAGTTGCCAGATCCTGCGTTGATGGGAAATGCAGGCAGTTTCTTCAAGAACCCTATTGTATCGATTGAGTTAGCGTACAGAATTAAATCTGAATATCCTAACTGTCCTCAATACCCTCATGATGAGCATAGCGTAAAGATTGCAGCGGGTTGGCTTATCGAACAATGTCAATTGAAGGGTTATGCTATTGGTGGCGCTGCCGTACACCTGAAACAATCATTGGTATTAATTAATACAGGTAATGCAACGGGACAAGATGTCATTACCTTAGCTTCTTATGTACGTAATAAGGTTGCAGAAAAATTTAATATCTTCTTAGAGCCTGAGGTACGCTTCATTGGTAGTGCAGGTGAAATAGATGCAGTGGAATGTATTTCATGAAAGATCTTAGTATCCCATTAAAATTAATTAAAGTGTTATCTGATGGCGAAATTCATTCAGGCCAACAACTTGGTCAGGAATTGGGAATGAGCCGAGCAGGAATCAATAAACATATTCAAACTATTCGTGAATGGGGAGTAGAAGTTCTCACTCTTCCAGGTAAAGGTTACCGCTTTCCTGCCCCAATGAATCTTCTGGATAAAAAAGTTATTGAAAATTATCTTCCTAATGATCGTATTGAAGTGATACCTGTCATTGATTCTACGAACCAATATGTTCTGGAAAAATTAGCAGAACTCGATTCAGGAGATGCCTGTGTTGCAGAATATCAATATGCCGGTAGAGGGCGCCGTGGTAGAAAGTGGGTCTCTGCTTTTGGCCGTAACTTATATCTATCTATGTATTGGCGTTTGGAACAAGGACCAGCAGCAGCGATAGGTTTAAGTTTGGTCGTTGGTATTATCATTGCAGAAGTTCTTAATCGCCAGGGAGCAGAAAGCGTAAAAGTAAAATGGCCAAATGACTTGTATTTAGATGATAAAAAACTTGCTGGAATATTGGTTGAGTTGACGGGAAAAACGGGAGATGCAGCCCATGTTGTTATCGGAATAGGCATGAATATTTCGATGAGTAGCGATCAACAGAGATCAATTAATCAAAATTGGACTAATTTACAGCAATCAGGAACGATTATTGAAAGGAATAAATTGGTTGCTGAAATCATAGTGGAACTTAAAAAAGCGTTAATCCAGTTTGAAAATGAAGGGCTAAATTCTTTCATTCCTCGGTGGTTTGAATTAGATAATTTTATTAATCGTTCAGTGAAATTAATTATTGGTGATCAGGAAGTTCATGGGATAGCTCGTGGAATAGATCAACAAGGGGCTTTATTACTTGATATTGACGGAGTTGTTACGCCTTATATCGGTGGTGAAATTTCCTTGAGAGGTTGTTGAATGTAAAGCCGGAAATATTTCCGGCTTTTTGTTTTATTTTCTTAATCTGACGTTTTCAATCGTGTGATTGATGCCTTTCGTCATAATTAAGCTAGCCCGTTCTCTCGTTGGTAAGATGTTTTGCTGTAAGTTTAATCCATTAATTTCCCGCCAAATACTCGATGCTACTTTTATCGCTTCTTCTGTCGTTAGTTTGGAATAATTGTGAAAATAAGAATCAGGATCGGAAAAAGCGCCTTGTCGAAACTTAAGAAAACGATTGACGTACCAGTGTTCGAGTAATTCTTCCGGCGCATCTACATAAATAGAAAAATCAACAAAATCAGAGACAAATACATGATGTGGCTCATGAGGGTAATCCATGCCACTTTGTAATACGTTTAAACCTTCAAGGATAAGAATATCTGGCTTTTCGATAATAAGTTGTTCATGAGGAACGATGTCATAGCTTAGGTGAGAATATACCGGTGCGATGACTTTCTCTGCACCTGATTTTATATCGGAGACAAATTTGACCAAGCTGCGCATATCATAGGATTCAGGGAATCCCTTTTTTTTCATTAAGCCACGTTCATTTAATATATTGTTTGAGTGCAAAAAACCATCTGTTGTCACTAACTTGACACGACGATGTTCTGGCCAACGGCTTAGTAGTGCCTGTAATAAGCGGGCGGTTGTACTTTTCCCGACAGCAACGCTGCCTGCTATACCAATAACATAAGGTATTTTTTGTTCATCCGTCCCCAAAAACTGTTCAAGAACAGCTTGCCGTCGTAAATTGGAACTAATGTAAAAATTGAGTAGACGTGATAATGGAAGATAGATTTCTATCACTTCATCTATTGAGATTTCTTCATTGATCCCTTTTAAAGCAGCGACTTCTTCTTCTGTTAATGTTAACGGCACCGAGTCACGCAATGTGGCCCAATGTTTGCGATCAAATTGTAAATATGGAGTCGTCAAAAAAGATTCTTTCTTATTCATAAGCCAACATCTGCCTGTCTATGCAGGTTGGACAGGTTGTTGAGAACACCCGTATCCGACAAAAAAATAAATCTCATCATATCGGTTGCGCTATCGCAGGCGTAGAATTTTTTATTATTTTAGTCATTTTTTTGATGGCAAATGCAAAAACGTATTATTTTTTAATCTATTATGACCGTCAATGTCTTTCTTTCATAAAGAGAAAGACAACTGTGATTCAACTAAATTTCAAAAAAATAATTGTCAGATGCATTTACTGGTTCTTCCTGCACAAGAGTTGCTTGTTGGATATTTAAGCTGAAACTATTGAAAAAAACACCAGAAGCACCAAAAATGGCTGTTTTGTGAGCGAAAGAACAAAAAAAGCAATTTTTTTGTTGCATCGTGGACCAACTCTTCCTAGAATGCGCAGCACTTGATGCCGGCATAGCTCAGTTGGTAGAGCAACTGACTTGTAATCAGTAGGTCCCGAGTTCGACTCTTGGTGCCGGCACCATTAAAAATTTGGAAAGGTGGGGTTCCCGAGCGGCCAAAGGGAGCAGACTGTAAATCTGCCGTCACAGACTTCGAAGGTTCGAATCCTTCCCCCACCACCATTAACCAGTTTCGATCTTGAGTGTTCTGCTCGAGTTATACTCTAGAAAAAACACTTAAGATATAGTATACAGCTGATTAAAGTCAGGTAGCCGAGTTCACGCGGGCATCGTATAATGGCTATTACCTCAGCCTTCCAAGCTGATGATGCGGGTTCGATTCCCGCTGCCCGCTCCAAGATGTGCTGATATAGCTCAGTTGGTAGAGCACACCCTTGGTAAGGGTGAGGTCGGCAGTTCGAATCTGCCTATCAGCACCACTTCTTCTGTTCTTACCTCCTGATTTTCTTCCTGTAAATATCTCGCAAGCAATTGCTTGGTTGATGTGGTGAAACCACCGATTCCGTGTCTTAGAGGGACAACCTAATGTCTAAAGAAAAGTTTGAACGTTCAAAACCGCACGTTAACGTTGGTACTATCGGCCACGTTGACCACGGTAAAACTACCCTGACTGCTGCAATCACTACCGTTTTGGCAAAAACTTACGGCGGTAACGCGCGTGCATTCGACCAGATCGATAACGCACCAGAAGAAAAAGCGCGTGGTATCACCATCTCTACTTCTCACGTAGAGTACGATACCCCAACTCGCCACTACGCACACGTTGACTGCCCAGGCCACGCCGACTACGTGAAAAACATGATCACCGGTGCTGCTCAGATGGACGGCGCGATCCTGGTAGTTGCTGCGACTGATGGCCCAATGCCACAGACTCGTGAGCACATCCTGCTGGGTCGTCAGGTTGGCGTTCCTTACATCATCGTGTTCCTGAACAAATGTGACATGGTTGATGATGAAGAGCTGCTGGAACTGGTGGAAATGGAAGTCCGTGAGCTGCTGTCTCAGTACGATTTCCCAGGCGACGACACCCCAATCATCCGTGGTTCTGCGCTGAAAGCGCTGGAAGGCGATGCTGAGTGGGAAGCGAAAGTTATCGAACTGGCTGAAGCACTGGATTCTTACATCCCAGAACCAGAGCGTGACATTGACAAGCCATTCCTGCTGCCAATCGAAGACGTATTCTCTATCTCCGGCCGTGGTACTGTAGTTACCGGTCGTGTAGAGCGTGGTATCGTTAAAGTTGGTGACGAAGTTGAAATCGTAGGTATCAAAGAGACGACTAAAACCACTTGTACCGGCGTTGAAATGTTCCGCAAACTGCTGGACGAAGGCCGTGCGGGTGAGAACGTGGGTGTTCTGCTGCGTGGTACTAAGCGTGATGACGTTGAGCGTGGTCAGGTTCTGGCGAAGCCAGGCTCTATCCACCCACACACTCAGTTCGAATCTGAAGTGTATATCCTGAGCAAAGACGAAGGTGGTCGTCATACGCCATTCTTCAAAGGTTACCGTCCACAGTTCTACTTCCGTACAACTGACGTAACCGGTACTATCGAACTGCCAGAAGGCGTAGAGATGGTAATGCCAGGCGACAACATCAACATGAAAGTGACTCTGATTGCGCCAATCGCAATGGACGAAGGTCTGCGCTTCGCAATCCGTGAAGGTGGCCGTACTGTAGGCGCCGGTGTTGTTGCTAAAGTTATTGCTTAATCTTTAATTATCAAAAGATTATAAGAAAGAGGAGCCAAGGCTCCTCTTTTTTTATTTTGAGCCACCGAAGTTGGTGGTTTTTTGTTATTCAACAAAATAAAAACAATAATTGAAATGAGATTTATTTCTATTTACTATTTCGGGGTGTCGCTTATTTTATAAGAGTGGACCATTTTGGGTATGGGGGGTTATCCGACCTAAATAGTCATCGAGAATGTGTAAATAGCTAGAAGAGTGCTTCCATGTATGTTTGTCTCTGTAATGCAATAAGCGATAAAACTATACGCAATGCTGTTCATCAGCAACATATTCGTTCTATCAGTGAATTGAGGAATTTTGTTCCTATAGGAAGCGACTGCGGAAAATGTATACGTCAAGCACGTGAAATAATGAATGAGGAGATTGCCCTGCTACCTCCAATAAATAATGTTGCCTAAAATAAGCACAATTTTCTTGCAATTACTCTGCCAAATTAGTACTACACTTTAGTTACTGGAAGCGGAGGAACTTGTTATGAAAGGTGATAAAAAAATAATTGCACATTTGAATAAACTTCTCGGCAATGAACTTGTCGCCATCAATCAATATTTCTTGCATGCCCGAATGTTTAAGAACTGGGGACTGATACGTTTGAATGACGTCGAGTATCACGAGTCCATTGATGAGATGAAGCATGCAGATAAATTTATCGAACGTATTCTTTTTCTGGAGGGAGTGCCAAATTTACAAGATCTGGGCAAGCTCAATATCGGAGAAGATGTAGAAGAAATGTTGAAATCTGATCTGGAATTAGAATTACGTGGTGCAAAGGATCTCAGAGAAGCAATCGCATATGCCGATTCAGTTCATGATTATGTCAGTAGGGACTTGATGATAGAGGTGCTTGCCGATGAAGAAAATCATATTGATTGGTTGGAAACTCAACTTGAACTGATAGCTAGAATTGGAATACAAAATTACATTCAATCTCAGCTTAGTGAAGAAGAATAGCTATAGTTTGCCGCCCTATAATTTGATGTATATAGGGCGTTTTCCTGCCATTTTCTTTCTTGCTTTCCCCTTTGTTGTCTGTACTTTTGCATAGATTTCACTCTTAATATTGCTTTGTGGGTAAATTCACGTATAATGCGCGGGCTTACCTACACAGAGTAGGACTGATTTATTATCAGTAATGAGCGGTGAATAGCCGCCATTTAAAATACCCCCGATATGGGGGTTATGCACAGAACGATTACACTCCCCCATCAACCGAAATGGGTGCGAGGAGTAATTATTTACGTTTATAAAATAGTTGGAGCTCTGGTCTCATGCAGAACCAAAGAATCCGTATCCGCCTGAAAGCATTTGATCATCGTTTGATCGATCAATCAACTGCGGAAATCGTAGAGACTGCGAAACGCACTGGTGCGCAAGTTCGTGGTCCGATCCCTCTGCCAACTCGTAAAGAGCGTTTTACCGTTCTGATTTCTCCACACGTTAATAAAGATGCGCGTGATCAGTACGAAATTCGCACTCACAAACGTCTGGTTGACATCGTTGAGCCAACCGAGAAAACCGTTGATGCTCTGATGCGTCTGGATCTGGCTGCCGGTGTAGATGTGCAGATCAGCCTGGGTTAATCAGGTCATTGAACGATTGAGAGGTTGAAACAATGATTGGTTTAGTCGGTAAAAAAGTGGGCATGACTCGTATCTTCACTGAAGATGGCGTTTCAATCCCTGTAACTGTTATCGAAATCGAAAATAACCGTGTGACTCAAGTTAAAAACAAAGAGACTGACGGTTATCGTGCAATTCAGGTAACGACTGGTAGCAAAAAAGCTAGTCGTGTTAAGAAAGCTGAAGCGGGTCATTTCGCTAAAGCTGGCGTTGAAGCTGGCCGCATTCTGCGTGAATTCCGCCTGTCAGAAGACGATGCTGAATTCACTGTAGGTCAAAGCATTAGCGTTGAAATTTTCGCTGACGTTAAAAAAGTTGACGTTACTGGTACATCTAAAGGTAAAGGTTTCGCGGGTACTGTTAAACGCTGGAACTTCCGTACTCAGGATGCTACCCATGGTAACTCCTTGTCTCACCGCGTTCCGGGTTCTATCGGTCAGAACCAGACTCCGGGCAAAGTGTTCAAAGGCAAGAAAATGGCAGGCCAACTGGGTAATGAGCGCGTAACTGTTCAGAGCTTAGATGTAGTACGTGTTGACGCTGAGCGTAACCTGCTGCTGGTCAAAGGTGCTGTTCCAGGTGCAACGAACAGTAACCTGATCGTAAAACCGGCTGTCAAGGCGTAACGTCGAGGAGATAGGAATGGAATTGGTAATCAAAGACGCGCAAAGCGCGCTGACTGTTTCCGAAACTACCTTCGGGCGTGATTTCAATGAAGCGCTTGTGCATCAAGTAGTTGTTGCATATGCAGCTGGTGCTCGTCAAGGTACTCGTGCTCAGAAAACTCGTGCCGAAGTTTCTGGTTCAGGTAAAAAACCATGGCGTCAGAAAGGCACTGGCCGTGCGCGTTCTGGTTCTATTAAGAGCCCAATTTGGCGCTCTGGTGGTGTAACTTTCGCAGCGAAACCACAGGACCACAGTCAAAAAGTTAATAAAAAGATGTACCGCGGTGCCCTGAAAAGCATCCTGTCTGAACTGGTACGTCAAGATCGTCTAATCGTTGTCGAGAAGTTCTCTGTTGAAGCACCTAAGACTAAGTTGCTGGTACAGAAACTGAAAGAAATGGCTCTGGAAGACGTGCTGATTGTCACTAGCGAAGTTGATGAGAATCTGTTCTTAGCAGCTCGTAACCTGTACAAGGTTGACGTTCGTGACACAGCAGGTATCGATCCTGTAAGCCTGATTGCCTTCGACAAAGTGGTTATGACTGCTGAAGCTGTGAAGCAAGTTGAGGAGATGCTGGCATGATCCGTGAAGAACGTCTGCTGAAAGTACTGCGCGCGCCGCACGTATCTGAAAAAGCTTCTACAGCGATGGAAAAAAGCAACACCATCGTTCTCAAAGTTGCGAAAGACGCGACTAAAGCAGAGATCAAAGCTGCCGTACAGAAACTGTTTGAAGTTGAAGTTGAAGGTGTAAACACTTTGCTGGTAAAAGGCAAAGTTAAACGCCACGGACAGCGTATTGGTCGTCGTAGCGACTGGAAAAAGGCTTACGTCACCTTGAAAGAAGGCCAGAACCTGGACTTCGTTGGCGGCGCTGAGTAAGTCGGAGGAGTAAAGAACAATGGCAATTGTTAAATGTAAACCTACGTCTCCGGGCCGTCGCCACGTTGTTAAAGTGGTTAACCCTGAGCTGCATAAGGGTAAACCTTATGCTCCGTTGTTGGAAAAAAACAACAAAACCGGTGGTCGTAACAACAATGGTCGTATTACCACTCGTCACATCGGTGGTGGCCATAAACAGCATTATCGTCTGATTGACTTTAAACGTAACAAAGACGGTATCCCTGCTGTTGTTGAGCGTCTGGAATATGATCCAAACCGTTCAGCAAACATCGCACTGGTTCTGTACAAAGACGGTGAGCGTCGTTACATCCTTGCGCCTAAGGGCCTGAAAGCGGGTGATCAAATCCAGTCTGGTGCTGATTCAGCGATCAAGACCGGTAACGCTCTGCCAATGCGCAACATTCCGGTTGGTTCTACTGTTCACAACATAGAAATGAAACCAGGTAAAGGTGGCCAGTTGGCTCGTTCAGCAGGTGCTTATGCTCAGATCGTTGCTCGTGATGGTTCTTATGTAACCCTGCGTCTGCGTTCTGGTGAAATGCGTAAAGTTCTGTCTGATTGCCGCGCTACTTTAGGTGAAGTTGGTAACGCAGAACATATGCTGCGCGTTCTGGGTAAAGCTGGTGCAAGCCGCTGGCGTGGTATTCGTCCTACCGTTCGTGGTACGGCGATGAACCCAGTAGACCATCCACATGGTGGTGGTGAAGGTCGTAACTTTGGTAAACACCCTGTAACTCCATGGGGCATCCAGACCAAAGGTAAGAAGACCCGTAGCAACAAACGTACTGATAAATATATCGTACGTCGCCGTTCTAAAAAATAATTAGAGGATAAACCATGCCACGTTCTCTCAAGAAAGGTCCATTTATTGACCTGCACTTGCTGAAGAAGGTAGAGAAAGCGGTGGAAAGCGGAGACAAAAAGCCTATTAAGACTTGGTCCCGTCGTTCAACGATCTTTCCTAACATGATCGGTTTGACCATCGCTGTCCATAATGGTCGTCAGCATGTACCAGTTTTTGTTTCCGACGAAATGGTTGGTCACAAACTGGGTGAATTCGCGCCGACCCGTACTTATCGCGGCCATGCGGCCGATAAAAAGGCTAAAAAGCGCTAAGGTAGGAGGAAGAGATGGAAACTATCGCTAAACATCGCCACGCTCGTTCTTCTGCTCAGAAGGTTCGCCTTGTGGCTGACCTGATCCGCGGTAAGAAAGTGTCGCAAGCTCTGGAAACTCTGACCTATACCAACAAAAAAGCTGCTGGTTTAGTGAAGAAAGTACTTGAGTCTGCTATTGCTAACGCAGAACACAACGATGGCGCTGACATCGATGATCTGAAAGTCACGAAAATTTTCGTAGACGAAGGCCCAACTATGAAGCGTATTATGCCTCGTGCCAAAGGCCGTGCAGATCGTATCCTGAAGCGCACCAGCCACATCACTGTGGTTGTGTCCGATCGCTGAGACTCTGGAGACTAGCAATGGGTCAGAAAGTACATCCTAATGGTATTCGTCTGGGTATTGTCAAACCTTGGAACTCTACCTGGTATGCGAATACCAAAGAATTCGCTGACAACCTGGACAGCGACTTTAAAGTTCGCCAGTACTTGAACAAAGAACTGGTTAAAGCATCTATTTCACGTATCGTTATCGAACGTCCTGCGAAAAGCATCCGTGTGACTATTCACACTGCTCGTCCAGGCATTGTAATCGGTAAAAAAGGTGAAGACGTTGAAAAACTGCGTAAGGCTGTAGCGGATATCGCTGGCGTTCCTGCGCAGATCAATATTGCCGAAGTACGTAAACCTGAACTGGACGCAAAACTGGTTGCTGACAGCATCAGTTCACAGCTGGAACGTCGTGTCATGTTCCGTCGTGCTATGAAACGTGCTG
The DNA here is from genome assembly GCF_037265215.1 of Xenorhabdus griffiniae. Taxonomy (NCBI): domain Bacteria; kingdom Pseudomonadati; phylum Pseudomonadota; class Gammaproteobacteria; order Enterobacterales; family Morganellaceae; genus Xenorhabdus; species Xenorhabdus griffiniae. The sequence goes on along the minus strand of NZ_CP147737.1, from coordinate 4,535,033 downwards.
TACAGAACGCTATGCGTTTGGGCGCTAAAGGTATCAAAGTGGAAGTCAGCGGCCGTCTGGGCGGTGCTGAAATTGCACGTACTGAGTGGTATCGTGAAGGTCGTGTACCTCTGCATACTCTGCGTGCAGACATCGACTACAATACTTCTGAAGCGCACACCACTTATGGTGTAATCGGCGTTAAGGTATGGATCTTCAAAGGTGAGATCCTGGGTGGTATGGCTGCAGTTGAACAGGCGGAAAAACCGGCTGCTCAACCTAAAAAGCAGCAGCGTAAAGGCCGCAAGTAAGGAGAGTCGCTGATGTTACAACCAAAGCGTACGAAATTCCGTAAAGTGCACAAAGGCCGCAACCGTGGTCTGGCTGCAGGTGCGGATGTTAGCTTCGGCACTTTCGGTCTGAAAGCTGTAGGCCGTGGTCGTCTGACTGCTCGTCAGATCGAAGCGGCACGTCGTGCTATGACCCGTGCAATTAAACGTCAAGGTAAAATCTGGATCCGTGTGTTCCCAGACAAACCTATCACCGAAAAGCCACTCGAAGTGCGTATGGGTAAAGGTAAAGGTAACGTAGAATACTGGGTTGCCTTGATCCAGCCCGGTAAAGTCCTGTATGAAATGGACGGTGTGCCTGAAGAGCTGGCTCGTGAAGCATTCAAGCTGGCAGCAGCGAAACTGCCTATCAAAACCACCTTTGTAACTAAGACGGTGATGTAATGAAAGCACAAGAGCTGCGCGAAAAAAGCGTTGAAGAGCTGAACACTGAGCTGCTGAACCTGTTACGTGAACAATTCAATCTGCGTATGCAGGCGGCAAGTGGCCAGCTGCAACAGTCTCACCTGTTGAAACAAGTGCGTCGTAATATTGCACGCGTTAAGACTTTACTGACTGAGAAGGCGGGTGCGTAATGACCGATAAAATCCGTACTCTGCAAGGTCGTGTTATTAGCGACAAAATGGAAAAATCCATTGTTGTTGCTATTGAGCGTAAGGTGAAACACCCACTGTATGGTAAGTTCATCAAACGTACGACTAAACTGCACGTACATGACGAGAACAATGAATGTGGAATTGGTGATGTAGTGGAAATCCGCGAAACCCGTCCACTGTCTAAGACTAAATCTTGGACTTTAGTTCGCGTTGTAGAGAAAGCGGTTCTATAATAGATCGCTGTATCGTACGAAATAAACGGCCCAAAAAATAACGGGGCCGTTTATTTTTCTGTCCATCGCGAAGATGTGGTGTTATAATGCCGCGCCCTCGTAGTATGGGATATTGAAACGGCCTCTTTAAAAATAAAGTGGCTCAGTAGTAGTTGACATTTAGCGGAGCACTAAAATGATCCAAGAACAGACTATGCTGAACGTGGCCGACAACTCCGGTGCACGTCGCGTAATGTGTATCAAGGTTCTAGGTGGCTCGCACCGTCGCTACGCAGATGTCGGTGACATCATCAAGATCACTATCAAGGAAGCAATTCCTCGCGGTAAAGTGAAAAAAGGTGATGTCCTGAAAGCGGTAGTGGTGCGCACCAAGAAGGGTGTTCGTCGCCCGGACGGTTCTGTCATTCGCTTCGATAGCAACGCTTGTGTATTGTTGAACAACAATAGTGAGCAAGTTATCGGTACGCGTATTTTTGGGCCGGTGACTCGTGAACTTCGTAATGAAAAGTTCATGAAAATTATCTCTCTGGCACCTGAAGTACTCTAAGGAGCAGGCAATGGCAGCGAAAATCCGTCGTGATGACGAAATTATCGTGCTGACTGGTAAAGACAAAGGTAAGCGCGGTAAAGTAAAACAGGTTCTTTCTTCTGGTAAAGTCATTGTTGAAGGCATCAACCTGGTTAAAAAACATCAGAAACCAGTTCCGGCTCTGAACCAACCAGGTGGCATCGTTGAAAAAGAAGCAGCTATCAATGTTTCTAACGTTGCGATCTTCAACACAGCAACCGGCAAGGCTGACCGTGTAGGTTTTAGATTTGAAGACGGCAAAAAAGTCCGTTTCTTCAAATCTAATAACGAAACTATCAAGTAATTTGGAGTATACGATGGCGAAACTGCATGATTACTACAAAGACGAGGTAGTCAAAAAACTGATGACTCAGTTTGGTTACCATTCTGTCATGCAAGTCCCTCGGGTCGAGAAGATCACCCTGAACATGGGTGTTGGTGAAGCAATCGCTGACAAAAAACTGCTGGATAACGCAGCAGCTGACTTGGCAGCAATCTCTGGTCAGAAGCCATTGATCACCAAAGCACGCAAATCAGTTGCAGGCTTCAAAATCCGTCAGGGCTATCCAATCGGCTGTAAAGTAACCCTGCGTGGAAAACGCATGTGGGAGTTCTTTGAGCGCCTGATTTCTATTGCTGTACCACGTATCCGTGACTTCCGTGGTTTGTCCGCTAAATCATTCGATGGTCGTGGTAACTACAGCATGGGTGTTCGTGAGCAAATCATCTTCCCTGAAATCGATTACGATAAAGTGGATCGCGTACGTGGTTTGGATATTACTATCACCACTACTGCGAAATCTGATGATGAAGGCCGCGCACTGTTGGCTGCGTTTAACTTCCCGTTCCGCAAGTAAGGCAGGGTACTCATGGCTAAGCAATCAATGAAAGCACGTGATGTAAAACGTGCGAAATTAGCTGAGAAATTCTTCGCAAAACGCGTTGAACTGAAAGCGATCATCTCTGATGTAAACGCATCTGATGAAGACCGTTGGAATGCTGTTCTGAAACTGCAAACACTGCCACGTGATTCCAGCCCTTGCCGTCAGCGTAACCGCTGCCGTCAGACTGGGCGTCCGCATGCATTTTTGCGGAAGTTTGGGTTGAGCCGTATTAAAGTCCGTGAAGCCGCTATGCGCGGTGAAATCCCGGGCCTTAAAAAGGCTAGCTGGTAATTGTCACCAATTGAATCACGGGAGTAAAGACAGATGAGCATGCAAGATCCGATCGCGGATATGCTGACCCGTATCCGTAACGGTCAGGCCGCGAATAAAGTTGCGGTCACCATGCCTTCCTCCAAGCTGAAAGTGGCAATTGCCAAGGTGCTGAAGGAAGAAGGTTACATTGAAGATTTTAAAATCGAAGGCGACACTAAGCCAGAACTGGAAATCACTCTGAAGTATTTCCAAGGTAAGGCTGTTGTAGAAAGCATTCAGCGTGTAAGCCGCCCAAGTCTGCGCATCTATAAGAAAAAAGATGAGCTGCCACAAGTTATGGCTGGTTTGGGAATCGCTGTTGTTTCTACCTCTAAAGGTGTAATGACTGATCGTGCAGCTCGCCAGGCTGGTCTGGGTGGCGAGATTCTCTGCTACGTAGCTTAATTCGGGAGGAAAGAATGTCTCGTGTTGCAAAAGCACCCGTCGTCATTCCTGCCGGCGTAGAGGTTAAACTCGACGGTCAGGTTATTTCGATTAAGGGTAAAAACGGCGAGCTAAGTCGTAAAATCCACAACGCAGTTGAAGTTAATCATGCGGACAGCCAACTGACTTTCGCTCCGCGCGAAGGTTTTGCTGACGCTTGGGCGCAGGCAGGTACAACTCGTTCTCTGCTGAACGCTATGGTTATTGGTGTTAACGAAGGTTTCACTAAGAAACTTCAGCTGGTTGGTGTTGGTTATCGTGCAGCAGTTAAAGGCAACGTAGTTAGCTTGTCTTTAGGCTTCTCGCATCCGGTTGAGCATCAGCTGCCAGCAGGCATAACTGCGGAATGCCCATCACAAACTGAAATCGTACTGAAAGGTGCTGATAAGCAAGTGATTGGTCAGGTTGCGGCAGATTTGCGTGCCTATCGTCGTCCTGAGCCATATAAAGGCAAGGGTGTTCGTTACGCCGATGAAGTCGTGCGTACCAAAGAGGCTAAGAAGAAGTAAGGTAACACTATGGATAAGAAAGCAGCTCGTATCCGTCGTGCGACCCGCGCACGCCGCAAGCTCAAAGAACTGGGTGCGACTCGCCTGGTGGTACATCGTACCCCTCGCCATATTTATGCGCAGGTTATCGCACCAAATGGTTCTGAAACTCTGGTGGCCGCTTCTACAACAGAAAAAGCTATCAGTGAACAACTGAAATTTACTGGAAACAAAGAAGCCGCAGCATTAGTTGGCAAGATTGTTGCTGAACGTGCTCTGGAAAAAGGCATCAAAGATGTATCCTTTGACCGTTCTGGTTTCCAATATCATGGTAGAGTCCAGGCACTGGCAGATGCTGCCCGTGAAGCTGGCCTTCAGTTCTAAGGTAGAGGTGTAAGATGGCTCACATCGAAAAACAAGCTGGCGAACTGCAGGAAAAGCTGATCGCGGTAAACCGCGTATCTAAAACCGTTAAAGGTGGCCGTATTTTCAGCTTTACAGCACTGACTGTAGTTGGTGATGGTAACGGTCGCGTTGGTTTTGGCTACGGCAAAGCACGCGAAGTTCCGGCAGCAATCCAGAAAGCGATGGAAAAAGCACGTCGCAATATGAAAACCGTCGCACTTAACAGCGGCACTTTGTACCATCCAGTGAAAGGCTCACACACCGGTTCTCGCGTGTTCATGCAGCCTGCTCACGAAGGTACTGGTATCATCGCCGGTGGTGCGATGCGTGCTGTTCTGGAAGTGGCTGGAGTTCGTAACGTACTGGCTAAAACCTACGGTTCCACGAACCCAATCAACGTGGTTCGTGCAACTCTGGACGCTTTAGACAGCATGAAGTCTCCAGAAATGGTCGCAGCTAAGCGTGGCAAATCCGTCGAAGAAATTCTGGGGTAATGACCATGGCTAAGACTATTAAAATTACTCAGGTTCGCAGTTCAATTGGTCGTTTGCCTAAACATAAGGCAACTTTGACTGGTTTAGGTCTGCGTCGCATTGGTCATACTGTTGAGCGTGAAGATACACCAGCTATTCGCGGTATGGTCAACTTGGTTTCCTATATGGTTAAAGTTGAGGAGTAACAGATGCGCTTAAATACTCTGTCTCCGGCTGAAGGTGCCAAGCACGCACCTAAACGTGTAGGTCGTGGTATTGGTTCTGGTCTGGGTAAAACCGGCGGTCGTGGTCACAAAGGTCAGAAGTCTCGTTCTGGCGGTGGCGTTCGTCGTGGTTTTGAAGGTGGCCAGATGCCTTTATACCGTCGTCTGCCAAAATTTGGTTTCACTTCACGTAAAGCAATGGTCACCGCAGAAATTCGTCTGTCTGATTTTGCCCGTGTTGAAGGCGATGTTATCGATCTGAATGCACTGAAAGCTGCTAACATTATTGGCCCTCAAATTGAATTCGCAAAAGTAATGCTTTCTGGCGAAGTCAATCGCGCAGTAACTGTGCGTGGCTTGCGTGTTACTAAAGGCGCCCGTGCTGCAATTGAAGCTGCTGGCGGTAAAATTGAGGAATAAGTAACAGATGGCTAAACAACCAGGATTAGATTTTCAAAGTGCCAAAGGCGGATTAGGCGAGTTAAAACGCAGACTTTTGTTTGTCATTGGAGCTCTAATTGTTTTCCGTATTGGCTCTTTTATTCCAATCCCTGGTATTGATGCCGCTGTGCTTGCCAAATTGCTCGAGCAGCAAAGAGGCACCATCATTGAAATGTTTAACATGTTCTCTGGTGGTGCTTTAAGCCGTGCTTCTATCTTTGCACTGGGTATAATGCCGTATATTTCTGCGTCTATTATTATCCAGTTGCTAACTGTGGTTAACCCCCGTTTAGCAGAGATTAAGAAGGAAGGGGAAGCTGGTCGTCGTAAGATCAGTCAGTACACCCGTTATGGCACATTAGTGCTGGCAATATTCCAGTCAATCGGTATTGCTACTGGGTTGCCGAATATGCCTGGAATGCAAGGATTAGTTATTAATCCTGGCTTTGCATTCTATTTCACGGCTGTTGTAAGTCTGGTCACGGGAACCATGTTCTTGATGTGGTTGGGTGAGCAGATTACTGAGCGAGGTATCGGTAACGGTATTTCAATCATAATCTTTGCTGGTATCGTTGCGGGTCTACCGCCTGCAATTGGTCACACCATCGAGCAAGCTCGGCAAGGCGACCTGCACTTCCTCCTGTTGCTGTTGGTTGCAGTATTAGTGTTTGCCGTAACTTTCTTCGTTGTTTTCATTGAGCGTGGTCAACGTCGTATCGTTGTTAACTATGCAAAACGTCAGCAAGGTCGTAAAGTTTTTGCGGCACAAAGTACACATTTGCCGTTGAAAGTGAATATGGCTGGGGTTATCCCTGCAATTTTTGCTTCCAGTATTATTTTGTTCCCTGGTACCATCGCTTCTTGGTTCGGAGGGGGAACAGGCTGGAATTGGTTGACAACTATTTCTATGTATTTGCAACCAGGTCAACCGCTTTATGTGTTATTATACGCATCTGCAATCATCTTCTTCTGTTTCTTCTACACGGCTTTGGTTTTCAATCCAAGAGAGACAGCAGATAACCTGAAGAAGTCTGGTGCATTCGTACCAGGAATTCGTCCGGGAGAGCAAACGGCTAAGTACATTGATAAAGTAATGACTCGTCTGACCTTAATTGGTGCGTTATATATTACTTTTATCTGCTTAATCCCGGAGTTCATGCGTGATGCAATGAAAGTTCCATTCTATTTTGGTGGTACTTCCCTACTGATTGTAGTCGTCGTCATCATGGACTTTATGGCTCAAGTGCAAACTCTGATGATGTCGAGTCAATATGAGTCTGCATTGAAGAAGGCAAACCTGAAAGGATATAACCGCTAATCGGTTTGCTTGAGAAGTTACGGAGAGTAAAAATGAAAGTTCGTGCTTCCGTCAAGAAATTATGCCGCAATTGCAAAATTGTTAAACGTAACGGTATCGTTCGTGTAATTTGCAATGCAGAGCCTAAGCACAAACAGCGCCAAGGCTAATTAATCGCATATTTTTCTTGCAAAGTTGGGTTGAGCTGGCTAAATTAGCCAGCCAATCTTTTTTATCTGACAGCAACATTGTTTGAGTATCCTGAAAACGGGCTTTTCAGAATGATGTTGCAGTGAATAAATATTGTAGGAGTGCATAGTGGCCCGTATAGCAGGCATTAACATTCCTGATCAGAAACATACTGTAATCGCATTAACTTCGATCTACGGTATCGGTAAAACCCGCTCACAAGCAATTTGTGCAGCAGCGGGCATTGCTGAAAATGTTAAGATCAGTGAGCTGTCTGAAGAGCAAATTGACAAGCTGCGTGACGAAGTTGCCAAATACGTTGTAGAAGGTGATCTGCGTCGTGAAGTAACCCTGAGTATCAAACGTCTGATGGATCTTGGTTGCTATCGTGGTTTGCGTCATCGTCGTGGTCTGCCAGTTCGCGGTCAGCGTACTAAGACCAATGCACGTACCCGTAAGGGTCCGCGTAAACCGATCAAGAAATAATCGGGGTATTGAATAATGGCAAAAGCACCTATTCGTGCACGTAAGCGTGTAAGAAAACAAGTCTCTGACGGTGTGGCTCATATCCATGCTTCTTTCAACAATACCATCGTTACTATTACTGATCGTCAGGGTAACGCTTTGGGTTGGGCAACTGCCGGTGGTTCCGGTTTCCGTGGTTCTCGTAAATCTACTCCGTTTGCAGCTCAGGTTGCGGCAGAGCGCTGCGCTGAAGCAGTAAAAGAGTACGGAATTAAGAACCTGGAAGTTATGGTTAAAGGACCTGGTCCTGGCCGTGAGTCAACTATCCGCGCATTAAACGCGGCTGGTTTCCGCATCACTAATATTACTGATGTGACTCCGATCCCTCATAACGGTTGTCGTCCACCGAAAAAACGTCGCGTTTAGTACGTCTTCGTTTTTTAGGATTGTTGGAGAAAGAAAATGGCAAGATATTTGGGTCCTAAGCTCAAGCTGAGCCGTCGCGAGGGTACAGACCTTTTCCTGAAGTCTGGCGTTCGCGCGATTGACACCAAGTGTAAATTAGAACAGGCACCAGGCCAGCACGGCGCACGTAAACCGCGTCTGTCTGACTATGGTGTACAGTTACGTGAAAAACAAAAAGTTCGTCGTATTTACGGTGTTCTGGAGCGTCAATTCCGTAACTACTATAAAGAAGCGACTCGTCTGAAAGGCAACACAGGTGAAAACCTGCTGAACTTGCTGGAAAGTCGCCTGGATAACGTCGTTTATCGTATGGGTTTTGGCGCAACTCGTGCCGAATCACGCCAGATGGTAAGCCACAAGGCTATCATGGTAAATGGTCGCGTTGTTAACATCGCTTCTTATCAGGTATCCCCGAATGACGTAGTCAGCGTTCGTGAAAAAGCGAAGAAGCAGGCTCGCATTAAAGCAGCTTTAGAGCTGGCTGAGCAGCGTGAGAAACCAACTTGGTTGGAAGTTGATGCTGCGAAGATGGAAGGTGTGTTCAAGCGTATTCCTGAACGTACTGATCTATCCGCTGACATTAACGAACACCTGATCGTCGAGCTTTACTCTAAGTAAAGCTTAGCACCAAAGAGAGGACACAATGCAGGGTTCTGTGACAGAGTTTCTAAAACCGCGCCTGGTAGATATCGAGCAAGTCAGTTCGACGCACGCCAAGGTGACCCTTGAGCCATTAGAGCGTGGCTTTGGCCATACTCTTGGCAACGCACTGCGCCGTATTCTGCTTTCGTCTATGCCGGGTTGTGCGGTGACTGAGGTTGAGATTGATGGTGTACTGCATGAGTACAGCACCAAAGAAGGTGTACAGGAAGATATCCTGGAGATTCTCCTCAATCTGAAAGGGCTGGCGGTGAAAGTTCAGGGTAAAGATGAAGTTATCCTTACTTTGAATAAATCTGGCATTGGCCCTGTGACTGCAGCCGATATCATCCATGACGGTGATGTCGAAATCGTCAAGCCGCAGCACGTAATCTGCCATCTGACTGACGAAAGCGCTTCCATTAGCATGCGTATTAAAGTTCAGCGTGGTCGTGGATATGTGCCGGCTTCTGCCCGAATTCATTCGGAAGAAGATGAGCGCCCTATCGGTCGTTTGTTAGTAGATGCTTGCTATAGCCCAGTAGAGCGTATCGCCTACAATGTTGAAGCAGCTCGCGTAGAACAGCGTACTGACCTGGACAAGCTGGTTATCGAGATGGAAACTAACGGTACAATCGATCCTGAAGAGGCGATCCGCCGTGCAGCTACCATTCTGGCTGAACAACTAGAAGCTTTCGTTGATTTACGTGATGTACGTCAACCAGAAGTAAAAGAAGAGAAGCCAGAGTTTGATCCGATCCTGCTGCGCCCTGTTGACGATCTGGAATTGACTGTCCGCTCTGCTAACTGCCTTAAAGCAGAAGCTATCCACTACATCGGTGATCTGGTACAGCGTACTGAAGTTGAGTTACTTAAAACACCTAACTTGGGTAAAAAATCTCTTACTGAGATTAAAGACGTACTGGCTTCACGTGGACTTTCTCTGGGCATGCGTCTGGAAAACTGGCCACCAGCAAGTATTGCTGATGAGTAACTAGATCACAGGTTAAGGTTTTACTGAGAAGGATAAGGTCATGCGCCATCGTAAGAGTGGTCGTCAATTGAACCGCAACAGCAGCCATCGCCAAGCTATGTTCCGCAACATGGCAGGTTCTTTAGTTCGTCATGAAATCATCAAGACGACTCTGCCTAAAGCGAAAGAACTGCGTCGCGTCGTTGAGCCGCTGATTACTCTTGCCAAGACCGACAGCGTAGCTAATCGTCGTCTGGCATTCGCCCGTACTCGTGATAACGAGATCGTGGCAAAACTGTTTAATGAACTGGGCCCGCGTTTTGCGAGCCGTGCAGGTGGTTACACTCGTATTCTGAAGTGTGGCTTCCGTGCTGGTGACAATGCACCGATGGCATACATCGAGCTTGTTGACCGTGCAGCAGAGTCTCAGACAGAAGTAGCATCTGCAGAGTAATCTGTAGGAGCGTAAAAAGCCGGGTATTATCCCGGTTTTTTATTGCCTTTTAATTTTGATCCTCTCACTCTTCGCTTTATATTCACTAGCTAATCTGTAAATTTTTCCTGTTCAGATGATCTCTTAGCCTATTCTGGTAGTATTGTGATTACTTTCTACTTGATAGGAAAATCTTATGTATCGTATCGGTCAGTTGGCAAAATTAGCAGGTGTAACACCTGATACTATCCGCTTTTATGAAAAACAGGGGCTGATGCTTCATGGAGAGAGAACAGAAGGTGGTTATAGACTATATACTGAACAAGATCTACAGCGATTACGTTTTATCCGTTATGCAAAACAATTAGGTTTTACACTCGAAGCAATTGTAGAACTACTATCTATTCGGGTTGATCCTGAGCACCATACATGCAAGGAGTCAAAATATATTGTTGATTCTAGATTGCGAGAAGTGGAAGAAAAATTATTAGAAATGCAAAAAATGCGCGATTCTTTGAAAATGTTGAGTGATGCTTGTTGTGGTAGCACTCACGTCAGTACATATTGTTCTATATTGGAAATTTTAGAAGAAGGTGCGACAAACAGATAATTTTTCTTTATTGTTCTGAGTGCTAAGAGTACAATCGCACTGTTTTTAATCGTAAAACGATTTTATTAATTAATTTAGAGGTTATTATGACAACATATCGCCATAAAAAAGGTGTTATCAAAGATAATGCTATAGAAGCCTTACTACATGATCCTTTGTTTCGACAGAGAGTAGAGAAAAATAAAAAAGGTAAGGGAAGTTATAATCGTAAAGAAAAACATGGTAAAAACCATGGCTGGGAGGCCAATGATAATAATTTTTTCAAGTTGTTATCATTGGCCTTCTAGTTTTTTAAGTAGATTCTATTAATCGAATAAGTTCGAATTGATGTTTCTACAGGAAGAAAGGGCTTGGCTGGAAAAGTTTTTCTACTTCAGGCACGAATTTTTTATCAGTAATAAACATGATTACATGATCACCTTGTTGGATGATACTGTAATCATTAGCAATGATGACTTCTTCATCGCGGACAATGGCACCTATTGTTGTTCCTGGTGGTAATTTGATATCACCTATCTTACGCCCAACAACTTTTGAAGTATGTTCATCGCCATGTGCTATGGCCTCAATAGCTTCAGCAACTCCTCTTCTTAATGAGAATACACTGACAATATCTGCTTTACGGACATGGCCAAGTAGCGCCGATACTGTTGCTTGTTGAGGCGAAATTGCAATATCAATGACTCCACCTTGTACTAAATCAACATATGCACTGCGTTGAATAAGAACCATCGCTTTTTTAGCCCCCATTCGTTTTGCAAGCATGGCTGACATAATATTGGCTTCATCATCATTTGTTAGTGCTATAAAAACGTCAACTTGTTCAATATGTTCTTCAGCTAGCAATTCTTGGTCTGACGCATCACCATAAAACACGATGGTATCGTGCAATAGTTCAGCTAATTCAATGGCTCTTTTTTGGTTATGCTCAATTAGCTTGACGCTGTAATCTTTTTCAAGTCGCAAGGCTAAGCCCGCACCAACATTACCGCCACCAACAATCATGATGCGTTTATACGGTTTTTCAAGGCGTTGTAATTCACTCATTACTGCCCTGATATGTTGTGATGCTGCAACGAAAAAGACTTCATCTCCAGCTTCAATAATCGTTGAACCTTGTGGTCTAATGGGACGATCTTGACGAAATATTGCAGCAACTTTGCTATCAATATGTGGCATATGTTCTCGGAGTGAGGATAAGGCGTTACCTACCAGCGAACCACCATAATAGGCTTTAACCGCGACAATACTGACACGCCCTTCAGCAAAATTAACAACTTGTAATGCTCCTGGGTATTGGATTAATTTATAGATGTAATCAATAACCAGTTGTTCAGGTGATATTAGATAATCAATAGGAATATCATCAGGTTGAAATAACTTTTCTGACTCTCGGATATATTCTGATGAGCGTATCCTGGCGACTTTATTAGGTGTGTTAAATAGAGAGTAAGCAATTTGGCATGCAACCATATTGGTTTCATCTGAATTTGTGACAGCTATTAACATATCAGCATCTTCAGCACCAGCTTCCTTCAATACTCTGGGATGGGAACCATGGCCATTGACAACTCGGAGATCGAATTTATCCTGTAACTGGCGTAGACGATCTGTATCGGTATCAACGACAGTAATATCATTGTTTTCATCAACTAAATTTTCAGCTAATGTTCCACCAACCTGGCCAGCACCCAGAATGATTATCTTCATAGCATTCTCTTCTCAATTGGAAGCCATCTTCTATCTTGATATTTTAGCAAAACCATAAAATTCTCTCGTTCAATTGGAACGAGAGAGCATTATTATTGCTTAGTTAGTCGGGCATAAAAGAAACCGTCACCACCCGTAGCTTCTGGAATAATTTGTGTTCCAGGAGTATCCGAATTACCTGTTTTTGATAATACAGCATCGGGATGACGGGCCAAAAATGCCTTTATTTGCTCACTATTTTCCTGAGGTAAAATTGAACAGGTGGCATAAACCAGTGTGCCATTACGCTTCAAATATGGCCAAATAGCTTCAAGGATTTCAGATTGCAATGTAACTAATTGATTTATATCTTCGTTCCTGCGTAGCCATTTTATGTCAGGATGACGGCGAATAACCCCTGTGGCAGAGCACGGAGCGTCAAGAAGAATACGATCAAATTGTTCATCAGCAGCCCACTCGTGTGGAAGGCGACCATCACCTGTTTTGACGACAGCATGCAAGTTAAGTCGTTGTAAATTCTCTTTTACTCGCTTAATTCGTTGCTCATCAATATCGATAGCGAGAACCTTAGATTTTGGTGCTATTTCGAGGATATGAGTGGTTTTTCCGCCAGGTGCAGCACAAAGATCCAGTATGGATTCACCGTCACGTGGTTCTAAAAGTTCTGCACATCCCTGTGCGGAGCGATCCTGAATGGTTACCCAGCCTTGGCTGAATCCGGGTAGTGTACTGACAGGACAGGGATTCAGAAGACGAATAGCACTAAGATGGTTGGTATCTAATTCTGCTTCTATATTAGCTTCTTCTAATAGTGCAAGATATTCTTTCGTCGTGTGATGGGATTGGTTAACTCGTAGCCACATAGGGGGCTTTTGGTTGTTGGCATCCACTATAGTTTGCCAATTTTGTGGATATGCTTTTTGAATGCGTTCTAGCAGCCATTTGGGGTGTAGGTGTTTATTATTTACCCGTTCGATTAATTCTTGTTGTTGGCGCTGAAACTGGCGAAGGACACCATTAATGACACCTTTCAGCTGTGGTCGTTTTAAATTAGTTGCGCCATTGACGGTTTCGGCAAGTACAGCGTGTGCAGGTATACGTGTATATATCAGCTGATATATACCCACCATGATTAGGTAGTGGAAAATACGTTGTTTTCCTTTCAATGGCTTTGCCATGAGTTGACTGATAAACCACTCAAGCTGAGGTAATACCCTCATCACACCAAAACAGATCTCTTGTAACAATGCCTTATCTTTATCAGAAACTTTTTGTTGGAGTTCGGGTATAACGGTGCTGAGGGATTGCCCTTGCTCAAGCACTTGAGTGATTGCTTTTGCAGCGATGCTTCTCAGGTTATATGTATTTTTCATGCTATGGTCAAAAAGCTGACTTTCGTCAGCATGGTAAAATAGGAAGAAGCCTGAATGCTAAAATATTCAGGCAAAGTCAGGTTAGTATCAGTTGATTTTGCTACCAGGTGTAAACCACTCACGTTTGGAGTTTAAGAGATCAGCAGCCGACATTGCTTTCTTGCCCGGAGGTTGTAATTGAACAATATTTAATATCCCATCCGCAGTTGCAATTTGAATACCTCTTTTATCTGCGTTGATAATTGTTCCAGGAGATTGGGTGGTTTGCTCTGCAATGACTTCTGCCTGCCAGATTTTAATTGGTTGATCATCAACTGAGAAGAAGCTCATAGGCCAAGGGTTGAAGGCACGAATACAACGTTCAATTTGGCTTGCCGATAAATTCCAATCTATTTTTGCTTCATCTTTACTCAGTTTTTCGGCATAGGTTGCAAGTGTGTCATCCTGAATTTCAGGCTGGTGTGTTTCCGATGTGATTAAATCTAGGGTATTGAGTAAGGCTTTTGGCCCAATATCGGCAAGTTTTTCGTATAAGCTAGCACTGGTATCTTCGTTTGTAATTGGGCAAATGGCTTTCAATAGCATATCACCAGTATCAAGTCCTGCATTCATCTGCATGATAGTTATGCCAGTTTCTTGGTCGCCGGCCCAAATGGAGCGCTGAATGGGAGCTGCACCACGCCAGCGAGGTAGCAAAGAACCGTGGACATTTAAGCAGCCTAAACGTGGTATATCTAAAATGGCTTGGGGAAGGATTAAGCCATAGGCAACAACGATCATAATATCAGCTTGCTGCGCCATGACCCATTGTTGGCTTTCTTCTGTACGTAAGGTTTTTGGCTGGAAAACAGGAATATCATGTTCTTCAGCCAATACCTTTACAGGACTTGGTGTCAGTTTCTTACCTCTTCCTGCCGGCTTGTCTGGTGGAGCGAGCACTCCGACAACTTGGTGTTGAGAGTTTAATAAAGCAGCCAAATGGCGAGCCGCGAAATCAGGCGTTCCGGCAAAAATAATACGTAAAGAATCAGACACTGTTATTTCCTGCGATAATAAAAGTTATTTGTTTTTGGCTCTCAGTCGGTCAATTTTTTCAACTTTCTGACGGATGCGTTGACGTTTCAATGGTGATAAATAATCAACAAAGAGTTTACCGACTAAATGATCCATTTCATGTTGAATACAGATTGCCAGTAATCCATCAGCTTCTAATTCAAATGGTTGGCCGTTATAGTCTAAGGCCTTAATTTTTACTTGCTCAGAACGAGGCACAAATCCACGCTGTTCAGGAACAGATAAACAACCTTCTTCTATTCCTGTTTCACCGGCTTTATTAATCAATTCCGGGTTAATCAGAACAAGACGTTGATCACGATCCTCAGAGACGTCAATGACAATAATTCTCTGATGTATATCGACTTGTGTTGCCGCTAAACCAATACCTTCCTCTGCATACATCGTTTCAAACATATCATCAACGATACGCTGAATTTCTGCATCGACTTTTTCTACTGGCTTGGCAACTGTGCGAAGTCGCTCGTCTGGATAATGTAATACTTGTAAAACTGACATATATGTTTAGAACTGCATCCAAAAAGTGAGTGATAATTGATGCCTATTCTAGACATTTCCCATTTAGATTGACAGTATTGAGCATAAATTAATCATGAGAGGGTACTCTCAACCTCAGGTCAGGATGACGATATGGACGCGATGGAAATGTGGTTAAGAATGAAAATGGTCTCTCATCTTTCAGCAGCGAAGGCCATGCTTATTATGGATCGTCTGTTACAAACGAAAAATAGCAGTATATCCTCCCTTAAAGCATGTGGTCTGTCATCTGCACAATGCTTGCAATTTATGAAAGCTAACACTTCCGCACTAACTTCGGCTCTCAATTGGTTAGAACAGCCAGATCATCATTTGTTGACTTTCTCTCATCCCGCATATCCGCCTTTATTAAAACAAATACACTCTCCACCTCTTGTTCTTTTTGTTGTTGGTGATGTATCGGTTTTATCTCAAAAGCAAATTTCAATAGTGGGTAGCAGGGCTGCAACTTTTTATGGCGAAAAATGGGGAAAGATATTTGCTAGTGGTTTGGCTAAAAATAATCTGGTAATAACGAGTGGATTGGCGATTGGTATTGACGGTATCTGCCATCAGGCAGCATTGGATTCGGGAGGCAGAACGATCGCCGTACTTGGTAGTGGTCTTAAAAATATTTACCCCAGTAGACATAAGTCCTTAGCCGATCATTTAAAGAAAATGGCGCATTAGTTTCCGAATTTTTTCCTGATGTGCCACCTAAGGCCAAGCATTTTCCAAGACGAAATCGGATTATTAGTGGGTTAAGTTTGGCTCTTCTTATTGTGGAAGCTCATAAGAATAGTGGTTCATTAATTACAGCGCGTTGTGCTCTTGAACAAGGGCGAGACATCTTTGCATTACCTAGTCCATTAGGCACTCCTACGAATGAAGGCAATCATTGGTTGATTAAACAAGGGGCTTATTTAGCAACAAATGTAATGGATATCATGGAACATATTAGTTCGTCTTTTCAATGGGTTAATATAGAAGAAAAAGGTCAGGAGGAAGAAAATAAACAATTTGAACAAACAGAGTTGCCATTTGTGGATGTGCTGGTTAACGTAAGTAGTGAAGTTACACCTATTGATGTGATTGCCCAGCGCTCTTCCCTGCCTGTTACCGAAGTTATGACCAAATTACTGGAGTTGGAACTCATGGGAAAAGTTGCTGTTGTTGCTGGTGGGTATGTCCGAACTAATTAAGCGATTTAATTTGTGCTTTTTCTAATGTTATGGCGGCTGCCGATATTCAGCGAGTGAGATATGTCTAAGAAAGTGCCTTTTACTATAAAAGAAAGAGAGCATTGCCCTGAGTGTAATGCTGAGTTAGTGATCCGCAATGGCGCTCATGGCCCATTTTATGCGTGTTCCAGTTATCCATCTTGCCATTATCTCCGTCCTTTGAAAGCACAAGTAGATGGACATATTGTTAAAGAATTGTATGGTCAACTCTGTCCCAAATGCGGTTTCACTTTAGCCTTACGTCAAGGGCGTTATGGTATGTTCATTGGCTGTAGTCATTATCCTGAATGTGGATATACAGAATTAATTGATAAACCAGATGAAACCTCAATTAATTGTCCTCAATGTCAGCAAGGAAAATTACTCCAGCGTAAATCTCGCTTTGGTAAGACATTTTATTCCTGTAGTCGCTATCCAGAGTGTCAGTTTGCACTTAATAATAAGCCAACTTCAGGTGAATGTATGTTTTGTCACTATCCATTGTTAATAGAAAAGCGCACTTCCCAAGGCGTAAAATTATTTTGTGCCAGTAAATTGTGTAGTAAGCAGCAAGTTAACGAAATTGAGAAATGAAATGAGTTACGTAATCTCACCAGTATTTGATGAAGTTATCACGGCCTTAAAAGAAGAAAAAGTTATTGCCTATCCAACTGAAGCCGTTTTTGGATTAGGGTGTGATCCTGATAGTGAAAATGCAGTGCAAGAGCTATTAGCGTTGAAAAATAGGCCATGGGAGAAAGGACTAATTCTTATTGCTGATAAGTATGAGAGATTATGTCCTTATATTGATGATGAACAGCTAAATAATGCACAGAAAGAAACCATATTCTCATCTTGGCCTGGCCCTGTTACGTGGGTAATCCCTGCGAAAGCAGCCACACCAAAATGGTTGACTGGCAAATTTTCAACGTTGGCCGTTCGAATTACGGATCACCCTTTGGTTCAGCAGCTGTGCGCTATATATGAAAAACCACTTGTTTCGACCAGTGCGAATCTAAGTGGGTTAGAACCATGTCGTAGTGTAGAAGAAGTACGACAGCAATTTGGCAATCGTGTCCCAATATTAGAAGGAGAAGTTGGTGGGCGTAAGAATCCATCAGAAATCAGGGATGCGTTAACGGGTAAATTATATCGGCAAGGATAGATAATTATGGATAAATTTGCTGTTTTTGGGAATCCAATCGCACATAGTAAATCTCCTTATATTCATCGATTGTTTTCTGAACAAACAGGTGTCGAACATCAGTATGGGAGAATACTTGCTCCAGTAGAAAATTTTGAACAAACCCTCACTCATTTTTTCGAGCAGGGGGGATTAGGAGCGAATATCACCGTTCCTTTTAAAGAGAGAGCCTATAAATGCTCTGATGAATTAACTGAACGGGCGAGTCTCTGCGGTGCAGTTAATACATTAAAACGAATTGAGGGAAACCGATTGCTCGGTGACAATACTGACGGGATGGGATTATTAGTAGACTTGCAGCGACTCAAATTCCTCTCTCAAGGACATAAGATCCTGATTATAGGTGCTGGTGGGGCAGCGAAAGGTGTATTGTCCCCTTTGTTGTCACTGGGCTGTTCAGTCACTATTACTAACCGAACATTTGAACGAGCTCAAATAATCGCAAATACATTTTCTCTATTAGGTGATATCCAGGCCATTGAAATGAGTGCTCTTGGCCTTATTACTCCAGATTTTGATATTATCATTAATGCAACAGCTTCTGGCCTTGATGGGCAAATTCCTGCCATCTCTCCGTTGATTTTTCAAAATAATAGTGTGTGTTACGACATGTATTACCAGCATGGATTAACGCCTTTCCTTACGTTTGCTCATCAAAATGGTGTTTCACGTTTGGCTGATGGCCTAGGAATGCTGGTAGGGCAGGCTGCGTATTCTTTTGAATTGTGGCATGGAGTATTGCCCGAAATAGAACCTGCTTTAACGGCCTTAAGACAGGAGTTACATGTATGAACCAATCAATTCAATTTCCTGATCGTGAAGAGTGGGATGAGGCAGAAAATAAGGTGATATTTCCAGCAATGGTGGATGGTTTGCTGGTGGAATGTATGATGAGTTCTGATGAAATAAGCGAGCGTTATGGCAAGGATCATCACCCACTCGATTTGTTTCGCCAACATCGCTGGGATTTGGAAGAAGAGTTTGAAACAGCCATCTTGAGTGGGCATGATGATCAATTTGGACGTTACTCTTTGCTTTCTGCTTGTGTTGATAGGTAGTCATTTTTCCAGCTAATGTAATTATTAGCGGAATAAAGCAGCCCTTCCAATTCTTCAGGTTTGAGTTTTCGTACTTGTTTGGCAGGGCTACCGACATACAGATAACCGCTTTCTAATTTTTTACCTGGAGGAACTAGACTACCAGCTCCAATCACAACATCGTCTTCAATAGTTACCCCATCAAGTAAAATGGAACCCATGCCAACTAAGACTCGATTTCCAATTTTACATCCATGCAGCATTGATTTATGACCTACGGTGACATCTTCGCCAATTATTAGTGGAAAGCCATTTGGATTATCAGGAGATTTATGCGTCACATGCAAAACAGAACCATCTTGAATATTTGTACGTGAACCAATTGAGACATAATTTACATCTCCCCTAATAACTACAAGGGGCCAAATGCTGACATTGTCTGCTAATCTGACATCTCCAATTACAACAGAAGAAGGATCTAAAAGAACTTTTTGACCGATTTGAGGATAGAAATTTAGATATTGACGTAAAACAGTAGGCATAAAAACCTCAATAGTTAGAGTGGATCGCAAACATATAGGCAATTATATAGGAATGTTATTGAGGAAAAAAACGCCATGCAATGGAGTGGAATGTATTAATATTAGCCTATTTGAGTGGTTTTTATATTCAAAAGAACAAAAAATGCTCGCTTGAAAATAAAATTGCAAAAAACTATTGCCAGCGCCGTAAAACCCCCTATAATGCGCCACCACTGACCGACGCTAAGCTGAAACACGCGGCGACGGCGGTAAGAGAAAAGGGAAAATAATCGCTTGACTCTCAAGGCGAAAAGCGTAAGATACGCAGCCTCGCAACCCGGAAGACGCTTCCGGTTGCCAATGCTCTTTAACAAGTTAATCAGACAATCTGTGTGGGCACTCGCAAGAGACTATCGAATTGCCGCAAGGCAAAAAAATCAAGTCTTAAAGAGTGACTAAGCAGTTAATTCATTATGAACTAACAGTGAAATTCTTTGAGCATCAAACTTTTAATTGAAGAGTTTGATCATGGCTCAGATTGAACGCTGGCGGCAGGCCTAACACATGCAAGTCGAGCGGCAGCGGGGGAGAGCTTGCTTTCCTGCCGGCGAGCGGCGGACGGGTGAGTAATGTCTGGGGATCTGCCCGAGGGCGGGGGATAACCACTGGAAACGGTGGCTAATACCGCATAATCTCTAAGGAGCAAAGTGGGGGACCTTCGGGCCTCACGCCTTCGGATGAACCCAGATGGGATTAGCTAGTAGGTGGGGTAATGGCTCACCTAGGCGACGATCCCTAGCTGGTCTGAGAGGATGACCAGCCACACTGGGACTGAGACACGGCCCAGACTCCTACGGGAGGCAGCAGTGGGGAATATTGCACAATGGGCGCAAGCCTGATGCAGCCATGCCGCGTGTATGAAGAAGGCCTTCGGGTTGTAAAGTACTTTCAGTGGGGAGGAAGGCACAGGGTCGAATACACCCTGTGATTGACGTTACCCACAGAAGAAGCACCGGCTAACTCCGTGCCAGCAGCCGCGGTAATACGGAGGGTGCAAGCGTTAATCGGAATTACTGGGCGTAAAGCGCACGCAGGCGGTCAATTAAGTTAGATGTGAAATCCCCGGGCTTAACCTGGGAATGGCATCTAAGACTGGTTGGCTAGAGTCTCGTAGAGGGGGGTAGAATTCCACGTGTAGCGGTGAAATGCGTAGAGATGTGGAGGAATACCGGTGGCGAAGGCGGCCCCCTGGACGAAGACTGACGCTCAGGTGCGAAAGCGTGGGGAGCAAACAGGATTAGATACCCTGGTAGTCCACGCTGTAAACGATGTCGATTTGGAGGTTGTGGCCTTGAGCTGTGGCTTCCGGAGCTAACGCGTTAAATCGACCGCCTGGGGAGTACGGTCGCAAGATTAAAACTCAAATGAATTGACGGGGGCCCGCACAAGCGGTGGAGCATGTGGTTTAATTCGATGCAACGCGAAGAACCTTACCTACTCTTGACATCCACGGAATTCTGCAGAGATGCGGAAGTGCCTTCGGGCACCGTGAGACAGGTGCTGCATGGCTGTCGTCAGCTCGTGTTGTGAAATGTTGGGTTAAGTCCCGCAACGAGCGCAACCCTTATCCTTTGTTGCCAGCACTTCGGGTGGGAACTCAAGGGAGACTGCCGGTGATAAACCGGAGGAAGGTGGGGATGACGTCAAGTCATCATGGCCCTTACGAGTAGGGCTACACACGTGCTACAATGGCAGATACAAAGAGAAGCGACCTCGCGAGAGCAAGCGGACCTCATAAAGTCTGTCGTAGTCCGGATTGGAGTCTGCAACTCGACTCCATGAAGTCGGAATCGCTAGTAATCGCAGATCAGCATGCTGCGGTGAATACGTTCCCGGGCCTTGTACACACCGCCCGTCACACCATGGGAGTGGGTTGCAAAAGAAGCAGGTAGCTTAACCTTTTGGAGGGCGCTTGCCACTTTGTGATTCATGACTGGGGTGAAGTCGTAACAAGGTAACCGTAGGGGAACCTGCGGTTGGATCACCTCCTTAACCAAACGATAGTGATTGTGCAGTGCTCACACAGATTGTCTGATGAAAAAAGCAGAGCAAGCGTCTGCGAAGAAGACGTTACGTCCCCTTCGTCTAGAGGCCTAGGACACCGCCCTTTCACGGCGGTAACAGGGGTTCGAATCCCCTAGGGGACGCCATCTTGCTCAGGCAGCGGGTGAAAGGCGGTGCCACCGAAATATTGTTAAGCGGACGTGCGCGTCAGTTTAGCAATATTCGCTCTTTAACAATCTGGAACAAGCTGAAAATTTGAAACCGTCAATGTTATGGAATGATAACATTGATGAAACTCTCAACACTCCGACCGGAAGACTTCTTCGGGTTGTGAGGTTAAGCGACTAAGCGTACACGGTGGATGCCTAGGCAGTCAGAGGCGATGAAGGACGTGCTAATCTGCGAAAAGCGCCGGTGAGCTGATATGAAGCGCTATCAGCCGGCGATGTCCGAATGGGGAAACCCGGTGCAATCCGTTGCACCATCATTAACTGAATCCATAGGTTAATGAGGCGAACCGGGGGAACTGAAACATCTCAGTACCCCGAGGAAAAGAAATCAACCGAGATTCCCCCAGTAGCGGCGAGCGAACGGGGAGGAGCCCAGAACCAGCATCAGTGTGTGTGTCAGTGGAAGCGTCTGGAAAGGCGCACAGTAAAGGGTGATAGTCCCGTACACGAAGAGACACAGGCTGTGAGTTCGATGAGTAGGGCGGGACACGTGTTATCCTGTCTGAATGTGGGGGGACCATCCTCCAAGGCTAAATACTCCTGACTGACCGATAGTGAACCAGTACCGTGAGGGAAAGGCGAAAAGAACCCCGGCGAGGGGAGTGAAAAAGAACCTGAAACCGTGTACGTACAAGCAGTGGGAGCCCTGATTTATCAGGGTGACTGCGTACCTTTTGTATAATGGGTCAGCGACTTATATTCTGTAGCAAGGTTAACCGTATAGGGGAGCCGCAGGGAAACCGAGTCTTAACGGGGCGTTAAGTTGCAGGGTATAGACCCGAAACCCGGTGATCTAGCCATGGGCAGGTTGAAGGTTGGGTAACACTAACTGGAGGACCGAACCGACTAATGTTGAAAAATTAGCGGATGACTTGTGGCTGGGGGTGAAAGGCCAATCAAACCGGGAGATAGCTGGTTCTCCCCGAAAGCTATTTAGGTAGCGCCTCGTGAATTCATCTTCGGGGGTAGAGCACTGTTTCGGCTAGGGGGTCATCCCGACTTACCAACCCGATGCAAACTGCGAATACCGAAGAATGTTATCACGGGAGACACACGGCGGGTGCTAACGTCCGTCGTGAAGAGGGAAACAACCCAGACCGCCAGCTAAGGTCCCCAAGTCATGGTTAAGTGGGAAACGAAGTGGGAAGGCTCAGACAGCCAGGATGTTGGCTTAGAAGCAGCCATCATTTAAAGAAAGCGTAATAGCTCACTGGTCGAGTCGGCCTGCGCGGAAGATGTAACGGGGCTAAACCATGCACCGAAGCTGCGGCAGCGACACAACGTGTCGTTGGGTAGGGGAGCGTTCTGTAAGCCGTTGAAGGTCCACTGTGAGGTGGGCTGGAGGTATCAGAAGTGCGAATGCTGACATAAGTAACGATAAAGCGGGTGAAAAACCCGCTCGCCGGAAGACCAAGGGTTCCTGTCCAACGTTAATCGGGGCAGGGTGAGTCGACCCCTAAGGCGAGGCTGAAAAGCGTAGTCGATGGGAAACAGGTTAATATTCCTGTACGGGCCCGAATTGCGATGGGGGGACGGAGAAGGCTAGGCAAGCCGGGCGACGGTCGTCCCGGTTTAAGTGTGTAGGTGGGCTGACCAGGCAAATCCGGTGAGCCACAACACTGAGGCACGATGACGAGGCACTACGGTGCTGAAGTTGCTGATGCCCCGCTTCCAGGAAAAGCCCCTAAGCTTCAGATTCGGGTCCATCGTACCCCAAACCGACACAGGTGGTCAGGTAGAGAATACTCAGGCGCTTGAGAGAACTCGGGTGAAGGAACTAGGCAAAATGGTGCCGTAACTTCGGGAGAAGGCACGCTGGCGTTAGGTGAAGGAACCTGCTTCCGGAGCCGAGGCCAGTCGCAGATACCAGCTGGCTGCAACTGTTTAATAAAAACACAGCACTGTGCAAACACGAAAGTGGACGTATACGGTGTGACGCCTGCCCGGTGCTGGAAGGTTAATTGATGGGGTTATCGCCTCGGCGAGAAGCTCTTGATCGAAGCCCCAGTAAACGGCGGCCGTAACTATAACGGTCCTAAGGTAGCGAAATTCCTTGTCGGGTAAGTTCCGACCTGCACGAATGGCGTAATGATGGCCAGGCTGTCTCCACCCGAGACTCAGTGAAATTGAACTCGCTGTGAAGATGCAGTGTACCCGCGGCAAGACGGAAAGACCCCGTGAACCTTTACTATAGCTTGACACTGAACATGGAGCCTTGATGTGTAGGATAGGTGGGAGGCTGTGAAGTGTGGACGCCAGTCTGCATGGAGCCATCCTTGAAATACCACCCTTGAATGTTTGATGTTCTAACGCCGGCCCGTTATCCGGGTTGCGGACAGTGTCTGGTGGGTAGTTTGACTGGGGCGGTCTCCTCCCAAAGTGTAACGGAGGAGCACGAAGGTTAGCTAATCACGGTCGGACATCGTGAGGTTAGTGCAAAGGCATAAGCTAGCTTGACTGCGAGAGTGACGGCTCGAGCAGGTACGAAAGTAGGTCTTAGTGATCCGGTGGTTCTGCATGGAAGGGCCATCGCTCAACGGATAAAAGGTACTCCGGGGATAACAGGCTGATACCGCCCAAGAGTTCATATCGACGGCGGTGTTTGGCACCTCGATGTCGGCTCATCACATCCTGGGGCTGAAGTAGGTCCCAAGGGTATGGCTGTTCGCCATTTAAAGTGGTACGCGAGCTGGGTTTAGAACGTCGTGAGACAGTTCGGTCCCTATCTGCCGTGGGCGTTGGAAGATTGCAAGGGGCTGCTCCTAGTACGAGAGGACCGGAGTGGACGCACCACTGGTGTTCGGGTTGTCATGCCAATGGCACTGCCCGGTAGCTAAGTGCGGAAGAGATAACCGCTGAAAGCATCTAAGCGGGAAACTTGCCTTAAGATGAGTCTTCCCTTACTCCTGGAGGGTACTGAAGGAACGTTCGAGACGAGGACGTAGATAGGCCGGGTGTGTAAGCGTTGCGAGACGTTGAGCTAACCGGTACTAATGAACCGTGCGGCTTAACCTGACAACACCGAAGGGGTTTTCGGGAGTGGAAAGAGAGACCGGTTTCAGCGTAGAAAAGCAGCTTGTTCGGGATTGAAAACAGGATTTGTCTGGCGGCAATAGCGCGGTGGTCCCACCTGACCCCATGCCGAACTCAGCAGTGAAACGCCGTAGCGCCGATGGTAGTGTGGGGTCTCCCCATGTGAGAGTAGGGCACTGCCAGACATCAATTTATAAGTGTTGCCGGCACAAAAGGCAGCAAGAAAAAAGAAATTCGGTGGTGCGGTAGTTCAGTTGGTTAGAATACCGGCCTGTCACGCCGGGGGTCGCGGGTTCGAGTCCCGTCCGCACCGCCACCGTATTTAGGGGCGTAGTTCAATTGGTAGAGCACCGGTCTCCAAAACCGGGTGTTGGGAGTTCGAGCCTCTCCGCCCCTGCCAGTTAACAAATAAGTAATAATTGATATAGCTTTCAGATTAATAGCCCAGCTAATTTTAGCTGGGTTTTTTCTTATTTGTCATTTTATTGCACAGTTCTAACGTACTATAGTTCTGACATAGGATTTTAACTTCTAGTCTCGTGTTATTCTAATGTCTTTGTGGGCACTACCTTATAGTGCACTATACCGTACATTACTCCTTATTTTTCTATAAAAGTTGTTTTTGGGTAGTTACAGGTGCTTTCTCAACAGGAATTTTTAATAAGTGTTGGATAAGCGCTTGTTGGTCACTGTTTTGTAGCCATACAGCGTACAATGGTCGTTCTATTAACTGGTTATTAGGTAAAGCAACGAGTTTTGGATATTCTTCTTGCCAGTGTACAGGAAGGAAGGTCGCAGCATTAACGCTATCCAATAACTCTTTGGCAATATGTGCTGATGTGGTTGTAATGATAGGTGGATGATCGTTCTTTAAGATTTGTTGTTCTTGCTGGTGAAAATCAGCTCCCCACTCTAATTTAATATAATTTGCTACTCCTTTATCAAGATTATGCTGGGTGGTTAATAAAATAAGCTGGATATTACCTATCAACTGACTTTGAAACTCATCCATTTTTGGGGGTTCAGTGGTAATTAAGAGATCCAATTCACGAGAATGTAATTGTTTGACTAGCGACTGGCGCGTCGAAACGAGAGACTCGATTCTTGTTTCTCGATGGTGTTGATAAAACGTATTTATCCAAGATGTTAGATAACTTTCCCATAGGGATGCTGTAGCGCCGATAGAGAGTTTTGAATGCTGAGCGACATAATTGATTTCTTTCTTCGCCAACTGCCAGGTACTCATTAGTGATTCTGCATAAGGTACTAGGCGTTCTCCGGCTGCAGTTAGGCGAATATTATTACGATGTCGTGTGAATAGATTGGTTCCCAACTGATTTTCTAATTGGCGTATCCGAAAGCTAACAGCGGATTGTGTTAAATAAAGCGATTCAGCTGCCCGACCAAAGTGACGAGTCTTACTGACTTCCAAAAAGGTTTTCAGTAATTCAGTGTCCACATGCATCTCCAATAGTTTTTGTCGTTAAGATTTAAATATTTTGTTTTACAGAATGTCAAGCCTCCCTAATACTCCGCGCCATAATTAGTATGACTTAGAGTTAGGAGTGTGTCAGATGGCTGAAAGCTTCATCACGACTAATCGTTTTTTTGATAATAAAAATTATCCACGTGGATTTTCCCGTCATGGTGATTTCACCATCAAAGAGGCTCAATTGCTAGAACGTTATGGTCATGCGTTCAATGAATTGGACCTTGGTAAACGTGAACCTCAAACAGAAGAAGAAAAACTGTTTGTTGCAGTTTGCCGTGGTGAACGTGCACCTGCAACGACAGAGGAAAAGGTATGGACTAAGTATTTGGAAAAAATTAGCCGTCCAAAACGTTTTCATACTCTTTCTGGCGGAAAACCGCAGATTGATTCTTCAGAGGACTATACCGATACTGATGATTAATACCATCATTGTTATTAATCATCTACGCAAGAGGGGCAATTGCCTCTCTTCTAGCCAATAACCTATCCAGCCTGTCGCTGTAATTGAATAAGTAACCTATCCATACTTCGATAGCTGAGGGCCTCCATAATATCTGGTTTTTCTATTCTTGTTTGTTCTTTTAAGTCTGCAATTGTGCGAGAAACTCTAAGTATTCTGTGCCAAGCACGTATAGATAGTCCTAATTTCAATAAAGTATTTTCTAGAAAAACGGCATTTTCCATACTAATTTTGCAAATATCTTCGGTTTGTTTGCTATTGAGATGGGCATTGATGTGCCCACAGCGCTCTATTTGTATTTTTCTTGCCCTTGCTACGCGTTTTTTGATTTCTTGACTACTTTCTCCATATTTTGTTGATGATTGACTTAAAGTTCCTGGCGGGAGCAGAGGAACTTCAATAGAGAGATCAAAACGATCTAAAAAAGGGCCTGATAGTTTAGAGAGGTAACGTAATACTTGGTGTGGGCTACTTCGGTTATGTATTCCTTGATGATAGCCGGTTGGGCTAGGATTCATAGCTGCAATCAATTGAACTTGGGCAGGAAAACGGACTTTTGCTCTGGCACGGGATATTACTATTTCGCCGGATTCTAGCGGTTCCCGCAGGGCATCAAGGACACTGCGATTAAATTCAGGTAATTCATCCAGAAATAACACCCCATTATGGGCGAGAGAAATTTCTCCCGGCTTAGGTATTGAGCCTCCTCCAACAAGAGCTGCCATTGAAGAACTATGATGAGGGGCTCTAAATGGGCGTATATGCCATTTTTGAGGATTAACTGGACATCCAGCTAAGCTATTGATTGCAGCGACGTCTAGAGCTTCCTGATGCGTCAATGGTGGTAATAAGCCACATAATCGGCTGGCAAGCATAGTTTTGCCAGTGCCTGGAGGTCCGAGTAGCAGAAGATTATGACCGCCAGCCGCTGTGATCTCCAATGCGCGTTTAGCTTGTTCCTGCCCAATAATATCCTGTATATCCAGAATGAATGCTTCAGTCTGTAGTTCGCCAGGAGGAGGGGAGAATAAAGCCGCTGTTTCTCCCTGTAAGAAGTGGCAAACTTGTAGTAAATGATTTGCCATTAACGTTTCGTTCTGAGACAAAATTGCCAGTTCAGCTTGATTCTCTGAGGAAAGGATAAGCTGTCTTCCTGCTCTTTTTGCACTCAATGCGGCGGGAATTGCTCCCGTAACTTGCCGTATTTCACCAGAGAGTGCTAATTCACCTAAAAACTCATAATTATGTAGCTTATCTGTCGTAATTTGCTCTGATGCGGCCAAAATTGCAATGGCGATGGGTAAATCATATCTTCCCCCTTCTTTGGGAAGATCTGCTGGTGCCAAATTGACAGTGATCCTTTTGGGAGGATAAGTAAAACCACTATTGATCAGAGCGCTTCGGACACGATCTCTGGCTTCTTTTACGGTAGTTTCAGGTAAACCAACAAGGGTGAGACCGGGTAAACCATTACTGATATGTGCTTCTATCGTGACGATAGGGGAATCAATACCAATTGTTGCCCGTGTATGAATAACGGCCAGTGCCATGATGCTCTCCTTAGCAAGAAAACTGTTATCATGGATTGATAAAAAATAATGAAAAGTCGCCTTTCATTGTTTTGTGAAAAGGTTCGTAAATATATTTATTATTATGAGAATGCTGACACTATTCAGTCGTTTGAATTTTAATAATAACATAGTGTTATATATGAATATTCTAGCAATCTGGAACTTTTATGATAAAAAATATAACGGTAATAAGTGGTATTTTTTGATAATTATAACCATATGAAATACATAAATTTAATTTAATAAATTTTGGTTCCATATACTGATTATCGTGATAATAATTAACTATAAGAATTAATTTCGGTCACATTTTTGTCATGTTATCAAGACTTAGACGATTAACTCATTTTTCTATTATTTTATTGATTAATAATTTTATTAAACAGACAGATAGTAATTTTTTCTGAGCTAAAAATGAATGAATTCCAGTGGATTTAACTGTTTCTTAGTTATCTAAATGAAAAATATAAATAAAATAATTTAATTATAAAAAAACAAAAATAATCGTTGTCAACAATCATAGAAAGTGATAACTCTTAAATATACGTCAAGCATACGAATTAAAAACGAATAAAGTAAATTATGAACGCATTTGTCCTAGTGATTAGCCTAATTATTGTGAGCGTGGTGGTGATTATCCCACCGTGCGGGGCGGCACTTGGACGAAGAACGGCTTAGACAGAAGAATAGCCAGATTCCAAAAACCCCCGCACCGAAAGGCGCGGGGGTTTTTTTTAGGTCTGATACTGGGTTCGATAAGCAGAAGTCATAAAACATCACAACAGCCAATGACAAGGTAAACATAACAGGGGAGACGGCAATGAACGGGGCACAATCGGTTGTAGAGGCATTACGAAAACAGGGAGTTGAAAAAGTTTTTGGTTATCCAGGTGGAGCCATCATGCCAGTTTATGATGCGCTGTATGATGGTGGTGTGGAACACATTTTGTGCCGCCATGAACAAGGCGCTGTTATGGCAGCAATTGGCTATGCAAGGGCAAGTGGCAAGCCGGGTGTTTGCATCGCGACATCAGGGCCTGGAGCGACAAACCTAATCACGGGGTTGGCTGATGCATTATTGGATTCTGTGCCTGTTGTCGCGATTACCGGACAGGTGAGCTCTGAATTTATCGGGACGGATGCTTTCCAGGAAATTGATATACTAGGAATGTCTCTTTCTTGTACAAAACACAGCTTTCTTGTTGATTCGCTGGAAAAATTACCTCAAATCATGGCCGATGCCTTCTCCATTGCCATGAGTGGTCGCCCTGGCCCTGTTCTGATTGATTTACCAAAAGATATTCAGTTAGCTCAAGGTGATTTTGCCCCCTATTTAATACCAGCATCTCCCCAGTTTTCTCTTCCAAAACAAGAGATTGAATTAGCCCGTCAATTGTTAGCTTCATCTCGAAAACCTATTTTGTATGTGGGTGGTGGGATTGGCATGTCTGGCGCTGTTCCTGAATTACGTCATTTTGTCTCTGAGACGGGTATTCCCGTTGTTTCCACATTGAAAGGATTGGGAGCGGCAGATTTTGAACATGAATGTTATTTGGGCATGTTAGGGATGCATGGTACTAAAGCGGCTAATCTTGCTGTTCAATCCTGTGATTTGTTAATTGCTGTTGGCGCGCGTTTTGATGACCGTGTTACAGGAAAGCTGAATACCTTTGCACCTCATGCCAACGTTATTCATTTGGACATTGATCCTGTTGAATTCAATAAATTACGCCAAACCCATGTGTCATTATTGGGTGATTTAAAAACGCTATTGCCTCATTTACAACAACCTTTATCTATCCAAGCCTGGCAGCAAGAAATCAAACAATTAAAAAACGAACATGCATGGCGTTATGACTATCAGGGTGAAAGTATTTATGCTCCGTTACTGTTGAAGCAGGTTTCTGATCGTGCTTCGTCCAGTACGGTTATCACAACCGATGTTGGTCAGCATCAGATGTGGGCGGCTCAGCACATGACTTTTAGTCAGCCAGAAAACTTCATCACATCAAGCGGATTAGGCACGATGGGATTTGGTATTCCGGCGGCGATTGGCGCCCAGATGGCTCGTCCTGAAGATATGGTTATCTGCATATCTGGTGACGGCTCCTTCATGATGAATGTTCAGGAATTGGGCACGATTAAACGCAAGCAATTGCCGGTCAAATTGATCTTATTGGATAACCAAAGATTGGGTATGGTTCGCCAGTGGCAAGAGCTGTTTTTTGACAAACGTTATAGCGAAACGATCTTAACTGATAATCCTGATTTTCTTACGTTGGCGCAGGCGTTTGGTATTCCGGGACAGAGAGTAACTCACAAAGCACAAGTGGATGAAGCATTGGATGCTTTGTTCAACAGCGAGGGCGCGTATTTATTACATGTGTCTATTGATGAATTAGAGAATGTCTGGCCATTGGTTCCACCGGGTGCAAGCAACGAAACCATGTTGGAGAAATCATTATGATACAGCATCAACTTGCTATTAAGGCGCGGTTCTGTCCTGAGATTTTGGAACGAATTTTGAGAGTTACCCGCCACCGCGGATTTCAGATATGCGCATTGAATATGGATCATATAACAGATAGTGATAATGTAAATATTGAACTCACCGTGTCTAGCCAACGTCCAGTTAATTTACTTTTTTCCCAACTGCTGAAATTGGTGGACGTTGCGGGTGTTGAGATCAAACATAAAGAATCACGATTAATAAGCGCATAATGCGCCCTTGAAGGAAAACTGAGAATGACAAAGCAAGCTGATTATATTTGGTTCAATGGGGAAATGGTGCCGTGGGCAGAGGCTAAAGTTCATGTTATGTCCCATGCATTACATTATGGTACTTCGGTATTTGAAGGGATTCGTTGCTATGACTCTCACAAAGGGCCTGTTGTTTTTCGTCATCGTGAACATATGCAGCGCTTGTGTGACTCAGCCAAGATTTACCGTTTTCCCGTCAGTCAAAGTGTGGACGAATTGATGGACGCTTGCCGCGAAACGCTGCGTAAAAATAAATTGGTCAGCGCTTATATTCGCCCATTGGTATTTGTGGGTAATGTTGGCATGGGAGTAAACCCACCTGCTGGTTATCAAACAGACGTTATCATTGCTGCTTTCCCGTGGGGCGCTTATCTCGGTGAGGAAGCCTTAGAGCAGGGTATTGATGCGATGGTTTCTTCATGGAATCGCATGGCAGCAAATACGATCCCTACAAGCGCAAAAGCGGGAGGTAATTATCTCTCTTCTTTGCTGGTGGGAAGTGAAGCACGACGCCATGGTTATCAGGAAGGTATTGCACTGGATGTGCATGGTTATATTTCAGAAGGTGCGGGTGAAAACCTATTTGAAGTGAAGGATGGAATTCTATTTACACCGCCATTTACTTCATCTGCCCTGCCAGGGATCACCCGTGATGCCATCATCAAGTTAGCACGGGATCTTGGCCTGGAAGTTCGTGAACAGGTACTTTCTCGCGAATCGCTTTATTTAGCGGATGAAGTTTTTATGACAGGAACGGCTGCGGAGATCACTCCGGTTCGTAGTGTAGATGGTATTCAGGTGGGTATTGGTAAATGCGGCCCAATTACTAAAAAAATCCAAAGTGCGTTCTTTGGCTTATTTGATGGTACGACAGAAGATAAATGGGGTTGGTTGGACCCGATTAATCCGTAATAAAAAATATAAAACCCAACGGGCGGTCGTTCCCCGCCTGTTTTAGTTAATTGATAAGACTTGGGAGTGAAGACAATGCCTAAATACCGTTCTGCCACGACGACTCATGGCCGCAATATGGCGGGAGCCCGCGCCTTATGGCGAGCCACAGGTATGACAGATGCAGATTTTGGAAAACCTATCATTGCGGTTGTTAACTCATTCACCCAGTTTGTACCAGGACATGTACATCTGCGTGATCTCGGTAAGCTGGTGGCAGAACAGATTCAGGCATCAGGAGGGGTTGCGAAAGAGTTCAATACCATTGCTGTTGATGATGGTATCGCAATGGGGCATGGTGGAATGCTCTATTCGTTACCTTCGCGGGAGTTGATTGCTGACTCAGTGGAATACATGGTCAATGCCCACTGTGCTGATGCTATGGTATGTATTTCCAACTGTGACAAAATCACGCCAGGCATGTTGATGGCATCTTTGCGCTTAAATATTCCGGTTATTTTCGTTTCTGGTGGCCCAATGGAAGCGGGTAAGACGCGATTATCCGATCAGCTGATCAAACT
Source organism: Xenorhabdus griffiniae (assembly GCF_037265215.1). Classification (NCBI taxonomy): domain Bacteria; kingdom Pseudomonadati; phylum Pseudomonadota; class Gammaproteobacteria; order Enterobacterales; family Morganellaceae; genus Xenorhabdus; species Xenorhabdus griffiniae. The sequence goes on along the minus strand of NZ_CP147737.1, from coordinate 4,502,828 downwards.
GGATTTGGTTGATGCCATGATTCAGGGTGCCAATCCCAATGTCAGTGACGAACAGAGCGAACAAATCGAACGTTCTGCCTGTCCGACGTGTGGCTCTTGCTCAGGGATGTTTACGGCGAATTCGATGAATTGTTTGACCGAAGCACTTGGACTTTCACAGCCAGGTAATGGGTCACTGCTCGCTACTCATGCTGATCGTAAGACCCTGTTTATCAATGCTGGTAAACGCATTGTTGAACTGACTAAACGCTATTATGAACAAGATGATGCCAGCGCTCTCCCGCGTAGTATCGCGACCAAAGCGGCATTTGAAAATGCCATGATATTGGATATTGCGATGGGGGGATCGACTAACACCGTTTTGCATTTGTTGGCTGCGGCACAGGAAGCTGAAGTTGACTTCACGATGGCGGATATTGATCGTCTGTCTCGTCAGGTGCCGCATTTATGTAAAGTTGCTCCGAGTACCCAGAAATACCACATGGAAGATGTCCATCGTGCTGGTGGAGTGATTGGGATACTTGGCGAACTTGAGCGAGCAGGGCTTTTGCATCGTGATGTGAAAAATGTTTTGGGTTTGGATTTGCCACAAACGTTGGCTCAATACGACATCATGCTGACAAAAGATGAAAGCGTTAAAAGGATGTATGCCGCGGGGCCAGCAGGCATTCGTACCACACAAGCTTTTTCACAAGATTGTCGTTGGCCGTCGTTGGATGCCGATCGTGAGACAGGATGTATTCGTGAACGTAACCATGCTTACAGTCAGGATGGTGGATTGGCTGTTTTGTTCGGCAACATTGCAAAAGATGGCTGCATTGTAAAAACAGCAGGCGTTGATAAAGAAATCCTGACTTTCCGTGGCCCAGCCAAAGTTTACGAGAGCCAGGAGGAGGCAGTAGAAGCCATTCTCGGTGGAAAAGTCGTGGCGGGCGACGTAGTTGTTATTCGTTATGAAGGGCCGAAAGGTGGTCCAGGTATGCAAGAAATGCTCTATCCCACCACTTATCTGAAATCGATGGGATTGGGAAAAAGTTGTGCATTGATTACGGATGGACGTTTCTCAGGCGGAACATCGGGTTTATCTATTGGTCACGTCTCTCCAGAAGCGGCAAATGGTGGCTTGATTGGTCTGATTTATGACGGTGATATCATCAATATTGATATTCCAAACCGTAAGATTCAGTTAGATGTGACGGAAACAGAACTGGCAGAGCGTACACAGGTTGAATTATCTCGCGGAGATAAAGCATGGACACCTAAGTCCCGTGAACGTCAGGTTTCTTTGGCATTACGTGCTTATGCTTCATTGGCGACCAGTGCTGACAAAGGCGCTGTGCGCGATAAAACCAAACTGGGGAGTTGATTGTGGCGGTTTATCCTCTTAATACTGAACCCAAGGGAGCGGAATATCTCAAGGCGGCACTGAGTGCGCCAGTTTATGATATTGCTCAAGTCACTCCCTTACAGGAAATGAAAAAAATCTCTGCGCGTTTAGGCAATACGATTTTGGTTAAACGGGAAGATCGCCAGCTGGTACATAGTTTCAAATTGCGCGGTGCGTACGCGATGATAGCAGGTTTGACGGAAGAACAAAAAAGTAAAGGTGTCATCACGGCTTCCGCGGGCAACCATGCGCAAGGCGTTGCATTATCGGCCAGTAAGGTTGGCATAAAAGCCACTATTGTCATGCCGATAGCGACAGCGGATATTAAAGTCGATGCAGTCCGTAGTTTTGGTGGCGAGGTGCTACTGCATGGTACGAACTTTGATGAAGCGAAAGCAAAAGCCATTGAGATGGCAAAAGAGCACGGTTACACTTTCGTTCCACCCTTTGACCATCCTGTCGTGATTGCAGGCCAGGCGACACTGGCAATGGAGTTGCTACAGCAGGATGTTCATCTTGATCGTATCTTTGTTCCGGTTGGTGGTGGCGGATTGATTGCAGGGGTTGCTGTTCTCATTAAACAGCTTGTACCTGAAATGAAGATCATTGGTGTGGAAGCCGAGGATTCTGCCTGTTTGAAAGCCGCACTGGAAGCTGGGCATCCGGTCGATTTGCCGAGAGTTGGATTATTCGCGGAAGGTGTGGCGGTTAAACGCATTGGCGACGAAACGTTTCGCTTATGCCAGCAATATGTCGATGAGGTCATTACAGTAGACAGTGATGCTATCTGTGCTGCCATGAAAGATATCTTTGAAGATGTCAGGGCAGTGGCCGAACCTTCTGGTGCTCTGGCGCTGGCAGGCTTGAAGAAATATGTCCAGCAACACCAGATTCAGGGAGAACGGCTGGCACATATTCTTTCTGGGGCTAATGTGAATTTTCATGGATTGCGTTACGTTTCAGAACGCTGCGAACTTGGAGAGCAACGCGAAGCTTTGTTGGCGGTGACTATCCCTGAACAAAAGGGGAGTTTCTTACAGTTTTGCCAGATATTGGGTACTCGTGTCGTCACTGAATTTAGCTATCGTTATTCGGATGCAACAGATCCAAACCAAGCCTGTATCTTTGTTGGTATCAGATTGAGTCGGGGAAATACTGAACGTCATGAAATCATTGAAGAATTAAAAACATCGGGGTATCAAGTTGCTGATTTTACGGATGATGAAATGGCGAAGCTGCATGTTCGTTATATGATCGGTGGCAGGCCATCCAAGCCGTTGCAGGAACGATTGTTTAGTTTTGCCTTTCCTGAATCTCCGGGCGCTTTGCTGAAATTTTTGCAAACATTAGGGACGTATTGGAATATCACACTGTTTCATTACCGCAGTCATGGCACGGATTATGGGCGTGTATTAGCTGCCTTTGAACTTTCAGGACCAGAAGTCTGTTTTGATCGCCATTTGGATGTGCTGGGCTATGAATATCATGATGAAACCGATAATCCTTCATTTAAATTATTTCTGACTTAATCATCAATCAGTTAAAGAAATAAACAGCAAAATATCTTCTAAAAATACCAATTGCCTTTCAAGATGCGTCTAATATCTCCCCGCGTAGAGGGGGAGATATTAGCAATTGCAAGATAGCCAAATAATAACGATAGTCAGACTACAATAGTTCCCAAAATGCCTTAATCAACGGTTCGTTTAAGCGTTTATTCAACGCACAGACACCCAATTCAAACGGCTCGACCAGTGCAATATTTTCCAGCAGTGAAATTCGGTTACGTACAGGTTCAGGGCTATTTTCGACCACAACCGTAGGGATCAGTGCAATCCCGCAACCTAGTGCTACCATAGAAACAATCGCTTCATGGCCGGAAACTGTTGCGTAAATGACGGGGTGTAGGATCTTATGCCGCCGAAACCACAGTTCAATGCGCTGGCGGGAAGGCCCATGCTCAGGCAGGATAAAAGGGATGTTATTCCAGTCGGGATGTTCTTGTATAGCGAGATTTCTCACGATACAAGGCAGAGCAGGGGCAATCAATACCAATGGTACTTCGCCTATTTTGGTAAAGCTGACATTATCAGCCAGTTTCTCTGGCTTGCCCGCAATCCCCAAATCTACAGCATCGGATTGAACTTTATCAACGGCATCAGCAGCATCTCCTGTTGTCAGTTTAATTTCCACCAAGGGATGTTCTGCCCGAAATTTATCCAATACTTGTGGAAGATGGCTATACGCAGCCGTAACTGAACAGAATAGACGTAACTCTCCCGTCAGTGATGGGCTTTGGTGGTTTAATGAATGCTGTAACTGTTTATATTGCAGGAGAGTTTGCTGGGCAAATTGTTTGAATTGTTCACCGGCGGCGGTCAATTTTACTGTTCGGTTATCCCGCAGAAAAAGCGGATGCCCCAATAACTCCTCAAGGCGCTGGATCTGGCGTGAAAGTGTAGATGGGCTGACGTGCATGGCTTTGGCTGAGCGGCCAAAATGACAACTTTCCGCAAGGTGTAAAAACAGTTTTAAATCACGTAGATCCATCGTTTTTAGGCCCTTTATTGAGAGGTTGTTTGTCGTGAAAAAGTTTGTTGCATAAACTGCAATGTAGTCTTGTTAATATATCAATTTCAGCAATGGCTCGCATGTCATATATTGTTTCTATGCAAACGACCTCACACCTAATTATTATATCGGAGTCACCATGGCTAATTATTTTGATACGTTGAACTTACGCCAACAATTGGCGCAGTTAGGCAAATGTCGGTTTATGGCGCGGGAAGAATTTGCTGACGAAGCAGGGTATTTGAAAGGCAAGAAAGTGGTGATCATCGGTTGTGGTGCGCAAGGGCTAAACCAGGGACTGAATATGCGTGATTCTGGTTTAGATATTGCTTATGCCTTGCGTAAAGAAGCGATTGATGAAAAGCGACCATCATGGCGTAAAGCAACCGAAAATGGCTTCAAAGTTGGCACTTATGAAGAGTTAGTTCCACAGGCTGATTTGGTTATCAACCTGACGCCAGACAAACAGCATTCCGCGGTGGTTCAAGCAGTGCAACCCTTGATGAAAGAAGGGGCAGCGCTGGGCTATTCTCACGGCTTCAACATCGTCGAAGTGGGTGAGCAAATACGCAAAGATATTACCGTTGTGATGGTTGCCCCTAAATGTCCGGGTACGGAAGTGCGTGAAGAGTATAAGCGTGGATTCGGTGTACCCACTCTGATTGCTGTACATCCAGAAAATGATGCAAAAGGCGAAGGGATGGCGATTGCGAAAGCATGGGCAGCCGCAACAGGAGGACACCGCGCTGGCGTACTGGAATCTTCCTTCGTAGCAGAAGTTAAATCAGACTTGATGGGAGAACAAACCATCTTGTGTGGCATGTTACAGGCAGGTTCTTTGTTGTGCTATGACCAACTGGTTGCTGATGGTGTTGATTCCGGTTATGCCGGAAAATTAATCCAGTTTGGTTGGGAAACTATCACTGAAGCGCTGAAACAAGGCGGCATTACATTAATGATGGATCGCCTTTCCAACCCAGCTAAATTGCGTGCTTATGCTTTGTCTGATCAACTGAAAAACATGTTAACTCCGCTGTTCCAGAAACATATGGATGACATCATTTCTGGCGAATTCTCTTCCACAATGATGGCAGATTGGGCAAATGGGGATAAAAACTTGCTGGCTTGGCGTGAAGAAACGGGTAAAACGTCATTCGAAAATTATCCGGACTATACAGGGCAGATCAGTGAGCAAGAATACTTTGATCATGGTGTCCTGATGATTGCCATGGTCAAAGCAGGGGTAGAACTGGCATTTGAAACGATGGTAGATACTGGCATCGTTGAAGAGTCTGCTTATTATGAATCTTTGCATGAACTGCCATTGATCGCGAATACCATTGCTCGTAAGCGTCTGTATGAAATGAACGTGGTAATTTCTGATACTGCGGAATATGGTAACTATCTGTTCTCATACGTCGCTGTTCCGTTGCTGAAAGAGAAATTCATGGCAACCCTGCAAGCCGGAGATTTAGGAAAAGCAGTTGCAGATCGTAGCATTGATAATGCGCAGTTGCGTGATGTGAATGAGGCGATCCGTAACCACCCGATTGAAGTTATCGGCCGTACTTTGCGTGGTTATATGACGGATATGAAACGCATTGCAGTTGGTGGCTAATACAATGTTATCCTGCCCGAAGTGACTTTATCGGGCAGGTAACTCTTTCATTCTTACAAATTGAATTTCAGCTTTAATTCATCGATGGCTTGTCGCTGACATGCTTCAAATCGTTCTTTCGGTTGCTGTGCTTGGATCATGTTCAGGGCTGGATCGTTAACTTTAGTGCGCACCCCGCTTAATTCCTCCATGACAGCTAATCCACAGAAAGGTACATAGGCTTCGGAATACCCCCCTTCGTGAACGATGACTAATTTTCCATGGCATAGTTCATCGGCTGCTTGCTGTACCCTGCGGGTCATTTCACGGAAGCTGTCACTATGTAATTGCATTCGTGCCAAAGGATCAAAGGCATTGGCATCATAACCGCAGGCAATGATGATCAATTCTGGTTGGTAACGTCGCAATGCAGGGAGCACAATCTGATCCATAGCATAAAGATAACTATTGTGCCCAGCTCCTGCCATCAATGGGATATTGATATTGAAACCTTCTCCTTTGCCGGCGCCGATATCTTCCTCGCCACTGTAGCCTTCGGGATAGCAGCCATCTTGATGCAGAGAAATAGTCAAAACATCATCATGTTCCCAGAAGATATGTTGGGTTCCATTGCCGTGGTGGACATCCCAGTCGATGACTGCGACTCGGCCAATACCAAGCTGCTCTTTTGCGTGCTCAATGGCAAGGGCAATATTGGCAAGGAAACAAAATCCCATTGCTCGATCTGGCAGGCAGTGGTGCCCGGGGGGACGGGAAAGGCTGTAGGCATTATCCAGCTCGCCTTGTAACACTGCTTTGACTGCGGCATAAGTGAGTCCGGCGGATAGTTTAGCGATTTCATAGCTGCCTTGTCCTATTGGTGCTTCTGAACCTAATATTCCTCCGCCATTATCACTCACGGACTTAAAGCGCTGTAAATACTCTTCGGTATGCACCAGTCTCAGCGTTGCATCATCAAGAGGTTCAGCACCACGCAATTGCAACGAATGACTTAATCCCGAAACATCCATTAAGTTTTTCATTCTGCGTTTTGTTTCTGGTGATTCTGCATGTCCTGCACCGTTGGGGGGTTGTACCCATCCTCCAACAGGAAACGTCATAACGTGTGATAATCCAGAATTGTGCCAGAAACAGAGTTCATCAAAGAAAAAGCCTGTTTTACGTAACATATTACATCCCTCTTCGATTCCCTTTATCTTTCAAACTACAATTTGAAGTCTATTGGGTATATTGATTGTATGTCAGTAAGCGTAATTGATGGTTATAAGCATTAAACTTCAAGTTGCAATTGACAACCCTATATGAAATCACACGCATCTTGAAGTTAGATTGGTATATAACATCAATGCAGTTAAATAGAGCCTATGTATTTCAATTACAGTAGAAATCAAGATTGATATATACCAATCGCCTTTCAAGATGCGCCTTATATCTCCCCACGAAACGGGGAGATATAAACAATTACATTGATTTGCAAGCTGCAACTTGAAGTTGGATTGATATATTTTGACAGAGTAATTTAAATTATTAATGAAAAAATTATTTTGTAATTTATCACATAAATTAATAATAAATCGAATGAGATTTAGCAAAGTATTATGAATAACAAAGGGATATGTGAGTCAGCGATAGTATAAAATAGCGTAAAATAGGTATTTATATATTTATGGATTAAGCACGTTGGTAATAGCTCCATGTTTTCTGCTATTTTCTTTATTCGTTGAAAAATAAAATGCACTATAGTTTTTGCATCATTTTTAAAAAGTGATGATTGATGTTTTTTTAATTTTTCTTGTGATAGTTAACTAAAGTAAAGAAAATCACCTGTAACCTTGCTTTCTGTTACAATTTCTCTCCCTGATCTTTTATCCTGATATAGCTTTCGAAACAGTATGCGATTAAATCCAAGCCAACAACAAGCGGTTGAATTTGTAACAGGACCTTGTCTGGTTCTGGCGGGTGCAGGCTCTGGCAAGACTCGAGTGATCACCAATAAAATTGCTCACCTGATCCGCACTTGTGGTTATCAGGCTCGCCATATTGCGGCAGTCACTTTTACTAATAAAGCGGCACGTGAGATGAAAGAGCGTATTGCTCAAACCTTGGGCCGTAAGGAGACACGAGGGCTGATGATCTCGACTTTCCATACCTTGGGGTTAGAGATCGTTAAGCGTGAATACAAAGCGCTGAGAATGAAAAGTAACTTCTCATTATTTGATGATCAAGATCAGATGGCTTTGCTAAAAGATCTCACTGCGGATTTGCTGCAAGAAGATAAAGATCTGCTACAAAAACTGACCTCGAACATTTCTAACTGGAAGAATGACTTAATGTCGCCGGAACAAGTGATGAGAATGGCACGTTCAGCGCAAGAACACCAGTTTGCAGAATGTTACCGTCGCTATGACTTGCACTTAACTAGTTGTAATGTCCTCGATTTTGATGATCTGATTACCAAACCAACTTTGCTGTTGATGCATGATGAGGAAGTCAGGGAGCGTTGGCAGAATAAAATTCGCTACTTGCTGGTAGATGAATATCAGGATACGAATACCAGTCAATATCAACTGGTGAAATTATTAGTGGGTAATCGCGCACGTTTTACCGTGGTTGGGGATGATGATCAATCCATTTATTCATGGCGTGGTGCTCGTCCACAGAATTTGATTTTATTGAAGGACGATTTCCCGCAGTTGAATGTGATTAAGCTGGAACAAAATTACCGTTCATCAGGGCGGATATTGAAAGCGGCGAATATTCTGATAGCTAACAATCACCATGTTTTTGAAAAAAAACTTTTTTCAGAGTTGGGATATGGTGATCCACTCAGGGTGATCGAAGCGAACAATGAAGATCATGAAGCTGAGCGTGTGGTGGGAGAGTTGATCGCTCATCACTTTATCAATAAAACGGACTATAAAGATTACGCGATTTTATATCGCGGTAATCACCAATCCCGTATCTTCGAAAAAATGTTGATGCAAAACCGCATTCCTTACCGAATTTCGGGGGGAACATCGTTCTTTTCTCGGCCTGAAGTTAAAGACCTACTCTCTTATTTGCGTGTTTTGACCAATCCTGAGGATGACAGTGCGTTTTTACGTATCGTCAATACACCACGGCGAGAAATCGGTGCAGTGACAATCCAGAAATTGGGCGAATGGGCGAATAGTCGTAGCAAGAGCTTATATCAAGCCAGTTTTGATCTTGGGCTGGAACAATATTTAACCGGACGTGGTTTGGCAGCATTACAGCGCTTTACCCACTGGATGGACGAAATAGCTCGTCAGGCGGAGCGGGAGCCACTGCTGGCTGTGAGAGACTTACTGCGTGGCATGGATTACGAAAGCTGGTTATATGAAACCTCCCCCAGCCCAAAAGCGGCTGAAATGAGAATGAAGAACGTCAACCAACTTTTCACGTGGATGAGCGAAATGCTTGAGGGAGATGATTTGAATGAGCCAATGTCTCTTTCCCAAGTTGTGGCGCGTTTTACGTTGCGGGATATGCTGGAGAGAGGCGAAGAAGATGAAGAGTTGGACCAAGTTCAGTTAATGACGTTACATGCTTCCAAGGGGCTGGAGTTTCCCTATGTTTTTTTGGTTGGTATGGAAGAAGGTTTATTACCACACCAAAGCAGCATTGATGAAGACAATATTGAAGAAGAGCGTCGTTTAGCTTATGTCGGTATTACGCGGGCGCGGAGAGAACTTTTTTTCACCCTCAGCAAAGAGCGTCGCCAGTTTGGTGAACTTATCCGCCCAGAACCGAGCCGATTCTTACTTGAATTGCCACAGGATGACTTGGATTGGCCCCAAGGTAAGCGAGTGATGAGCGCAGAGGAAAGGATGAAACAGGGGCAATCGCGCCTTGCCGACATTAAATCCCGTCTGGGGCTTGGGCTGAAAACCAGCAATAATAAATAGTATGATAATAACCCCCTGCATTTATGCATATAATTGCAGGGGAATAAAGTAAAACTTTAGCCGAGACGAGCGTTATTTTGCTCCTCAAGCAGCAATAACCATTGGACATAACTCTGCCACTTCTTCTCTTGCTGTAATGCTTCAGTTCTGAGTGGATGTTTTATCAGCCATTGATGGGGCAAGGTGATAATGAGCGTTTCATTTTTCGCCTGTAATCGTAAAGCTGGCAACGTGTCATCTCGTCGACGGCTGGCGAAAATAATTGCCAGACGCAATAAGCGACATAACCGCTGTGCCTGTAGCGATGGCACAGCATTTTGCTGACTAAGTGATGCCAGATCCACTGGGCCATTTTGATTTTTCAATAGAATAGCCAACAATCGTTTTTGGGCTGGCGTATAACCAGGCAGATCTAAGTGGCTTATTAAATAAGCGGAATGTGCAGGCCCCTGACGAAAATCAACAAACAGACCTATTTCATGGAGCAAACAGGCACTGATCAATAACTCACGACAACGCTCGTCTAGTTCCCATGACTTAGCAACTTGCAGGCAAAAATTTTCGGCTAACTGTTTGACACGCTGTGCCTGCTCAATATCCAGTTGAAAACGATGCTGAATATTGCACAAGGTTCTTGTCCGAATATCCGGCTCGATCGGCAAATCCAGCATCCCGTAAACCAGGCCTTCACGTAATGCACCGCCTGCTAATATCATACTTTCGATATTCAATGCCTGAAAAATGGCGATTAAGATGGCCAATCCACTTGGAAAAACCAACGCCCGTTCCAGTGTCAGCCCATCGATTTCTAACTCTTCCAGCTTTCCGCACTCAATCGCCTGATGTTTAAGTTGCTGGAGTTTAGGTAGGGTGATCAGTTCATCCATACCTTGAGCAATCATAATTTCCTGCAAGGCTTGTACCGTACCAGAAGCGCCTACACAAACGTTCCAGCCTTGCTCAAGCAGCTTAGTGGTCACAGGGCTGAGAATATCATGTGCAGCAGCTTCTGCATTGGCGAAATTTTCTGCTGTCAGGCTGCGATCATTGAAATAACGTTCCAGCCAGGTAACACAGCCCATTTCAAGGCTGAAAAGCTGATTGGCTTTGGCTCCGATACCGGTGACCAATTCAGTACTGGCGCCACCAATATCGACAACAAGTCGCTTTTCAGATCCGCCGGTCGTGTGAGCGACACCTTGATAAATGAGTTGAGCCTCTTCTTCGCCGCTGATCACATGAACAGGTTTGCCTAATACTTCTGAAGCCTTTCTGGTAAATTCATCTGAATTTTTTGCCAGCCTCAAGGTTGCGGTAGCAACAACGCGGATCTGTGAGGCAGGAATATCTTGCAAATATTCGGAAAAGAGGCGCAAGCACTGCCATCCTCGTTCCATTGCCTGTTGTGATAAATGATTATTTTTATCTAATCCGGCAGCCAGCCTGACTTTGCGTTTGATGCGAGTAACGACTTGAATGCTGCCGGATACTTCACGGACAACCAACATGTGAAAACTGTTTGAGCCTAAATCGATAGCCGCATAAAGCGAAGAAGCACTTAGCATAGTATTTATTCCGGCCTGTGTTGTTTCAGCATCGTGTTATTTCAACATTACGTTATTCCAATACGATCGTACTATTCCAGTATTTTTCAGCCCTGCTTTATTTTAGCCTGGGCGCTTACTGTTGCGTGTTGCATTGCCACGGCGTGGTATGTTGGTACGCCGAGGGTGTCCCCCTGAGCGGGTGCGATTACGGCGCTTAGGTACTGGCAGATCTTTTAGCAATGCATCACTGTTATATTTGCTAACAGGTATCTGGTGCTGAATATATTCTTCAATGGCCGGTAAGTTGAGCGCATACTCTTCACACGCCAGGCTGATAGAATGACCACTTTCTCCAGCACGGCCTGTCCGACCAATCCGATGCACATAATCTTCACAGTCATCTGGTAGATCATAGTTAAATACGTGTGTCACAGATGGAATATGCAACCCACGGGCAGCAACATCTGTGGCAACCAGAATGTCCAGATTGCCCAGGCTGAATTCTTCAAGAATACGCAGGCGTTTTTTTTGTGCAACATCACCAGTCAGTAAACCAACTCGATGACCATCAGCAGCCAGATGGGCCCAGATGTCTTCACAACGGTGTTTGGTATTGGCGAAAATAATGCAGCGATCAGGCCATTCTTCTTCCAGCAGAGTCTGTAGCAGGCGCATTTTTTCTTCGTTGGAAGGGTAAAATAGCTCTTCCTGAATGCGGTGTCCTGTTTTTTGCAGCGGTTCCACTTCCACATACTCAGGATTATTCATCTGCTCAAAAGCCAGTTCACGTACTCGATAAGAGAGAGTTGCGGAAAACAGCAAATTCATTCTTTCTGTGGCCGCAGGGAGTCGGCGGAACAACCAGCGAATATCTTTGATAAAGCCCAGATCATACATGCGATCCGCTTCATCAAGTACAACAACTTGAATGGCACCAAGATGGATATGGCCCTGTTTGGCGTAATCGATCAACCGCCCTGTTGTGCCAATAACGATATCGACGCCAGCCTCCAGGACTTTAAGCTGTTTATCATAGCCATCGCCGCCGTAGGCAAGGCCCATTTTCAACCCAGTGACTTGCGCCAATTCTTCTGCGTCAGAGTATATTTGAACCGCTAATTCACGGGTAGGCGCCATAATCAGCGCGCGTGGCTGATTAGTTTTACGCTCTTTCTTTGCAGGATGAGTCAATAAGTAATTAAAAGTAGACGCCAAAAATGCCAGCGTCTTGCCCGTTCCGGTTTGTGCTTGCCCCGCAACATCTCGGCCTTCGACAGTTAAAGGCAATGTTAGCGCCTGTATCGGCGTGCAGTTGGAAAACCCCTTTTTCTCAAGGGCTTCTAAGACTTTGGGGTGCAATGCGAAGTCGGAAAACTTCTTTTCTGTCAAATGTGTTTTGCTCATAGTAAGGTAGAATATCAGTTAACTATTGCTTTAAGAAAGTGTATCCGCTGAAATAAAGACACCCTTATGTTGGTTAATGTACACTTACACTGTAAAAGATATTACTTTTGGAGCAAAAAATGAGTGCGAATATTATCTCTCTGACTGATGCTGGCTTTGGAAACGATGTTTTGAAAGCACAAGGTCCTGTTCTCGTTGAATTCTGGGCTGAGTGGTGCGGTCCTTGCAAAATGATAGCCCCTATTCTGGATGAAATTGCCACAGAATACGAAGGAAAATTGACAGTTGGCAAGCTGAATATTGATGATAATCCAGCAACAGCACCAGAATACGGTATTCGTGGTATTCCAACTATGATTCTGTTTAAAGATGGTGAAAAGGTTGCCGTAAAAGTGGGCGCTTTGTCAAAAACTCAACTGAAAGAGTTTTTAGAACCACACCTATAATTTAGAATCAGGTCACAGTAATTACGGACGTTTGGCGTATGAGATGATTTATCTCATTGACCGCTAGACGTCCGCTACGAAGCATGGTAAGTTAGCGGCCATGTGCTTGTATGAAGCTTTGCTAGAGCGAATTCTTTATTCGATATAAAGGCTTATTGATATAAAGAGTTGACATTAAGCATGTTACATACTAAACAATTTGTAGTGTCTGATAAATCTGTTATCTCTGGGTCACCTGAAGTATCTGATGACATATCGCATTTGGTAAAATTCCTGAGTCTATATACGATTAATCCAGTATATAGCTTAGTACACTCATAGCGTCCTAATGTTAAACTATCTTTAAGCAGAGTGTTTTTATCCTAGGCATTTTTATGTCGAGCCTTCTCCTTCTTGTGCTAGGTGATAGGTATAGAATCTGCTAACAGTGCTTATGTTAAAAAAACGTTTATGCTGAAAGATGTGTATGCTGAAATAGTGTCCACTGTTAAACTTTAATAGTGTTCGTATTATAAAATTGTATCTATATTATAGATAGTTATAACATATGGCACATAGATAGTTAGAAGATAGTTTTGACAGTTTGTCAGCCTTATTTTGAAATCAATCTAAGTACTTCAAACTATTGCCTTGTAATATAATTTAATATGTTGGAAGGTGTTATTTGTTTCTGGTACAAATAAACAGGCATCGATAATGCTGCCATACCATTCACGTTCATAGTTCGAGATATACCCCGAGTTAAAGAACCCACCATTATGAATCTTACCGAATTAAAGAATACGCCGGTATCTGAGTTGATTACTCTCGGCGAAAATATGGGGCTGGAAAACCTGGCTCGTATGCGTAAGCAGGACATCATTTTCTCTATTCTCAAACAGCATGCGAAAAGCGGAGAGGATATTTTCGGAGATGGTGTGTTGGAGATATTGCAGGATGGATTTGGTTTCCTCCGCTCCGCAGACAGTTCTTACCTTGCAGGCCCTGATGATATCTACGTTTCTCCTAGTCAAATCCGCCGCTTTAACCTCCGTACTGGTGATACCATTTCAGGGAAAATCCGCCCACCAAAAGAAGGTGAACGCTATTTTGCCTTGTTGAAAGTTAATGAAGTCAACTTTGATAAACCTGAAAACGCTCGCAGTAAAATCCTGTTTGAAAACCTGACACCACTTCATGCTAACAACCGCTTGCGTATGGAACGCGGTAATGGTTCTACTGAAGATTTGACAGCCCGTGTTCTGGATCTGGCCGCGCCGATTGGTCGTGGTCAGCGTGGTTTGATTGTTGCACCACCAAAAGCGGGTAAGACCATGCTGCTGCAAAATATTGCAGCTAACATTGCTCATAATTACCCAGATTGCGTTCTGATGGTTTTGCTGATTGACGAGCGTCCAGAGGAAGTCACCGAAATGCAGCGTCTGGTAAAAGGCGAAGTGATTGCATCAACCTTTGATGAACCTGCTTCCCGCCATGTTCAAGTGGCTGAAATGGTGATTGAAAAGGCAAAACGTCTGGTTGAACACAAAAAAGACGTTATTATCCTGCTGGATTCCATTACCCGCCTGGCTCGTGCATATAACACTGTGGTTCCTGCATCCGGTAAGGTTTTGACTGGTGGTGTGGATGCGAATGCCTTGCATCGTCCAAAACGTTTCTTTGGTGCTGCACGTAACGTCGAAGAAGGTGGTAGTCTGACCATCATTGCGACTGCGTTGGTTGATACTGGCTCCAAGATGGATGAAGTTATTTACGAAGAATTTAAGGGTACAGGTAACATGGAATTACACCTGTCTCGTAAGATTGCGGAAAAACGTGTCTTCCCAGCCATCGACTACAATCGTTCAGGAACGCGTAAAGAAGAGCTGCTCACTGCACAGGATGAGCTGCAGAAAATGTGGATCTTACGTAAGATCATTCATCCGATGGGTGAAATCGATGCGATGGAATTCCTTATCAACAAACTGGCTATGACAAAAACAAACGAAGAGTTCTTCGACTTTATGAAACGCTCATAGTTTAGTTTTGCGATAAAGATAAAAAAGATCCTTCTGTGACAACTTAAGCGCCACGTTTTGTGGCGTTTTTTTATGGTTGTATATTATTACATCGCTTGGGTGATGTGGCACATATTTTGCATATCTTATTTGGATGGTCGAGTGGGTATATGCCAAGTAAATTTCTTACAAATATTCAGTAATTGTTCATGTACTACGGCCAGCGTTATCCATGTGTTGATTTTCGTGCATGGCAGAACTCCTTATTTTGTGAATACCAACTTATAGGTCAATAGCTACAAACATCTATAAGTCTATCGATAATAGATGGCCCATCGTTATCTTGCAGAGAGTTGTTATTGTGAATATTCCTAGGATGAGCGCCGAAATTTTTTACATCTTTATATTTTCATTCGCGTTTTTGTTTATGGCGCGTAAGGTCGCAAAAAATATAGGTTTGGTTGATAAGCCCAATTACCGTAAGTGTCACCAAGGATTGATTCCTTTAGTCGGTGGGATATCATTGTTTTTTAGTGTTTGTTTTGCGTTTGCAATCACAAAAGAGTTTATCCCTCACAAATGGCCATATTTGGCTTGTGCCGGAATACTGGTTTTTGTCGGTGTACTAGACGATCGTTTTGATGTCAGCGTGAAGATTAGAGCAATTATTCAGGCCTTGGTTGGCATTAGTATGATGTTTTTTGCTGATCTTAAAATTGAGAGTTTAGGAAATTCCTTTGGTCCTTGGGAAATGATCTTGGGACCATTCAGCTATATTGTGACTCTATTTGCTATCTGGGCTGCCGTTAACGCTTTCAATATGATGGATGGTATTGATGGTTTGTTGGGGGGATTATCTTGCGTTTCATTTGGTGCATTAGGGATTTTGCTTTACGAAAATGGAAATATGGCGCTGGCTTTTTGGTGCTTTACATTTATTGCTGGGATTTTGCCTTATATCTTCCTTAACCTTGGCCTACTGGGAAAGCGTTTTAAAGTATTTATGGGTGATGCAGGGAGTACCTTAATTGGTTTTACTGTAATTTGGCTACTGACTGAAACGACTCAAGGGGAACACTATTCCATTAATCCTGTGACAGCATTGTGGATCATTGCTATTCCACTGATGGATATGGTTGCGATTATGTACCGTCGATTGCGTAAGGGAATGAGTCCATTTGCAGCAGATCGTCAGCATATTCACCATTTGATGATGCGTTCTGGATTTACTTCCCGCCAGGCATTTATTTTGATCACTTTAGTTGCGGCGCTGTTGGCATCAATTGGAATGATTGGAGAGTGGTTAAGTTTTGTTCCTGAGTGGATAATGTTGGCATTATTTTTGCTTGCATTTATGTTGTATGGCTATTGCATCAAAAGAGCGTGGAAGGTAGCCCGTTTTATCAAACGGTGTAAGCGCCGTATGCGTCGGGCAGCAAGCCATCATTAAAGACATCGACAATCAAAGAGGTTTTGTGCAGTGATAAACTCAGAAACGAAATCTAAACAGGATCAACCTGCTATAGAGCATGAACTGGATATTCGGGCGCTGTGTTATGCTTTGTGGTATGGAAAGATATGGATTATCGCACTGGCAATAATTTTCGCTGCCGCTGCTCTGGGTGCATCTTATTTGATGCAGCAAAAATGGAGCGCAACCGCTATTGTGGACCTACCGACAACGAATAATTTGGGTAGCTACTATTCGCAACAACAATTCCTGCGTAACTTGGATACTCATATCAATGCTGCACCAGAAGCGCAATTACCGACCATTCCAGACGGTGCATACAAAGAATTCATGACACAGGTTTCTGCGTATGATACCCGTCGTGAGTTTTGGCTTCATTCCGAATATTACAAACAACGCAAGGAAGGGCGTGCCAAAGCGGATGCTGTATTGTTGGATGAATTGATCAACGCTATTAAAATCACGCGTAGTGATGATAAAACATCATCAAATGACAGTATCAAATTGACAGCAGAAACCGCCGTTGATGCCAATCAACTTCTGCGTCAATATATTGCATTCGCCAACCAACGAGCAAGCACTCACCTGAACAACGAAATTAAAGGGGCATGGGCGACACGTACCCAGTCAATGAAAGCGGTGGTGAAACGTCAGGAGATGGTGGTAAAGGCTATATATAATCGAGAATTGAATGTGTTGCAGCAGTCACTGAAAGTGGCTGAGAAGCAAGGTATTCACCGTAATCAGACAAACATCCCTATCGAAGAACTGCCTGAATCCAAAATGTTTATGTTGGGTACATCATTACTGCAAGCCCAAATTGAAACGTTGGAAGCTACAGGTCCTGACTACAGCATCGATTATGATCAAAATATCGCGATGCTGGCTACGTTAAATGTCGGTCCGACTTTGCAGGACGCTTTCCTGACTTACCGCTATCTCAGAACACCGGAGGAACCTGTTAATCGAGACAGCCCTCGCCGTGCTTTCATGATGATTTTATGGGGAGCAGTAGGTATGTTGATTGGCTCCGGTGTTGCTTTGGTAAGACGTCCTCGCTCCGATAGTTCACATAAGTAGCTATAAACGATAGGTTTTTGATTCCCATTCTTGGAAGTATCTGCAATGATTGACAAAATAAGAGAGTCACTGTGAAAGTGTTGACTGTGTTTGGTACCCGGCCGGAGGCCATTAAAATGGCCCCGTTGGTACATGCGTTGGCTATGGATACTGCCTTTGAAGCAAAAGTGTGTGTCACAGCTCAGCATAGGGAAATGCTGGATCAGGTATTGCACCTGTTTGGGATAACGCCGGATTTTGATCTGAATATCATGCAAAAAGGACAGGATCTGACGGATATCACATGTCGTATCTTGCAAGGTATAAAACCTGTATTAGAAGAATTCAAACCAGATGTGGTACTGGTGCATGGCGACACAACAACAACTATGGCAACCAGTCTGGCTGCTTTCTATCAACATATTCCGGTAGGCCATGTTGAAGCTGGTTTAAGAACAGGGGATCTTTATTCACCATGGCCGGAAGAAGCCAACCGTAAGATTGCCGGACACTTGGCTATGTACCATTTTGCACCGACGGAAAATTCCCGGAATAACCTCTTAAAAGAATCCATTGCGGAAAACCGTATTTTTGTTACCGGCAATACAGTGATTGATGCTCTGCTATCAGTGCGTGATCGCATCATGAATGATGAAGCCATGTATGGGCAGTTTAGCGAGCTTTATCCTTTTCTTAACCTAAATAAAAAAATGATCTTGGTGACAGGTCATCGTCGGGAAAATTTTGGTAAAGGGTTTGAGCGTATTTGTGAAGCATTGGCACAGATTGCCAAAGCGCACCCTGATGTCCAGATAGTGTATCCGGTCCATTTGAATCCGAATGTCAGTGAACCCGTTAAGCGCATTTTGCATGACATTGATAACGTTATCCTTATCAAACCGCAGGATTATCTGCCTTTCGTCTATTTGATGAATCATGCCTATTTAATTTTGACCGATTCAGGAGGGATTCAGGAAGAAGCGCCTTCTTTGGGAAAACCGGTTTTAGTGATGCGTGATACCACTGAGCGACCTGAAGCGGTTGCTGCGGGGACAGTACGGCTAGTGGGAACAGAAACACAAACTATCGTTGCGGAAGTTACGCGTCTATTGACGGATGTTAACGCCTACCAACAAATGAGCCATGCCCATAATCCTTATGGTGATGGTCGGGCTTGCCAGCGAATTCTTGATGCATTAAGAAAAAATCAGGTGACATTATGAGTTTTGAAACAATTTCTGTTATCGGTCTGGGTTATATCGGTTTGCCCACCGCAGCGGCATTCGCCTCCCGTCAAAAGAGGGTGATTGGCGTGGATGTTAATCAGCATGCGGTAGAGACGATTAACCGTGGTTCGATTCATATCGTTGAACCTGATTTAGATAAGATAGTAAAAGTTGCGGTAGAAGAGGGCTTTTTGAAAGCCGTGACGGTTCCACAAACAGCGGATGCTTTTTTGATCGCAGTTCCGACGCCTTTCAAAGGGGAGCATGAACCCGATATGGCTTATGTGCGTTCTGCGGCGGAATCAATAGCACCCGTCTTGAAAAAAGGCGATTTGGTTATTTTGGAATCCACTTCTCCCGTTGGTGCGACAGAGCAGATGGCTGAATGGTTAGCCGTGGTACGTCCAGATCTTTCATTCCCTCAACAAGCGGGTGAAAACTCAGATATCGATATCGCCTATTGCCCTGAGCGTGTTTTGCCGGGGCAGGTTATGGTGGAGTTGATCAAAAATGATCGTGTAGTTGGAGGCATGACAGCCAAATCTTCCCGCAGGGCGAGTGAGTTGTACAATATTTTCCTTGAGGGTGAATGTGTTATCACTAATGCCAGAACAGCGGAAATGTGCAAGCTGACAGAAAACAGTTTCCGTGATGTTAATATCGCTTTTGCCAACGAACTTTCCTTAATCTGTGCCGAACAGGGAATCAATGTGTGGGAACTGATTAGTCTGGCAAACCGCCATCCACGTGTAAATATTTTGCAACCTGGCCCTGGTGTAGGGGGGCATTGCATTGCCGTCGATCCGTGGTTTATCGTATCCCAGAACCCTGAGCAATCCCGTTTAATTCATACTGCGCGTTTGGTGAATGATGGCAAGCCGCTGTGGGTTGTGGATCAAGTAAAAGCCGCAGTTGCTGACTGTTTAGCTGAAAGTGGCAAACGGGCAAATGAAATTAAAATTGCTTGTTTTGGCTTGGCCTTCAAGCCAAACATTGATGATTTGCGGGAAAGCCCAGCCGTTTATATTACAAAAATGGTTGCGCAGTGGCATGCAGGGCAAACTATCGCGGTTGAACCCAATGTGCATGAGCTGCCTAATTTACTGAAAGATAAGGTGGAATTGATGGATGTCAATCAGGCATCAGAAGAAGCGGATGTTGTCTTGATGCTGGTGGATCATAGCCAGTTTAAAGCCATTCATGGTTCTGCCATAAAACAAAAATGGGTTGTTGATACAAAAGGAGTTTGGCGTTGAAACGTATTCTTATTACAGGTGGTGCAGGTTTTATCGGTTCTGCGGTTGTGCGCCACATTATTAATCAAACTGAAGATAGTGTCGTTGTCGTTGATAGCCTGACTTATGCTGGTAATCTTGAATCACTGGCTCCCGTTGCCAACCATCCCCGCTATGCGTTTGAGCAGGTTGATATCCGCCAGCGTGATGCTTTAGATCGTGTATTCCAGCAATATCAACCGGATGCTGTCATGCATTTGGCCGCAGAAAGCCATGTCGACCGTTCCATTGATGGGCCGGCTGCTTTTATCGAAACCAATATCATCGGCACTTATACTTTGTTGGAAGCGGCTCGTGCATTTTGGCAACAGTTGGATCAGGAAAAACAAACCCAGTTCCGTTTCCACCATATTTCAACAGACGAAGTATATGGCGATTTGCACGGTGAAGATGGTTTCTTTACGGAAACCACACCTTACGCGCCAAGCAGCCCTTATTCTGCATCAAAAGCATCCAGCGATCATCTGGTTAGGGCATGGCGCCGTACTTATGGCTTACCGACCGTGATCACCAATTGTTCAAATAACTATGGTCCTTATCATTTCCCTGAGAAACTGATCCCATTGGTGATTTTGAATGGGCTGGCAGGCAAGCCTTTGCCGGTTTATGGCAAGGGAGAGCAAATCCGTGATTGGCTCTATGTGGAGGATCATGCGCGGGCGTTGCACTTGGTGGTCACCAAGGCGGAGCCTGGCAAAACCTACAACATCGGTGGACATAATGAACGCCGAAATATCGAAGTTGTGGAAACAATTTGTGAATTACTGGAGGAGCTGCGCCCCGAAAAACCTGCTGGGGTAGAACATTATCGCGATCTTATTACTCACGTAACGGATCGCCCAGGGCATGATATGCGTTATGCAATTGATGCAGCGAAAATTGAGCGTGAATTAGGGTGGACTCCTGAAGAAACGTTCGAATCCGGCATTCGCAAGACTGTGCAATGGTATCTGGAAAATGAGAATTGGTGGAAAAGAGTTCAGGATGGCTCTTATACAGGGGAACGACTTGGGTTAGGAAATAAATAAGCCTATCGGGGGAACAGATGAAAGGAATTATACTGGCTGGGGGTTCTGGCACCCGTTTGTATCCAATAACACGTGGCGTATCAAAGCAGCTATTACCGATTTATGACAAGCCGATGATTTATTATCCGCTGTCAGTGTTAATGCTGTCGGGCATACGCGATATCCTGATCATCTCGACACCGGAAGATTTACCCGCTTTTAAACGATTATTAGGCAGTGGTGAACAATTTGGTATCCACCTTAGTTATGCCGAACAGCCTTCACCTGATGGCCTGGCGCAGGCATTTCTGATTGGCGAAGAATTTATCGGCAATGATGCTTGCTGTCTGGTATTGGGTGACAATATCTTTTTTGGTCAAGCATTTAGCCCGAAACTGCAACATGTCGCCGGCCGAAAAACAGGAGCGACAGTATTCGGTTACCAAGTGATGGATCCTGAACGATTTGGTGTCGTGGAATTTGACGAGCAGTATCGGGTGCTTTCCATAGAAGAAAAACCTGTACGGCCTAAATCCAATTGGGCGGTGACTGGTCTCTATTTTTACGACAACAAAGTCGTGGATTTCGCCAGACAAGTAAAACCGTCTCCGCGTGGGGAACTGGAAATCACCAGTATCAACCAGATGTATCTGGAATGCGGTGAATTGAATGTTGAATTATTGGGGCGTGGTTTTGCCTGGTTGGATACAGGGACGCATGACAGCCTGATTGAAGCCAGCACTTTTGTTCAGACCGTCGAAAAACGGCAAGGCTTTAAGATTGCTTGTCTGGAAGAGATCGCATGGCGTAATGGTTGGCTCAGTGAGGAGCAATTGAAAATAGCGGCCACGGATTTGGCGAAAACAGGTTACGGCAACTATCTGATGGATTTGCTCAATGTCTATTCACGCCAACCTTGAACCTTTGGTCTGGGAAAGCCAGTTTTTTGATTTATCTACGGCTCGCCTGAATTTTTCGTCGGAAGCGGCAGTGTTGACGGTTGCTGATTTGGACCAATATACATTGGTACAAGCCAAAGTAGCGGCCCAGCAAACGGACATTATCGATGGGCTTTCTGCCTTCGGATTTTCACTGGTTGAAGGTGAGGTTGATTTACGGTTATCGGTTGAGGCGGGAGATATTCCTGGCATTCATACGGGAAGAACAGCTATTTCGGCAAAACAAGAAAATATCCCCGTATTGAAGGCTGTTGCAGCGCGTGTATTTACCGCCAGTCGCTTCCGGGCACCCTGGTATCAACAGGATGACAGTGGCAGGTTCTATGCTGCTTGGGTTGAAAAAGCCGTTTTAGGTACATTTGATCATGAATGCCTGCTTATCCATGATGAACGAGGTCAAATAGCGGGCTTTGTCACCTTAAGGGACATAGGTAACAGCGAAGCACGCATTGGCTTACTGGCTGCTGTACCGGGCAATCATCATCAAGGGATTGGCAAAAAATTAATGTCGGCGGCGCAACAGTGGTGTCATAACCATCAGATACAATGGCTGAGAGTGGCTACGCAAATAAGTAATATCGCTGCGTTGCGTCTTTATACACGTCGTGGTGCCATCATTGAAAGCACCGCATATTGGTTATACAGAGGACGAAATGATTCCATTTAATAAACCACCGGTAGTCGGCACTGAACTTGAATACATGCAACAGGCGATGGCTAGCGGTAAGTTGTGTGGTGATGGCGAATTTACCAAACGTTGTGAAGCGTGGATGGAACAGCGTTTTAATTGCCCGAAAGTATTGCTGACACCCTCTTGTACAGCTTCACTGGAAATGGCAGCAATGTTGTTGGATATCCAACCGGGTGATGAAGTCATCATGCCGAGCTACACCTTTGTTTCGACCTCCAATGCTTTTGTTCTGCGTGGTGCAACCATTGTGTTCGTGGATATTCGTCCTGATACCATGAACATTGATGAGAACAAAATTGAAGCAGCCATTACAGCAAAGACCCGTGTTATCGTACCCGTGCATTATGCGGGTGTAGCCTGTGAAATGGATACCATCATGGCACTGGCAAAAAAATATAACCTGTATGTAGTAGAAGATGCCGCCCAGGGCGTCATGTCTACTTATAAAGGCCGTGCATTAGGCACAATTGGGCATATTGGCTGTTTCAGCTTTCATGAAACCAAAAATTATTCAGCCGGTGGTGAAGGTGGGGCAACATTAATTAATGATAGTTCCATGATTGCCCGTGCCGAAATCATTCGGGAGAAAGGCACTAACCGCAGTCAATTCTTCCGTGGACAGGTCGACAAATACACATGGCGTGATATTGGTTCCAGCTATCTGTTGTCTGATTTGCAAGCGGCTTACCTGTGGGCACAACTGGAACTTGCTGAAAAGATTAATCAGCGCCGCCTGACTTTGTGGAAGAACTACTATCAAGCCCTGAAACCATTAGCAGACGCGGGGCATTTAGCTTTGCCAATTGTCCCTGAAGGCTTGGAACACAACGCCCATATGTTCTATATCAAGCTCAAAGATGTAGAAGAGCGTAGCGCATTCAATCGTTACATGAAAGAGAATGGTATCCTGAGCGTATTCCACTACGTGGCATTGCATACCAGCCCAGCGGGGGAGAAGTGTGGCCGTTTCCACGGCGAAGATCGCTTTACCACCCGCGAAAGTGATCGCTTAGTTCGCTTACCGATGTTCTACAACATCACTGATACAGAACAGCAAATCGTTATCGATCGTATCAAGGAATTTTTCGCCTGATATGTCACTTGCTAAAGCTTCTGTTTGGACAGCGGGCTCCACACTGATCAAGATCGGTGTGGGGTTGCTAGTCATTAAACTTCTGGCGGTATCTTTTGGCCCAACAGGTGTTGGACAGGCAGGTAATCTTCGCCAACTCATTACTGTATTAGGTGTGCTCTCTGGGGCAGGGATTTTTAATGGTGTCACCAAATACGTGGCGGAACATCAACAACAACCGGAAAGGCTCAGGGCCGTATTGGGTACATCGTCCTTGATAATTTTAGGTTTTTCGACCTTACTGGCAGTGAGCTTCCTCTTGTTCAGTGAAATTATCAGTATTGGCCTATTTGGTCACACCCATTACAAAACTGTTGTGCAGGCGCTCGCATTTATTCAAATGGGTATCGCTTACGCCAACTATTTTCTGGCAATCCTGAAAGGGTTCAGAGATGCTAAAGGAAATGCGTTAGCCATTATTTTGGGCAGTCTAACAGGCGTATTGGCTTATAGCCTCTGTTATTGGCTGGGAGGCTACGAAGGGGCATTGGCGGGCTTGGCATTGGTGCCTGCATTGGTGGTTTTACCTGCCGGCCTGATGATACTGCATCGCAAGGTGATTACATTTTCTGCCCTGAAACCTATATGGGATCGTGCGATTGCCAGCCATCTGGGGAAATTTACCCTTATGGCGTTGCTAACTTCCATTACATTGCCCGTTGCATATGTCATGATGCGAAACTTGCTGGCAGCGCGTTATAGCTGGGAAGAAGTAGGGATTTGGCAGGGAGTGAGCAGTATTTCAGATGCTTATTTACAATTTATTACCGCCTCCTTCACTGTCTATCTATTGCCGACTCTTTCTCGTCTGGAAAGTAAGCAAGCAATTACCAGTGAAATTGTGAAGGCGCTGAAATTTGTCTTGCCTGCTGTGGCTGCTGCCAGTTTCTCTGTCTGGTTGTTGCGTGATTTTGTGATTTGGCTGTTATTTTCAGACAAATTCATCGCCATGCGGGATCTGTTTGCGTGGCAATTAGTGGGCGACGTATTGAAAGTTGGCGCTTATGTTTTTGGGTATCTGGTGATAGCGAAAGCTGCACTGCGTTTTTATATATTGACTGAAGTGAGCCAATTTCTTTTACTGACGGGCTTTTCTCATTGGCTGATACCGGCAAATGGGGCATTGGGGGCTGCTCAGTCATATATGGTAACTTACATTGTTTATTTCATTCTTTGTTGTAGCGTATTTATTATTTATCGCAGGCGAGCATGACAACCCTAATTCACGTTTTGGGATCGGATATCCCACATCACAATCAAACGTTACTGCGTTTCTTTAATGACGTCTTGGCACAGGAAATACATTTTTCCGCCAAACCGTGTTTTATGGTGGTGTCTAAAGACCACACATGGCTATCGAATTACCCTAACTTGGCTATTTCTCTTTATAACAGCAAATCTGCCTTGTCGCAGGCGGTGGTAGAGAAAGCGCAAGCAAACAGAACCGTCCGTTTCTTTTTCCACGGGCAGTTTAATGCTGCTTTGTGGTTGGCTTTATTAATCGGCAAAATTCAGCGACACCAATTTTTCTGGCATGTTTGGGGTGCTGATCTCTATGAAGAATCCCGCCAACTGAAATTCCGTTTGTTCTATCTGCTTCGTCGTTTGGCACAAAAGCGGGTGGGGCATATTTTTGCCACGCGCGGTGATCTGCGGCACTTTTTTCAGGATGATTTGCGTTCAAGTCGGACCAAACCTGATGTGCCATCATCATTGCTCTATTTCCCAACTCGGATGGATCCTGCGTTGACAGTGACAGAGAAAACGTGCTCACCGCAAGGAATTACCATCTTATTGGGTAATTCAGGGGATCAATCCAACCGTCATATTGAAGCCTTGCAGAAGATCCACCACCAATTTGGTAATGAGGCGAGGGTGCTAATCCCAATGGGCTATCCTGATAATAACCAAGCCTATATCCAGAGTGTGGAGCAAACAGCATTGTCGTTATTTCCAGCGCAAAATGTTCGTATCTTAAAAGATCAAATGGCCTTTGATGAATATTTGTCATTGTTGCGCCAATGCGATTTGGGGTATTTCATTTTCAATCGTCAGCAAGGTATTGGAACACTCTGTTTGCTGATTCAATTTGGTATTCCGTTTGTTCTCAGCCGTCAAAATCCATTCTGGCATGATTTAACGGAGCAGCAGATCCCTGTTCTGTTTGACGGTGATGAACTTAATAAACACTGGGTGCAGGAAGCACAGCGCCAGATGCTGTCCCTCGATAAAAAGGCGATTGCTTTTTTTGATCCCCATTTCGTTGAGGGGTGGAAAAACGCCCTGTCGGAAGCATCTGGAGAGTAGTAATGACTTTGATACAATTCGGTGGGCTTTTTGTTGTTTACGTGATTTCGGTGGCCTTTATCCTGACTTTGACATATCAGGAGTTTCAGCGTGTCCGTTTTAACTTTAATGTTTTTTTCTCATTGTTGTATCTGCTGACATTCTATTTTGGCTTTCCACTGACTAGCTTGTTGGTATTTCAGTTTAATGTGGAAGTGGTACCAGTAGATTCATTATTACATGCGATGCTGGCGTCTGGCTGTTTTTACGCCATTTATTATGTGGCTTATAAGACACGCCTCACTTATAAAATACGGTCAAACGATAATATAAAGTCTGAAACCTTAACAGTGACGGCGCCGCGTAAGCCCTTGTTTACAATGAATCGGGTAGAAACGAATCTAACGTGGTTACTGCTTGCCGGTATTGCTATCGTTACGGTAGGTTCGTTCTTTATGCAAAACGGCTTTTTGCTGTTTAAATTACAGTCCTATAGCCAGATATTTTCCAGCCAGGTTTCCGGTGTGGCGCTCAAGCGATTCTTTTATTTCTTTATTCCTGCCATGCTAGTGGTCTTTTTTCTGAAACCGACCAAAGTACGATGGTTGTGCTTTTTGGTAGGAACGGTGGGATTTGGCGTTCTGACATATGTGATCGTTGGCGGAACGCGAGCTAACATCATTATCGCATTTGCATTGTTCCTGTTTATCGGGATTGTTCGTGGCTGGATCACACTGTGGATGCTGTTTACTGCGGGTGCGATGGGAGTTGTCGGTATGTTCTGGCTGGCGTTGAAACGCTACAGCTTGGATGTAAGCGGGGCGGAGGCATTTTATACTTTCCTGTATCTCACGCGAGATACCTTCTCACCGTGGGAAAATTTGGCCCTGTTACTGGATAATTACAGCAAAATCGATTTTCAAGGGTTGGCACCGATTATCCGTGATTTTTATGTCTTCATTCCTGGTTGGGTATGGCCGGACAGACCCAATCTGGTCTGGAACACCGCTAACTATTTCACGTGGGATGTATTAGATAACCACTCTGGTCTTGCGATCTCCCCAACACTGATTGGCTCTCTTGTGGTGATGGGAGGCGTATTCTTTATTCCCCTGGGGGCAATCGCAGTTGGTTTTATTATTAAATGGTTTGACTGGATTTATGAAGCAGGAAAACAGGAGAGCAATCGCTATAAGGCAGCAATTTTGCAAGCTTTCTGCTTTGGCGCCATCTTTAACATGATTGTGTTGGCCCGTGAAGGAGTCGATTCTTTTGTTTCTCGGGTAGTGTTCTTTTGTCTTGTCTTTGGCCTATGTCTGGTTATAGCGAAATTGCTGTATTGGCTGTTTGAAAGCGCTGGGCTGATTCGAAAATTTACGGTCAATAATCTGGCAGCTTCGCGAAAAACATCTGTTATTTTGGATGTAAGGAAAAAAAATGGCATTGAATAATATTCCCAAATACTGCATTCGTGGTCTCAGTATCTGGGGATTCCGCGGTATGTCGCATTTCCTCGACCACCTTTTTCTGGCTGAGCAGGTGAAAACAGGTACATTGATTGCGATTAACGCAGAAAAAGTGCTCACGGCGGAGAAAGACAATGCGCTGAATGCATTACTGGATGAAGCCGAATATTTATACGCAGATGGTATTAGCATCGTACGCGCCATTCGCCGCAAATACCCTGATGCGGATGTATCGCGTATTGCGGGTGCTGATTTGTGGGAAGCCCTGATGGAGCGGGCAGGGCGTGAAGGCACACCAGTCTTTCTGGTTGGCGGAAAACCCGATATTTTGGCACAGACTGAAAACAAACTGCGCACCCAATGGAATGTCAATATTGTAGGCAGCCAGGATGGGTATTTTACACCTGATACGCGTGATGAAGTATTTGAGCGGATTTGTGCCAGTGGTGCTGCGATCATTACTGTCGCGATGGGATCGCCCAAACAGGAAATTTTTATGCGTGATTGCCGTAAGGTACATCCAGATGCACTGTATATGGGGGTTGGAGGAACCTATGATGCCTTTACTGGTCACGTTAAACGTGCACCGAAAGTCTGGCAGAATCTGGGTTTGGAATGGTTGTATCGCTTGCTTTCTCAGCCAAGCAGAATTCGTAGACAGATAAAGCTATTGAAATTCCTTGGTTATTATTACGGTGGCAAGCTCTAATCCCAAATCCCAAAATTTCTCTGTTTTTGCCTGCTGTATCGAACATATGCAGCAGGTTTTTGCTTTATTGTATTACTGTCTTTTGGTTGACCAATGGCTTGTTGTTTCACTGTTTGTTTTCAAATCCCATGTCTGCAATCCCTAGTTTTAGCATTTTTTTATTTCACTAACAGGCAAAACGTGTTTTGATCCCAGCCTTTTTTACAACGATTGATTATCAATTCCTGTATTTTTTCTGTTTGTAAGTATAGACATCATAAAAGTGGATAGGGAGTTTTATGAGTGATTCAAAACAGAGCCTGCAAAGGGGACTTGAGGCACGTCATATTGAGCTGATTGCGCTAGGTGGCACAATCGGTGTAGGGCTGTTCATGGGATCAGCCAGTACCTTGAAATGGGCCGGCCCTTCTGTTTTGCTGGCTTACATTATTGCTGGGCTTTTTGTCTTTTTCATTATGCGTTCCATGGGAGAAATGTTGTTTCTTGAACCTGTAACGGGTTCATTTGCTGCTTTTGGGCATAAGTATTTAAGTCCTTATTGGGGATGCCTGACCGCATGGGGTTACTGGTTCATGTGGGTTTCTGTCGGGATTTCAGAGATTACTGCGGTTGGCGTCTATGCTGAATTTTGGTTTCCTGAGTTGCCTCAATGGGTTTCGGCACTGGTAGCGGTTGGATTGGTTGCTTTGGCAAACTTGGCGGCAGTCAGGTTGTATGGCGAGCTGGAGTTTTGGTTTGCCATGATCAAAGTCACAACGATTATTGTGATGCTCCTGATTGGCATTGGTTTGATTTTCTTCGGGTTGGGTAATGACTGGCAACCCATTGGTTTGGATAACCTGACCACACATGGTGGTTTCTTCTCCGGTGGGTGGCAAGGCTTTTTATTTGCCCTTTGTATTGTGGTTGCTTCCTATCAAGGGGTAGAGCTGGTTGGCATTACTGCCGGTGAAGCAAAAAAACCACAAGTTACGCTTAGAAAAGCGATCAACAATATCTTGTGGCGTATCCTGATTTTTTATGTTGGTGCCATTTTTATCGTTGTTACATTGTTCCCGTGGACAGAAGTAGGTGCGCATGGTAGCCCATTTGTGATGACTTTTTCTAAAGTCGGTATCACTTCTGCGGCGGCGGTAATTAACTTTGTTGTGTTGACTGCTGCGTTGTCGGGCTGTAACAGCGGAATGTACAGCGGTGGCAGAATGTTATATGCCTTGGCACAGAACCGTCAATTGCCTGCTTCACTGCTGAAATTGTCGAAAAATGGTGTGCCAGTAAGATGTATTGCAATTACCATTGCTTGCTTGATTGCAGGTTCCAGTCTGAATTACCTGATACCAAATCCGCAGTCAGTATTTGTTTATGTTTATAGCGCCAGCGTGTTGCCTGGCATGGTGCCATGGTTTGTGATTCTGGTCAGTCAATTGCGTTTCCGTCAGCATCATGAGGAAGCTATAAAACAGCATCGGTTTAAATCAATTCTGTTCCCTTATGTCAATTATCTGACACTGATTTTCCTGTGCTGTGTATTAGTGGGGATGGCAATTAATACGGATACCCGTTTTTCTCTGATAGTCGGGGGCGTATTTTTGCTGATCGTGTCACTAATTTATTGGTTAATGAAATGGTATTTGCCTAAAAAATCGATATAGTTTTATTGGTTGGTTTTTGAACGAAAAACTGTTTTTGCTGATACTGCGGTGGAAAAGTGCTGGCTTTATCATCTAAATGAATAAAGCATAATCAAACGCATCATTTCTTTTAAAAAAGCACTGGACAGTACGACATTAAATCCGTACTATCCTCCACCGCAACGGCGTTAAGCGCCCGTAGCTCAGCTGGATAGAGCGCTGCCCTCCGGAGGCAGAGGTCTCAGGTTCGAATCCTGTCGGGCGCGCCATTTAAAGCGTGCAAGAGCAGTGGTAATGAGTTATCGTGGTCGGGCATTGTTGTATGTAAAAAGATAGCTGTTATGGTGGCTATAGCTCAGTTGGTAGAGCCCTGGATTGTGATTCCAGTTGTCGCGAGTTCGAGTCTCGTTAGCCACCCCATCTTTTTTATGAAACGCGAGGGTGGCGGAATTGGTAGACGCGCTAGCTTCAGGTGTTAGTGTCCTTACGGACGTGGGGGTTCAAGTCCCCCCCTTCGCACCATAAGAAAGATAAAAAATATATTTCGGCGAGTAGCGCAGCTTGGTAGCGCAACTGGTTTGGGACCAGTGGGTCGGAGGTTCGAATCCTCTCTCGCCGACCAGATTCTGAAAAAACCCTCGCGATAGCGAGGGTTTTTTCTTTCTAACAACCGCTCAGTCATTTCTTTTTTCTCTCGACTTTTTCTGCGAATAAAAATTCTTCCCTTTTTATTTTCCCATAATTTCCGTTTTATTTTTAATCAAGAAATGGAATGTGGTTGTTTTTGTTAAAGCATTAATATTATGTTTTTAAATATATTTTTGTATTGATGTTGTATTTCAACGACAAACCGCACGACTTGATGTCTCAAATAGGAGACGTTCAACAGTATGATTTATCTGGCCTATATGTAAATTGCTTGAATGGCGTCTCAAATGAGAGACGGTATTTTTAACGATGTTTGGTGAAAGTCAGGTTATCTATTATGGAAAGCCAGTCAAACCTTGGGTAAAGAAAATCTATCCTGATTGAAAAAGTTGGCACATAAAATGCCATATTCCAATCGTAGATACTCATTCCACTCCTTATGACAGCATATGACTTCATAAACCTAGGGATGATGTAGAGCTGATTGTCGGTGCCTATGGTCCACGTTATAGATGAGTAAGCATTTTGTCTTTTCATCGCAAACCGGACACAACGTTGAGTGAGGCACTATCCGTCTGTAGACCTGATTGTATTTATGCACCTGTCTTCTTTGATAGGTGTTTTTTTTGTCTGTAGAAAAGTGAGGATAGGTTTCAGGCGGTTTACCATGTGCTTTAATGGTGAATGCACCTCAGTTAACGGCTCCATTGCATTCCATATATTTCATCGTTAACTGAGGTGTGTCCTCCGCGCTTTATACTTCGACGTCGCTATCACGCTTCAAGGTCAGCATAAAGCCTTTATTGCGGGTTTGGGTGGCTTCTTCACGTTTTTGCAATCTGTCCAGTGCATCGGCAAGCCATGCGTAATCATGAGCATCTGGTCGCTGAGCAAGGGCGGCTTTAAATGCCGATTCAGCATTCGCCCATTCACCATGGTGCAAGGCAACTTGTCCCAGTGTACTATTGAGCAGTGGGGTTGCACCATGCTGCTTTAACAGGTGAGAGAGGGCTTTTTGTATGGCGTCAGAATCGCTTGCCTTAAGATGGGGAATTAATAGCAGCAACCGTTCGTCATATTGCTGTTTTAATCCGTCTAAAATGATTTGCTGGGCAGTTTCGTGATCATTGCATTCAATCAAATGCTCGGCCATGGCAACTTGCAGCACAATGTCATGGCGAATTTTGCGGCTTTGATCTTTCCACCATATTTTCAGCCCCGTACTGCTTTTTTCTGCCATAACCTGATTCATTAATCCAATATAGGCTTGCTGACGCAATTTCAGGATCTCTTCTTCACTATGCAGATTAGCTTTCAGCATAGAAGGCAAGATATCAATCAAGGATTGATAAGCGCCTGCCAGAGTGTAAGCCTGTTCCGCCAATCGTAATACTTCAGGGTGACGAGGAGCATAATTCAACAGCTTGTCCACACCAGCGTGCGCGGCATGAGTTTCACCTTGTGCTAATTGGACACGGATACGGGTAATATCAACCGGGAGTTGGTCTTTATCAGCAACCTCTGCCGCTTGTTCAATATATTGGTTGGTGCGGAAATAATCACCGCGCCGTTGGGCGGCCTCTGCCGCCAGCAGATAATTCACGACCGGAAGTTCTGCATGGTCAGCGTTGCGAGCCATCAGGCGCTCAACTTGCTTGAAGTCCCCTTCGGCAAATTTCAGCAGCGCCTGTTTGGTTTGTGAATGGGCTCGATGACGTTTATACCCACCAAAGATCCAGCTATGGGTAAATGTACTGGTGCGTTTCAAGCGACGATAACCCCAGCCGATGAAAATCAGCAGGAATTGCAGCAGCAGGAAAATGATCACCAATCCGGTGATACTGGTGGTGATATTGAGTTTGTCTGTCTGGATCAAAACATAGCCTTGATGACCTGACATTAAGGGGCCAACTACAATTCCTACGATAAGGATAATGAACAGCAAGAATATTTTTAGCATGTTCAGCTCTCCCCAACGGATGTTTTTGCTTGATCGATGGCTTCTGTTGTCGTTGGCTGTGATTGTGTTTCAGTTTGGGATTGCTTGGAATGCGGTAAATTATAAATACGCTTACGAACCAGTTCTGCCAATATGGGCTGGCTGCTCAGCTGTTCAGGCACATCGATGGATAACGGTTTCTTTTGCAGTGAGACAACGTTTGTTAAAAAGTTCTCTGCCTCCGGGTAAGAGGTATCAAAATAAGCATTCACCCAAGCTTGCACATCTTGCAATGCGTCCTGATAAATTTTAACTTGATGGCGAGGAACCGCCTGTGCAGCAATCAACAGCTTGGAACGAATGTTCTCGCGCAGGTAAACGCCTTGATTAGGTGCCAGCAATGGCTCTTTGCTGTTATCACGTGGGGTAATGGTAATGAAGTTATCCATAAAGCTGTGCCAGCTATTGCTCAGGTTCTGGCGCCAATCAGAGAGGGAAGCTGTGATCCCATGATCGTTTGCCTTCTCCGATATGGCTTGTTCTACTTTATTGGCAAGGTGTAAGTTATCGACTTGGTTTGATAGCTGATTTAGCATCAGGATAATACCATCTAAATCAATCTGTTTGATTTTGGTCAGAGAATCGATATCTGCCATGATAGCCTTACGAACATAGAGCAGGCTGGGATCATCCATTTCAGCCAGGTTCTGGTCGGCATCTTTCAACAAGGCGATGGCAGTAGTAATATCCTGTTCACTCCAGACTTTTCGGCCAGCCATCTTAACGAGGGAGCTTGCCTGTGCCAGTCGCCAGTTTTCAATATCTGTATTTGAAAATGCCGAAACACGTTTTTGAAGCTCTGCCATGCGGCCATCGAGCTGTTCACTTTGTGAGTTGGCTTGTTGTAAAGAATCCGTCAACTCTTGGAGTTTGGTGCCAAAGTTTTGCTGCTCGGCAGATTGCTGTTGTGTCAGAGAAGCCATCTCTTGTTGAAGAGCGAGATTTTCGGCTTTTAATGCTGCATTCTGCTGTTGACCATGATAATAAATATAAAGACCACCAACACCTATCGCCAAAGAAATGGCAATTGAAAGCGTATTACCTAACCAACCATAACGTTTAACCGCATCGGTAGGTTGCTTTTGTTCCGTCTTTTTTTGTTCCGTCATAATGGACATCCCATATTAATTTATTCCAGTGCCTGGATTAAGGCGTCATTATCTGCACTCTTGGCGACTTGTATTGTTTGCCAGCCCAACGTCTGGGCGATATGAGCAAGACGTTCGCTGACCACAATCAGCTTGCAATTCAGTAACCATGTTTTTCCATCGCTATCAGTGACTAAGTTATATAACAGTTGCAGCATTTCGCCACTTGTGACAACGATGGTTTTTATACCACATTGCTGCCAGTGACGACTGAAATCGGCGGTATCGTATTTAACTGGCTGGCGTGAATAACATTCACAGTAATCGACTACACCTCCACGGAGCCTTAATGTTGAGGCAATCACTTCACGACCGCCATTGCCTCGGAGCAATAAAACCTTTTTATTGTCCATTGACTGTAACGTGGGGAGTTGTAGTAGATCTTCACTGGTTTCACCTTGCTTAGAATAGAAGATTTCCAATCCAGTTGATTGATGAAACATGAGGGAAGTTGATTTGCCGATCCCATAATAGGATAGCTGTTCAGGCCATGACTGGCCTGTTTGAATAAGCTGTTCATTGGCATAATGAACAGCATTTTTTGATAATAGAAAAACCAGATCTCCCGCAGATAGCCATTGCAGTTTTTGTGGCAGTAATGGCAAATCTGCCCCCGGATGAATGGCAATGAGGGGAGCGCTGAAGGCTGATTTTCCAATAGACCGCAGTCGCTTGACCAATTCCTCTCCTGCGGGAACAGGGCGGGTGATCAAAATGCTCATTTCGGTAGGTTCCTCTGGTATACGCTAGCCAGAATCTGGCGTGCGCCTTTCTCCAATAACTCTTCCGCCAATGCGATACCCGCTTGACGGGCTTCTTTGGCTGAAACCACTCTTTCACCGCGTACGATCACTGTGCCATCAGGAGAGCCCACGAGCGCGCGTAGCCAAATATTCTCTCCTTGCCAGATGGCATAACTGCCAATCGGTACCTGACAGCCCCCTTCAAGGTGGGTGTTCATTGCTCTTTCAGCGAGAACGCAATCTTCTGTTCTTGCATGGTTCAAGGGCGACAGCAGTTCACGGGTTTGCTGATCGTCGAGCCGACACTCAATACCTACCGCTCCTTGGCCGACGGCTGGCAGCAATAACTCAGGCTCTAATGGCATACGAATGCGTTCTTCCAGCCCCAGCCGTTTCAGGCCCGCTGTTGCAAGAATAATGGCATCATAATCGCCGTTATCGAGCTTGTTCAGACGGGTTCCGACATTACCGCGTAAGTCACGAACGACAAGATCAGGACGTCGCTGACGGATTTGGCATTGGCGGCGTAAACTGGACGTACCCACAACACTGCCAGTCGGCAGGTCATCGAGCGAGGCGTATTTTACTGAAACAAAAGCATCCCGTGGATCATCCCGTTCGCAGATTGTGACCAATCCCAAACCATCAGGAAATTCGACAGGGACATCTTTCATGGAGTGGACGGCAATATCAGCTCGCTTTTCGAGCAGAGCTAATTCCAGTTCCTTCACAAACAGCCCTTTTCCTCCCACCTTTGCTAATGGCGTATCGAGGATAATATCGCCGCGTGTCACCATTGGAACCAGTTCTACTTGCAGTTCTGGATGAAAGTGTTTCAGTTGCTTTTGAACATATTGCGCTTGCCACATAGCTAATGGGCTTTGGCGGGTAGCGATGCGAATGGTTTTCATTGTCATGGATAAATCTATTAGGTAAGTATATTGGGTGACTGTATTCACTAATGATTTTTATATTCTTCATCTTGCAATTTTTGTTGCTTTATTGACCGTTTCATTAACGACTACGCAACTTGATTTGATGGAAAATAAGGGTTTTTAGTCACCAATTAGTGAGAAAATAGTGCCAGTTTTAACATCTCAATGATTTTTTTTCCAGTTACGAAAAAGCCAGAAAAAATCAAAATAGTATATGGGTATATACCAATCTAACTGCAAGATGCGTGTGATTTCTCCCCGCAAAGCGGGGAGAAATCAGGTTTTATAGCGTGTTGTCAATGGCAACTTGAAGTTTAATGCGTATACAATTTATGAAATAAAAATAATTTTAAATATTAAAATAATATTTTATTTGAATGGAGAAAATAAACAAAGAGATTGATTTAAAAGCAAATTGAAATTTGTGATTATCTTAATGATAAAAAGCGGTGAGAATATTTAACAATAAGAAAAATATTATTCAGTTAAATATTGATGAAAGAGTGATGTATTTACAATGCTTTACAACTACGATATGAAAAATAATCAACGGTAATCGTTGTGCTAAAAAAACATATTATTGTGTCTGTTTCGTGATTAACTTAATATTTTACAATGAGTTAATTGTATTTTGGCTATTGCAGGTGAAGAGGAAAGATGGTATTGCGTACTTTACGCTTTGATTGCAAGGTGTTAAATTGATCACGTTTCCGACAATAAGTTTGTAAAAATAATTTTAAATAATCTTGTAATACCATGCGTTATCGGAAACAGGGGACTACTTTGGGCACTGGAACTGATATCAGGCGAAACTCTTGTATCTCTATATTGAAACGCTGAAGCAGCGACTGGATGCAATTAACCAACTTAGATTAGAGCGCGCTACGAGCTTAATGAGTGACGCTTTCAAGCAAGTTTATAGTTTAATTCCAGTATTATTACATTATCATCATCCAATGATGCCAGGTTATATCAAAAGCGATGTTCCTCATGGCGTTTGTTTTTTTATGCCTGATGAAGCACAGCAGTTTTGGATTAATGATCTGGATAGTCAGCTGACAGGTGTCCTGCCAGATGTATCGTCACATACGTCTAATGGTGAATTGCCGATTACAGGAATTTATTCCATGGGCAGCACGTCTTCTATCGGGCAAAGTTGTTCTTCTGATTTAGATATTTGGGTTTGTCATCAATCTTGGTTAGATAGTGACGAGAAAGCTTTGCTGGAACAAAAATGTACCTTGATAGAACAGTGGGCGGCTTCACTGGGTACTGAGGTTACTTTTTTTCTGATTGATGAAAACCGTTTTCGGCATAATGCCTGTGGTAGTTTGAACGG
The DNA here is from genome assembly GCF_037265215.1 of Xenorhabdus griffiniae. Classification (NCBI taxonomy): domain Bacteria; kingdom Pseudomonadati; phylum Pseudomonadota; class Gammaproteobacteria; order Enterobacterales; family Morganellaceae; genus Xenorhabdus; species Xenorhabdus griffiniae. The sequence continues at coordinate 4,466,188 of NZ_CP147737.1, read as the reverse complement.
TGAAGATTGCGGTTCTACCCAACATATCCTTCTGCTGGATGAATTTTATCGCACAGCGGTTTGTCTGGCTGGCAAGCGCTTGTTGTGGGCAATGGTTCCTGTGGAAGAGGAGGCTCATTATGATGAGTACGTCCTTTCTCTCTATGCTCAAGGTGTGTTGACGCCAAATGAATGGTTGGATCTGGGTGGCTTGGGAGAATTGTCCGCAGAAGAATATTTTGGGGCAAGCCTCTGGCAACTTTACAAGAGCGTGGACTCTCCTTATAAGGCTGTATTGAAAAGCCTGCTGTTGGAAGCTTATTCATGGGAATATCCCAATGGAAAGCTTCTGGCGATGGAAATGAAGCAATATTTTCATGACGGTGCAATTGTTTCTTTTGGTCTCGATGCCTATAGCATGATGCTGGAGCGTGTAACCCGCTACCTGACTGCCACGAATGACCTTGCGCGCCTTGATTTGGCGCGTCGTTGTTTTTATCTGAAGGTATGTGAGAAATTATTGGCAGGCCAGAATGATAAAGGTTGTACAGGATGGCGTCGTCAGGTTATGTCCCAGTTAGTGCGCGAATGGGGTTGGGATGAGAGTAAACTGGCTATGCTGGATAACCGTAATGCATGGAAAATTGAGCAGGTGCGTGATGCCCATAATGAATTGCTTGATACCATGATGCAGAGCTATCGCAACTTAATCCGTTTTGCCCGCCGTAATAATTTGAGTGTGAGTGCCAGCCCACAGGATATTGGCGTATTGACACGTAAATTGTATGCGGCTTTTGAAGCATTGCCCGGTAAAGTGACTTTGGTGAATCCTCAGATATCACCGGATCTGTCGGAAAAGGATCTGACCTTCATCTATGTCCCTCCGGGGCGAGTAAACCGTAGTGGTTGGTATCTTTATAACCATGCTCCCACGATTGAATCGATCACTGGTCATCAACCATTGGAATACAATCGCTATCTGAATAAATTGGTTTCCTGGACCTATTTCAATGGCCTGTTGGCTAAAGAAACTCGGCTCCATATTCATCACGGTGGCTCTCAGTGTGACAGGCAGAAATTATGTGATTTGGTGGATGACATTGCCGCTCATTTCCCAATCCGTCTACCTGCCCCTACACCAAAAGCACTATACAGTCCGTGTGAAATTCGTCACTTGGCGATCATTGTCAATTTAGAACAAGATCCAACGACTGCATTTTCTGATCAAATCGTTCGCTTTGATTTAAGGAACCTGAATGTTTTCAGTTTTGGCGAGTTGCAGCAATGTTTGGTAGGTAGCATTGATTTGCTTTACCGTAATTCATGGAATGAAGTAAGAACCTTGCATTTCAATGGCGAGCAATCGGTATTGGAAGCATTGAAAACCATATTGGGAAAAATGCATCAAGATGCAGCACCGCCATCTGATGTTGAAGTTTTCTGTTATAGCAAACACTTACGTGGATTGATCCGCACGCGTATCCAGCAATTAGTTTCGGAGTGTATAGAGTTACGCCTGTCCAGTAACCGACAAGATCCAAACCGTTTTAAGGCATTACGCATCTCAGGGCAAACATGGGGATTATTCTTCGAACGGTTAAACGTTTCGGTACAAAAATTGGAAAATGCAGTGGAATTCTATGGTGCGATTTCCAACACCAAATTGCATGGACTGCCAGTCAAAATTGACACCAAAGAAAAACACTTACCGCCTGTAATAGACGGTTTTGCTTGTGAAGGTATTATCCAGTTCTTTTTCGAAGATATTGAAGACAAACAAGGGTTCAATATTTATATTCTTGATGAATCAAATCGGGTGGAAATTTATTCCCATTGTGAAGGCAGTAAAGAAGAGTTAGTGCGAGATATCAGCCGGTTTTATTCATCATCACATGATCGTTTTACTTATGGCTCTAGCTTTGTCAATTTCAACCTGCCACAGTTTTATCAAATCGTTAAGAAAGGTGAGCGTACCCATGTCACTCCATTTATAGAGGGAGTGTATCCGGTGGCTGATATAGAAGCGAATGATACCAGGCTTCATATTGACGAGCGCCTTGATAAAACCTGTGGGGTACATGCACACGATCCTTATCATTCTTTATATCACTATTGATGTGATCAATTGTTTAAGCGCCTGTTTTATCAGGCGCTTTTATTAGATGTCTTTCGTTGACTCATTATTTTTATTTGGTTTTGATGAAATGCATCTTGCAGTCAGATTGGTATAGTCACGAAAATTGGAATGGCTCACCGCTTTGCTCAGTAATGGCTTGTGCCAGCATGGAGATAAAATTATTACCACTGCGGTCACAAATCCACTGGCTATCCTGATAATCAAAATGGTAACCACCATTTTTGGTTGCCAGCCATATCTGATGGAAAGGTTCTTGGCGGTTGATAATGATTTTGCTGCCATTTTCAAAACTCAGCGTCATCACACCGCCATTTGTTTCATAGTCAATATCCGTATCACCATCGTAATTATCCAGTTGCTCTTCAATATGAAACATCAATTGATCAGCCAATTGATGAAATTCGCTATCGTTCATGTTTATTTCCTATTTGCTTTTCAGGGCCTAGCTGCGATTATAGAGAGTATTGGCGCATGAATCACAGGCATTAATATAATGAAAAAACAACTTCGTTGGTCACTGGCTATCATAACATTACTTTCTCTGGCTGGTTGTGGCTTGAAAGGGCCTCTCTATTTTCCTCCAGCGGAAACATCTGCAACACAGCTACCTACGCATAAAATGGATCAGGTGCAGTCAGAAAAGTTGTTAGAAAACAGCTTATTAAAAGACAATATATCGATGAATGCATAATAGTGATTGGGTAATGTGATTTCTTCTGGAGTCGTATATGCAGTTCTCCAAAATGCATGGTCTTGGTAATGATTTTATGGTCGTTGATGCAGTGACCCAAAATGTTTATTTTTCTCCAGAGTTAATTTGCCGTCTGGCTAACCGGAATACGGGGGTGGGTTTTGATCAACTTTTGATTGTTGAAGCCCCCTATGATCCTGACTTAGACTTTCATTACCGCATTTTTAATGCTGACGGCAGTGAAGTTTCCCAGTGTGGTAATGGGGCACGTTGCTTTGCCCGTTTTGTCCGTCTCAAAGGGTTGACCAATAAGCGTGATATCAAGGTCAGTACACAAGCAGGCCGAATGATATTAAGCATCACAAATGATGATCAGGTCTGTGTCAACATGGGAGAGCCGGATTTTGAGCCGCAGCATATTCCGTTTCGCGCCAATAAGGCTGAGAAAACCTATATTATCCGCGCTATTGAACGGACGGTGTTGTGTGGCGTTGTGTCGATGGGGAACCCTCATTGTGTCATACAGGTTGAGGATGTGGACACTGCTGAAGTAGAAATATTGGGGCCTGCATTGGAAAGCCATGAACGTTTTCCTGAACGCGCCAATATTGGTTTTATGCAGGTAATAAATCGGGGCCATATTCGGTTGCGTGTTTTTGAGCGCGGTGCTGGTGAGACACGGGCATGTGGCAGTGGCGCGTGTGCCGCAGTAGCTGTCGGTATCCAGCAGGAGCTGTTGGATAATCAGGTTCGGGTTGATCTTCCGGGTGGGATACTGCAAATTCGTTGGGATGGGGCGGGTAAACCACTTTTTATGACTGGGCCTGCAACCCACGTCTATGATGGTACGATTCATTTGTGATTGATTCTGTATTCGCAGAGTCTCTCTCGAAATATGGGGCATTGGAAAATGAGTGAAAAAGACGATCCATTGCACATCGAAAACAGGCTGGATGATCAAGCAGTCTTGGATTATTTATTGAATAATCCAGATTTTTTTATCCGTAATGCCAGTATGATCGATAAGATAAGAGTTCCTCATCCAGTGCGGGACAGTGTCTCTTTAATGGAATGGCATATGAACCGCCAGAGGAAACGTATCTGTTATTTGGAAGACGATCTGAACCATTTGATAGCGCAGGCGAAACAGAATGAAGCGCTGTTCAGTAACCTATTGCAATTACTGTCGGATCTCTCTGGTGCCAAGAGCTTGCAGGATTTTCTGTCCTGCTTAACTTCATGGTCAAAAACTTTGGGGTTGAGTAACAGTTATATTCGATTGTTTAGTGATAAATGGCATCTTGGCGCACCATTGAATGTACCGGAACTGGCGATTTCCCGTCAGTCCTTTGAACCCGTCCGCATTAAGCGATTTGGCGAAAAGAATCATTATCTTGGCCGATTGCATGGCCCAGAGATTTTATTGTTGATGCCACAGGCACGTCATGTTGGCTCAGTGGCCATTTCCCTTTTAGGATCACGAGGGGATTTGGGTATGGTCATTTTCAATAGCCATGATAAACAGCACTATCACGAAGGCATGGGAACGGACATTCTCGCCCATTTAGCGAAGTTATTACCGGGTTTGTTGTCCCGTTGGATTGAACGCGCATGACTCAGCCGATTGATTTACTGTTAGCACCCGTGGAAGGCTTCTTGCACTATTTGCGGGTTGAGCGACGTTTAAGCCCTGTGACGATCACGAACTATCGACGCCATTTAGTCGTTTTGGCGGAAATGTCATTGGAGATGGGGATACTTGAGTGGCAGGAGTTAGATCCGGCTAAAGTCAAAATGTTTGCCTCCCGCAGTCGGCGGGCAGGCTTGCAATCTGCCAGCCTCGCTTTGCGCTTGTCTTCTTTGCGCAGTTTTCTTGACTGGATGGTAATGCAAAATAAGCTGGCGGCTAATCCGGCTAAAACAGTGAGTACTCCACATAAAAAACGCCACTTACCGAAAAATATGGATGTGGATGAAATTAACCAACTGCTCAATATTAATCTGAACGATCTGCTGTCAGTGCGTGACAGGGCCATGCTGGAAGTGATGTATGGCGCGGGATTGCGTTTATCTGAACTGGTGGGCTTGGATTGTCGCCATTTGGATTTGGAAGGCGGGGAAGTTTGGGTACATGGCAAAGGCAGCAAAGAACGTAAGGTGCCGTTTGGCCGTATGGCGCAGGAATGGCTCCAGCGTTGGCTGGAAATGCGGGGATTACTTGAGCCGGAAGATGATGCGGTTTTCATTTCCTCCAAAAGCGGAAAACGTCTCTCTGCCCGTAATGTACAGAAACGATTTGAACAATGGGGGATTCGGCAAAGTGTTAGCAGCCATGTTAACCCTCATAAATTGCGTCACTCTTTTGCCACACATATTCTGGAGTCCAGCGGAGATCTGCGTGCCGTGCAGGAATTACTGGGGCACGCGAACCTGTCGACCACCCAGATTTATACCCATTTGGACTTTCAGCACTTGACCAAAGTCTATGATGTGGCTCACCCCAGAGCCAAACGAGGAAAATCATAATGCGTTTTTATCGGCCTATCGCGCCATTTGCTGCGATGACATTCGATCTGGATGATACGCTTTACGATAACCATCCTGTAATCGATAAAACCGAAAAAGAAGTGTTGTGTTTTATCAGGCAGTACGATGCCAAATTCGGTCACTTTGAGCATGAAGATCTGCATTTATACCGTCAGGCGGTTCTTGAACGGGAACCTGATATTTATCATGATGTAACTTCATGGCGTCGGCAGTCCGCAGAACTGATGTTTACCCACCAGGGTTTCAATGATGAAGAAACCGTACGTGGTACAAATGAAATTATGTCTTGCTTTATGTACTGGCGTAATCAAATCGCTGTGCCAGAATCTACCCATAACACTTTGTCCATACTGGCGGAAAAAATGCCGTTAGTGGCAATTACCAATGGGAACGCGGAACCGGCTGCATGTGGGCTTGCCCGTTACTTTGAATTTGTTTTGAAAGCGGGCATAGATGGACGTTCCAAACCTTACCCTGATATGTACCAGCTCGCGGCAGAGCGGCTTAACCTGCCTATAAATCAGATCCTGCATGTGGGGGATAATCTGAATACAGATGTCGAAGGAGCACTTTGTAGTGGTATGCAAGCCTGTTGGATCAACATCGAGAATAAAAACTTGATGCAGGAACCAGAGGGGCGTCTGGTGCCACATATTGAGATTTCTGATTTGGCTTCTTTGGTAGCACTGATATAATTTCAAATCGAAATCTATATAAAAACATTAACAACTGACGGTAATTATGGACGTTTCTTATCTGCTCGAAAGCCTCAATGATAAACAACGTGAAGCGGTCGCAGCTCCCCGTAGTAATATGTTGGTACTGGCTGGTGCTGGCAGTGGTAAAACGCGCGTGCTGGTTCATCGGATTGCCTGGTTACTGTCAGTTGAAAATGCCTCGCCGTTTTCTATCATGGCGGTCACGTTTACCAATAAAGCGGCTGCTGAGATGCGGCACCGAATTGAAAACCTGATTGGCACCAGTCAGGGTGGTATGTGGATTGGTACATTCCATAGCCTTGCTCACCGCTTGTTGCGCGCCCATCACCTTGATGCAAATTTGCCGCAGGATTTTCAGATCCTCGATAGCGAAGATCAGCACCGCCTCATCAAACGCCTCATTAAAGCGATGAATCTGGATGACAAACAGTGGCCTGCCCGTCAGGGAATGTGGTATATCAATGGCAAAAAAGATGAAGGATTGCGTCCACAGCACATTGAAAGTTATGGCAATCCGGTAGAGGCAACCTGGCTGAAAATCTACCAGGCTTATCAGGAAGCCTGTGACCGAGCAGGGTTGGTGGATTTTGCCGAATTGTTACTACGCGCCCATGAACTTTGGCTGAACAAGCCACAAATCCTGCAACATTATCGTGAACGCTTCACGAATATTCTGGTGGATGAATTTCAGGATACTAACAGTATTCAGTATGCCTGGATCCGTCTTCTGGCTGGTGATAGCGGTAAGGTCATGATTGTCGGGGATGATGACCAGTCCATTTATGGCTGGCGTGGTGCACAGGTAGAAAATATCCAGCGTTTCCTCAAGGATTCTCAGGGAGCGGAAACGCTCCGTCTGGAACAAAATTACCGTTCGACCAGCAATATCCTTAAAGCGGCCAATGCCCTGATTGCTCATAACAGTGATCGTTTGGGTAAGAATTTGTGGACAGAAGGCAGCGAGGGAGAGCAAATTTCACTTTATTGCGCCTTCAATGAATTGGATGAGTCCCGTTATGTTGTCGGCCGTATCAAGCATTGGTTGGATAATGGCGGTGCACTGAAAGAGTGTGCGATCCTGTATCGAAGCAATGCTCAATCCCGCGTTCTGGAAGAAGCCTTATTGCAGGCTTCCATGCCTTACCGTATTTATGGCGGCCAGCGTTTCTTCGAACGCCAGGAAATCAAAGATGCCTTATCCTACTTGCGTCTGGTCGCAAACCGTCACGATGATGCAGCTTTTGAGCGCGTGGTGAATACACCTACACGTGGCATTGGCGACAGAACACTGGATGTGGTGCGTCAGGTTGCGCGAGATCAGCAAAAAACTTTGTGGGAAAGTAGTCTGGTATTGATACAGGAAAAAGTGCTGGCTGGACGTGCGGCATCTGCACTGCAACGCTTCATCGAATTGATCGATGCGCTGGAAACAGAAACACAGGAGATGTCGTTGCATGTGCAGACCGATCGCATTATCCGTGATTCTGGCCTATGGGCGATGTATCAACAGGAAAAAGGCGAAAAGGCGCAAGCGCGTATTGAAAACCTTGAAGAATTGGTCACAGCAACCCGTCAATTTAGTTATCAGGACGAGGACGAAAACCTGCTGCCATTGCAGGCTTTCCTCTCCCATGCTGCGCTTGAATCGGGGGAAGGTCAGGCGGATGCCTATCAGGATGCGGTGCAACTGATGACCTTGCATTCAGCGAAGGGTTTGGAATTCCCGCAAGTTTTTATTGTCGGTATGGAAGAGGGCATGTTTCCGAGTCAGATGTCCATCGAAGAAGGCGGTCGGCTGGAAGAAGAGCGTCGTCTGGCCTATGTAGGCGTTACTCGGGCGATGGAAAAATTGACGCTGACTTATGCGGAAAGCCGTCGTTTGTATGGCAAGGAAGTCCATCATCGCCCATCCCGTTTTATTGGAGAATTACCGACAGAATGCGTGGCAGAAGTTCGTTTGCGAGCAACGGTATCCCGCCCGGTCAGCCACAAACGGCTGGGCACACCTATCAGTGCCAATGACAGTGGTTATGCTCTTGGACAGCGTGTACGTCATCCCAAATTTGGTGAAGGGACGATTATCAATATAGAAGGTAGTGGGGAACATTGCCGCTTGCAAATCGCGTTTCAGGGTGAAGGTATTAAGTGGCTGGTAGCCGCTTATGCCAGACTCGAAACAGGCCAATAATCCGGTCGAAAGTTGACAGACTTTTTCTTCTAAGCGTAACATTCGCGCCTTACGATAAACGTAGGGAGTATAAGGAGACTTATGGTACATGCTGAACGCATTTAAATTAGAGAATAATCGCCTGCTCCGTCTTGAACTTGAAGAAGGTGATAAGTTATCAGACTCCATGTGGGTAGATTTAGTGGGGCTGGGGGATAATGATCGCCTCCGTGTCCAGAATGAGCTGGGACAAGTCCTGGCGACCCGCACCGAGTTGGATGACATTGAGGCATCAGCCCGTTTTTTTGAAGATGAAGATGGTATGCACGTCCATTCATTCTTCTACTTTGAAGATGCCGAAGACCATGCTGGCAACTCGACAGTCGCATTTACTATCCGTGACGGTCGTCTCTACACATTGCGAGAGCGTGAACTCCCTGCATTTCGATTATACCGAATGCGTGCCCGTAACCAGACGATGGTTGATGGAAATGCTTATGAGCTGTTGATGGATTTGTTCGAAACTAAGATCGAACAATTGGCTGATGTTATTGAAAACATCTATAGCGTGCTGGAATCCCTGAGCAGGGTCATTATGAATGGCAAACAGGGCGATGAGTTTGATTCTGCGTTATCTAACCTTGCTGAACAGGAAGATATTGGCTGGAAAGTCCGCTTGTGCTTGATGGATAGCCAGCGCGCCCTGAACTTCCTTGTGCGCCGTGCCCGCTTGCCTGCCAATCAGTTGGAACAAGCTCGTGAAATTCTGCGGGATATTGAATCGTTGCTGCCGCACAATGAATCCCTGTTCCAGAAAGTGAACTTCTTGATGCAGGCGGCGATGGGCTTTATTAACATCGAACAGAGCCGCATTATCAAGATCTTCTCCGTTGTCTCTGTGGTATTCCTGCCACCCACGCTGGTCGCATCCAGCTATGGAATGAACTTCGAATTTATGCCAGAGTTGCATTGGACATTCGGCTATCCTGCGGCGATTGGATTGATGATAGCAGCGGGTTTGGCTCCTTACCTTTACTTCAAACGCAAAAACTGGCTATAGCCATCTCACCCGCTATCTATTTTCTAATGAATTGCTTTGTCGGCTGTTTCCACTACCCCAAAAGCATATACGCATTAAACTTCAAGAACACTATATGAAACTTGATATCTCCCCGCGAAGCGGGGGAGATATCACACGCATCTTGACGTTAGATTGGTATAGATATTTTAGATAACACCTTGGGCAGTTTAGGAATGTTGTTGAAAAAATTGAGCTATTTCCGTAAACGGCGTTGCGTATAGAGCGCATCCAGAGTAAACAGAATCAAGGCAGCCCAAATAAAGCCAAAAGTGATTAAACGATCTGGTCCTATTTCCTCACCATAAACTAACGTTGCCAGCAAGAACATCAATGTTGGGCCAAGATACTGGAAGAAGCCCAGCGTGGACAAACGCAGATGCGCAGCGGCCGCGGTGAAGAGCAGCAGAGGCACCGTTGTAATAATACCGGCAGCAATCAACATAAGGTTCAAAGAGTACGTATTATCCAGCATATTACTTGTTGGACTATGGGTGAAAAACAGCAGGTAAATCAAGGCGACAGGGAATACCCAGGTTGTTTCAATCAACATACCTGTCTGTGCATCAACGCCCAATTTTTTGCGGATCAGACCATAGACCGCAAACGTCGTTGCTAAATACAAACCAATCACGGGGATAGAACCAAACTGCCATAGCTGGATCAAGACACCGGTAAAGGCCAATCCTACGGCAACCCACTGCATACGGCGGAAACGTTCACCAAGAAATATCATACCAAACAGCACGTTAACCAGAGGGTTAATAAAATATCCCAGACTTGCTTCCAGCAAATGCCCATTATTGACTGCCCAGATATAGGTAAGCCAGTTACTGGTAATAGTGAAGGCTGTAATGCCTAGCAATAGCAGTATCTTTGGTTGGCGAACAACAGCCCAGACCTGGCGCCAGTGACGAGTCAACGTCAGCAGCAGTACCATAAAAAAAACTGACCATATAACACGGTGTGACACGATTTCATCGGGTGGTACATATTGTATGGTTTTGAAGTAGATGGGCGCCAATCCCCAAATAAGATAAGCCCCCAAGGCATACAAGATACCTTTGGCAGTCTGTTGGTTACTCATAATATCCTTGAATGTTTAGAGAATGTTCAGAAAATCAGAAGAGCTGGTTAAGGTGGTAGCTCATAGACCTATACAATGTGTCATTGGGATGAATGATTTACAAGTAGTTAATAGCATGAAGAATAAATTAAATCTTTCCACTTAGCTAAATAGCACTTTATGCTAAGTGATTATGCTTAGGTAACAGGATTATCTATTTTTATACAATCTGACTCCTGTTTTATCTGTTATTCATAATTTAATTTCTTTTTAATTTAAAATTTTTTCATTAATTTCATGTAAAAACAAAGTATTAAGATATTTTCGGATTATTGGTTTCTAATCATAGCTAAGGTAGATTCAGCGTGGCTGCTGTTGGAAATCGTATCAGTGGTACTATGATTAATTTATTTGAATTGGCTTATAAATAGCCAAAACAGAACGTTATTACACCGTGGGATATGTGCCGCAAAATGACAAGGCCAACGCCTCGCCTGCAATACGCTTGCAAGGCCAATGGCTTAAAGCGGCGGGCTTTGATAAGGGCTGCACACTCACCGTTAAAATCATGGATGGTTGTCTGGTGCTGATCCCTGACAGTGACGACACCCGCATCATCAAACAACAGTACCAGCGCTAGCAGGATCAACTCAGTGGGATTAAGCTACGAATGCGGGAACTGATTGGGGAGTATAAAAGCCGCTAAGGGTCAGGACTGAGCAGCTATTGAAAAAAGAAGCAGGAAGATCATGGGGATCTTTCCGGCTTTTGATTTATAAATCAGTCACCACTAACCCTAATAGAACTGATTTGTATATTTTTTAACTTTTCTATTATTTTATTCAATTCACCTTTTCCATCTGTGATTCTATTTTCCATTTCAGTTAACTCATGAATAAAAGAAACAGCATCCTTATTTTTTAACAAACAGTTTGTTTTGTAATAATCTTTAATCTTGCTGAGATTTTTTGAACTACTCCATCTCGTTGAAGAAGAAAAAATACTTGAATGTAAAATCTCACTCATAACTATATGAGTAACTTCACCATTAATTGCCATAACATGTATATCAAGTCCCATAAAATCCTCAAAAAATCACATCAATTGGTTTCAAATCTCTAAATACACTTTGTGGGAAAGAAATGACAAAATCCCCATTTGATTCAGTAACAACCCTCACTTTATTTAATATTTCTTCTTCTGGAGTTATACCAACATCTCTTTTCATCACTTTTTCATATATAAATCGGTCGCCATCACGAGTAATTCTATCTGGGTTACGGAATACATCTCTTATTGTTGACTTAACATCAGCATTATTAAGAGTCCATTTGCTCTTATGAGACCAACCATCAACATTGCCAACATGCCTATCTTTTACATGCTGAACACCGTCTTTGGTTAAATTGATTTTTTTAGGAGGAAGAGGACACTTCGCTAACCCGAACGGATCTATCCAACCCGTCGGATTATGCACATAAGAATACGGGTTAAACCCGCCTGCCAGCCCCAACGGGTCAGGCGTCAGATACTGCCCAGCTACCGCCGAATAATACCTGTACCGAGTATAGACCAGCCCACTCTCGTCATCCAGCCACTGGCCGGCAATCCCCTGTTCGTTGTATTCATAAAACAGGTGATATGTTTGTGTACTGTCTGCATCGGCCAGCCATTATCGTGATAGCGGTAACGTGCCATCACTTCATTAAGCCCATTATCAGTACGACGGATTTCTTCCAGCAAACCGTTTTCACGGTATAGCAATATAAGTTCGGGGCCATCACTATGGCTCACCTTAATCAGTTGATGTTGTTCACTATAATGAAAGCGAATAGTGTTATCGTTGCAGTCACGGTGTTCCGTCAGTCGCCAGCACAGGGTGCCATCTTTCTCTGTTGCAGTCGGTAAGGTGAAATATTTGCGAATTGAACTATGGCGATCACTTAGGATAATCCCTTGTTTATATCGGCTTAGTTTGAAATTAGGGTGTTCGGGATTGACGCTGTGGTTATAACTGTCTGGTAGGGCAAAGTGAAGTGAGGCGCCCTCTGTCGTCAGAATTTCTACCCGATCCCCGGTGACGAGGGCACATTCGGAGAAGTTATCCAGCCAGTTTTCTCCCAGTAATCCACGATACCCAGGGGACCAACTGCGGGTAAATTGCAATGGTACCGTTTGTCCTAACTCGATATCGGTACGTTGTTCAAACAGAGAACCCGTAGTGACATCTATCGGGTCGCCTGTAAAAAATTTTTTGGTGCTTTCTGTATAACGCTTCAACCCATTGTTTTCTTTGAAAGCATTTTTGGCACAACTTATATTTTTACCTCCAATGATCTCGACCGCTTTTTTGATCCGCCAGTTGTTTTAGTCTCTCTAAGTTATGTTGGGTCGTTTCTTTATCATCACCAAAAGCCCGTTTCAACGCACCCCAAATAATCTGAGCCTGATTTTCCCGTGTGGAAGACGCAACGAGGGCAGCCAGATACAACTTCTCTTGCTCTGAGATTAACGGTGGTGTGTTTTTTTTCTGTGTAGCCGATGTCGTTGGCTGCGATGCGGGTGTAGGCAGATAAACCTGCAATTGACCAAAATTAGCAGCAGGTTCGGCAACTGTACCGGCATTCGTGTACCACAACGGTTGCAGGCAGGATTTAGCGAATACCGGCTTAGCAATCAGTTGAACAATGACCACATACCGACGGTAAAGAATCCCAAACAGAAAAAAAGCGATGATGTCGCTTCGCTCCCCTTGTGATTGTACCACATTGGAGCATTAGGCAGCTTTGCGTGAAATTCTGCTTTTTGGTGATTTTATCGCCAGATATCAAAAAGGATCTCAAGACGATCTTTTTTGTTTTTATGCTCCTATTGCAAGTTTTTCTAATGTGTTAAGTTATCGTCTCTGGCTTAGCACTCAAGTCAGCATTATTTGAATAAAAAACTAGGACGGTAATATTTATGTCATACATGATATATCTAACATTAAATGGTAAGAAGCAGGGCTTAATATCAGCAGGGTGTTCAACTCTTGATTCTATAGGGAATCGGCATCAAAAAGGACACGAAGATCAAATACAGGTACTCAGCCTGAGTCATGCAATTTCACGTCAGCAGAACGTGAGTCACCAGCCAATACAGTTCATCAAACCAATCGACAAATCATCACCATTGCTGGCAATGGCAATAGACTCCAATGAGTCACTAAATGGCAGTTTTATTTTTTACAGAACGAGCCAAGCAGGCCAATTAGAATTATTCTATGAAGTAAAAATTACAGAAGCCACTATTACAGATATTTCCTGTGTGTACCCACATTCTATAAATGATCATGATATGATGCCATATGAAAAAGTCTCCTTAAACTATAAATCTATATCATGGAATCATGTAACTGCTGGAACATCAGCTTATAGCATCTGGGAAGATAGGACATTGTAAACATAAAGCTAAGCATATAATACATATGCTTAGCGACACATTTCTGGATATTTCACATATTTATTTAATGCGCCAACTGACATTTTTTCACAAACTATATATCCTTCTTCCTTTAATTTCGAATCCAAATACCAAGACAATGGAAAACTTAAAAATAAAAAAATAAAAAAAATTATAGTAAGTGTCTTTATTAGCTTATTATTAAGCTTCATTATTTTTGATGTAATAGTATAATAAAAAGCACATGAGAACATATATATAAAAAGTGGAAAACCAGATAAAATAGCAATGGATTTCCAAGAGAAATTTATTTCATCCCGAACATAAAATATGGATAAAATATCATCAATAATAAATGCAGTACAAAATATCATAGCTAAAATTAAAGAAAAACATCCTATTATGATAATAGCTTTATTCTTATTACTCATACCATCCTCATCATCAATTTGTAGAGTATTTAGAACGGAGTTTACATGGTTGAAAACCCCGTTAAACTTGGATTATATTACTATGTAACGCGATGCTCAACTTTAACCTCTTATGACATGGGCTTGTTGAAGCCAGTCTCGTTGACCAATGACGGTTTCAATTAAGCGCTGTTTGGCATTAATGCTCTTTCTCGTTTCTCTGGGGACGGGGTCATCCATATTGGCCCGCACCGGGGTTATCATTTCAATACCCGACTGCTTCATTTCCCGTTGAAATTCAACACCTAAATAGCCTTTATCGCCGAACAAATAGCCTTGTATCGAATCGACCACATCCCAGGTTGCTTCACGCTCGCTGACATTGGCGGGCGTCAGCGTAAACCCGGTTACCACGCCCGTTTCATCTATCATTAGGTGTCCTTTAAAGCCGTAGTCAGTTTCGTTTTTGGCGGAGCAGTATCCGTAATCGGCTTGTCCTTTAAAGTGGGCACTGCCTTTTGCTCTTTTGAATCTACAGATGGGCAGTGGAAATCCGTCAATAATATGTACTGGCCTGTCGAACGCCCCCAATAACCTCGCCAGCTTTTCTTGCAGTTTTTGTTTAACAACCCAAAGATTCGCAACCTGTTTAGCAAAATTGGCGCGTGAACCCAGTCCCGGAAACCACTCACGCCAGTGATCACGGAAGTACGTCCAAATTCCTTTATCCGTTGAAAACCCTAAGAATTCACCCACCTCCATCGTAATGGCTTCCGCATCACTGAGTTTAGGTGAGTGTCCCCGGTTTCTGAATCGAGTGTTTTGCTGTAACGCCGTTAAATTATCGTATACCCAACAAAACACCCAAATGATAAAATCTTGCTGTGACATAGCCTTTTGTTCCTTTATTTCTCTCAGTTTGGCGATTTAAAGTTATAAAGGACTGGCTATGTCATTTCAACTCACCATGAAAATTGAGCATCGCGTTACTATGTAAATCGCCTGCTTATTAATACCACAATAATAAAATCACCATTTTAATTTTATTTCATTACAAGGTAAACCAAATGGTTGCATACATGGTCTCGGATACTTAGCCGCTAATTCATCCATTTTACGCAAGTGGTCTATCAGAGCTTTACTTAACCCATATTTATTATCAATATAATATAATAAAGACCCAACCAAAATACCAGCCACAATTGCCGCAGCAGCTACAGCAAGTACATAAGTACCCGCAGTCAAAAATACTCCAGCAGCAGCTGTAACTACAACTCCAGCCAAAAATCCAACTGCTGTTTTTGCCGCATCCATAGTTATATTTCCATAGAAATTATAAATATCATACTCATCTCTAAAAGCAAGTTCCAATAATCTGTAACCCGCTGCGACAAAAACAACTTTCCTAGTTCCATCAATGATGCCATTTTTCATTCCTTGTGTTCCTATTCCCATTTCAATTATTTTCCAATTATTAACTTTATATTTAGCAGCGGTTAAAAACTTTCTAACACCTGTTCGTCCGGTTAACTTTATGCTTCTATTTCCATATCTATCAACAAACTCAGTAACTTTAACCCCAAAGTTACTACTTAGTTCTTTTGATAATTTATGAAAACCTTTAGCATCAATAATATTACCTGTAAATGATGTGACAACATCCATACATAAATAACCAGCTTCTTTCCATGATGAATTAGGATTTGGTCCACATAAATTTGTCATAAAATAGACAGCTTCTTCATACGTGAGGAAAACATAAAGATCTTCGTTGGCAGTTAATTTTTTTTGAAGTTCACTTTGCAGTTCAGAATATCTTTTCTCTCTTATTAATTTGCTATCACTTAAAGTTACTAATGTTCCATTTTCAAAACCAATAGAACCATCCATAAATGCTCTTTCAAATTCACGTCTACTCATTTTACACCCCATAAGATTACACAACACGATATTTTGTCTAATATCTTATCGGACTCCGCTATTTTTTCTTTAGGTTTACTGAATTATTGGGAAGTGTAATTTGGCAGAGGGATACGGCATTCTTCCCTGAACCGACAACGAGAGCGACAATCCATATGTCCTTACCCCACAAACTTAAAAGTTTTGTCGTTCAGATAACAGCAAGGAGGATATAGCACTTCTTTAGCTTGTATAATAAATGATCTGGCAAATGTGATTGGAATCACTTAATAATTTATGTAAATCAATAAATTATAAACTAATGGTGGGGTTGAAAATGAACATGCCCATGAAAAGAGAATGCGTTTTGCTGGCACATTCCTTCATTTATTATAAGCTTGTATTTTGGGCATGAGTTGGGTATTAGTTTTTGCTATTGGGGTTTGAAAATATCAACCAACCAAATAAGTCCCCATCGCACTGGCGATATGCATTTGTTTTTCATTATGTAATTCAATTCTGGCGACAGAAACTTTATTACCAGCACGGATAAGATTACAACTGGCAGTAAATACTTCACCACGTCCGGGGCGCAGATAATCCACGCGTAAATCAATCGTGCCCAATGTGGTTAGACGTTTTTGGATCTCTGCGATGGTCATTGCTTCAACTGAAGTCAATGCATTGCCTGCACAAACCAGCCCTCCAGCAACATCTAATATGGAAGCGATTGCACCACCGTGTAGAATTTTATGAATCATATTGCCGATCAATTTTTCTTGGTAACAAAATTGCAGTTCTGCGTAGTCTTGTTCGAAGCGGAGCAGCTCGAGGCCCAACAGACGATTGAATGGCATATGATAAACAAAGATTTCACCTATAAATTTACGGGCTTCTTCTGGGGTTAGAATAGTGTCTACTGGCTGAATATTTTCCATGGTGATTTTCCTGATAACCTGATAATGAAAAGTAAAATCAACGGATATTAAATGCGCTTATATGGTTAATGAATTGTTAAGTTTATGCTTTCGCTATCGACTTTGCCAGTCTGTGAAGCGCTTCGAGAAACAATTCATGGGGAAAAAAACGGACTACAAAAAATAATCATATAGCGTGTAGAATAAGCGGTAATTTTTTATATACAGGTGATTGGATAGCAACTGTATTTTTATAGCCTATTTTTAGGCTTTTTCAGGGATTAGCTTCTAACGATCGAGGAAAAGCGTGTCTACCGCAGAACTCATCAGCACGGCATCGCTGGCTGAACAAGCATTACGAAAAACATTCGGATACCAGCAATTTCGTCCGGGACAGCAGCAAGTTATTGACGCCGTTCTTGACGGACGAGACTGTCTGGTGGTTATGCCAACGGGAGGCGGTAAGTCACTGTGCTACCAGATCCCTGCATTGGTTAAAAATGGGTTGACTCTGGTTGTGTCTCCACTCATTTCATTGATGAAAGACCAGGTTGATCAGCTACGTGCGAATGGTGTTGAAGCGGAATGTCTGAACTCAACTCAAAATCGTGAACAGCAATTTGATATCATCCAACGTTGTCGTCATGGGAGCGTTAAACTGCTTTATATCGCCCCTGAACGGTTAGTAACGGATAATTTTCTTGACCAGCTTCGCGACTGGCAGCCTGTTTTATTGGCTGTCGATGAAGCTCATTGTATTTCTCAATGGGGGCATGATTTTCGCCCAGAATATCGGGCATTAGGGCAACTTCGTCGCCGTTTCCCCGATCTTCCGGTGATAGCACTAACCGCTACAGCAGATAAAACAACCCGCCAGGATATCGTTCGTTTACTGGAGTTGCATGAGCCGATTATCCATATCAGCAGCTTTGATCGCCCCAATATTCGCTATACCTTAGTTGAAAAATACAAACCACTTGATCAGCTCTGGTCATTTGTCCGCGGCCAGCAGGGGAAAAGTGGCATTATCTATTGCAATAGTCGTAATAAAGTGGAAGAAACCGCGGAGCGTCTGCAAAAGCGGGGGGTAAGTGTTGCGCCTTACCATGCAGGGCTGGAAAACAGTCAACGGGCATGGGTACAAGATGCTTTCCAGCGAGATGATTTGCAGGTCGTGGTAGCAACGGTTGCATTTGGTATGGGAATTAATAAACCTAATGTGCGTTTTGTCGTGCATTTTGATATTCCCCGTAATATCGAATCTTATTATCAGGAAACTGGCCGGGCTGGGCGAGATGGCTTACCGGCGGAAGCTGTGCTGTTTTACGATCCTGCGGATATGGTATGGTTGCGTCGCTGTTTAGAAGAAAAGCCCGCCGGTGAACAACAGGATATTGAGCGGCATAAACTCAATGCTATGGGCGCATTTGCACAGGCACAGACCTGTCGGCGTTTGGTATTGTTGAATTATTTCGGAGAAAGTCGCCAAACAGCGTGTGGCAACTGTGATATTTGCCTTGATCCTCCCAAACGCTACGATGGTCTGGTAGAAGCACAGAAAGCGCTATCCTGTATCTATCGCGTTGGACAACGTTTTGGCATTGGCTATATTGTAGAAGTGCTACGTGGTGCGAATAATCAACGCATTAGAGATTTTGGACACGACAAACTGCCTGTTTATGGCATTGGTAAAGAACAGAGTCAGGAACATTGGATGAGCGTCTTGCGTCAGCTTATTCACCTGGGGCTTATCAGCCAAAACATTGCCAACTATTCTGCTCTGCAATTGACCGAGGCGGCACGGCCGATATTGCGTGGTGAAGTGTCTCTACAACTTGCCGTACCACGTATCCAAAACTTGAAAAGCCGCAATCAGCAAAACAAATCATACAGTGGTAACTATGATCGCAAGTTATTTGCTAAGTTGCGCAAATTGCGTAAATCCATTGCTGATGAAAACAATATTCCACCTTTTGTTGTTTTCAATGATGTCACGTTAATTGAGATGGCAGAACAGTGTCCAATAACGCCGGATGAACTTTTGCTGATTAATGGCGTTGGTCAGCGGAAATTGGAGCGTTTTGGTGATGCCTTTATGGCCTTAATCCGAGAGCATTTTGAAGAATTCGAGTAACTGAGAGATTTAAATAACTATCCCAATCGCCTTTCAAGATGAGCCTTATATCTCCTCCGCGAAGCGGAGAGATATAAACAATCACATTGATTTGCAAGCTGCAACTTGAAGTTGAATTGGTATAAAGGACAATGAACTGAGGGTGAAGAATGGTACCTGAGATATTAAAAACAAGCTGGTTAAACCGTGAACCTCAGTTCTCAGCCTTTACGAATGGACTATTACTGGATTTTTGGCACACAAGAGAAGAACGGCAATTTGTAGGAGTTGATGATATTCCCATCCATTATGTCTCCTTTTGTTCCCCCCATCATGATAAAACCCTCGTCATTTTGCCTGGCCGTAGTGAAAGTTACGTGAAATACCCTGAAGTAGCCTATGATTTTTATCATCTGGGTTACGATGTTTTCGTTATTGATCATCGTGGACAAGGCCGTTCAGGGCGTATGTTGGATGATCGGCAAAAAGGCCATGTTGAAGCGTTCGATCATTATGTGGATGACTTAGTGCAATTTATTGAGCTTGAAATCGCACCTCGTCAGTCTCATCGTTGTTATGCTTTGGCCCATTCAATGGGTGGCGCGATTTTGAGTCGTTTTTTGATACGTTACCAGGAGCCGATTTTTCGTGCTGTGGCGTTATGTGCGCCGATGTTTGGTATCAATTTACCAATGCCTCGCTGGCTGGCAAATTTTCTGGTTAACCAGGCAGAACCCAATATCAAAAGACGTAACGCTTATGCCCTATCAACGGGGCAATGGCGGCCATTACCCTATTTTATCAATCTATTAACGCACAGTTATGCGCGTTATCAGCGTTATTTGCGTTACTATGCTGATTATCCTGAATTGCGCCTTGGAGGGCCAACTTACCATTGGATGCGTGAAAGTATGCTGATGGGCGATAATCTGATTGAAAATGCGGGAAAAATTCAAACTCCCCTTATCGTATTACAAGCAAGTGAAGATAAGATAGTAAGTAATCGGGAGTTATTGGCTTTTTGTGCATCTCACCAAAATCCTCTGATTATCCAGGGGGCTCATCACGAAATTCTGTTCGAAAAAGATGTATTGCGATCGCAGGCTCTTAATGCAATTTGTGATTTTTTTGACCAGAATTGATTTAGTTTAGGAACTATAACCATGTATCATGTTGTTGCTTCAGATTTAGATGGCACTTTGTTATCTCCCGACCATAAATTAACCCCGTACACCAAGGAAACGTTGAACTTATTAACGGAACAAGGGATTCATTTTATTTTTGCAACAGGGCGGCATCATATTGATGTGGGACAGATCCGTGATGGATTGGGTATTGATGCTTATATGATCACTTCCAACGGTGCAAGGGTTCACAATACCCAGGATGAATTGATATTTAGCCATAACTTAGATCCTGATATTGCTCATGATTTGTGTTTATTGGAGTTTGATAATCCCGATATCCTGACTAATTATTTTAATAACGATGATTGGCTAATAAATCGAGAATCCCCTGAACAGAAAGAATTTTTCCAGGAGTCCGTTTTCCATTACCAACTTTTTCAGCGTGATAATTTTCCCACAGATGGCGTATGCAAGGTTTACTACACCAGTGAAGATCATGATTATTTGGTGGATTTGGAAGAGAGGATTAAAGCCCGTTGGGGGGAAAGGGTTAATGTCAGTTTTTCACTGAGAAACTGTTTGGAAGTAATGGCTGGTGGTGTTTCTAAAGGCCATGCATTGGCGCAAGTTTGCCAATTGATTGGATATCAATTAAATGACTGCATTGCATTTGGCGATGGTATGAACGATCAGGAAATGTTAAGTGTGGCCGGTAAAGGCTGCATTATGCAGGGAGCGCACCAGCGTTTAAAAAATATTTTACCTGAGATGGAAGTCATTGGTTCCAATGCGGATGATGCTGTTTCTGGTTATTTACGGAAAATGTATCAGGTTTAAAGACGCTAATTGTTTGAAAACAGCATCCGTGTGATGCTGTTTTCCTATATACGCATGCAACTTCAAGTTGCAATTTATAACACTATATGAAACTTGATTTCTCCCCGCGAAGCGGGGAGAAATCACACGCACCTTGAAGTAAAGTTGGTGTATTGATAAGTGATTTTTCCAGTCAAATAACCAACCATGCTGCTGAAAACTTGTATTTTTTCTATAATATCTACATTGCGTTATTTTCCCTGGGTTAGCTTAATATCCTGGTTTAATAATAAATTTGGATTTAAATTCCAATTTATTTGAGTATGAGACTCTTTTTTTTACTGGATATTGAATGGTAGAGCGTTATTATATTCTTATAAACTAATTTTTAATTCTTTGTTTTAAAATTTATTAATTACAAACGTTAATTTTTACCTGATATTTATGGCTCATATTCAATTGTTGATTTCTTACGTTTGAGTATTCTACGCGAGTAGATAAATTTATATAAATATCATTCATGAATAACAATAATATTGTTCAATACATATTGTTGGAATTAAAAATTTACTGTTCCAACATTCAGGGAATATCTTGCTATGCCGTATAAACATACGGCGTCAGCTGTCACCCAGATACAACATGCTTCAGAAGCATGCCTGGCAACAAAAGAAGGGCGTAAGGGGTTTGGACGGGCCATTTTTTCCTGTTGGTTAGGGACAACAATAGAGTATGCCGATTTTGCTCTGTATGGTTTAGCTGCAGGCATTATTTTTGGTGATGTTTTTTTCCCAAATATGACGCCTTCCGTTGCCTTGTTTGCCAGTTTTGCAACCTATTCAGTAGGATTCATCGCTCGGCCGTTTGGTGCTCTTGCGTTTGGATGGTTAGGGGATCGCAAAGGACGTAAGATCGTCATGATGATGACGGTCATTCTGATGGGAATTTCAACCACACTAATAGGACTTATTCCAAGCTATGCCCATATCGGTATTTGGGCTCCTGCTTGCTTAGTCATATTGCGGTTCATGCAAGGTTTGGGAGCTGGAGCCGCTTTATCCGGTGGTACGGTCATTTTGGGAGAGTTTGCACCACCTGCAAAACGAGGCTTGGTTTCATCTGTCATTGCCCTTGGTTCGAATAGTGGAACGTTATTGGCATCACTGGTTTGGTTGCTGGTATTGACTCTGGATAAAGAAAGCTTGCTGGATTGGGGATGGCGTATTCCATTTTTGTCGAGTGCCTTGATTGCAATAGTTGCGTTCTATATTCGGCGACATATGAGTGAGACCCCTGTTTTTGAGCGTTATAAGGCAATGTTGGCAGAGCAACGTTTACAATCATTAGTCTTAAGTGAACACCAACAAGTTACTGATGAAAAACGACGTTTTTGGCAACGTACTAAAGCCTTTTGGGTCATGGTTGGCTTACGAATTGGCGAGAATGGCCCATCATATCTGGCCCAAGGATTTATCATTGGCTATGTGGCTAATGCACTGATGCTGGATAAATTTATTCCTACGAGCGCGGTATTCATCTCATCCATTTTGGGTTTCTTGATTATTCCAATTTCAGGTTATCTATCTGATCGTTTCGGACGCCGTATCACTTACCGCTGGTTTTGCCTGTTACTCGTACTTTACGCATTTCCTGCTTTTATCTTATTGGAGAGCCGTGAACCTATGATTGTCATTCCAACAATTGTAATAGGAATGGGATTGGCCTCTTTAGGGATATTTGGTGTCCAGGCTGCATGGGGAGTGGAACTCTTTGGGGTAGCGAATCGTTATACCAAAATGGCTGTGGCAAAAGAGTTGGGTGCAATGCTTTCAGGGGGAACAGCTCCATTGATTGCATCGGCATTTTTGTCTTTTACCGGGCATTGGTGGCCAATTGCCTGTTATTTTTCATTGATGGCAGGTATTGGATTTATCACAACATTTTTCGCACCAGAAACGCGAGGCAGGGATCTTAATTTACTTGAAGATGCCATTTAAGAGCTTGTCTGTTCTGGTTATTAGCCTTATATCTTTAAACAGTGGAATACACGAATATCATGAATTCACATCTGAAAAGAGTGACACGTAGTGATGTGGCAAGAGAAGCTGGAACCTCGGTAGCCGTTGTCAGTTATGTGATTAATGGTGGTCCAAGGCCTGTTGCAGAAGCGACTCGTCAACGTGTATTGAATGCTATCCAAAAAACAGGATATCGGCCCAATAATATTGCGAGGGCTTTAGTTTCTGGCACGACTCACTCTTATGGGCTTATCTTGCCAAACATCGCTAATCCTTTTCTTTCTTCTGTTGCTCATGCTTTGCAGCAGGAAGCTTTCAAACATGGGCAAGTATTGTTACCTGGGGATTCGGGGGATAATCGTAGTCGTGAAAGAGAGCTATTGAATAATTTATTAAACCGTCAGATTGATGGTCTGTTGTATACCAGCGTTGATCGACATCCTTATATTGACCTTATTCAGGCCAGTGGTACGCCTTGTGTTATGTTGGATTGGGTTAATGCAGGTGCAAATGTCAGTGCAATTCGTGTCAATGAGAGGATTGCAGCATTCAAAGTGACCCAACATCTGATCCAGCATGGTTATCGTGATATCGCCGTTATTTGTGGCCCTCTTGATATGTTAAATACCCAAGATCGGCTATCAGGGTGGAGTGATGCTTTAAAACAGGCAAATTTGGCGGTACGTGATGAATGGATTTTTCCTACGGAATATACTCGTCAGGGCGGTTATGAAGCGACCTTGCAAATGTTAAAAGGAAAACATCCTCGAGCGCTGTTTGCAACTAATGAATTACAGGCGTTTGGTTGCTTACGTGCGTTGGCTGAAAATGGGCTAGCCGTTCCCGATGATATTGCATTAGTTTGTTTTAATGCCACCCTGCAATCACAATTTAATGTGCCTTCTTTAACGGCGGTGCGTCAGCCCATTGACAAAATGGCTAAAACGGCTATTGAAATATTAAGAACATGGAATGGAACCGCCCAAGAGCGTGAATTTGAATTTGAATTACAAATTGGTGAATCTTGTGGGTGTAAGCTTAGTTTATAGTAAAATAATTAGTCTTATTTTTCTGATAAATTTATGCGTAACTTTGATATGGATTAAAGATATTTATATGGTTCCTGTTTCTAATTTTACTTTTTTAAGGTTTTTTTAAATCACTATCTAATAATAGCATGAATAAGGAAATATTTATCAACTAGTAATTGACTATGGACATTAAAAGATAGTTAAGTATAGAATCCATCATCCTTTATAGTTTGCCTGCTTTTCTATTATATAATTTGATTTCAATAAAGTGATATTATGAATTGGTATCTTAGTGTTTTGAAAAATTATGCTGAATTCTCTGGCCGTGCCCGTCGTAAAGAATATTGGATGTTCCATTTGTTTAACATTATTGTATTCCTGGCCCTTATAATATTGGGTTCAGCAATTAATGATACTGCTGGTTTTGCATTATTAGTGATTTATATCATTGTTACTTTTATTCCAAGTCTTGCTGTAACAATACGCCGACTGCACGATATTAACCGTTCTGGATGGTGGTTTTTATTGGCTTTTGTTCCCGTGGCCAGCATTGTTTTATTCGTATTTACTCTGCTGGAAGGTACTCAGGGTGATAATGAGTATGGTGCTGATCCAAGAAGAAAGTGTTAACATCGAAAAATATATCTCTAAAAATTTCTAGTTTATTATCTATAAATCAGTAAATTGCAATATTTATAGTGTAGAGAAATTAATTATTTAGTTTACCACGTAATAAAAAATGCCACTTATTCCTTTAGTGGCATTTTTTATTAATTGTCTAATTGAATAATTAGCATGGTGAATTATATGAGTTTGAATTAAGGCTTCTTTTATACTTTTTTAATTTAAATGAAATGGTTATTATAAAAAATAATCCCTTCCTTTGCTTAACGTAATCATTTTTAATATAGTCCCTTGAGATATTAATATAAGGAATATTATTTATGAGTAAATTACGCCTTGCTTACTACAACTTATCTCCAGAGTTACTTCAAGGTTTTCGTTCTGTAAAAGAAGGTCTGGAAAATAGTCCGCT
Organism: Xenorhabdus griffiniae; assembly: GCF_037265215.1. Classification (NCBI taxonomy): domain Bacteria; kingdom Pseudomonadati; phylum Pseudomonadota; class Gammaproteobacteria; order Enterobacterales; family Morganellaceae; genus Xenorhabdus; species Xenorhabdus griffiniae. The sequence goes on along the minus strand of NZ_CP147737.1, from coordinate 4,440,996 downwards.
GGGTTTGCAATTGGTTGAATTGATCTATTTGCGAGTATCTCAAATCAATGGTTGTTCTTTCTGCTTAAATAAACACTCTCAAGTTTTGCGCGAAAATAAAGAGACAGAACGTCGGTTAGCTGAATTAGCCGGATGGCGAGTGAGTAGTCAGTTTACTCCCCGTGAAAAAGCGGCGTTGGAGTGGGCCGAAGCGCTGACTCACGTTGTAACGACACATGCAGATGATAATGCTTATTTACCCTTGAAAGATCACTTCACGGATCAGGAAATTTCTGATTTGACCTTTGCGATTGCGCTTATGAATGGGATGAATCGATTAGCAATCGGTATGCGTCATTAATGTTATTTGATTTCATCGTAGTTGTTTTGAGCTAATTAAAAGGAAATTTTTCTTCTGGAAGTTGGGAGCACGGTCCCTCCTATTTCAACTTCCAGTGAAATCTAGCTAAGTAAAATTTTTTTTATAAAATTTAGTAAAATCAGCACTGTTCATTATTTTTACGTCTAATTTCGGCTATTGAAATCAATATGCAGTGAGGAACATAATCTGGGACACTTACCGCTCGATTCTTACTATTCGATTAGTAGGATGTTCTTAATAATGAAACTAAACGCACGACAAATCGAAGTTGGTAAGAAATAACCTGCCAGAAGAATAAATTTCTTCCATCCAAATACTTTTCAAAGAAAGTTACCGGATTAATGTTTAGTCCGGTAACTCGGAGAAGACAAACATAGTGCGTCAGTGTGGTTTGTCAGGCGAGAAACTCTTTCTGGCTGGCAATCAATTTAGCACCACACGCTGTGTGCATCCCTTCTACTGCAATAGCTTTCCCATTATTCTTTAAATTCTCACTGCCTTCGACAATAGGAAAAACTCCCTCGCATTTAGGACATTCGACTAAATCCGTTTCTCCGGCAACGGGAATACCTTTGTAAATATAACCACCCACAGCAGTAATGACTTTACCACCGTGATCGGTTGTGTCGTTTAATAAAATAACGGCTTTGTTTGTCATATATTTTCTTTGCCTAAGACGTTGGTTATCAGAAATTAAATGCAGATGAATTCAAGATAATTGCTTTACCACTTACCATAGGGGGATTTTTCCCTTTGATAAAGGATTTTATCTCCTCAGAATATTCACCATACCCATCTGGGTGTTTTGTCTTATTCTGGCATACAGTCATTTCATCGCCAGAAACTGACTCCCCTATAGCAACCAAAAACATTATTGCCATCGTTTTTATCATAACCCCGTAACCAAGCCTTAGCAATACCACCAGGATCTAGACCAATAAATAAGGTATCTCGATAGAATACATGATTTTTAACTGAGTGCCCGGCAGACGGCTTTCTCATCAATTTTCGGACATCTGGTGTAAAAATAAATTTTGTCTGATAGGTTTTTTTATCAGTCACCGAATCCCAGCAAACTAATAATGACTGAGGTAAGGCCTCACCATAATTTTTAACTGCACAACCTATGCCTCCTGCTTTTTTATCCCACCTATCTATACTACGAAAATCTGAATCTACGCCATCAGGCACAAACTTTTGCACAACATAGTTATCTTCATCCCAAAATTGAACAAAACTGATACTGGCGTAAAAATATTTCGGTGTAATGAAATTAAACTCCCACCTTTGATATGGTAGTGATTCACTGTGACGCACAATTGGCTTGTAATTTACAACACGATTTTCTGAGTACCCAAACGCTTTAGCAAGTCCATTAATGTATATATAAGAAAGTTCACCTAATATCAGTAGAATATGCTCTATTGTAATCAATAAAATTAATGCTTTTTTTCTCATTTTGAGATGTCCTTACCATTGTTATCAAAAATAGTTCTGTGCTAATCACGATTAGGACGGTTCGCATAAGCAATTTCTGCCGGATAAATATCACCTTTGGTTTTATTATTTTTTGTTTTTACATTATTCCAATATGCTGAAAAATGGGTATATTTAGACTATATCATCCCCAACGAATCAGAACGATTATTTTGGGAAGACTCTAGGGGCTGTTGACGTTTTGAGTTCACCATTTACTCAACCCACATCGGTAACCATATAATGACAAACGCCAGTGCCAACATACTGGCGTAATTTCGCGCCAATTTATCGTATCTTGTCGCAATAGCTCGAAAATGTTTTATTCTGGCAAACGCATTTTCGACCAAATGCCGATAACAGTATAAAACTTCATCAATACTTTTATCGGGTTTTCGGCTATTTTTTCGATAGGGAATGACCGTTTTTGAACCTTGTTTTTCAACGAAATCTCTGAAAGTACCGCTATCGTAACCTTTATCCGCGATCACAAAATCGGATGCGGGTGAATGGGTGACCAAACTTTCTGCATGTACAATGTCGTGCGTTTGACCCCCTGACAGCTCAAAATGGACAGGCAAACCATAACTGTCTACGGCCAAATGAATTTTAGTCGAACGTCCACCTCGACTTTTACCGATGGCTTCATCTTCTGTTGAAGCTGCCCCTGAGCTATGTTGATGAGCGCGGATAATACTCCCATCAATGAATAACCATTCGGTGTCTGTATTTTCAGATAACAATTTGAATAATAATTCAAAAACACCTTTCTTTGACCAGGCGTTAAAGCGCTTAAAAAGCGTATTCCATTTGCCAAATTCATCGGGTAAATCCCGCCACGGACATCCCGTTCTCATTCGATAAAGGATCCCTTCGAAAGTCAGGTAATGCGCGTCTTTGTGGTAAATACATCCATGTTGTTGCATTAATACAGCTAGCGTATTCCATAAAGATTTTGATAACATTGTTCTTGGCATGATGAGCTGGGGTAATGGTTTTTTCGCGAAGACAATGATACCAGATCATCATGCTGTTCAAACTTCCCTCCACGAAACGTCAACACGCCCTAGCGTAATATCACGATTACAGGCACATTCACTTTCAATCATTTGTATAGTTCGCATTTCCAATACATATCGTCGATTGAGTGGATGGGTTGACAATCCCTGTAATGTCGAACCTTGGAAATGTTCTGAGTCTCTTAATTTCTGCTCTTCCCACCCTTTAATTTTAGGATAGCCATCACTGAGCATTCCCAATGTGATGTATTGATATTCATATCCATCCATTAAAGCCGTTGATTTAATATGAGAGTTGACTTCTCCTGTCTTTGTTCGAGGAGTTCGTTTGACAATTTCATCCGCCAGTGGTTGTGCTGATATAGATAAGATAACAGGCATTGGAGGAAGGTCTTCTTCACGTAACATTCCATTACCAGCCGTGGTACCCGTTCGCACAATATTTTTGTTTCCGCGACTTGCCAGCTTATAAGGCATACCCGTTAATGGTTCACCCTGTTCATCAACGAGTTGAAATTCAATCCAGTGTTTCAGTATTTTTTGACAATCAATGCAATTTGTCGGATCTAACGACTTCATTCTTCTTTTCCTTATGTTCTATTTATCCGTCAATACGCTCGTTAAGAGCAACTTTTTGACTATCAGTCAGAAAGTACTCAAGGGTTAACTTGTCCAGTTTACTGCTTTCCTCTCTCGCCTGTTTCAACCAAGCGACAAGGCTGTGCTGCAATTGCCCCGCCGGTTCATCCAGTTTCAATGCCAATTCAGGAGCTTCTTCCCAAAGCTGACAACTTAATGCGTAAGCTAGATTCTTGAGCGTCGTATCAGTTGAGTAACGGGCATCAATCAGATGATCACCCAACATAAATAAATTTGTGTTCAGTTTCTGAGGGCAATTTTCTGGTCGGTAATAGCAAATCGGGTCAGGTGTATCGAGCATCAGCTCATTAACCGGTGTTAACAGTTCACGCCAGTCTCCCGGTTTTAAAGCGGGCAGTAATGGTGTGAAAATACGGTTATCCATCAGCCGCAACACCACAACCTGACCCCGCAGCAACACCTGTTGATGCAACCGCCAGTGCTCTAATTGAAATGACCACGGTAAGCGCGCTCTTTTAGATAAAGCGATTCCTTTTCGTTTTTCATTGAATTTGACTTATGTTTTATCAATTGGATTTTGGTATTACGCTGAATGCCAGCGAGATAAAATGCGTAATTGAACAGAAAAGCACATTTATTCCACACATTAATCAATCAAATTAATTAATGAATTAAATTCGATTTTTGGCTGGTTTTGGCAGGATATCGGGGGATTATCGGAATAAGCACGGTAATTCAGGCAAAAATCAGGCTGGCAGGAATAGTGAACGGTTTGACACCCTCCTGACTGACGTTAATATCTTTTTTTTACAAAAATGATCCCTCGCCTGTCAGGATAGCCTGCGGGTGAATGCCAGTAATCCGCTAAGTTGAAAAGGTATGCGTTTGGTTACGTGGTTAATTGACTATAGGCTTACAGTTCTCCCGGCCTGCGTGGGGGATTACGGCCCGTGAAGTTAGTTGTAGCACTGCGGATCTCTTGTCCAAAAATATCAACCCGTGCCTGAAATGGTGGGAATGGCAAGGTGATATCATGTTTGCGGAATTCCTGCAAAATATGTTGATGTACTTCATGACGGGCAGGCATACGATGCCCCATCTCGGCAGCATAGGCTCGTAGTTCATAAATCTGAATGCCTTGTTGCAAATCCACTAAATACACTTCTGGCATTGGGTTATCGAGAATAAAGGGTGAACTTTTGGCGGCAGACATCAATATGTCGGTGGCGTTTGCTGAGTCAACATCAGCCGGCACAGGGATTGTCAGGACGATACGCGTGATCGTGTCAGACAGTGACCAGTTGATAAATTGCTCTGTAATAAAGGCCTTGTTGGGAACAATAATCTCTTTTTTGTCCCAGTCAGACAGGGTTGTTGCCCGTGTATTGATCTTCGTGATGCTGCCTGTCAGGCCACGGATAGTCACGGTATCACCAATGCGGATCGGTTTTTCAAATAAGATGATCAGACCAGAAATAATATTGGTGAAAATTTCCTGTAAGCCAAAACCAAGCCCAACCCCCATTGCAGCAATTAGCCATTGTATTTTTGACCATTCAATACCCACCAGAGAAAAACCTACCAAACCACCAATGAGGGTAATGCTATATTTGGTTAGTGTCGTAATGGCATAACCTGTTCCCGGTGTCAGCACTAAATGTTGTAACAGGGCGAGTTCCAGCAGGGCTGGTAAGTTACGGACGAGTTGCGTAGTAATAACAATAACTAAGATTGCAATTAATACGGAACCCAGAGTAATTGGCTGAATGCTATCAACGCCATTGATAGTTGTACTCACGTCCCAAAGGCGAATATTTTCAAGGAAAGAAAAGGCTGAATGTAGTTCAGACCACAATAGAATAAGTGAAACCAGTGCTATCATTGTCAGAATTGAGCGCACCAACCCTAACGACTGGGCACTGATAGCATCCAAATCGATGACTGGCTCTTCAATCTCGATTGATCCCTCTACGCTGCTATTAATATTGCCAGAATCTTCTTCACTTTTGGCACGCTGGGCCAATATTTCTGCACGGCGTTGTTTTGCCCGCTCAAAAGCGATCTTACGTCGCTGGATTAGCATCCATCGACGTACAATGTGGTAAATGACCAGCAGGAAGAACCAGATAGCGACAGAGGTTTCCAGACGACCTAATAGCGCTTGTGAGGTTTGCAGATAACCCAGGATTGAAGCGAGCGCCGCTAAGATTGGGGCCGAGAGCAGTATCCACCATAGAACGGAGCTAACAATATTTTCGCCTGAACCATGTTTGTCCATATAGAGTGGAATGCCAGCGCGTTTTAAGCTACTGGTGACTAAACTCAGCGAGATACAGAGCATGATGAAACATAGCCGGCCGAGGGTTGCGATAAAATCCTGGTCTTTGTAATGATTAAAAGTGATCAATGCCATCATCAGAGGCACGATCAGGAAAATGGAAAGGCGATAGAAACGCATTGCTCGCTTGATGCGTTCTTCCGGCCAGCGAAAATGGGCGATAAATAAACCATTGGGATGGGCAAAGGCCGCACTGAGCATAAAGATCCACAGAACGGGGGTGGTTTCACGGACACCGTTACCGATTGCGGTAGCCATCGGATACTGCCATGCATTTTGTAACCCATAACCAATGGCTGACCAAAGCATTGGCAACGGTAATGCCGCGACAACAGACCAAAAAACGGTGCGCATAGTCAAAGAGAAATGATCTTGTGTCACTTTCCCGATGCGATTACTCGAACGCTCAAGAAAAGCATGATATTGGCGGTGTGAGCTAACACTAAAAATGACCAGTAATAAAGTACCCAGCAAATAGAGCAGAGTATCTTGTTTGGTTAACATGCTGTGGATGGCGGCACCCAACTGAGAGAATGTGTCCAGAGATAACAGACGCGTCAGATTTTGCACCACCTTCAATGGATAATTGAGCGATATAGGATTGACATCGGCTACCCAGAACAGATAGCGGTGGGTAGCATCCTGAACTTCTTTCAGGGCATCATTTAATTTGTTGGTGATGACCTTGAATTGTGTCTGTTCCAGGATCTCATTGTCATATCCTGATAGCAGGGAATTTAATAGCTCTTTCCTGGTGCGGATAAGTGACTCATAGACCTTTTTTTGCTCTGGCGTCAGAGTGTGATATGAGGGCAATGTTTGCTCAAGAGGCCGTTGCAACTGTTCCAGCATTTCCTCATATTTCAGTCTTTCGACCCGCAATTCGACAATATCTCTGTCAATTTGCTGGGATTTTGACATATCGGGAATATGGGTGACTCTCGCCCTCAAGGTTTCACCAAGTGCAGTGGAATCGTTTAGCCATTGTGCTTGTTCACGGATAGTATTGAGTGTTTGGAGAACAAAAAGAATTTCGCTGTTGGCCTTGCGCTGTTTTGAACCAATGGCTTCCATTCTCTGGGTTTGCTGGTTGAGCATTTGCGACAATTGGCGGTTTTGCTGGAGTTCTTCCTGCAAAAACTTTGGCAGTTTTTCACCACTCTGCTCCGCTAGCATTTCTGTATACTCCAGCGCCGATTCCGTTTTCTGCTGGCGTTGGATATTTAACTGGCTGCGTAATTGCTGGAGTTTAACATCCAGTCGTTGATAACGTTTTTTGTATAATTCTGTGCGTATGCGCGCAATCTCCTGACGATTATTGACAGAAAGTTGAGCCATCTCCAGTTCATCAGTCATAGCTTTACGGGCATTGACTTCTGCTTGTGCCAGCGCCAATTGCGCTTTGGCCAGTGGCGTGGAAGGCGAATCCAGAGACTGGAACCGAGAAGTTGCCTCAGCCAGCAAACGCTTTGCTTCAGCCTGCTGTTGAGGTAATTGACTCATGGAATCACTGATTTCTCGGAGCTTATCCTGTTCGTGCTGTAATTGGCGCCCTTGTTCCTGTAATTCGTTATTTGTCTGGATAATTTGCTGTTCTAAATTGCTGATAGGTTGATTAGCCGGAATGGGGGTAGCGGCATTGTCTTCAGCAAGGATTTTTTGGCGTAGTTCTTTGATGATTTTAGGAAATTCATCAATTGCTTGTCGATATTTCTGGGAACGCTCATTGGCGGATTTTGTATCATTAACCCAATTTATTGCCCCTTGAAGTGCATGTGCGATTTCAGAATCTTGTGAGCGTTTACTGCCTCCAACCTGCTTCAGTTCTTGTTTTAGTTGGGTTTCATCCAACTGAGGCACAGAAGCAAAAGCCGGACTCGCAATTAAGAGGCTGAGAAGTAAACTGATAATCAGGCGCACAATAAGGGGCTCCTTGGTTATAAATTAGCTGATGATATCTTTAATTCATTGATTCATCGTTATTTACTGTGGGTTCTTCTGATGTAACAGTTTGCGCCATCACGTCTCCCATACGGGTTTGGGAACCACTGTATAAGTTGTTAGCAAAATTAATCTGATTAGCCGCAAACAAGTTGATCACGGTTGAACCCAGCTTGAAGCGTCCCATTTCCTCGCCTTTTTTGAGGGAAATGACGCCTTCTTGACCTTCTGTAGGGTAGGTCCAGCGCTTGATGATGCCTTCACGCGGAGGTGTGACACAACCACTCCAGACAGTTTCAATACTGCCAACAATGGTCGCACCAACCAGAATTTGCACCATGGGGCCGAATTTCGTCTCAAATAAACAGATGATGCGTTCATTACGCGCAAATAAATTTGGCACATTGGCTGCCGTCAAGGGATTTACTGAGAACAGATCGCCAGGGACATAGATCATTTCCTTGAGCACGCCATCACATGGCATGTGGACACGGTGATAATCCCTTGGCGATAAGTAAGTCGTGATAAATTGACCATTACGGAACTGTTCGGCCAGTTGATACTGTCCTGCCAGCAGTGCTTCTATAGTGTAATAGTGACCTTTGGCCTGAATAATCTGATCTTCGCGGATCGCCCCAAGCTGGCTGACGGTGCCGTCTGCTGGCAGAGCCAATTGGTGGGCTTCATTGGCGATAGGGCGAATGCCTTCCTTAAGGGGGCGGACAAAAAATTCATTGAATGTTGAATAAGCAGTGAATGCAGGATCTTGTGCCTCATTCATATCCACTTTATAGACCTTCGCGAAAGTCTTGATAGCAAGCTGCGTCAGCCAGCCTGCTTTTTTATTGGCAAACCAACCTGCCAGTTTTGTAATGCATTGTTTTGGCAGTAAATATTGTAAGTTAATTTTAAAATTATCCAGCACGTCAACCTCTTGGTTCTTTTCTTGGCAAATTGGACAAAAGTCGACTATTGTACCTGCCATTATTTTTAATGTCAGGGTATCGTTAATTATTGTCTTATTTTTGAGCGTTTGTGAAATTTCGGCGCGGTTTAACCTGTGCCATGCTTTCCAGAATCCGGTGGTAATTTTCGAAACGTTCCTGAGCAATGGTGCCTTGTTCCAATGCTTCTTTTAGGGCACATCCAGGATCGTCTAGATGTTTGCAATCACGGAACTTGCACCCTCCCAGATATTCGCGGAATTCGACAAAACCTTGTGTAACCTGTTCTGGCGTTAGATGCCACAAGCCAAACTCACGGACACCTGGAGAGTCGATCACATCTCCCCCCAGTGGAAAATGGTAAAGGCGTGCTGTGGTCGTAGTATGCTGACCGAGGCCTGAGTTATCTGAAACATTATTGACCAGAATATCTTCGTTCATGTCGGGCAACAGGGTATTGAGCAAGCTGGATTTCCCGACACCAGATTGGCCAGCAAAGATACTGATTTTGTTAGCCAGTAGTGCGGTTAGTTCAGGGATACCCTCGCCGGTATAGCTGGAAACCTCCAGTACGCGATAGCCGATATGGCGATAGATCTCCATGACTTCGTTAACCCACTCACGGCTTTCAGCATCTAACAGGTCAATTTTATTGAGTACGATCAGCGGCTCGATATTGAGTGTTTCACATGCGACTAAATAGCGATCGATAATATTCAGCGAGAGCTCAGGTAAGATAGCGGAAACTATCACAATTTGGTTAATATTTGATGCGATGGGTTTGATGCCATCATAGTAGTCAGGACGAGTAAGAACGGAAGTGCGCTCATGAACCGCTTCTACGATACCATTTACTTTGACATCAGACTGGAGTTGTAGCGCGGGGCGCCATACAACGCGATCACCCGTGACCAATGAGTGGATTGTTCTGCGGATATTGCAACGCTGTATAGAAGAATCGGTTGCTTCAATATCAGCATGTTGCCCGAATCGGCTGATCACCAACCCTTCTTGTGGCTCACCAAACTGGCTGTCATCCATTTCTGACTTTTGAGCATTGGCCTTATTCAGCTTGCGCTGATGATTCGCTTGCACACGGCGCTGTTGCCCTTTAGAGAGTTTACTTTTAGCCACCGAACCTCACTTATTTTTTGTTTATCTTTCATCTATCTTGCTGATCATCGCTGTGAGTGATCAAAAACGTTATGATACTTCACAGATACAGACTACCTCTTTTGAAGGAAACTAGGATATATCATGTCAAAAAGTGAGAACAATCTTATCTGGATAGATTTAGAGATGACGGGCCTAGATCCCGAGCGCGATCGCATAATTGAAATTGCGACTATTGTCACCGATTCGGAATTGAATATCCTTGCAGAAGGGCCTGTAATTGCGGTTCATCAGCCGGATGCGCAATTGGCATTAATGGATGAATGGAATGTGCGGACGCATACTGCGAGTGGATTAGTTGAACGTGTAAAGCAGAGCCAGTTTGGTGATGCGCAAGCTGAAAAAGCAACCATTGCTTTTCTGGAACAATGGGTGCCGGCAGGAAAATCACCTATTTGTGGCAATAGCGTGGGGCAAGATCGTCGTTTCCTGTTTCGCTATATGCCAGAGTTAGAAAAGTATTTTCACTACCGTTACTTGGACGTCAGTACCCTGAAAGAATTGGCCCGTCGTTGGAAACCTGAAATGTTGTCGGGACTTAGTAAGAAAAATACCCATCAGGCCTTGGATGATATTCGGGAATCCATTGCTGAATTGGTGTATTACCGCGAACATTTTATCCAGAAATAAAATGTGGCCCAAAAGTAAAGAGCGGTATTTGATATAAGATTTGTACGTAAATCAATCTCTGCATTGGTGGTTAAGCGGATTGTTTGCTGGTTTAATCATCAATCAGAGGAAAAATACAATTTTTTGTGTTGTGGGACTTGCCAGAGGAATAATTTCTCGTATAATGCGCTCCCCGTACCGGTGAAGAATTTCAACCGTACGATATACCAGAATATATGCGGGAATAGCTCAGTTGGTAGAGCACAACCTTGCCAAGGTTGGGGTCGCGAGTTCGAGTCTCGTTTCCCGCTCCAAATTAGAATTTATTCGGGTATGCCAAGTCAGGCTTAATGCAAGCCACACAAAATGCGGGAATAGCTCAGTTGGTAGAGCACAACCTTGCCAAGGTTGGGGTCGCGAGTTCGAGTCTCGTTTCCCGCTCCAAATTCAGGACTGTAGATGTGATAAAAGTCTGCAAGTCATAGAAAAAAGGGCCATCAGGCCCTTTTTTCGTTATAAGAGAATAAATTACCAACTTATTTTATAACGTTTTCAACAACGCTTCTTTACTTTCCAACATGCTTTTCATCGCTTTTTGTTTCACATGACCAAAACCACGTACTTGATCAGGCAGTTCGGCGAGTTGCAGGCAAGTTGCCAGATTATTGCGCTCCATGTTTTCGATTAAAAAATCAATTAATCGCTCATACTCAAGCAGCAAATTTCTTTCCTGTTTACGCTCTTCCTGATAGCCAAAAATATCGAAAACAGTACCACGTAGTGATTTACATGCGGCAAGAAAGCGCAATACAGGAACGATCCACGCACCATATTCTTTTTTTCCACGTTGGCCTGTACGGGGATCTTTGCGATTAAAGAGAGGAAGGCTAAGGTGAAAACGGATGGTATCTGTATTATCAAATTGCGAGCGGAGCTTATCGAAAAAACCGGTTTTAACGTAGAGTCGGGCGACTTCATATTCATCTTTATACGCCATTAACTTGAATAAGTTTTTCGCAACGGATTGAGTAATTTCTTCTGCGTCGATCTGCTGAGCCACCATTTGAACCTGGGCAATACGGCTGAGATAACGCATCGCATATCTTTCATTTTGATAATCAACCAGCAATTGATACCGATGCATGATGAGATCGTCCAGACTTTTTATATTTTCTTGCGGCATAATATTAAGGTGTTTTTGCAGTATTTCGGGTTGTACTGCCGCGATGCGGCCTATACAGAAAGCTCGTCGGGCATTATCCGCTGAGGCCCCTAGTTCTTGCATGGCATTGTTGATAGCAGATAGCGTGATTGGCAGTTTGCCGAGCTGCCAGGCATAACCCATTAATATGATATTGATTTGGTCTTTGTCACCGACCAGATGAGTCGCCATTATTTCTGCATCAATGGGGAGTAATGTCTGTGTATGTTGATTCAGGATATCTAACATTTTAGGGTGATCCAAATCCAGCATAGGGGAGCGAAGCATCGTACCGATTTGGGTTTCATGAGTGTTCAATATGCATTTTGTTGATCCCCTTGACATCACTTCCAGTGCGTTTTGCCCGGTGGCAGCCACTAAATCAGCGGCGATAACCAGATTAGCACGTCCGCGATCAATCCTGACTTGGTGCAGTGTATCCTTGTTATGACATAGCCGAACATGGGTTATGGCTTCCCCGCCTTTTTGCGCAAATCCGGTAAAATTGAGCAGACTCACAAAGCAGTTATCTAAGTGTGCAGCATTTGCCAGTAGGTGCCCTGCGGTGACGATACCTGTACCACCGATACCGACTAATAGGATTTCATAAGGTGTTTTAGCAGAAGCCAGTGTTGGCTGAGGTAGTTTGTGGATAATTTTATCTAACTCAGTCTGTGTGATGATCTTACTGAGATCTGCACGTGGGTTGGCATTTTCGACAGTGATAAAGCTGGGGCAGAATCCTTTCAGACAGGACAGATCTGTGTTGCAGACGTGTTGGTCTATCTTGCGTTTAGTGCCTAAAGGCGTTTTGACTGGAATGACGGCGAGGCAATTTGATTGTATTTGACAGTCGCCACATCCCTCACAGACCAATTCATTGATGACGGCACGCCGTGTCACTTTTGGCGCTAACCCCCGTTTCCTTTTACGACGGAGTTCTGTGGCACAGGCTTGATCGTAGATAAGTACCGTTACGCCAACGATATCTCGAAGACGTTTTTGTACATCTTCCAGATAATCTCGTTCATAGATCTTTACCTCGGCAGGAAGGCGGTTTTTGTACTTATCCATGTCATCCGTCACGACAACCACTTCTTTCACACCTTCAGCAATCATTAAAGAAACAATTTGCGATAGGGTGATATTCCCATCCAGCGGTTGCCCACCTGTCATTGCCACAGCATCATTGAACAGCAATTTGTAAGTAATGTGGCTTCCTGCGGCGACTGATTGGCGAATGGCTAAGTGACCAGAATGGAAATAGGTGCCATCGCCCAGATTTTGAAAGACATGGGAACGATTGACAAATGGAGAGTGTCCTATCCAGTCGACGCCTTCTCCCCCCATTGGCAAGAGGCCGTTTCCGGTATTGCGATCCATCCACGTAGCCATAACATGGCATCCAATACCAGGCTGAGCTTGGCTACCGTCTGGCAAGCGAGTTGACGTGCTATGAGGGCATCCGGCGCAAAAATACGGTGTGCGTTTAGGTAAAGTTACATCGTGCTGAATGGTAGTCGTTGACCATTCGGGTGGCACGGAGAGAAATAAATTGAATTGTTGTAACCATCCAGAAAGTGGGGCGGCAACCCGTGAAGGGCGTAGTTCAACATCAGTAGGTAATAACCTCTGACCAAGCTGGTTATGCTTACCTATCAGATTGGTCATTTTCTGTAACTTAACTAATTGATGAGCCAGCAGCATCTCAACGATGGCGGCTTTTTCTTCAATAATAAAAATATGACTGACTTGGGTAGCAAGTTCGCTGAGAAGTGGTGATAAAGGATAAACTAACCGGACATGGAGAAAAGCGACGCCTTGTTGGGCCAGATCAGAAGGCCTAAGGCCTCCGATACGCAGGGCTTCCATAACATCCTTATGGGCTTTGCCAACCGTTACCAATAAAGCCTGTGGCTGTTCGCAGGGAGCGAGCAGGTAATCAATGGGGTTTAGTTTAGCAAACTCTTCGACGGCTTTTAGTTTATAGGCCAGGCGCTTTTCAATTTGTGGGCCTGGAAGATCCGGCCAGCGCCAATGTAACCCATCGGGGCCAGGATCAACGTGGGGAATTTTATAATCAGGGAATGGTTTGCTTTCTCTGACGGCACCGCTTTCCACAACTTCACTGATTGCTTTAAAGCCAAACCATGCGCCGCTGACACGTGATGCCGCCCAGCCCCATAAACCGACACTCATATAATCGGCAACTGATGCTGGATGCAAAACAGGCATACTCCATGCCATCATCGCGAGATCAGATTGGTGAGACATGGAAGAAGAGACACAACCGTGATCGTCGCCGACGATAACCAGTACACCACCGGTTGGTGAGGAGCCGTAGGCATTGCCATGTTTAAGTGCATCACCGGAACGATCGACACCTGGCCCTTTGCCGTACCACATACCAAAAACGCCGTTAACCTGTCGGTCTGGATCTGTTTCGACTTTTTGTGTACCTATCAGCGCATCGGCTGCGAGATCTTCATTAACGGCTGGTTGAAAACGAATGTTAGCTTGGATAAGTGCTTTGCTGTGTTGCCATAATGTTTGATCTAAGCGGGCTAAAGGAGAGCCACGATAACCTGAAACGAATCCCGCTGTGTTGAGATTGTGAATTTCATCCAACTCAGCTTGAGCGAGTAGAAGGTCAACCAGCGCCTCATTACCCGTGACAAATTTAGATTGATAATATCGAGCCATGTTCCTGACCCTCTCTTAAGAGAATAATTATCTAATTAACAACGAAAATTGTTGTTAATCTATTTCCACAAAATCGTTAGGACAAGCATAAACCTTATTAGATGTTGGTTAATTGTTTATTTAATGTTAACTCCGTGCTGTTTGGTATTCCAGATAACTGTTGGGGTTACGGTAGGGATTTTTGATGTCAAACTGGGGTGAATATCTTTTGAGCGTTTAACTCGGAAGTAAAGCAAAGGACTTGCCATCTTATCTGAAGGCGTTCATAATGGCGCCCATTCCTGATATTCAGGGTTTAAGAATTTCCTGTAACTCATAAGGTTACCGGTCTTCAAAATCAGTATTCAGGCATCTCAAGCTAATAATATTAGCTGTCAGCGACGCGGGAATAGCTCAGTTGGTAGAGCACAACCTTGCCAAGGTTGGGGTCGCGAGTTCGAGTCTCGTTTCCCGCTCCAATTTCCTCCATTTGTTATCTTCTTTCCATAAAAATATTGATGTCTACAAGTGTAATTTACTAAACAGACTGTTGGGCTAGATCATCGTATGACGGCGTTCCTTCAAAGTTGGCTATTGATGAACAGGGTTGTGTATTCAATCAGTATTAATGCTGTCGTTCGCACTTTAAAGTTGCTTTTTGGTGTACCGATAAATTCAAGGCTTACAACTTGTTGCCCACAGATAAATACCTCATCGGAAATGCATGACTGTGTGACAAAGTCATCGGGACTTTTATCGAAAGAGAGTATTCTGTTTATACCCATCTCACTTCAAAATGCATATTGTTTCTCATCGCGAAGCGGGGAGAAACAATGAGTTATGTTGTCTTATAATGAGCAGCTTGAAAGGTAATGCGTATAAATAGCGTTTCAAAATGGTAGGAGTATTCCTTATCCCGCGAGGCGTGCGGGATAAGGAACTCCAACATCTGATACTCTCAGTATTATGAAAACCTATTTATATCATTATTAATTGTTAGGGGAATATTATAATTTGATATATCATTTATTTCAGATTCAATAGAGTATGTCAAAGAATATATTCATAAATATGGTGATCGTGGTTTGAACATAATCAAACATATACCAATCTAACTTCAAGATGCGTGTTATTTCTTCCCGCGAAGCGAGGGGAGAAATCAGGTTTCATAGAATGTTGTAAATTGCAACTTGACGTTTAATGCGTATCTTTTGAATAAAAATAAAAAAATTGATCTTAGTGATGAGCAAATTTCTGTCCTGAAGTCGTATTTATTCATGTGGCAATAACATCTTAATAGTAATCATTATCTGAGGTAAAAAGTTATGTCGAGATCTATCCCAGAACCCTGGCGTATTAAAATGGTTGAAACAATTAGAATGACAACCAAAGCTCAACGTAAAAATGCATTGATAGAAGCCGGATTAAATCCCTTTATTTTAAAATCAGAAGATGTATTTATTGATCTACTCACCGATAGTGGAACAGGTGCTATGAGCGATCGGCAATGGGCCAATATGTTTTTAGGTGATGAAGCTTATGCTGGTAGTAAGAGTTATTATCTATTATCACAGACTGTTGAGCAATTATTTGATTTTCAATATACAATCCCTGTGCATTAAGGCCGAGGAGCGGAACAAATACTATTTCCATTACTTGTGGAATTAGCGAAAGAAAAAGGTGCTTCTGAGCCTGTCTTTTTATCTAATCACCATTTTGATACAACAAAAGCCCATGTAGAGATAGCCGGAGCCAAAGCTAAGAACTTAATTTGTGCTTCTTCCTTGCAAACAGAAATTGTGGATGATTGGAAAGGTAATTTTGATTTAAATAAATTGTCCAATGAAATCAAACATAATTGCAAGAATATTGTTGCCATCATTATTACAATTACATGTAATAGTGTGGGGGGACAACCAATTTCTATGGAGAATATTCACTCTGCTGCCAGAATGGCGCGTGATTCTGGTATTCCAGTTATTATTGATGCTGCTCGATTTGCAGAAAATGCCTATTTTATTAAACAAAGGGATAGCCAGTTTTCTCACGAAAGCATCTCCAAGATAGTTAAAGAAATGTTTAGTGAGGCGGATATATTCACTATGTCTGCAAAGAAAGATGGTATGGTGAATATTGGAGGCTTATGTTGCTTCCGTAATAATGAATCTTTATTTAGACAAGCTCAGACAAGGTGCGTCCCAATGGAAGGATTCATAACATATGGAGGGTTGGCAGGACGTGATATGGCAGCAATGGCCATTGGATTGCAGGAAGCACTGAATGAAGATCATTTACGCAGTCGAATAGCTCAAGTTGAATATTTGGGACATAAATTACAACAATCAGGTATTCCTATCCAAACTCCTGTTGGGGGACATGCTGTATTTGTTGATGCGCGTAAAATATTGCCTGATATTAAACCGGAAAACTTCCCTGCTCAAGTTCTTTGTAATGCCTTGTATTTAGAAAGCGGCGTCAGAGCAGTCGAAATAGGCTCATTAATGATGGGAAGAGATCCCATCACAGGACAGCAGGAACCTTCATTATTTGAATTTATGAGATTAACTATCCCGCGCCGAACTTATACTGATAATCATATGAATTATGTCGCTGACTCACTTATTGATGTTGTTAAAAAAGCTGACATGTTAAAACCGCTTGAATTTGAATATGAACCCAAAATATTAAGACAATTTACCGCTCGTTTCAGGGAAATTGAACGTTGATGAGGTGTTAAGAATGCAAAGTACAATGTATTCTGCATAGGGAAAAATCACACGCATCTTGAAGTTAGATTGGTATATAGCTCAAATAATATCGTGATGTATCTTATTTAGATACTGGAATTATTTCCTTATATTATTAAGTGGATTTAATAATTATGTCTTAAAAAAATAACTTTCGTTAATTAAGCTAATCCATCTATACCTAATGAATTTCAAGCCACAGCTTACAAATCAATGTGATTGTTTACATTTCCCCATTACGCGGGGAAATGTAAGACGCATCTTGAAATATGATTGGTATATTATTCATTATCACAGTAGCGTTAGAATTTGATGTCGCTTTTCTGGTTAATTCACAGGAATATTTCAGTGCATTGAAAAGTAAAGTTTTTTGTTAGCACTGGAAAGGTAATGTTCCCCATTGAAATCCTGCGCCTGTAGAATAATTGCAAGTAGGTTTTCATGGCATTCATAGATTCTTGCTCTTTGCGATATTTAATATCTGGATTGTCGTTATGCTCGTTCTAAATAGGGGCAATTATCTTCGTATACTCATCGCTGGTGCTGATTAAAAAAACTCTTTTCTTAACCTTTTAAAAATCGTAGCTAAAGAGCGTTTCAAAATGGCAGGAGTATTCCTTATCCCGCGCGGAGCGCGGGATAAGGAACTCCAACATCTAATACTCTCAGTATGATGAAAACTTATTTAGCGATAGGAGTATAAAAAAGATGATAAGAACTGGAGAAAGATATCTTGATGATTTGCGTGATGGCCGAACCATTTTTATTAATGGGGAGAAGATCATTAATCATGTGGATCATCCAGCGTTTAAGAATGCCATTAGATCGGTTGCAAACTTATATGATTATAAAGTTGAACATGCCGATAAGATGACTTTTAAGACCGAAACAGGCGAGCAGATTGGCCTGTATTGGCAATTACCATCTACACCGGAAAAATTAATTGCTCGTGGTCAGGCTGTATATGAATGGGCTAAACAGACAGTGGGTTGGCTTGGAAGAAGCCCTGATTATGTCGCATCGGCGCTTACCGGAATGATAACGCATATTGAGTTATTTGAATCTTATTCACAAGAACGGGCCGATGCTTTGCGAAATTATTTTTCCTATGCGAGTGAGAAAGATCTTTATTTGACTTATGCATTGATTAACCCACAAGGCGACCGTTCAAAAACACCTGGTGAGCATACTAAGAATATTTACCACACTCTTGGTGTAGTGGAAAAGAATGCTAAGGGAATTGTTGTCAGAGGGGCAAAAATGTTGGCAACAGGGGCTGCTCTGGCAGATGAAGTTTTGGTTGGTACACATTATCCCTTTAAACAGGGCATTGATGAGCGATATGCACTTTCTTTCGCTTTGCCACTTAATACCAAAGGCATCAAAATCATTTCAAGAAAATCTTACGAGTTAGGGGCAAATCCCAAGGATTATCCACTATCGTCTCGGTTCGATGAAAATGATTCAATGATCTATTTTGATGATGTGCTGGTACCTTGGGAAAGGGTATTTGTCTTCGAAGACATTGAAATGTGCCTCACGCAGTTAGACTCAACGGCAACAGAAGTGATGATGGATACCCAAAGCTTGGCTCGTTACGCTGTTAAGTTGCATTTTTTGGCTGGCCTGGCTCAGGCGATGGCTGAAACAAACGGTGTTGAGCAGATCCCTGCAGTGAAGGAATCACTTGCACAGTTAGCTTGCTATGCAATGAATGTCGAAGGGCTTTTCAATAGCGTGTTCCATTGTCCCAAAGTTTATAACGGGTTTTATATACCGGATAAAACACTGCTTTATACCTATCGGGTTATCTCGCAGTCAATATATCCCAAGGTATTAGAAACAATAAGGAAATTAGCTGGTGGTGGCATTTTGATGTTGCCATCAAGTGAGGCAGATTTAGAAAATAGCGAAATTTTAGGCATCATTGAGAAAACCCAATATTCGTCAATTGCTACTCCTGTCGAAAGAGTCAGGTTGATGAAGTTAGTGTGGGATGCGGTTGGATCAGAGTTTGCTTCAAGGCATCTCCAATATGAGTTGTTTTATGCGGGAGCCCCTTATCAGACGTTAGGACGTCTTTACAATCAGTACGATTGGGAAGCGTCCAGAGCATTGGTGGAGAAGATAAGAATACTTTAATTTGGGGCATGAAGGCGTAGTCAGTAAGGAAAATGAATAAGGAAAAGTGCCAGCGTGGAATGTTGGCACTTATTGCAAACTCCACCCAAAATAAATTGTTGATAAAGCGCTTGCTATCCTGCTCCAACAGGTCCATAATGCCGCCTCATTTTTGAGTGGGTAGAGGAAAATTTCTCCACTAGCGTCTAGAATGGATGAGTGGGCTATTATTTTGCTGCTGATTTCTGGTGTGCGTGACTAGAACTCAATTCTTGTTTTTTATCCACAGTTTTTAACATTATCACCCTATTTAGTCACCTGATGATACTCTACTTGTTACACAGAGTTATCCACAGGAGGCATCTTTGTGTTTGCTTTTTTTGACTTATCATTCATAACAACAGTTCAAACTTAACTTATTGATTAATTAAAGTAATTAACCTAATTTAAAAATAACATGATCAACATCTATTCTCTGTTTGTTAGTTGATCAGCATAGTATTTTTATTTTATTCACAAGGAAATGAACGGTTTTTTTTACCAAAAATTTAGGTGGTTAATTATTAGGCGTCTCTAGGTAAGCCTTTGGTTATTGCTCGTATCAATCGTTTTTGTTGTGAGGTTTGCACCTCAATAGCGTTAGCATTCCGACGGATCATTTGTTGGCTTATCGCCCAGTGGATATGTTCATCCAAAACTTCGCTTAAGCCGAACCTTTTTTCCAATGCTAACACGATGTCGTCTTGATACGGGGCATTACCCAGGGCGACGGAAATGTTACGTAACCAGCGCAAATATCCAATACGGCGAATTGCCGAGCCTTCCGTGATACGCAGAAATTTTTCCTCGCTCCAATTGAATAGTTCTAGCAGGTCAGGGGTGTGCAGTGCGGCACGTGGGCTAAAGTCAGCTTCATCTGTTAATTGAGAAAAACGGTTCCAGGGGCAAATAAGCTGGCAATCATCGCAGCCATAAATCCGGTTACCCATCAGTGGGCGAAATTCTTCTGGGATGGCACCTTCTAATTCAATGGTCAGATAAGAGATGCAGCGTCGGGCATCAATGGTGTAAGGCTCAACAATGGCACCGGTTGGACAAGTTGTCATGCAGGCTACGCAGCGTCCGCATTGTTCCTCTTGTGGAATATCAATGGGCAGGGGAAGATTAATCAGTAATTCACCAAGGAAAAACCACGAGCCAGATTCACGATTTAATATAAGTGAGTGTTTACCAACCCAGCCAAGCCCCGCTTTTTCTGCCAGGGGACGTTCCATAATCGGAGCGGAATCGACAAAAGGTCGAAAATTCAAAGTTCCCTGATATTCATGAGTGCTGCAATATTCTTGGATCTTGTCGCCCAGCTTTTTGAGACGCTGACGCAGCAGCTTATGATAGTCTCGGCCCAACGAATAGCGGCTAATATAACCCATTTGTGGATTGTTAAGCGTACTGGCAAATGCTGCCTTAGCAGGCAGATAATTCATGCGTACACTGATAACCCGTAAAGTCCCTGGCAGAAGCTCGTGGGGACGGGCGCGCATCATGCCGTGACGAGCCATCCAGTCCATTTCGCCATGATATTGCTTATCAAGCCATTCCTGTAGCTTTGGTTCTTCTGCCGATAAATCGGTGTCACAAATGCCGACTTGCTGGAAGCCGAGGGAAAGGCCCCATTGTTTGATGTTGGTTGCCAAAAGATTCAGATCGAGGAGGGTTGCCATGAAATATCAAATTACTGCTGAAAGAGGAGGTTTAGCTTAACACAGCGGGAATTGAATACAAAAAATGCGGTATATAGTTGTTACGGTAGCACAGAAGAGACTAAATGATAATGTCTGAATTATGTTATGGTTACGGGTTAAGCTATTTAACTGATATGTCTACCTGATTAGTTTCTCATTCAATCAATCAAAACAGATATTTTTCAATGAAAGAACTCGTTTTATCACTTCCAAATGAAAATGCCACAGTTGCATTGGGTAATGCAGTGGCGGCAGTTGGCGATCGCGGCTATGTTATTTATCTATATGGCGATCTTGGTGCGGGAAAAACCACATTCAGCCGTGGTTTTCTGCAAGCTCTCGGCCATCAGGGGCATGTGAAGAGTCCGACTTATACGTTAGTCGAGCCTTATGCCTTACAACCACGGCCTGTCTACCATTTTGATCTTTACCGTCTGGCTGATCCTGAAGAGCTGGAATTTATGGGAATTCGGGATTATTTCCATCAGGACTCTATTTGTCTGGTGGAGTGGCCTCAACAGGGTACTGGCGTTTTGCCTGATGCAGATATTGAGTTGTACCTGAGTTATGACAGTGAAGGGCGCCAGGCACGTTTTGTTGCGTTATCTGAATATGGTGAAAGTCTGTTGGATAATTTGAAGTCCTTATGAAGGAATACCCGACCATGATGAATGCCTTTTTCGTGGATGTGATAAAAAAATGGCGAGCCTATTGGGTAATGGCCTGTGTTTTGTTTTTCATGTTAAGCCAGTTGGTTATGACGACAGCGTCGGCGGCTACGCTGTCGAATATTCATGTGAAGAATGCTCCAGCTGAGGCTGTAGTAACGCTGGAATTCGCTGGCGGGCATCCTGATTATCGGTTCTTTTCTTTGCATTCTCCTGAACGGTTGGTGGTAGACATTCGCCAATCCGGTAAAGTCATTGGATTACCGATGCTTTTATCCGGCCAGAATCTGGTAAAGCGGGTTCGCTCCAGCCAGCCACCTGATTCACATCATCAGCGGGTGGTGTTGGAGTTGGTACATAAGGCCACAGTGACCTCTACGGTGCAAAATGTCGGCAATAAATCGCAAGTGGTGATGACACTGAAAGCCCATGGAGTAGCGAAAAACTCACCTGTATCGAATCATCATGCCCTACAAAATGAAAGTAAGCGATTACTTACAAGTAATGCACAACTTACAGGAAAAGAGACTCAGCCAGCATCGAACCACCGTGAGCAAAGTGTGAAAAAGCAGTTTGCGCAAGGAAGAGTATCTCATCCGATTGTTGTTGCTATTGACGCGGGGCATGGAGGGCAAGATCCTGGAGCGATTGGGCAACGGGGGTTGAAAGAAAAAAATGTCACGATTAATGTTGCTCGTAAATTGGAAGTCCTTTTGCGTAACGATCCCATGTTCACGCCTGTGTTGACGCGAAATGGCGATTATTTTATCTCTGTGGCAGGACGCTCTGAAGTCGCCCGTAAACATAAAGCCAATATACTGGTATCAATTCATGCCGATGCCGCTCCCAACCGCAGTGCCAGAGGTGCTTCTGTCTGGGTGCTCTCCAACCGTCGTGCAAACAGTGAATTGGGGAATTGGTTGGAGCAGCATGAAAAACAATCGGAATTACTGGGCGGTGCCGGCGATGCTCTCGCCAATGGCACAGATCCGTATCTGAGTAAGGCCGTGCTGGATTTGCAATTTGGGCATTCACAGCGGGTTGGCTATGACGTTGCCATGCAGGTATTGAATCAGTTATCCAGAATTGGTTCCTTGCATAAACGTACACCAGAACATGCAAGCCTTGGTGTTTTGCGCTCGCCGGATATTCCGTCCATTTTAGTGGAAACCGGTTTTATCAGTAACGTATCTGAAGAAACGTTATTAGGCTCCAGTCAGTATCAGGAAAAACTGGCACAGGCTATTCATGCGGGATTACGTCACTATTTTCTGGCTAATCCATTGCAGTCTGCACCAAAGTAACCAAATATAGCCTATCAAGGCTCTGAACTGTAAGTAAGGTCACATTATGGCTATCAAGATATTACCCCCACAATTGGCAAACCAGATTGCTGCCGGTGAAGTGGTTGAACGCCCTTCTTCTGTAGTGAAAGAGTTAGTGGAAAATAGCCTTGATGCCGGTGCAACCCGTATTGATATTGATATTGAACGGGGTGGCGCAAAGCTTATCCGAATCCGCGATAATGGCTGTGGGATAGCCAAACAGGATTTGATGCTGGCACTGGCGCGCCATGCAACCAGTAAAATTGCTTCATTGGACGATTTGGAAGCGATTGTCAGCATGGGTTTCCGTGGGGAAGCCTTAGCGAGTATCAGCTCTGTTTCAAGGCTGACATTAACTTCCCGCCCTGAAAACCAGGCAGAAGCATGGCAATCTTATGCCGAAGGCCGTGATATGGATGTCACGGTAAAACCCGCTGCTCACCCTGTGGGAACAACGGTTGAAGTGTTGGATCTGTTTTATAACACCCCTGCTCGCCGCAAATTTCTGAGAACAGAAAAAACAGAATTTGGCCATATTGATGAAGTCGTGCGTCGGATAGCTTTGGCGCGGTTGGATGTCGCCATTAACCTCAATCACAATGGGAAATTAGTGCGCCAGTATCGTCCCGCTAAAGATGAATCTCAGCATGAACGGCGTCTGGCCGCCATTTGTGGTACTGCTTTTGTGCAACAGGCGCTGGCGTTGTCATGGCAGCATGATGCTTTGTCTATTAAGGGTTGGGTTGTAGATCCCGTGAATACGGCAGTAAGCGAGATCCAATATTGCTATGTGAATGGGCGTATGATGCGGGATCGCCTGATTAATCATGCAATTCGTCAAGCTTATCAGGATTTGATTAAGGGGGAGCAACAACCCGCTTATGTTTTGTATCTCGAAATCGATCCGCGTCGGGTGGATGTCAATGTACACCCAGCCAAACATGAAGTGCGTTTCCATCAGGCTCGCCTGGTACATGATTTTATTTATCAGGGGGTAGCTACGGTATTGAAACAACGCAGCACGGGAGATGAATTGGCGCTCGGCTGTCAGGAGAGTGCGACAAGGTGGGTGCCGGAGAATCGCCCTTCGGCGGGAGAAAACCATTTTACCCGTAAGCGTGTTGAGCAAGTGGATGAATCCTCTTCACGACGTCATGATCGTGGTACGCAACAAGTACAGCATGGGGAAAGCTACCAGAAAAAACAGGGGGAGTTGTACCAAAAAATGATGCAATTCTCCCCGGAAGAAAAACGCCCGTTATTTCCAGAGCGGGGTACGCGGGAAAGTGTATCGGTTTCTGCTACGCCTGTGCCAACGGGACAGGGGAAACATAGCTTTGGAAAAGTATTGTGTATCTATGCAGGTTGTTATGCTTTGATCGAATCCCCATTGGGAATTGGGCTGCTTTCCCTGCCCGTTGCTGAACGCTGGCTGAAACAGGCGCAACTCACCCCCGAGGAACAGGGGCTTAAATCCCAGCCGTTATTGATCCCGCTGAAACTGGCTCTCAATCAGTCAGAAATGAGTGTCTTAAAGCAGAATAGCGACTTATTAAAGACTTTTGGCATTGAATCGACAGTCGCACATGGAAAAGTAACCATTCATGCGGTATCGTTGCCTCTGCGTCAACAGAACCTGCCGAAACTCTTGCCGGAACTGTTGGGCTATCTTGGGGAACAGTCAGCCGCTTCTGTTGAGCAGCTTGCCAGTTGGCTTTCCCGTCACGTGGATAGCGAGCATGAAACGTGGAACATCGCGCAAGCTGTCCAGCTTTTGGCTGATGTCGAACGTCTTTGCCCTCAGCTGGTGAGATCACCGCCAGATGGGTTATTACAGTTAATTGATTTACAAGCAGTGGTGGCATTCCTTAATCATGAGTGATTTAAAAACTCAACATCTGCCGACAGCTATTTTTATCATGGGGCCGACGGCTTCAGGGAAAACAGCGTTATCGATCGCTTTGCGTCAGCATCTTCCGGTTGAATTAATCAGTGTCGATTCTGCCTTGATTTATCGTGGAATGGATATTGGGACAGCAAAACCCTCCGCAGAAGAGCAGGCACTGGCACCTCATCGTTTGATCGATATTCTTGATCCTTCAGCAGTCTATTCTGCTGCCGATTTTCGTCGTGATGCATTGCAAGAAATGGCAGAAATCACCGCAGCTGGGAGAATACCACTCCTGGTTGGTGGAACCATGCTATATTTCAAAGCATTGTTGGAAGGATTATCGCCTTTGCCTTCTGCAAATCCGGTGGTGAGGGAGCAGATTGAGCAGCAGGCAGCAGAGCTGGGATGGGACGCGTTACATCGACAATTACAGGAAATTGATCCCGTTTCTGCGGCAAGGATTCATCCTAATGATCCACAACGTCTTACTCGTGCACTGGAAGTTTTTCGAATTTCGGGTAAAACTCTAACTGAGTTGACTGAAACGTCTGGAGAAATATTGCCTTATCGAGTTCATCAATTTGCGATCGCGCCAGCAAGTCGTGAAATGTTGCATCAACGTATCGCAGCCCGTTTTGAACAAATGATCAAATCAGGGTTTGAAGATGAGGTCAAAGCGCTTTATGCTCGTAGTGATTTGCATACAGATTTACCCTCCATTCGTTGTGTTGGTTATCGTCAGATGTGGTCTTACCTTGCGGGCGAAATCTCTCATGATGAGATGGTTTATCGTGGTATCTGTGCGACACGCCAATTGGCGAAGCGTCAGATTACATGGCTCAGGAGTTGGGACAATGTGACTTGGTTGGATAGCGATCAACCTAAACAAAACCTAAACACAGTCATGCAGGTTATTAGTACATAAATTCATTGATTGTGTACAATTGATCAGTACCCATTATCAGTACAAAGTATCATTTTTGAGTAGTTACTTTTCGAACCAATCGGTTCTTAGTTAAAAACAACAAATAAGGAAAATATAGAATGGCTAAGGGGCAATCTTTGCAAGATCCATTCCTGAACGCTTTACGACGTGAAAGGGTCCCGGTTTCTATTTATTTGGTAAACGGCATCAAGTTGCAGGGTCAGATTGAATCTTTTGACCAATTTGTCATTTTACTGAAGAACACGGTTAGTCAGATGGTTTATAAACATGCCATCTCTACTGTTGTGCCTTCCCGTCCTGTGTCTCATCATGGTAACAACCAGAATGTACCAACTAGTGTTGGAAATTATCATGCGGGCACTAACTCGACAGTACAACAGGAAGGCGATGGCGCTGAATAAATCAGCAGCCGTGCCTGAAAATAAAAACATAGGTAGGGAGACTTTACCTATGTTTTTTCTTATTGGATTTTTACTCAGCCTGAGGGGTTGCACCGTTGTTTGATCGTTATGAAGGCGGAGAGTTAGCCGTTCTGGTGCATGTTTTCTTCTCACAGGAAAAAGATACGGAAAATCTCAGTGAATTCGAGTCATTGGTAACTTCCGCGGGTGTTTCTCCTGTGCAGATTGTAACGGGAAGCCGGAAGGCACCTCATCCGAAATATTTTGTCGGAGAGGGCAAGGCAGAGGAAATTGCTGAAGCTGTCAAAAACAGCGGTGCAGATGTGGTGTTGTTTAACCATGCCCTCAGCCCTGCTCAGGAACGTAATCTTGAACGCTTGTGCCAATGCCGTGTCGTTGACCGCACGGGGGTGATTCTGGATATTTTTGCCCAACGAGCAAGGACGCACGAAGGCAAGTTGCAAGTCGAATTGGCACAATTGCGTCATTTGTCCACCCGTCTGGTTCGAGGCTGGACTCACCTTGAACGCCAAAAAGGGGGGATCGGGCTGCGTGGACCTGGGGAAACCCAGTTGGAAAGTGACCGCCGTATGCTGCGTGACAAAATCAAACAGATTTTGGGACGCCTCAACAAAGTTGAAAAGCAGCGTGAACAGGGGCGCCAGGCACGTAATAAAGCCGATATCCCAACCGTCTCCCTTGTCGGTTACACCAATGCGGGGAAATCCAGTTTATTCAATAAAATTACTTCTGCCGACGTTTATGCGGCTGACCAGCTTTTTGCCACCTTGGATCCGACACTGCGTCGAATAGAAGTGGATGATGTTGGTACGGTTGTTTTGGCTGATACAGTCGGTTTTATTCGCCATTTACCCCATGATTTGGTGGCAGCGTTCAAGGCGACTTTGCAGGAAACTCGGCAGGCGAGATTATTGCTGCACGTGGTTGATGCGGCTGATCCTCGCTTCGATGAAAACATCATTGCTGTTGACAGTGTTCTTGAAGAGATTGAATCCAATGAGATCCCTTCGCTGATGGTGATGAATAAAATCGATATGTTAGAAGATTTTATTCCCCGTATTGATCGTGATGAAGAAAATCGGCCGGTCAGAGTCTGGTTATCTGCACAAACTGGCGCAGGTATTCCTCTGTTACTGCAAGCATTGACTGAGCGTCTTTCAGGTGAAATTGCGCACTATAAATTGCACCTTCCACCTGAAGCAGGACGTCTGCGTAGCCGTTTTTATCAGCTTCAGGCCATTGAGCGTGAGTGGCTGGAAGAGAATGGTCAGGTTGGTGTTGAAGTCAGGATGCCAATGGTCGATTGGCGTCGTCTGTGTAAACAAGAACCAAAATTACCCGACTATGTTGTCTGATTGATTGGCGCAAGACAACAAACAAGGTATCATTTTATCCGTCATTTCAAGGTGCTTATAGTTATGGAGTGGCAGAGATGAAATGGCGGTGATGAAATGACTGTGCCAGAATTGCAGTGACAGGTCAGCACTGTCAAAAGTTATCACCCAATAATATTGGTTGCTTACAAAAACGATGAAGTTTGTCGTTTCTGCCCATGGAGGCCGCTGCCAAACCTGTCAGGGACAGGCAACGGCCTGTGAAGTGGGAAGCCTCACCCATCTGGGTGGAGAGCAGTCACCTCTGAAAAACCAGTAAAAACTAGAAAGTGGAGCTAAAACATGGCGTGGAATCAGCCCGGTAATAACGGACAGGACCGCGACCCGTGGGGAAGCAGCAATAATAATGGCGGCAACTCCGGCGGCAACAATAAAGGTGGTCGTAACCGTGGGGCAACTGATCTCGACGATCTGTTCCGTAAGCTGAGTGAAAAACTCGGTGGTTTCGGTGGAAACAAAGGTGGAAATGGTTCTGGACAGAACCCTAAATTTGGCGGGCGTCTTATTGGTCTTGCCGTTGCTGCTGCAATTGCTGTTTGGGTTGTAAGTGGTTTCTATACGATTAAAGAAACAGAACGTGGCGTAGTAACTCGGTTTGGTAAATTTAATCATGTTGTACAGCCTGGTTTGAATTGGAAAATGACGTTCATCGATCATGTCAGGGCGGTTAACGTTGAATCTGTTCGCGATTTGGCAACAACGGGTGCCATGCTGACTTCAGATGAAAACGTGGTATTGGCAGAAATGAACGTTCAATATCGTGTTACCGATCCAGCGGCTTATCTTTTCAGTGTGACTAATCCTGATGATAGCTTGCGCCAAGCTACAGACAGCGCTGTGCGTGGTGTTGTTGGCAAATATTCGATGGAAACCAATCTGACGGAAGGGCGTACTATTGTCCGTAACGATACTCAAAAGGTACTGGAAGAGACCATCCGTCCATACAATATGGGTATTACTGTAGTCGATGTAAACTTCCAGGCTGCTCGTCCACCAGAAGAAGTTAAGGCTGCATTCGATGATGTGATCGCAGCGCGTGAACAGAAGCAGCAAACCATTCGTGAAGCTAAAGCTTACGAGAACGAAGTATTACCTAAAGCGAAAGGTGAAGCTCAGCGTATTATTGAGGATGCCAAAGCCTATAAAGTTAGCGCGGTATTGAATGCTAAGGGTGAAGTGGCCAGTTTTGCCAAAATCTTACCTGAATATAAGGCGGCTCCAGAAATTACGCGTGAACGTTTGTATATCGAGACGATGGAACGTGTGTTGAGCAATACACGTAAAGTCATTGCAAACGAGAAGAGTAACAACATGCTGTTATTGCCATTGGATCAAGCTGTGAAAGATCAGGCACACGCTCAGCAAAATACGTCCAGTAACACAGCAGTACAGAAGATGATTCGTCAGAATCAATCTGCGCCACAACGGGAATCTAGCACTTATGGTGGTAGCGATAACCTGCGCGGTGATACGGTCAGAATAGGGAGACCATAATCATGCGTAATTCATTTATTGTTGCGATTATTGCGGTATTGGTTGTTCTCTATTCATCAATCTTTACTGTCAAAGAAGGTGAACGTGGCATTGTGTTGCGTTTTAGTAAGGTCGTACGTGATGCAGAGAATAAACCGATCATTTATGAGCCGGGTCTGCATTTCAAAATACCGTTTGTGGAAACGGTTAAGACACTTGATGCCCGTATCCAAACTATGGATATCAAGGCAGACCGTTTCTTAACACGTGAAAATAAAGACCTGATCGTTGATTCTTACTTAAAGTGGCGCATTAATGATTTCAGTCGTTACTATCTGGCAACAGGTAACGGTGATATTAACCGAGCTGAAATGATGCTGAGACGTAAATTCAGTGACCGTTTGCGTTCTGAAATTGGTCGTCTTGATGTACGCGGTATTGTGACTGATTCTCGTGGTCGTTTAACTACCGATGTGCGTGATGCCCTGAATCGGGGAACCCACGAAGAAGATGATGCAACAGATGTCGATAATGCTATTGCCTCTGCTGCGGCCTTGGTAGAAAAAGAGACAAAAGGCAAGCAACCAGCCATTAATCCAAACAGCATGGCTGCGTTAGGTATTGAAGTTGTTGACGTTCGTATCAAACAGATCAACTTGCCACAGGAAATTTCAGAAGCTATTTACCAGCGTATGCGTGCTGATCGTGAAGCCGAAGCGCGTCTCCTGCGTTCAGAAGGTTCGGAAGAAGCAGAAAAAATCCGGGCTGCTGCTGATAAAACAGCAACTGAAATCAGGGCAGAAGCGCAGAGCGAAGCATTGGTATTACGTGGTGAAGGTGATGCGGAAGCCACTAAACTATTCGCGGATGCGTTCAATCAAGATCCTGAATTCTATGCGTTTATCCGTAGCTTGCGTGCTTACGAGAAGAGCTTCAAGAATAACGGTAATGATGTAATGGTACTGAGTCCAGATACTGACTTCTTCCGTTATATGAAAGCCCCTGCGAAGTAATATTCTCTTAACTTACTGTAAGCCACTGTAAAAAAATGACAGTGGCTTTTTTATAACCCGCTATAATTACTAATTATTTACTTATCAGCCCATTTATATAATGAAACGAAATAACAAGAAGTAATAAAAAATACTGAAAGGTGCTAAATGAGATGGTAGAATCCATTTTTAAGCAACCGAGTGAACTTTTGAAATGGGTAAGAACGTTGTCGTATTGGGCACCCAATGGGGTGACGAGGGCAAGGGTAAAATCGTCGACTTGCTGACTGAACGAGCTAAATATGTAGTTCGTTATCAAGGGGGCCACAACGCGGGCCATACACTAGTCATCAACGGTGAAAAAACCGTTCTCCACTTAATCCCGTCCGGGATCTTACGTGAAAATGTCATTAGCATTATCGCAAATGGCGTCGTTTTAGCACCAGATGCTTTGATGAAAGAGATGAAAGCGCTTGAATCACGTGGGGTTCCTGTACGTGAGCGCCTGCTTATTTCTGAAGCTTGTCCGCTGATCCTGCCTTACCATGTTGCATTGGATAACGCCCGCGAAAAAGCGCGTGGAGCCAAGGCGATTGGTACAACAGGTCGTGGTATTGGTCCTGCGTACGAAGACAAAGTTGCACGTCGTGGCTTGCGTGTGGGTGATCTGTTTGATAAAGAAGCTTTCGCTGTCAAACTGAAAGAAATCATCGACTACCACAACTTCCAGTTAGTTAACTATTACAACGAACCTGCCGTCGATTACCAGAAAACCTTAGATGACATTTTGGCGGTTGCCGATATCCTGACGGGCATGGTAGTTGACGTTTCTGACTTGCTGTACAAAGCAACCCAGAAAGGTGAATTGGTCATGTTTGAAGGTGCGCAGGGGACTTTGCTGGATATCGACCACGGTACTTATCCTTATGTGACTTCTTCTAACACCACGGCGGGTGGCGTTGCAACGGGTTCTGGCCTGGGTCCACGTTATGTTGATTATGTACTGGGTATCATCAAGGCTTACTCTACCCGTGTAGGGGCCGGTCCATTCCCAACTGAACTGTTTGATGAAACAGGTGAATACCTGCGTCAGAAAGGTCAGGAGTTTGGTGCGACTACAGGTCGTAGCCGTCGTACTGGCTGGTTGGATATCGTTGCTATTCGTCGCGCGATCCAAATCAACTCTCTGTCTGGCTTCTGCATGACTAAACTGGATGTGCTGGATGGCTTGAAAGAAGTGAAAATCTGCGTTGGTTATC
Organism: Xenorhabdus griffiniae; assembly: GCF_037265215.1. Classification (NCBI taxonomy): domain Bacteria; kingdom Pseudomonadati; phylum Pseudomonadota; class Gammaproteobacteria; order Enterobacterales; family Morganellaceae; genus Xenorhabdus; species Xenorhabdus griffiniae. Next base: position 4,409,672 of record NZ_CP147737.1, on the reverse strand, counting down.
GCCTGCCTGATGGCACAGTCATTGACACAACGCCACTGGCTGCCGAAAACTGGGAAGGGCTTGAAGCCGTCTATGAAACCCTGCCTGGCTGGGATGAAAGCACTTTTGGCGTGAAAGATCACAGCCAATTGCCACAAGCAGCATTGAACTACATCAAACGTGTAGAAGAGCTGACAGGCGTTCCTGTTGATATTATTTCTACAGGCCCAGATCGTGCGGAAACGATGATCCTGCGTGATCCCTTTGATGCTTAATCGATAAATTCATCTTTTATGCGCACATGGCCGGGCTTATTGCCCGGTTTTTGTTTTTTCCCGTTTTGCTTAATTTTTAAAATACCCACATAATGATGATTAACTAACGAAAACCAACAAACATACATTTTTTGGTGCCAAATAAGCTCCGTTATATTCAGTCTCTCAGAGGTGAGTGTGCAGTTAACCAGTTTTACCGATTATGGATTACGTGCCTTGATTTATATGGCCTCGTTACCAGAGGGCCAAATGACGAGTATTACAGAAGTCACTGAAGTTTATGGTGTTTCGCGTAACCATATGGTAAAAATCATCAATCAACTGAGTCACTTAGGATTAGTGAATGCTGTCAGGGGAAAAAATGGCGGCATTAGTTTAGGGAAACCTGCCAACGAGATCAAAATTGGTGATGTGGTTCGTTCATTAGAACCTTTGTCATTGGTTAACTGTAGTGCCTGTCAAATCACGCCTGCATGTCGCTTAAAGTCGGTCTTGAATCAAGCGGTAGAAAATTTTTTGGAAGAGTTGGATAAACATACTGTGGCCGACATGGTCAATGACAATCGTCCCCTTTATCAATTACTTTTGGTTAAGTGAAGCAAGGGGATAAACAGCTTGCTGATGACAATAGAGGAATGATGATGTCAAAAGATCCTTTTCAGGAACGAGAGGCTGCAAAATACGAATCTCCTATCCCAAGCCGTGAATACATCTTGGATATCATTTCTAAACACGCCACGCCGGTAAGCCGTCAGGAATTAGCACAGGAACTTCAGTTAACCACTCCAGATGCACAGGAAGCACTGCGCCGCCGTTTGCGGGCAATGGAGCGTGACGGACAGTTGGTTTTTACCCGCCGGCAATGTTATGCATTACCAGAGCGGCTGGATTTATTGAAAGGCACGGTGATTGGACACCGCGATGGTTATGGTTTTCTGCGTGCGGAAGGGCACAAAGAAGACTATTACCTGCCAGCCGATCAGATGAAAATGGCGATCCACGGTGATGTGGTACTGGCACAGCCCTTGCGACCAGACAGAAAAGGCCGCGTTGAAGTGCGTATCGTGCGGGTTTTGGAACCCAAGAGTAGCCAGATTGTTGGCCGGTATTTTATGGATGCTGGCATGGGATTTTTCGTCCCAGATGATAGCCGTCTCTGTTTCGATATCTTGATCCCGAAAGAAGTCACTTGTGGGGCAAGAATGGGTAATGTTGTGGTGGTTGAATTGACAAATCGCCCGACTCGCCGGACTAAAGCCATTGGCAAAATTGTTGAAGTGCTGGGCGAGACGATGGGAACGAACATGGCGGTTGAGATCGCACTGCGTACCCATGAAATTCCCCATAGCTGGCCGCCGATGGTAGAAAAACAGATTGCGGGTTTGGCTGAGCATGTACCGGAATCGGCCAAGCAAGACCGGGTAGATTTACGGGCCTTGCCGCTAGTGACAATCGACGGTGAAGATGCACGAGACTTCGATGATGCGGTGTATTGCGAAAGAAAACGGGGTGGCGGTTGGCGGTTGTGGGTAGCGATTGCTGATGTCAGCTACTATGTTCGTCCGCAAACTGCTTTGGATATGGAAGCACGCAGCCGCGGTAACTCGGTTTACTTCCCATCCCAGGTTGTCCCTATGCTGCCGGAAGTGCTATCTAATGGCTTGTGCTCCCTCAATCCAGAAGTTGATCGCCTATGTATGGTGTGTGAAATGACTGTTTCCGCCCAAGGCAAGCTCTCTTCCTACAAGTTTTATGAAGCGGTGATGAATTCACACGCTCGTTTGACCTATACCAAAGTCTGGAAGATTTTGCAGGGTGATCAAGAACTACGTGAGCACTACAAGCCACTGGTGCAACATATTGAGCATCTGCATGAGCTTTATCAGGCACTGGAACATGCGCGTGAACAGCGTGGCGCTATTTCGTTTGAATCGGAAGAAGCCAAGTTTATCTTTAATGCAGAACGTCGCATTGAACGTATAGAACCCGTTGTACGTAACGATGCACATAAGCTTATTGAAGAGTGTATGATCTTGGCGAACATTGCCGCCGCTCGCTTTGTTGAAAAACACCATGAGCCTGCGTTATACCGCATCCATGATCGACCAAAAGAAGAGAGTATCCTGAACCTGCGTTCAGTCTTCAATGAATTGGGATTGAGCTTGTTGGGGGGCCTGACGCCAGAACCGAAAGATTATGCGCAATTGATGAAACAAGTTGCGGATCGGCCCGATCACGAGTTACTACAAACGATGCTGTTGCGTTCTATGAAGCAAGCGATCTATGAGCCGGAGAATCGCGGGCATTTTGGTCTGGCATTACGCTCTTATTCTCACTTCACTTCGCCAATCCGCCGCTACCCTGATCTGGCTCTGCATCGTGCGATTAAGTACTTATTGGCACAAGAAAAAGGTGCTATTGAGCAGAACGGGACGCCAACAGGAGGTTGGCACAACGACATGGAGCAGATGCTGCAATTGGGTGACCACTGTTCCATGACCGAGCGCCGTGCTGACGAAGCGACAAGGGATGTGGCTGACTGGTTAAAATGTGATTTCATGCAAGATCAAGTGGGTAATGTTTTCACTGGATTGATTACCAGCGTGACAGGTTTCGGTTTCTTTGTTCGCTTAAATGATCTGTTTATTGACGGCTTGGTACATGTTTCAACGTTGGATAATGATTATTATCGATATGATAACGTCGGCCAGCGTTTGATTGGTGAGTCTTCTGGAACAACTTATCGCCTCGGTGATGAAGTCGAGATTCGGGTGGAAGCGGTTCATATGGATGAACGTAATATTGATTTCACCCTACTTTCAACAACCCGTAAAGCGCGTAATCAAGGGAAGACAGCCCGCAATAAGGCGAAAAAAGGTACGCCAGAGCGTAAAAATAGTAAAAAAGGTCGTGATCATAAAAAATCAGCCAATTTTGAGCCAGATAACGCCTTTCGTAAAAAGAAAAGTGCGGAAAAGTTTACAGAGCCTAAGTCAGGCAAAAAGAAAAAACCGTCAAGCAAGACTAAAAAAATTGCGGCAAAACTGAAAGCGAAGCGTGCGAAAAAAAGCGCGAGCTAATCGCGAGTAAAATGAATCCATACAATCATCAAACAGGGCGGGTTCGGCCGCCCACTATTTTCGGTATCTTAACGATATCAGTGAGTCAGGTATCAGTCAGTCATGAGTGAAATTATCTACGGTATCCATGCCGTTAAAGCCTTGCTGGAGCGCGATCCACAACGTTTCATGGAAGTTTATGTGTTGAAAGGGCGTGAAGATCGCCGTTTAACCCCATTATTGCAAGAGTTGGAAAGTATCGGTATCGCGGTACAAATTGCCAACCGTCAATGGTTGGACTCCCAAACAGAAGGTGCCGTCCATCAGGGGATCATTGCACGAGTCAAGCCAGGACGTCAGTATCAGGAAAATGATCTGCCGGAATTGTTATCTCGGCTAGAGCGTCCATTTCTGCTGGTATTGGATGGTGTCACCGATCCGCATAATCTGGGAGCTTGCTTGCGTACCGCGGATGCTGCGGGAGTTGATGCCGTTATTGTTCCTCGTGATCGTTCTGCACAATTGAATGCCACCGCCAAAAAAGTGGCCTGTGGTGCGGCAGAAAGTGTACCGCTGATCCGAGTGACTAACCTTGCGCGGACATTGCGCTTACTGCAAGAACACAATATCTGGATTGTCGGCACTGCCGGTGAAGCCACGCATGATTTATACGCAAGCAAGTTGACGGGACCGATGGCGCTGGTGATGGGCGCGGAAGGTGAAGGTATGCGTCGATTGACTCGCGAACATTGTGATGAATTAATCAGTATTCCCATGGCGGGTTCCGTCTCTTCTTTAAACGTATCGGTTGCGACAGGGGTATGCTTGTTTGAAATCGTGCGCCAGAGAAGTGCCCGATAATTCTTTATTGAGTTTTTTGTATTGTACGGGTATAGTGACGCGTCGATTTTTCAGCCGTACTAAACACGTTCCTTGCCTCCATGGGCCACGGCTGACCCTGACAGGAGGCTGAATAATCCGTAAGGAGCAATGCTAATGCGTCATTACGAAATCGTTTTTATGGTCCATCCTGACCAAAGCGAACAGGTTCCGGGCATGATCGAGCGTTACAGTGCGACTATCACTAACGCGCAAGGTCAGATTCACCGTCTGGAAGACTGGGGTCGTCGTCAACTGGCTTACCCAATCAACAAACTGCACAAGGCTCACTACGTTCTGATGAACGTTGAAGCGCCACAAGAAGCGATTGATGAGCTGGAAACTAACTTCCGCTTCAACGACGCCGTTATCCGTAGCATGGTTATGCGCGTTAAGCACGCAATAACTGAAGCATCACCAATGGTTAAGGCTAAAGACGAACGTCGCAGCCGTGATCTGGTCTTGGAAGAAGACCTGGTTGATGATGCTGATGAAGCTGGGGATTCTGAAGAGTAATTACCGTGACAACCAATCGTTTGGTGCTCACAGGCACAGTGTGCAAAGCACCGATACGAAGAGTCAGTCCATCTGGGATTCCGCATTGTCAGTTTGTGCTTGAACATCGTTCACAGCAACAGGAAGCCGGATTCAGCAGGCAATCATGGTGCAGAATGCCCGTTATTGCCAGCGGACAGTTGTTACAGGAATATACTCACAGTATAACGGTCGGCAGTCGAATAATGGTTTCAGGATTCATTAATTCCCATTATGGGCGCAATGGTCTTAGCAAACTGGTTCTACATGCCGAGCAGATTGAATTGATAGATTCTGGAGACTAGCCAAATGGCACGTTATTTCCGTCGTCGCAAGTTCTGCCGCTTCACCGCGGAAGGCGTACAAGAGATCGATTATAAAGATATTGCTACGCTGAAAAACTACATTACCGAAAGCGGTAAAATTGTACCAAGCCGTATTACCGGCACTCGTGCAAAATACCAGCGCCAGCTCGCTCGTGCTATCAAGCGTGCGCGCTACCTGTCTCTGTTGCCTTACACTGATCGTCATCAGTAATAGGCTCAGTCCATTAACGACTTTGAGAGGATAAGGTAATGCAAATTATTCTGCTTGATAAAGTAGCGAACCTGGGTAGCCTGGGTGACCAAGTTAACGTTAAAGCGGGTTATGCCCGTAACTTCTTAGTACCACAGGGCAAAGCTGTTCCTGCAACTAAGAAAAACATCGAATTCTTCGAAGCTCGTCGTGCTGAATTGGAAGCTAAACTGGCTGACGTTCTGGCAGCAGCACAAGCTCGTGCAGAGAAAATCAGTGCGCTGGGTTCTGTCACTATCGCTTCTAAAGCGGGTGACGAAGGTAAACTGTTCGGTTCTATCGGTACTCGTGATATCGCTGATGCAGTGACTGCAGCTGGCGTTGAAGTATCTAAGAGCGAAGTTCGCCTGTCTAACGGCGTTCTGCGTACTGTTGGTGAACACGAAGTTCACTTCCAGGTACACAGCGATGTATTTGCACAGTTGAACGTTAACATCGTTCCAGAAGCTTAATCGTTGATTAGCTGAAGAACATGTGACAAAAAACGCTGGCATTGCCGGCGTTTTTTGTTTTTACCCACTTTCCCGCGTTTACCCATCCAGACAGTGCTGTTATGCTTGAGCTTTCACTCATTTAATAACAGGTACTTTCATGACAAAACCTTCTTTTGAGTCTATTGAAGCGCGCGCAAGTTACGGTATTGGTTTGCAGGTTGGACAACAATTACAGGAATCCGGTTTACAAGGGTTAGAACCAGAAGCCCTGTTGGCAGGGCTGTGTGATGCGTTGGAAAGCCGTTCTCCTGCTATTCCGGTAGAAGAACTACATCGTGCGTTACGTGAGATACATGAACGTGCTGATAGCGTTCGCCGTGAACGTCAGCAGGCGATGGCAGAAGAAGGCAAAAAATTCCTGGCAGAAAATATTCAGCGTGAAGGCGTCAGCAGCACAGAGTCTGGTCTGCAATTTTCTGTTCTGGCACAAGGTGATGGCGCTATCCCTGCCCGTACTGACCGTGTTCGTGTTCACTATACAGGCCGCCTGATCGATGGCACGGTATTTGATAGTTCAGTGCAGCGCGGTACGCCAGCAGAATTCCCTGTTAGCGGCGTGATCCCAGGTTGGATTGAGGCATTGACCTTGATGCCAGTTGGTTCCAAATGGGAACTCTATATTCCACATAATCTGGCTTATGGTGAGCGTGGCGCTGGAGCATCCATCCCGCCTTATAGCACGCTGATCTTTGAAGTGGAATTATTGGAAATTCTGTAACTTATTGAATAGCCGGTTAACCGGCTATTTTTTAGCTGAGTTTGGAATGATGGATGAATAAAATATTCGCCATTCCGGTAAAAAATGCGTTAAAAATGGTACTTCAAGTGGTATAGCCAAACAACAAACGCAGAGGTGTATGATGCTACAACAGATCTGCCAATTAGCACGAGAAGCAGGCGCAGCGATCATGGAGGTTTATCTGGCTGAACAGCCGCTGCAAGTAAAGCATAAAATGGATGATTCACCTGTTACTGCTGCGGATATTGCAGCTCATCAGATCATTAAAGCGGGATTGTTACGCATTGCACCTGATATTCCGTTGTTATCAGAAGAAGATCCACCAGCATGGGAAGAGCGGAAAAATTGGCAGCGTTATTGGCTGGTTGATCCATTGGATGGCACGAAAGAGTTTATTCGCCGCAATGGTGAATTTACCGTTAATATCGCATTGGTAGAAAATGGTGTGCCTGTGATGGGAGTTGTCTATGTTCCGGTACAGAATATCTTATATTCAGGGCAAGGGCGGCAGGCATGGAAAGAAACCAATGGTCAGAGCCTTCCCATTAAAGTTATGCCGGCAAAGCCACCCGTGGTGGTAGTCAGTCGTTCTCACAAGGACGACGAGGAGTTGCAAGACTATCTTTCCCAGCTAGGAGTGCACGACACACTTGAGGTAGGTTCTTCACTTAAGTTCTGCATGGTGGCAGAGGGAAAAGCTCAACTTTACCCACGCTTTGGGCCAACCAACATCTGGGATACGGGAGCTGGCCATGCCATTGCTATTGCTGCGGGGGCATATGTGACGGATTGGGAAGGGAAAACACTCGATTACACGCCGCGTGAATCTTTTCTTAATCCAGGATTCAGGGTCAGAGTTTTTTAATACGAAAGCGATAATGTGAAGGTGATAATGGCTCACAATATGGGAGAACCATTATCACTGTACGGTATTGAATCGGCTATTTTTGCAATTCTTCTTTAATTAGGCTGATAACGTGTGTAATGTCTTCGTGACTTAATTTGCCATCTTTGACGAATTTCACCTTACCATTTTTATCCAGTACAATGATTGCCGAACTTTTGGGTTCCAGTCCCCAAGCCTTTTTAACCAGCCCGTGACTATCGACAATAAATTGTGACCACGGGAACTGTTTTTTACTGTCTTCGATGCTATTGCGAACAAAAACACCAGTGCCAAAAATAGCCTCATCGGTATTCACGATGCTGGTGGTTTGGTATTTATCCTTGGGTAAATCCGCATCCTTCAATGCCTGAATCAAGGGATCATTCATCTCTTTTGCGGAACTACGACCGGCAATATGCTGGATCGTTCTGACTTTTCCCGTAAGTTCAGAACTGCTCCAATTTTGGTAGTTGAACTTACCATCGTTTAGCAACAGCTCACCTTTATCTGTCACACTGACAGCGGGAACAGGTTGTTCTAAGGTGATGTTATGGGCGAACGCAAATATTGACGTGATACTCAATATTGCAGATAACACGATTTTAATTAAGATATTGTTTTTTAACATGTTTATTCCTTATTTGTCATGGTGTGGCATGTTATCAGGGAATGACATATTCAGCATAGCGCTTGTTAACTGGTCTGTCCTCAATAAAATAAACAATTTGATAACATTTAGAGTGATGTATAAGTAAACAAGAGGATGATGTAATATAATGCTCATTAATATCATTATGTTATATCAAAATAGTGATTGAATCTGAATGTTGGGGGAACAAATTTCCATATACGTAGTCTATACAGTTGGCATAACAGTGACGCATTGACTCGTTATGTAATGAATAAATGTTATGCAGTAGTCATAAAATCATATCGTAAGAAGCATGGGAGGAAAAAACAGAGATGAAAATCTTTCGCCATTATAACCCATTGAAAATTGCTCTCTACGTGAAAACCCTATTCCGCGGGCGGTTATATATTAAGGACATGGGCGCTTTTGAATTTAATTATGGAAAGATTTTACCCCCAAAAATCAAAGATAAACGCCATTTCCATGTAATGAGTGAAGTTAATCAGCAAGTATTGCGCTTACAGACCGAAATAGGGTGATTGTTTGTAACTGCTCATCGACTAATGACAATGTAATAAGATCAATATGATACATCGCATTAGTATAATAAACGGCCTTACGGCCGTTTTTTGATCGTGAGTTATTTATACTGTTGCGGTCATTACAGAAATTCCCACATTGCGGTTTAGTTGGTGTAATGCCAATTCGACGGTTTCAATTTTTGATGAATGCTCAACATCAAGTAATCGATCGATTTGTGCGGGTTTTTGTCCCATTTTTCTGGCTAATTCAGCTTTGCGTGTGCCAGTTTCTATCATGGCATTATGCAAAGCGGCTTTCATTGCTACCAGCACAGGTACATTAACAACGTATTCACCATCAAGTGGAGCACTACCCAGAGGAATAGGGCGGCGTTCCTCAATTTCTATTGCTATAGCTGTTACCACACCTTCAACAGCCTCCAAAAGAGCCTCATCAATAGAGTCACCCACTGAGTTCATCAGGGGTAAGTCACGGCATGATACGACGTAAGCTCCTGTCGATTTATCATGCTCTAATTTAACTGGGTAATGGAATATGGACATTTGACTACCTTTGTTTGATTTTTCGGCTAAAATTACCAAAATATATTGATATTAATTTTTTATTTTGAAGCTCATAGTCCCAGATCCTTTAATATCTTCTTGCGGAGCGGCTCTGGCATTTCTTTGGAACCGTGATCAGGAAAAACTGAACGCCGGCCATTCAAACTAACTTTTTGGTGACTGCCACCGCCAGACGCTTTTTTGAATGCAGCTCCCTGTTGTAGTAACCATCGCTTAAACTCACTGTACTTCATTTGTTCTCCTGAACCAACGTTATAATTATAACGTATACGTTAAATAAATTAACAATAAAGTGAAAAAGAAAAACAAAAATGTTTATTTTAAGGATGGGATGCCGATTTTTCCAGAATTACGGTCAGTGTCATAAAAACTAATTTGGCTGAGTAGTAAATTCGAATCTACGACGGGTTCTTTGGCAGTTAACCCAATAGTCATACCATTGGGCTAACTCAATCAGCTAATTCCTAAGTGTTGGTGGGAAGCAGATACCAGTACCTCCCAGGCCACAATACCCTTCGGGGTTTTTGTGGAGGTATTGCTGGTGATAATCCTCGGCAAAGTAGAATGGCCCAGCTTCACGAATTTCCGTTGTGATGGTACGTTGGTCGTTATTTTGCGTCAGCGCTTGTTGGTATTGGTCACGGCTGGCAATGGCCTGTTCATACTGTTGTGGTGAAACCGTGTACAGGGCGGAACGGTACTGAGTACCAATATCGCCATGTTGACGCATACCTTGGGCGGGATCGTGATTTTCCCAGAACAGAGTGAGTAATTGCGAATAGGTAATTTGGGTTGGATCAAATACGATCCTGACCACTTCTGCGTGACCTGTTAAACCAGTGCACACTTCTTCATAAGTGGGGTTTGGCGTAGTACCGCCGCTGTAACCGACGGAAGTGGTGTAGATGCCTGCCTGCTGCCAAAAAAGGCGTTCCACGCCCCAAAAACATCCCATTCCTACATAGGCAATTTCCATATTTTCAGGAATGTTCTCTATCGCATGCTGTGTGATGACATGGTAGGGTGATACGGTTAATGGAGTGGTTCTACCCGGTATGGCATCTGGTGAAGAAACAGGTTGTCTTTCATTGGTTGAATTTGGCAAGATTCCCTCCTGTATATTCAAAGTCTTATGGTTATATGTTGCTTGTATATTGTTAAAACTTTACCAGAATTAATTCATTGCGGCATTTTTATGTTGTTGAATTTTATTCAACAGGTAGATAAATATTAGGAGTTCGAGTGTCACGATATCCCCTCGTATGTGCGCTTTTTGTCTCTATCATCACTCCATCGGCTTATAGTGCAAATTTACGATTGAAGTTGGAAGGACTTTCTGGCGAATTAGAAAAAAATGCCAGAGTACAACTTTCCAATATCAGCACCGATGAAGTTTCTCCTGATGGCCGTTTTCGTGCTCGGGTGGAGAAAGCGATACGACAAGGGCTTCGTCCATTGGGATATTATGCTCCCACCGTTGAATTCACCTATCAAGAGAACACGCCTCCTGCCCGCCCTGTTTTAACTGCAAAGGTTACGCTTGGTGAACCTGTACGAGTCGCTAAAGTGAATGTTGATTTGGAAGGTGGTGCGAAAACAGATCAAGATTATGCCGCCCTGATTAAGAAAAATATGCCAAAAGACGGGACAATACTCAACCACGGTGAATATGAAGATTTTAAAAATTCATTGACAAATTTGGCGGTTAAGAAAGGCTATTTTGATGCTGTCATGAAAAAAAGTGAATTAGGGGTAGCAAAGGATCTGCATGAATCTATATGGGATTTTGATTTTGATAGCGGACAACGTTATCGTTTTGGCCCAGTAACATTCTCCGGATCGCAAATTCGTGAAACTTACCTAGATAATCTTATTCCTTTCAAATCAGGTGAATACTATACCTCGGAACAATTAGCCGAGTTTAACCGCCGTTTGGTTGATACTGGATGGTTCAATTCTGCGGTTGTTGTGCCCGATTTTAAAACAGGACGTGAGAGTAAAGATAAGGTATTGCCATTAAATGCATCCTTAGTGCCTCGCTCTGCTAACTATGTTGAATTGGGGGGCGGTTATGGAACGGATGTCGGGCCTCGTGTGCAGGCTAAATGGAAAAAACCGTGGCTGAATTCTCGTGGACACAGTTTGAGTAGTAGCCTTAACCTTTCTGCCCGCGATCAAGTCATTGACGCAGCCTACAAAATGCCGCTTAAAGTCAACCCACTGGAAGAATATTACCAACTACAAACGGGTTATCGACGCAAAGATATTAACGACACTATTTCGGATACGGCAACCTTGAATCTTTCCCGTAATTGGGATCGTTTCACGGGTTGGCAGTACGGCGTGAATCTGCGCTGGAGCCTTAGCCACTTTACCCAGGCTAAAGTCAGCAATACCACCATGTTGCTTTATCCGGGATTTAGTCTCAGCCGTATTCGCCAGCGTGGTGGCACGATGCCTTATTGGGGAGATAGCCAGCGTTACTCGATCGATATTTCTGATACAGCTTGGCAGTCCAATGTCGATTTTTTGGTGTTACAGGCACATCACGTCTGGGTAAGAACGTATCGGGAGAATCACCGTTTTGTGGTACGGGCAGATTTGGGCTGGATAGAAACCAGTGAATTCGACAAAGTACCACCGGATTTGCGCTTCTTTGCCGGAGGGGATCGCAGTATTCGTGGCTATAAGTACCAGAAAATCTCACCAAAAGACAGTGGGGGTAAATTAATCGGGGCATCAAAATTGGCGGTTGGCTCGCTGGAATATCAATACAATATTTATGGTAATTGGTGGAGTGCATTGTTTGTTGATTCCGGTGAAGCGGTGAATGATATCAGAAAAAGTAATTTTAAAACCGGTGCGGGAATTGGCGTGCGTTGGGCTTCACCGGTTGGGCCGATAAAGTTTGATTTAGCAACGCCAATCAGTGATCCAGATAGTCGCAATATTGAATTTTATATTGGGTTAGGGGCTGAACTATGAAGTGGGCAAAAAGGGTGAGTATTGCTTTCCTGCTGATTGTCGGCCTGTTATTGGTGGCAGTTACTGGGCTGGTTGGCACGCAAACGGGCTTGCATTTTGTGATCAACAGTGCGGCACGTTGGGTTCCGGGATTGGATATTGCGAGTGTCAGCGGCGGTTGGCGCAATTTAACGTTAAAAGGCGTCAAATATCAGATGCCAGGTGTTAACGTCAATGCAGACAATTTACACCTTTCTATCCAGCTCTCCTGCCTGAAACACAGCCAGGTATGTGTCAATGCCTTGACCACTGAAGGTGTTACTGTTGCGGTGAATACCGCTGAATTGCCGCCATCGGCACCTGCGACTGAATCGGAACCATTGACTGAATTGCAAACACCGTATCCTATTTCACTGGATTTGCTTTCCTTGAAAAACATTCATGTGCAGGTAGATGGTATTGCCATTGCGTTGGATGAGTTTAAAACGGCAGCTCAGTGGCAGGAAAAACGGCTGATATTAAAACCGACGGAAATTAATAACCTGTTAGTGGCATTGCCAAAAAGTGCATCTGAAAAAATCGGTACAGCACAAAAAGTTAGGCAGCAGGCTAAACCGGAAAAATCCCTGGGTGAAACGTTGAAAGCGCTGTTTGCCCAACCGCTGTTAACAGAGTTACCCCATATTCCCATTCCGCTTGATATCACGCTGGAAAGCATCCACGGCAGTCAGCTTCATTTAACCGGTGATACCGATATCACGATTAACGATTTGCGGCTACAGGCCAGTAATCAGAGGCAGGCAGTCGAGATAAAAACATTAAGTGTGCAGGCACCGGAAGGCTCATTGGCGATACAAGGGACGGCAAAACTTGCTGAACAATGGCCAGTAAATCTGGAGGTTAAGGGTAAGGTCGATAATTTAAAACATATCAATCTGGATGACTTAACCGGCCAACAGATCGATTTGACGCTAAAAGGTGCGTTATTACAGCAGCTTAATCTTGCGTTGAATCTTTCTGGCCCTGTTGCCGCCAGTTTGGATGCTCAGACTGAATTGGCAAAAGCCGACTTGCCTGTACGTTTGACATTGAAAAGCCAGCAACTGCAATGGCCGCTGCAAGGCAAGCCAGACTATCAGCTTGATGGCGTCAAGTTGCGCCTGAATGGTCAAGCAAGCCACTACGATCTTTCTCTCCGGTCGGATATTAAGGGCAATGATCTTCCGCCGGCATCGCTAATGTTGGATGCAAAAGGCAATGAAGAATTACTGAAGCTAACGCGCTTGCGTTTGGCGGCCTTGCAGGGGAAAGCCGATATTGTCGGTGTGGTTGATTGGAGTCAGGCCATTAGCTGGAATGCCAAATTAATGTTGGATGGTATCAATACAGCTAAACAGTGGCCGGAATGGCCCGCTGAAATCAACGGAAAAATAGCCGTGCGTGGTAGCGTGTATGGAGGAAGCTGGCAGCTCCAGGTCCCTGAAATTGCCCTTGATGGTCATGTGAAGCAGAATATCATCAAAGCGCGTGGCAAGGCATCGGGTAATGCAGCAGGTCAGTGGAATATTCCTCAACTTGATCTTGCCGTTGGGCGTAATACGCTGAATATACAGGGGCAGCTTACGGATCAGGCGTGGAAACTGGATGGGGAAATTCATGCACCACAATTGACGGGCTTACTGCCGGGTTTGGCTGGCTTTATTACCGGTGAAGTCAAACTGCGCGGCAATATGCAAGCCCCCCAAGTCATGGCAGATTTGAATGCACGTGGGCTGCGCTGGCAGGATGAGTTAAGCGTGGATAGCGCCACGATCAAAGGTGATGTACGTTCGGCTGAGCAGATCCAGGGGCAGTTGTCGATTATTGTGCGGCAATTGCAGCAGGCGGATTTAACCATCAGGAACCTGACACTCAACGCGAAAGGCACAGAAAAGCAGCATCATTTACAACTGAAAATTGAAGGAACGCCGGTATCCGGCCAATTGGCACTTAATGGCAGTTTTGATCGTCACAAGGAGCACTGGCAAGGCAGTATTAACGAGACTGACTTTAATACACCGGTTGGTGTGTGGCGTTTAAGTAAAGCGATAGCCATTGATTACTTCAACTTGCAGCAAAAGGCCATCGTGGGGCCTCATTGCTGGCTTAATCCTGATGCTCAGCTTTGTATCTCAAAACCTATTGAAGCGGGGAGTAGCGGTCATGCTCAAGTGGTACTTGAACGCTTTGATCTGGCTATGATCCGGCCATTCCTTGATAAAAGCACCCAACTTAAGGGCGTATTCAATGGTAATGCTGAGATCAGATGGACAGCAGGGCAGGGGTTGCCCCAGGCAAAAGTGGCTCTCCAAGGGAATGGGGTACAAGTTCGTCAGGTTGTAGAAGGTAATACATTACCGATTCATTTTGACGCACTCACCTTGAATGCAGGTCTGGCAGATGGCAAAGCGAATTTGGCATGGTTATTCAAGTTAGCGGGCAATGGAATATTGAAAGGCGATGTGCAGGTCGCTGATTTAGAAGGCAGCCGAAAATTAGCGGGTAATGTCGATATTCAGGCACTTTCTTTAGGCTTGGTTAAGCCCATTTTAGGTAAAGGCGAAAAAGCGGAAGGGGGATTAAGTGCCAATTTACGTATTGGTGGTAATGCCAGAGATCCGCTGCTATTTGGTCAACTTAACGCCGATGCCCTGCAACTGAGCAGTCATTGGCTGCCATTCGATATCACCCAAGGCCAATTAGCCGTTCACTTTGCCGGTGCCAGCTCTGATATGCATGGCATGATTAGAACACCCAAAGGGCAACTCAATCTAAATGGTTATGCTGACTGGCGCAACCTGAATGCCTGGTACGCCAGAGTGACAGCCGATGGTGACCAATTACGTGTCACGGTTCCACCGATGGTGAAGGTGGATATCAGTCCAAATTTGGTGTTGGAGGCAAAACCAAACCTGTTGAAACTTGACGGTAATGTCGATATCCCGTGGGCACGTATTACCGTTCAGGAGTTACCGGAATCAGCGGTAGGCGTTTCTGCGGATGAAGTGATGCTGGATAATAATCTCCAGCCAATCGAGAAGAAAAAATCACCTATTTTGATTCAAAGTAATTTAAATGTTCATATTGGCGATGATGTACACCTGAGTGCATTTGGTTTGAAGGCGCAGCTTAAAGGAAATTTGAAAGTCATTCAGGATAAGCAGGGGCTGGGGCTGAATGGTCAGATTGATATTCCGGAAGGGAATTTCCATGCTTATGGGCAAGATTTGCAAGTGCGTAAGGGAACCATTATGTTCTCTGGCCCGCCAGATCAGCCATTGTTGAACATTGAAGCTATCCGTAATCCAGAATCGACAGCGAACAAAGTTATTGCGGGTGTACGTGTTACTGGATTGGCAGATAAACCGAAAGTGGAAGTTTTTTCTGATCCGGTAAAATCCCAACAGGAAGCTTTGTCTTACTTGTTACGTGGCGAAGGGTTAGAAAAAGGGGATTCTGACAACTCGCAGATGGCGGCCATGCTGATTGGATTAGGAATTGCTCAGAGTAGTCAATTAGTCGGTAAGATTGGGGAAACTTTTGGTGTCTCTGATTTGGCGTTGGATACCCAAGGAGTCGGTGATAAATCTCAGGTGGTTGTCAGTGGTAGAATTACCAATGACTTACAAGTGAAGTATGGTGTGGGTATTTTTGACTCTTTAGCGACATTGACGTTGCGTTATCGTGTGATGCCAAGATTGTATCTGGAAGCGGTATCTGGTATTGATCAGGCTTTAGATCTGCTCTATGAGTTTGAGTTTTAAAGATGCGAGTTATTGTTTATGGTAGCCTGAGGCGAAAACAAGGCAATCATCACTGGATGACGGATGCCCAATTGTTGGGAGAACACAGATTAGAAGGTTATGAAATTTATGATCTGGGGCACTATCCGGCGGTTATCCGTGGTGAAGGAACAATCGAATGTGAAGTTTATCGTATTACGCCATCCATCCTGACAGAATTGGATGAGTTGAAAAAAAACGCTCAGGAGTATGAAAGGGAACTGATTGAAACACCGTATGGTAAGGCATGGATCTACCTCTATAAATTGCCTGTTGACGGATTGCATCGGATAACCTGTGGTGACTGGTTGAAACGCCACGAAGAAGAGTAAATTAGAGGTAAACAAAAACCTCTGTCCCGATTAAGGACAGAGGTTTTTTTGTTACTACCTGTCAGGATTATTTTTTCGTAGCGCGTTCGAAAGAAGACAGGATCTCGGCCTTAGCGGCTTCAACATTATCCCAGCCATCAACTTTGACCCACTTACCTTTTTCCAGATCTTTGTAGTGCTCGAAGAAGTGAGTGATTTGGGCACGCAGCAGTTCTGGCAGATCGTTCACATCTTTGATGTGATCATATTCTTTGCTCAGTTTGGTATGAGGAACAGCGACCAGTTTTGCATCTTCACCGGATTCGTCAGTCATTTTCAGGACACCAACCGGACGGCAGCGGATAACAGAACCTGGCTGCAATGGGTATGGTGTTGGCACCAATACGTCAACGGGATCACCATCGAGAGACAGGGTATTGTTGATGTAGCCGTAGTTACATGGGTAGAACATTGCACTTGACATGAAACGGTCTACAAACAAGGCACCAGACTCTTTGTCTACTTCATATTTGATAGGATCTGCATTCGCTGGGATCTCAATGATGACATAGATATCTTCAGGTAGCTCTTTGCCAGCCGGTACATTATTCAGGCTCATAAAACGGTTTCCTTCAATTTTAAACCAAAATGGAGTGCGAGGTATTATAGCCAAAGCAGGCCAAAATTCCTCGGATTTTTCGGCTGCTGGCGTGGCTTAAGCGCCTAATAAAAAAGCACAGACCCAACCCTAATTGAGTCTGCGCTTATTTTAGATTAGCCGTAGTTTAATTTAAGGAATTTCGCCATAACCATCAACGCGTATTACACACATGGGTATCGACGGCTGTTTGGGTGCATATTCAGTTGCCTTTTTACCTTTCCTGGTAAGATAGTCATATCCATACATCACTTTTGTATATTGTGTGGATTTATCTCCCGGAATAAATGTTCTTAATATAGTTGTCCCCACCATGTTTTGACTAAGATGTTGAAGTCCAAAGTCAGGGAAATGCTCTTTGTCATATTCATGACTTAGTGAAGTCGGTGTGGTCGTTTGCGGAGTGGCTCCTATATCAAACACATTCGGATCATGTGCTATCTGGCCATTGAGACGGTTTTGGTTCCATTGCACCTGCGGACAGACATCATTCTGACTCAAATCAACAGTTGGCTCGTTATCGGCGAAAAGTATGTATTTTCGTGGGTTGAAAGTATAGTAATAACCGTACTTGATACCCTGATCAGTCTTTTTGATGAGTGTCACTGTTACCGGCCAGCTCTCATTGGAGAAATGTTTTTCGGAGAATGTGATATTTCCGTTACCACTTGGATCGGTATCTACGCTCACCAATTTAGGATTGGAAGATTTGAAGGTGACTGGATTGATAAGGTTACCCTCGCCGTCAGGAAAGTTATAGTCCGTAAACAAATTGTTTTTTCCATCTTGCGTCAGTTGAATGACGAGATCTCCATGGACGTTATACGGCCTTCCCTGCTCCTGAATATATTTCTTGTTGTTTGAGACTTTCGTACCCATAAAAATTCCCACCGGCACTGGAATAGGATCGAAATTTACCGGTTCGGATTGTATGCTATCTGCCACATTGCCGCTGGATGGATCTGGGGACAGGTTAAAATAAAGACCATCCATAGCGACTTGGCTTGTCATCGAGAGAGTCACATAACCGTCAGCATCGGTGATTGGATTTGCAGGAACCTCAATCTTAGTTTTATCTGGAAATACATAATCTTGCTGTTCAGCACTCAATAGTTCCACGGCCAGTTTGCCAAGAGACTGATTCTTCAAAGGAAGTTTGCTGTCTACATCGATAACTGGCACCTTATAAGTATAGCGTTCCTTTCCGTTAGCGGTTAATGGCCCCGCAGGTGACTGCGATATTACACCGAATGCAAACTTCAGGCTTTTTGGTGTGACAAAATCGAATGGTTCAGAGAAGCTTTGACGTTGCTCATTAATCAATACCCCAACTTTAACACCTTTCACGCTTTGGGTACCGGTCACAATCGCCTTAATATTACCATCTTGATCAGAGGAGTTCTCATAGCCGGGAGCGGGCCTGACAGATAATCCCGGTATATCAGTAGGCTCGACACTCCATTGTAAGTTCATGTCTATTTTTTTGTTGATTGGGTTGCCATTGAGATCGAACACAGCCGCAGTCACAGTGATTGGCTTGTGTTCCATTGCCTCATAAGGCGCTTTTTGATCAAATACAAAATTTTTGGCTAGAATGGCATCACCAAGATTGGTGAAATTCAGAGGCTTGTCGCTTTTTATCTCCCATTTGGGTTGATCATCCATTGACAGATAGATCTTTGTTTTCGGATCTAGGGGCTGAGTGCTGCTCAACGTTGCAGTTAACTGGCCTGCATCATTGGTCATGCCTGCTGAGTCCCAAATTAATGTTGCATGTTTATCTGCTGGCTCGATGCTCCATTGTACTTTCGGTATTGCCTTGTTTTTAATTGGCGGATTGTTTTTATTGCCATAGGTGATGGTTGCTGCCAGATCATAAGCCGGTTTGCCATTGGAAATCACAGGGCCTGTGCCACTGGGTTTGATGCTTTGTTCTTTAATGGTAAAAGGTTCAACAACCACATTCATATAAGATGTCATAGGCTTATTGCTGCCCGCTATTTCAGAAGTCGCAGACAGGGTATAGCTGTTTATTCCCTTAACCGAATATTTCGGCAAGTCTAGTTCAACAGATTTACCATGAGGGATGATAGTTCCCCCGTTTTTACGGAACTCTTCGTTAGCCTGCCATGATAATTTTTTCAGTTTGTCCTCAGCGGTAATATTCGGCGTGATTTGGACATGTTGGGCACTGTATCCGCTTAAGGTATTTGGCAAGACCAGGCTGAACACCGGCTTTTTCCTGTAATCCAATACGATGTTGTTGTTTCTTGTCACCAAATCATAACGACTGCCCATCAGTGTGCGCATAGCTGCAACATGACTTGGTGAAATTTGATCAGCAAAAGGTATACCAAAATGGTAATTTAAATTGGCCAGGAAGAGTCCTTCACTGTGTCCACTGCTGCCGAACTTATAATCGACGCCCATTGTCATCAGTGGAATCGGGGTATAATTCAGTCCAATTCGAGCAAGATTAGGGTTTTTCTGTCTGGTTTTCCGATTAAATAGGGCGACGTTATCGCCGAAGTATTGTTCATAACTCAACTTGCCCCCAAGGTTTGGATAGGCGGGTAAGAAAAATTCACCATTAATATCGTAGCCGTTAGCTGGTCGTTCTTCATAGTCCAGTTCTTTGGGAGAATCACGCCATTTGCTCACGCGCCAGTAAGTATTGGCAGATAATTTAACGTAATCAGTCCAGATTTCTCCCCCAACACCTAACCGTTGATGCTGTCCCGTAAAATCATTGTCAAAGAAAGTATTTAAGCCATACATCCAATCAGGCGTGAAATAACGTCCACCAAGACCGAGGTTTAGGGTATTGCGGCTATCGTGACGGCGATAACCTACCTGAGAGAAAAATAGCCAATCCGCTTTATTGTCATAGAGAGGTAACAGCAAATCCAAAGCGCTGCTATCCAGTTTTCCTTTTTTATCGATGGAGAGATTAATCCTGCCTGTACCAAATCGGGATAACCATTTTTGTGTTTCCGTGGATATTGCACCATTAATTTTCCCCAAAGCGTAGGATTTTGCTTGTTCGGTTAATTGTGATGGGGAAGAGGATAAAATATTACTCACCCTGTGGATATTTTGTGCGATGACACCGGCTTCCGCATCAAGAATAGCTTGCTTATCCCGCGCCTGATTGGCGTACCTTTCATTTTCTGACTCTTGTAAGGGTATTCTATTCTCTTGAATCTTTTCACCCGCTGAAAATATGCGCCTTATATCTCCCCGCGTAACGTAGCGGAGAGATATAAACAATCACATTGATTTGCAAGCTGCAATTTGAAATTCATTGGGTATAAATTGCAACTTTAAGTTTAATGCGTATATGGTTAATGGCTCAATCATACTACTTATTGTTCAGGAAATTCGGCCATAAAACTTTCGGCTTTTTCTACCATAGATTTGGTGCCGACAAAAAAAGGTACGCGTTGGTGCAGCTTATTTGGCACGATATCCAGAATACGGTTTGCGCCATCGCTGGCTTTGCCACCGGCTTGTTCAGCCAGAAATGCGATTGGGTTACATTCATAAAGTAAGCGGAGTTTACCCGTTGGGTGGCTTGCCGTACTTGGGTAGATATAAATACCGCCTTTTAACAGATTGCGGTGGAAATCAGCAACCAGAGAACCGATATAACGAGTTGTATAAGGGCGCTGGGTTGCTTCGTCTTGTTCCTGACAATATTTGATGTATTTTTTCACACCCATCGGAAACTTGATGTAGTTTCCTTCATTGATAGAGTACATATTGCCCTTTTCCGGGAATTGGACTTTTTCATGGGTCAGACAGAATACACCAAGGGAAGGATCATAAGTAAAAGTATGGACACCACAACCTGTCGTGTAAACCAGCATTGTGGATGAACCATAAACCACATAACCGGCTGCAACCTGACGATTACCGGGTTGCAGGAAATCCTCTTCGGTGACAGGCTGGCCGATCGGGGTAATTCGGTGATAAATTGAGAAAATAGTCCCGACGGAAACGTTTACATCAATATTCGAAGAACCATCCAGTGGGTCCATCAAAACAACATACTTCGCATTTTCTGCTCGGTCGCCATCAAAAATAACGATGTCGTCTTCCTCTTCGGAAGCAATGCCTGCAACTTCGCCGCGTGCTTTCAGTGCTGCCTTGAGTTTTTCATTGGCATACAAATCCAGTTTCATCTGGACTTCACCCTGAACATTAGATACGCCACTTGTGCCTAAAATATCCACCAGACCGGCTTTATTGATATCCCTATGGATAATTTTGGCACCTAACTTGATGGCAGACAGTAGTGCAGTCAGTTCACCTGTAGCATGCGGAAAATCTTGCTGCTTTTCGACGATGAATTCGCCCAATGTTTTCATGACAAAGGCCTTGAATTTGGTTGTGGTTTTAGGAAGCGTGCTTCACTGATGTGTCGCACTTATGTGCCGCACTTAGGCGTGGGCAGTTTAGCTAAAGAATCCGATGATTCATAGGCTATTGCATTTTTAATCTCTGATTTGAGGGGTAGAATAGTGATACAGTTCATGAATCAGGTAGAAATAAATGCGTATTCATATTCTTGGCATTTGCGGTACTTTCATGGGTGGGCTGGCGATCCTCGCTCGCGCACAGGGCCATGAAGTGACCGGCTCTGATGCCAATGTCTATCCCCCAATGAGCACTTTGCTGGAAAAACAGGGCATTGTGCTGATCCAGGGGTACGATCCGGCACAGCTTGAGCCTGCTCCAGATATGGTGATCATTGGTAATGCCATGACACGTGGCAATCCCTGCGTAGAAGCCGTGTTAGATCGTGGTATTCCTTATACCTCTGGCCCGCAATGGCTGCATGATCATATATTGCCGGAGCGTTGGGTATTGGCAGTCGCGGGAACTCACGGCAAAACAACGACAGCAGGTATGGTAGCCTGGATATTGGAAGAGTGTGGCTATAAACCCGGGTTTCTGATCGGTGGCGTGCCAGGGAATTTTGACGTTTCAGCACACATTGGTGAAAGCCCATTTTTTGTGATTGAAGCGGATGAATACGACAGTGCTTTCTTTGATAAGCGTTCGAAATTTGTCCATTACAGCCCCCGTACATTGGTCATGAACAATCTTGAGTTTGATCATGCCGACATTTTCGAAAATTTGGGCGCGATTCAAAAACAGTTCCACCATCTCGTCAGGGTTGTGCCGAGTACCGGTAAGATCATTGTTCCTGATAATGATATTAATTTGAAGCAAGTGCTCTCAATGGGATATTGGAGTGAATTGGAACAGATCGGAGAAAGTGGTCACTGGCAAGCGAAGAAAGCCAGCCAGGATAGCAGCCACTATCAGGTATTCCATCAGGGTGAGCAGGTTGGGGAGGTGAAGTGGTCATTAGTCGGTGAACATAATATGCATAATGGTTTGATCGCAATTGCGGCTGCTCATCATGTAGGCGTTCAACCTGCGGATGCCTGTCAGGCACTTGGCAAATTTATTAATGCCCGTCGTCGCCTTGAATTGCGCGGTGAAGTTAATGGTATCTCAGTGTATGATGATTTTGCCCATCATCCAACGGCTATCTTAGCCACACTAGAAGCATTGAGAAGTAAAGTGGGTGGCGTGGCTCGCATTCTTGCCGTGCTGGAACCGCGTTCGAATACCATGAAAATGGGCATGAGCAAAAATGACATTGCTCCTTCTTTGGGACGCGCCGATGAAGTTTTCCTCTATCAACCCACCAATATTCCGTGGCAGGTTGTTGAAATTGCTGAACAGTGCGTCCAGCCTGCCCGTTGGAGTGCGGATATTGATACTTTAGTTAGGATGATAGTAGAAACGGCACAGTCCGGTGACCATATTCTGCTGATGAGTAATGGTGGATTTGGTGGTATTCACGAAAAACTACTGGCTGCATTAGCGCAAAAAGTAAGTGTAGCGTAGCATCCATATGAAAAGGCCGCATTAAGCGGCCCGTTGATTTTAATCTAAAGTTAATTGTGTAGGTCTACATTCATAGAGCGTCGCCAATTTTTCCAACGTTGCCTGGCGTGGTCGTTCTGATTTTTCAAATTGAGAGACTGCCGCTTGCTTTATTCCCAGCTTTTCAGCCACTTCTGTCTGTGATAAACCTCGATATATACGCCATGCTGCATGAAGTGTGATTTCTTCATCAACCATGATGCTAATGACTTCATGTGGAATGGTTTCATCGTCATTAACGTCTTTGGTGTAAGGGATGCTGACATAATCTTCATCACGATCCACCGCTGCAAGTAAACGTTCATATTCTTCAATAGGAAGCACTACAGCCTGCTTGTTGCCGTTCTCATCTGTAATAAACTGAATACCAGCCATATTATCTCCGATATTGTATTGACCCTTACGTGAATAGTGGAAAAAGCTGGTGGTATACCCGCTATGCTGGTCAATATGTATTTGTTTGTCTTCGCTTAATTTCCTGCACTTCTAAAATCTTCGGTTCTTGGTCAGAAAGCTCAAACAAAATTCGGTAGTCACCTACTCTTAATCTGTATTTAGCTTCTGTTCCCGTTAATTTTTTAATATCCAAATCGACGAATGGGTAACCAGTAAGTAAACTAATTTTGTTTTTTATCACCTTCTGGTATCTCGTGACGATCCTGATTAGCTGCTTGGTTGCTGCTTTAGACCAAATCACTTTGACCATTATTTCCCCTATTTAAAGCACATCACCATTTTCAGGATATTTAAAATATAAGAGTTAAGGCTTATATTGTCAATGGGTTACTATGAATATAAGTATTAATATAAGATTTTGGTGGCTAATCTTAAAATGTCATTCTTACCGTAACATTTTAGCGGTGGGGCATGTCGTATTTGCCCTTTAAGGCGAGGAAAGGTGCTAAGATTCGGTCTGCTAATTGTATATCTTAATTGGCATGGCAGACCGACCCACAAGATTAAAGCTCCTGTTCAAACAGGTGGAGAATCGCTTCGTAAAGTTGTTTTGTCGTAAAGTTTTGCGCTGGGGTGGAAAAAATAGTGTCATCCCCTGCAATGCTGCCAAGGATCCCTTCTGCTTTTCCCAATGAATCTAATAGTCGGGCAATGAGTTGTGCTGCGCCAGGGCTGGTTCGTATGACGACAATGCTGTGATTATAATCGACATCTAATACCAGATTTTTTAATGGGCTGGTGGCAGTAGGAACACCCAATTCTGCGGGTAAGCAGTAAACCATTTCCATTTTTGCATTACGGGTTCGGACAGCACCAAATTTCGTCAGCATTCTGGAAACTTTAGATTGGTTGATATTTTCAAACCCTTGCTCTTGAAGTGCCGAAACAATTTCGCCTTGAGAGCTGAATTTTTCTTCTTTCAATAATGCCTTGAAAGCTTTTACCAAATCTTCCTGTTTCGAAGGAACACGCATATTTCACCATCGTAGAATCCGTTATCAGGCGGACATTATGCGAAAGAGTGCATTTTTATTCAAGAAAGAGAAGAATAAACCAACATACAGAGAATTGGTGGATTAAACAGAGTAAATGTATTGTTAATTAAATGGTGATGTTTGGGGATTGTTTGGCCTGAAAGGGAAGAGTAAGGTAATCCATTAATTGATGAGGAATACGGCTGAAATAATTCTTGAAAAAGTGTCCATTATCTCATTAACAGATAAGCATTTTGTTTAGAATAAAACGACTTTGGTGTTCCATCATCAGGCTATTAAGTGGATAATCTGGCTGTTAACAGATTGTTTTTAATGCATGGTGTTTTTAATACATAGTGTATACAAATAGATCGTATTTACAGTACTTAATTTAAGGAGTATCAGGATGAAAGTTGCAGTTCTCGGTGCAGCCGGTGGTATTGGTCAGGCACTTGCCCTTCTACTCAAGACCCAGCTTCCTTCAGGTTCAGAACTTTCCTTGTATGACATTGCTCCGGTGACTCCAGGCGTGGCAACCGATCTGAGCCATATCCCAACGGAAGTCAAAGTCGCTGGTTTTGCTGGTGAAGATGCAACTCCTGCACTGGTAGGTGCAGATGTCGTGTTAATTTCTGCAGGTGTGGCGCGTAAGCCTGGTATGGATCGTTCCGATTTGTTCAATATCAATGCGGGCATCATTCGTAATCTGGTTCAGCAGGTTGCTAAAACTTGTCCAAAAGCATTAATTGGAATTATTACCAACCCAGTCAATACCACGGTAGCAATCGCCGCTGAGGTACTGAAAAAAGAAGGGGTGTACGATAAGAACCGCCTGTTTGGTGTCACAACTCTGGATATCATTCGCTCCAACACCTTTGTTGCTGAACTGAAAGGTAAGAAAGTAGAAGAAATAGAAGTTCCTGTTATTGGTGGGCACTCTGGTGTAACGATCCTGCCTCTGTTGTCGCAAATTCCTGATGTTAGCTTCACTGATGAAGAAGTTGAAGCATTGACCAAGCGTATCCAGAATGCGGGTACTGAGGTTGTTGAAGCGAAAGCGGGTGGCGGCTCTGCAACATTGTCTATGGGACAAGCAGCGGCTCGTTTGGGGCTGTCGCTGATCCGTGGCTTGCAAGGCGAAAGCCATGTTGTTGAGTGCAGCTATGTCGAAGGTGATGGCAAATATGCCCGTTTCTTTGCACAGCCTGTTCGCTTAGGTAAAAATGGTATCGAAGAACGTTTAGATATTGGTAAATTGAGTGACTTCGAACAGAAAGCATTGAATAACATGCTGGATGTTTTGAAGAAAGATATCGAATTAGGCGAAAAGTTTATTAATGGCTAATTTATTTATTAATGATTTATTAATATACGAATTAAGTTAAATATATTAAATAACTAAAACCGCTAGTTAGAAATAACTAGCGGTTTTTCTTTCAATAGTTATATTGATAGCTAATTATTCTTTTTCTCTCTAACTTTTCTTTCCAATAGTTCTCCTGTGTGGGGATCGAAATAGCGGCTTGGCCATATTTCAGACGGATGTAGTTCTAAGTAATTCGCTATTATCCATTCTCCCTTGGGCCACGGGCGAGAAAGTGTATTCGCCAAAGTTGATGAACTCAGTCCCGCCGCACGAGAAACGGCAGCTAACGTCGTTCCGCGTTTGCGTAAAGCGGCAATAATATCAGCAGGATGCCAATCCGATTTCATAGAAATCATTTTTTTAATCCTTTTCTATTAAATTAGAAGCCACATTAGTGGTATAACTAAAGCGTTAATGTGAAATTAATAACGAACACGAACCTGTTATTAAGAAAATAAAATAACATTATTTTTTCTAAAAATGTTTCTAATTTTTTCTTAATAACTTTTTTTTTGAACTTGGTTACAAAAATAGAGAAACATTATGAAAAAAGAGTGGTATACGGCAATGGAGTTGACCGGTGTAGGTGAGTTACCTAGATCACCACAAGGAGTTAATGCCAGGGCAAAACGTGAAGAGTGGTTGAGGCAAAAACGGTCAGGTGTCCAGGGAAGAGCAATCGAATACCATTACTCTTGTTTTCCCAAATCAACGTTAGAAGCTTTAGAGCTTCATGAAACACCGGCGGAATATCAGGTTCAGAAACAAGATCCTTTATCCATTTGGGTAAGTGCATTTAATTTACTCACCGAGGAAGAGAAGGAGGTGATTACCGAAGTGATATTACGAGATGGCATAAGAAGTTTTTTGGAAAAAATCATAGCTACTTGAGACAGCTTTTGAAAAGCCAGGTGCTTAAAATTTGGCTTTCTCGTCACTGCTCCAGTATCAAGCGAGGAGAAAGAGATGAAAAAAGAGTGGTATTCTGCAAAAGAACTCATCGGCCTCGCAGGGCTGCCATCGTCTCCCCAAGGAGTCAATCTGATGGCAAGACGCGAGGGCTGGGAACAACGCCGTAAGCGTGGCGTCCAGGGGAAAGCGCTCGAATATAATGTTAACAGCTTGCCCGAAGAAGTCGTGAATGTACTGACAGTCAGTGAAAATTCAGTCGAATACTACCGCAATAAGCGACAAGACCCATTTATGATCTGGGTAGAGGCTTATTACCAGTTGAGCAAATCCGAAAGAGAACGAATGGTTAAATTTATTTTGAGAAAAGGACTAGCCAGCCTTGTCCAATATGTCGGTATTCATGATCTTGATAATAAAGATAGCGCCCTAGATTGAATGATCTGGGGCACTGATTCAGTTTTAGGAAAGTCGCTGTACAGCGACATGGGCCAACCCCTCAAGGGCCGCCTTGTATGGAGAGTCTTCCAGTGACTGCAATGCTGAAATGGCCTTATCTGCTTCTTCTTCTGCCCGTTGGCGGGTGTATTTAAGTGAACCACACTGTTTCATCGTTGCCAGAACGGTATCCAGCAAATGGCGGCCATTACCTTGTTCAATGGCACTTCGGATCAACGCGGATTGTTCCGGTGTTCCGTGATTCATGGCGTGCAAAAGAGGCAATGTAGGTTTGCCTTCGTTTAAGTCATCTCCGGTATTCTTACCAAGCGTACTGTTGTCTGAGTCATAATCCAGCAGATCATCAATTAATTGAAATGCAGTGCCGAGATAACGGCCATAATCACGTAGTGCTATTTCTTGTTCAGGAGTAGCATTGGCGAGAATGGCGGCTGAATGCGCAGCAACTTCAAACAGGCGGGCGGTTTTACTGTAAATGACCCTCATATAGTCATCTTCTGAAATATTAGGATCATTGCAATTCATCAACTGCATGACTTCACCTTCAGCGATGACATTAGTGGCATCAGACATCAATTTTAATACGCGCATGGAGTCGAGATCGGTCATCATTTGAAATGAGCGCGTATAGATAAAATCACCCACCAAGACACTGGCTGCGTTGCCATAAATGGAATTGGCTGTCGCCTTACCACGGCGCATGTCAGACTCATCAACGACATCATCATGCAACAGCGTTGCCGTGTGGATAAATTCAATCAAAGCAGCAACTTTGATATATTTTTCGTCTTGGCAATGAAGGGCTTTACCTGCCAGTATGGCAATCATTGGTCGAATGCGTTTGCCACCGCCGCTGATGATGTAATATCCAAGTTGGTTGATCAACGCAACGTCAGAATTTAATTGGTTAAGAATGGTTTCATTAACCGCTGCCATATCATCAGCGGTGAGTTTAAGTATCGATTCTAAATTCATGTTTTGGCTTTGGACTCTGATTCAGAGCTGTGCTCATTAATTAGCATATCAATAGATATCAAGATATATCGATTGTACTTGAAAAACCGTTCAAATAAATGACAATTGAAAAACTCTGTTTTTTTCTCATCTGTTCTAATTCTGCACTTGTCTTCCAGGTGGTTTTTGCGTAGAATTCGCGCCCTATTGTGAATATTTTATAGCGCGCTCTGGAAAGCATTTTTAGGGGGTGCGCGGAAAGCGGAGTTTATATGTACGCAGTTTTCCAAAGTGGTGGTAAACAACACCGAGTAAGCGAAGGCCAAACAATTCGCTTGGAAAAGCTGGACATCGCAACAGGTGAAACTGTTGAGTTTGACCAGGTGCTGATGGTCGCTAACGGCGAAGATATCAAAATCGGCGCTCCAGTAGTTGAAGGCGTTAAAGTTAAAGCTGAAGTTGTAGCTCACGGTCGCGGCGAGAAAGTTAAAATTGTTAAGTTTCGCCGTCGTAAACACAGCCGTAAGCAGCAGGGCCACCGTCAGTGGTTCACCGATGTTAAAATCACTGGCATCGCTTAAGATTTTAGGAGAGCAGATTAATGGCACACAAAAAGGCTGGCGGCTCGACTCGTAACGGTCGCGATTCTGAAAGCAAACGTCTGGGTGTAAAACGTTTTGGTGGTGAGTCTGTTTTGGCAGGTAGCATCATCGTTCGTCAACGTGGTACTAAATTCCACGCAGGCAACAACGTAGGTTGTGGCCGTGACCACACCCTGTTCGCATTAGCTGACGGGAAAGTTAAGTTCGAAGTTAAAGGTCCAAAAAACCGTAAATTTATCAGCATCGAAGCTGAATAAGTTTTTTGCATCTTGATCGAATCAGAAGCCCTGCAATGTGTGTTGCGGGGCTTTTTATTATTTTGGATTACGCCATCTCTGGGTACTAGCTGCCATCCAGCTTTACAGTGGCTATCCTACGGAGAAAAGTGATGAAATTTGTAGATGAAGCCAGGATTCTGGTTGTAGCGGGAGATGGTGGCAATGGTTGCGTCAGCTTCCGTCGTGAGAAATATATTCCAAAAGGTGGGCCGGACGGCGGTGATGGTGGTGATGGTGGTGATGTCTACCTGCTGGCAGATGAAAACCTCAATACGCTGATTGATTACCGTTTTGAAAAATCCTTCCGTGCTGAACGTGGCCAGAATGGACAAAGCCGCGATTGTACGGGTAAACGTGGTCAGGACATTACGATTAAGGTTCCGGTCGGAACTCGTGTACGTGATGTTGCCACGGGCGAAGTGCTTGGGGATATGCTGCGCCATGAACAGCGTTTTATGGTAGCCAAAGGGGGTTTCCACGGCCTTGGCAATACCCGTTTTAAATCTTCGGTAAATCGTGCCCCACGTCAAAGAACGATGGGAACGCCCGGAGAAAGCCGTGAGCTGATGTTGGAACTGATGCTGTTGGCTGATGTGGGAATGCTGGGGATGCCAAATGCAGGCAAATCTACCTTTATTCGTGCTGTATCGGCCGCAAAACCGAAAGTCGCTGATTATCCATTTACAACCTTGGTGCCAAGCCTTGGCGTTGTGCGTATGGATAACGAGCAAAGTTTTGTCGTTGCCGATATCCCTGGGCTGATTGAAGGTGCATCAGAAGGCGCTGGATTGGGTATTCGTTTCTTGAAGCATTTGGAACGTTGCCGCGTATTGCTGCATTTGATTGATCTCTTCCCGATCGATGAATCCGATCCGGTTGAAAACGCCCGTATCATCATCAAAGAGCTGCATAATTACAGTGAAAAACTGGCAGGAAAACCACGCTGGTTGGTTTTTAACAAAGTCGATCTTGCAGATCCAGAAGAAGCCAAGCAGCGGGCAAAAGCTATCGCTGATGAGCTGGGTTGGGAAGGCGATTATTATATGATTTCAGCCGTGAATCGTCAGGGAGTGAAAGAGCTTTGCTGGGACATTATGGAGTTCATGAAGGCGCAGCCTCGCAGTATGGAAGCGTCGGAAGAGTCCCAACCTGAAAAAGTTGAGTTTATGTGGGATGACTACCATAAAGAGCAGTTACAGCAAGCATCTGACGACGAAGATTGGGATGATGACTGGGACGAAGAAGATGACGAAGGCGTTGAGTTTATTTATAAACGTTAATCTTCCGTAACCATTTGAATATAAAAAAGGGCGCTATATTTGGCGCCCTTTTTTTGATCAAGTTCTTCTTACCAAAACTGAGCCAACTTAGTGACTTTGATATAACGATTTATATAAATTGTGTTCAAAACGCGATAATGGAACACGGCGGGTTCGCTGATCTTCTGGAGGAACGGAGTATGCAGAGACAAACTGGACAAAAGCAATTTGCTGTCCACTGGCGGCAGTCATAAACCCTGCAAGGTTATAGACTCCTTGTAGTGATCCCGTTTTGGCAAAGACTTTACCATCAAGCCCCGATTCATGCAGACCAGGACGGTAGGCCAGCGTGCCATCATATCCCGCTTTGGGCAACATAGAGATGAAGTCCAACTTATCATTGTGCTGAGCAATAAATTGCAATACTTCCATCATGGTTGTGGCAGCGATTAAATTGTGGCGTGAAAGGCCAGAACCATCCACCATGATAGTATTGCCTAAATCAATACCCGCTTTCTGTTTCAGAATCTGGCGGACTGCGTCGGAACCTGCCCGCCATGTTCCTGGAACGTTAAAATAGCGGTGGCCGAGGGTACGAAAGAGGGTATCCGCAATCATGTTATCTGATTTTTTCAACATGATTTCGAGCATCTTATTTAGTGGTGCAGATTGATTTACAGCGAGGATCTTTTCTGGTTGCTTAGGCGTTGACTGGAGCCGGATATGGCCTTTTAACTCAATACCGGCAATTTTTAGTTCATTCTTGAGTATCTTACCGGCATAGCTAGGCCCATTCTGGATAGCAAATGCCAATGGCAGTGGTTCGTCACGTTGTGTCAGGCAACCTGTAAGGGTATATCGATTCAAATCACCCGATGTAACATCAAATTCACAATACTTCGTTTCTGGTGAACCCTTAGCCAAGGTTTTGACTTCACTCAGTACATTAACAGGATAAAAAGAGGGGACACGGACAGATGCCAGTTCGCCAGGTTGTTCTGAGCTGTAGAGTGAAACAGAAAAACAGTTCTTATCCACGATGGCTGCTGATGGAGGGGCGCTGAAACATTGGGTCATATCGTTCCATATCCAGCCTGGGGCTTTATCGTGGCTGGAGAAAATCGAAATATCTATGACAAGATCTCCATTAATCTGTTTTATACCAGATTGTTTTAAGGATTCCACCATATTGCGCAGTTGTGAACGTGTCAGCACGGGATCACCGACAAAGCGAGCCGTTAGATTACCTTTTAATACACCCTCTGAAACATCAGCATTACTTTCCAATGTTGTGGTAAAACGGTAATCCTTACCAAGCTGCAATAGCGCTGCTAATGCCGTCACAATTTTCTGCGTACTGGCAGGTAAAGCCATTTGTTGCCCGTGATAATCAACTAAGGGATTTTTTGCGCCAACGGTTTGGGC
The DNA here is from genome assembly GCF_037265215.1 of Xenorhabdus griffiniae. Lineage (NCBI taxonomy): Bacteria > Pseudomonadati > Pseudomonadota > Gammaproteobacteria > Enterobacterales > Morganellaceae > Xenorhabdus > Xenorhabdus griffiniae. The sequence goes on along the minus strand of NZ_CP147737.1, from coordinate 4,378,114 downwards.
AATAAATGAAAAATGAGTCCCCGTAGGCAAATACTGGGCACTTTTCTCAATATAAGAAATATCAGAAGAGGCATTTGCACTGAAAATACTCAGACTCAAGCTGAGCATACAAGCTATTCTGCTGGTCATTTTTAAAAGAGCCATAGATCCCGCATATGAAGGTGATGTATTCCAGGAATATTTGTATTAATCATACTAAGGTATAATTCAAAGGAAAAGTAAACGATGATCCATCATCAACTCTACGTTAGAATGATAGATTGGCAGGTAAGTATGCCTGTGGACTTCAGATTGTGCTGAATTACACTTCTTTTTATCAAGTATCTGTAAGCCCGCCTGATAAGGTGTGCTCATTGTGCTGTTATTAAAAAAATGTGCTGTTATTACAAGAATCAGGAAGATGTTGTTTGGGCTTAGGATTAATTTAGAGGTTTAATAAATGAAACAAATTCCGATGACGGTACGTGGCGCGGATAAATTGCGCGAAGAATTAGAACATTTGAAAAATGTACGTCGGCCTCAAATTATTGCCGCAATCGCTGAGGCGCGTGAGCACGGTGATTTGAAAGAAAACGCGGAATATCATGCCGCTCGTGAGCAGCAGGGATTCTGCGAAGGCCGTATTCAGGAAATTGAGGCTAAGCTTTCCAATGCACAGGTGATTGATGTCACGAAGATGACCAACAATGGCCGAGTGATTTTTGGGGCAACGGTCACGGTACTGAACTTGGATTCCGATGAAGAGCAGACCTACCGTATCGTCGGTGATGATGAAGCCAATATTAAAGAAAATCTTCTGTCAGTGAATTCACCGATTGCCCGTGGTTTGATTGGTAAAGAAGTGGATGATGCTGTTGTCATCTCCACGCCTGGCGGTCAAGTGGAATTCGAAGTTTTGAACGTGGATTATATCTGATACACCATGAGCAAAGAAAAAGGCCAGTTTTTGGCCTTTTTTATCAAGGTAAATATACCAATCATCTTTCAAGATGCGTCTTACTATCTCCCCGCGCAGCGGGGAGATATAAACAATCACATTGATTTGCAAGCCGCAACTTGAAATTCATTGGGTATAAATTAATATGGCACTTTTGTATAAATATGCCGTGATTATTTAGGTAGACTAATCTTGCGTTCTTCCGATGGACGGTAGAGAACTAACATTTTGCCAATGATCTGCACGTTATGTGCACCAGTTTCACGAACAATCGCTTCAGCGATCAAAGTTTTTATTTCACGGTCTTCGCCTGCAACTTTGACTTTGATAAGCTCGTGATGTGAAAGAGTTTGTTCGATTTCAGCCAACACACCTTCGGTTAACCCATTGTTGCCGATCATAACGACAGGCTTTAATGAATGAGCGAGACTTTTCAGGTATTGGACTTGTTTCTTGTTAAGAGTCATCGTTTTTTTGCTTAGTTGGGATTGAAAACGATATATTCTACCGCCATCTCTTATCTATCACCATAAAAGTGTGGTGTGGTTTGATAAGAGAGCGCAAAAAAATAGGGTGCCTTTATTAGTAGAGTTGGAAAGAACAATGGCCAATAAAAAACGCTCAGCAAGCTCAAGTCGCTGGTTACAGGAACATTTTAGTGATAAATATGTTCTCCAGGCGCAGAAAAAAGGGCTTCGCTCTCGCGCTTGGTTTAAACTTGATGAGATACAGCAAAGCGACAAAATCTTTAAACCGGGCATGACCGTTGTTGATTTAGGTGCTGCTCCAGGTGGTTGGTCTCAGTATGTAGTGAGTCAGATTGGTCATAGCGGGCGAGTCATCGCTTGCGATCTCTTGCCAATGGATCCGATAGTTGGAGTCGATTTCCTGCAAGGAGATTTTCGTGATGAGCTGGTATTGAAAACATTACTTGAGAGAGTTGGTGATAATAAAGTCCAGGTCGTCATGTCGGATATGGCTCCTAATATGAGTGGAACCCCCGCGGTCGATATTCCCCGATCCATGTATCTGGTTGAGTTAGCGTTGGATATGTGTCGTGATGTGCTGGCCCCTGGGGGTAGTTTTATTGTCAAAGTATTTCAGGGAGAGGGCTTTGATGAATACCTGAGGGAAATACGCTCCCTTTTTGCGAAGGTAAAAGTTCGTAAACCAGAATCTTCGCGGGCACGATCACGTGAAGTATACATTGTAGCGACAGGGCGGAAAGTGTAGTACCCTGACTACTATTTGTTAACACAGTTGTAATATGAGGTTAATCCCTTGAGTGACATGGCGAAAAACCTGATTCTCTGGTTAGTCATCGCAGTTGTCTTGATGTTATTGTTCCAGAGTTTTGGTCCCGGCGATTCCAGTGGTCGTAGGGTTGATTACTCTAATTTCATCAATGAGATATCGCAGAATCAAGTAAGCGAAGTACGTATTTCGGGTCGTGACATTGATTTCACTAAGAAAGACAACAGTGGAAAATACAGCACTTATATGCCAATTCAGGATGAAAAGTTGCTGGATACCCTACTCAATAAGCAGGTAAAAGTTGTTGGTGAACCACCAGAACAGCAAGGCCTGTTGGCGACCCTCTTTATTTCATGGTTCCCAATGTTACTGCTCATTGGCGTCTGGATCTTCTTTATGCGCCAAATGCAAGGCGGTGGCGGTAAAGGGGCGATGTCTTTTGGTAAAAGCAAAGCCCGTATGTTGACGGAAGATCAGATCAAAACCACGTTTGCCGACGTTGCGGGTTGTGATGAAGCAAAAGAAGAAGTGGGCGAATTGGTTGAGTATCTGCGTGAACCAGGCCGTTTCCAAAAACTGGGTGGTAAGATCCCGAAAGGCATCCTGATGGTTGGTCCTCCAGGTACGGGTAAGACATTGCTGGCGAAAGCTATTGCTGGTGAAGCGAAAGTCCCTTTCTTCACCATCTCTGGTTCTGATTTTGTTGAAATGTTCGTTGGTGTTGGTGCTTCCCGTGTTCGTGATATGTTTGAACAGGCGAAAAAAGCTGCGCCATGCATTATCTTTATTGACGAAATTGATGCAGTAGGTCGTCAGCGTGGTGCTGGTTTGGGTGGTGGACATGATGAACGTGAACAGACACTGAACCAAATGTTGGTTGAGATGGATGGTTTTGAAGGTAACGAAGGCATTATTGTTATCGCAGCGACTAACCGTCCTGATGTTCTCGATCCAGCTTTGTTACGCCCTGGCCGTTTTGACCGTCAGGTCGTTGTTGGTCTGCCGGATGTTCGTGGCCGTGAGCAAATCCTGAAAGTTCATATGCGCCGCATTCCGCTGGATACTGATATTGATGCATCGGTCATTGCGCGTGGTACACCCGGTTTCTCTGGCGCAGATTTGGCAAACCTTGTGAATGAAGCTGCCTTGTTTGCCGCTCGTGGTAACAAGCGTGTTGTTTCTATGGTTGAGTTCGAAAAAGCCAAAGATAAGATCATGATGGGTGCAGAGCGTCGTTCAATGGTTATGACGGAGGAACAGAAAGAAGCCACAGCATACCATGAAGCAGGGCATGCTATTATTGGCCGCTTAGTTCCAGAACACGATCCTGTGCATAAAGTGACGATTATTCCGCGTGGCCGTGCGTTGGGTGTGACGTTCTTCTTACCTGAAGGCGATCAGATCAGTGCAAGCCGCCAGAAGTTGGAAAGCCAAATTTCAACCCTATACGGTGGCCGATTAGCGGAAGAAATTATCTATGGAGTAGATAATGTTTCTACTGGTGCGTCCAACGATATTAAAGTGGCGACCTCTATTGCGCGTAACATGGTGACACAGTGGGGCTTTTCAGAAAAACTGGGGCCGTTGCTGTATGCGGAAGAAGAGGGCGAAGTTTTCCTCGGTCGTTCGGTTGCTAAGGCAAAACATATGTCTGAAGACACCGCACGTTTAATCGATCAGGAAGTGAAGGCTATCATCGATCGTAACTATGTACGTGCTCGTCAGATTCTGATGGATAATCTGGACATTCTTCATTCAATGAAAGATGCATTGATGAAGTATGAAACTATTGATGCTCCACAGATTGATGATCTGATGAATCGTACAACAGTACGTCCACCAGCAGGCTGGGAAGGTGATAAAAATGGCGGTAATAGCAATAACCGTCATAACACGCCATCTCCGCAGCAAACTTCAAAGCCTGCGGATGGTAATCCAACCGCATAACGTGGCTAACAATCTTGTATTAAACCCCAGGCTTGTCCTGGGGTTTTGACATTAAGGCACTTAGCGATGAAACTCACAGCCAGAGGCAGCGTCCTCGATCTTTCCTGCCCACAAGTGATGGGAATTTTAAACGTTACCCCTGATTCCTTCTCTGACGGTGGAACCCATAATACTTTTAATGCAGCATTAGAGCATGCCGCCAGGATGATCAAAGAAGGGGCAACTATTATTGATGTGGGAGGAGAATCGACTCGTCCCGGAGCAAATGAGGTAAGTGAGCAGGAAGAATTGGATCGTGTTATTCCAGTGATTGAGACGCTGGTACAACGATTTGATACCTGGATTTCTGTTGACACTTCAAAAGCTGTTGTTATGCGAGAATCAGCCAAGGCGGGAGCGCATATTATCAATGACGTCCGTGCATTGCAGGAACCTGGAGCACTTGATGCGGCAGCCCAAAGTGGCTTGCCGATTTGTCTGATGCATATGCAGGGGCAACCTCGCACAATGCAAACAGAACCTCACTATGAAGATGTTGTTTCGGAAGTAAAAACCTTCCTGATACAGCAAATTGAACGCTGTGTTGCGGCGGGTATCGCAAAAAACAACCTGATCCTTGATCCTGGCTTCGGTTTCGGTAAGAACTTATCGCATAATTACCAGTTATTGGCTCACTTGCAAGAATTCCATCATTTGGGATTACCTATTCTGGCAGGGATGTCACGTAAATCCATGATTGGCCAACTACTTGATGTACCACCACAGGAGCGTGTGACAGGAAGTGTTGCCTGTGCTGTGATTGCAGCGATGAAAGGTGCCCAGATTATCCGTGTGCACGATGTAAAAGAAACCGTTCAGGCAATGCAAGTCGTTCACGCAACACTGTCTGCCAATAATACCTGTACGGCATACGGTATCTGAAAAGAATACATGTTCATAGGATACAGAGTTTGTAGAATACATCGTTTGTAAAGAACATGGTGTCAGCAAAAAACGCTGAGAGCAAAAGATTCGTTCAGCAAAGGAAAAAGAAATTTATGAGTAACCGTAAATATTTTGGTACTGACGGTATCCGTGGCAGAGTGGGAAATACCCCAATTACTCCTGACTTTGTACTGAAACTTGGTTGGGCTGCGGGAAAAGTGCTGGCGCGTCATGGTTCTCGAAAAATCATCATTGGTAAAGATACCCGAATCTCAGGTTATATGTTGGAATCTGCCCTCGAAGCTGGATTGGCTGCTGCGGGATTATCGGCATCCTTTACTGGCCCAATGCCCACTCCTGCGGTGGCATATCTGACACGTACTTTTCGTGCAGAAGCTGGCATTGTTATTTCTGCTTCCCACAACCCTTACTATGATAACGGCATTAAATTTTTCTCCATTGACGGGACTAAATTACCGGATGATGTTGAAGAAGCGATTGAAGCCGAAATGGAAAAACCCCTGACTTGTGTGGAATCTGCTGAGTTAGGTCGGGCAAATCGGATAGTCGATGCAGCGGGTCGTTACATTGAATTTTGCAAAGGGACATTCCCTAGTGAACAAAGTTTAAATGGGTTGAAAATTGTTTTGGATTGCGCCAATGGTGCGACCTACCATATTGCTCCGAATGTGCTCAGAGAGCTGGGAGCGGAGGTTATTACCATTGGTTGTGAGCCTAATGGCATCAACATCAATGAAGAATGTGGTGCAACAGATGTTCGTTTATTGCAACAGCGTGTACTGGAAGAACAGGCGCACGTTGGGCTGGCATTTGATGGCGATGGTGACCGTATCATCATGGTTGATCATCTGGGGCAAAAAGTTGATGGCGATCAGATCCTTTATATCATTGCACGTGAAGCATTGAGACAAGGTCAGCTACGTGGTGGTGCAGTGGGTACGTTGATGAGCAATATGGGGCTGGAGTTGGCATTGAAACAGCTTGGTATTCCATTTGAACGTGCGAAAGTTGGCGACCGTTATGTGCTGGAAAAATTGCAGGAAAAAGGCTGGCGTTTGGGCGCAGAAAATTCAGGCCATGTGATTTTGCTAGACAAAACCACAACAGGAGATGGCATTGTGGCTGGATTGCAAGTCTTGAGTGCAATGGTACGCAATAATATGAGCTTGTATGATTTGTGCAGTGGCATGAAACTTCTGCCACAAATTTTGGTTAACGTTCGCTTTGCAGGTAATTCTGATCCTCTGCAATCAGAATCAGTGCTTGAAACCGTAAAATCAGTTGAGACTGAATTAAATGGCCGTGGTCGTGTTCTGCTGCGTAAATCAGGTACAGAACCATTGATTCGTGTCATGGTGGAAGGTGAAGATGAAGAGCAAGTCACGGCATTGGCGCATCGTATTGCTGATGCTGTGAAAAAAATCGGTTGATTTGTTGATTTTTTACTCGAACAGCGCCAGGATTTAAAATTAATCTTGCGTGTCTGATACGCTTTGGTTAGTATTCACACCCGCTCAATAAGTTAATTTTTCTAATTTTGTGAGCGGGTGATGCAACATAAGGTCGCTATGAAATTGTGGTAAATACCACGAGGAAACGGGTACAACATATGTATGAAGCTCTTTTAGGTATATTCTTGCTGGTTGGTATCGGGCTAATCGCTCTGGTTCTGCTACAGCAGGGTAAAGGTGCTGATATGGGTGCTTCTTTCGGCGCGGGTGCATCTAACACGCTATTTGGTTCATCGGGTTCCGGTAATTTTATGACCCGCATGACGGCAGTTTTTGCTACGTTGTTCATTGTTATCAGCCTGATTCTCGGTAACATGACCAGTAACAAAACGGGTTCTGGCAGCAAATGGGATAACCTTGCTGATCCTGTGAAAGTTGAAAAACAGGCAGAAGTTCCGGTAACGCCAGCAAAACCAAATAGTGATATCCCACAGTAACATTCAGTAACAGAATTGAAATAGGGTTGTTGGTTTTAATAATGAGTTTAGATAACCATTAAAATAACAAGCCTATAAAATCAGTGCCGAGGTGGTGAAATTGGTATACACGCTACCTTGAGGTGGTAGTGCCTAAACAACGGGCGTACGGGTTCAAGTCCCGTCCTCGGCACCATTAATCTAGAAACTTGCGTTTTTAGTATTATCAGCGTAAGATTTGCCACGTTTTCGAACGCGGGATGGAGCAGCATGGTAGCTCGTCGGGCTCATAACCCGAAGGTCGTCGGTTCAAATCCGGCTCCCGCAACCACTTCTTAACAACCTGTATCTTTTCAACAGAAATAATTCAGCAACCATTGAGATATCGATCCCTGATTTGACAGGTTGCTTTGAAAGGTATAGATAAAGAAGTAGGTTGAGACCGCTGGCAGTAAATAGGGTCCAGTTGCATAAAGCCCCGAGTATCGGGGTTTTTTGTTATTTGACAGCAGAACTACTGGGCTAATATAGCCCTTTTTTTATGTCTTGGGGGTGGGCTTGTCCACATTAGAGCAAAAATTAACAGAGATAATTTCAGCACCAGTTGAAGCTTTGGGTTTTGAATTAGTTGGCCTGGAGTTTATTCGCGCTCGTGTATCAACGCTGCGGGTCTATATCGATAGTGAGGAGGGTATCACTGTTGATAATTGTGCTGATGTTAGCCACCAGGTCAGTGCAGTGCTTGATGTTGAAGATCCTATTCCAGGGCTTTATAACCTGGAAATATCTTCACCAGGGCTTGAACGTCCACTGTTTAAGGCTGAACATTACCAGCGCTTTATTGGTGAAGATGTCAGTTTGGTTTTACGCATGGCAATGCAGAACCGTCGCAAATGGCAAGGTATCATCAAGTCAGTTGATGGTGAAATGATTACGGTTACGGTGGATGGAAAAGACGAAGTGTTCGCACTGAGCAACATCCAGAAAGCGAACCTGGTACCCCACTTTTAAAGTTCGGATGAGGCAACTAGGATGAATAAAGAAATTCTGGCTGTTGTGGAAGCGGTTTCTAATGAAAAATCACTCCCTCGCGAAAAAATCTTCGAAGCATTAGAGATTGCACTGGCGACAGCCACCAAGAAAAAGTATGAGCAGGAAATTGACGTCCGCGTTTGTATTGATCGTAAATCAGGTGATTTTGATACCTTCCGTCGCTGGTTAGTTGTTGACGAAGTGACTCAGCCAACGCGTGAAATTACACTGGAAGCGGCAAAATTTGACAACCCAGAGATTGAACTGGGTGGTTATATTGAAGATCAAATTGAATCAGTGACCTTTGACCGCATTACGACTCAAACGGCAAAACAGGTTATCGTACAGAAAGTACGTGAAGCTGAGCGTGCGATGGTTGTTGATCAATTCCGTGAGCAGCAAGGCGAAATCGTGACCGGTCAGGTCAAAAAAGTGAACCGCGAAAATATTACCTTGGATTTAGGTAATAATGCTGAAGCGGTCATTTTACGTGAAGATATGTTGCCACGGGAAAACTTCCGCCCAGGTGACCGCGTGCGTGGTGTTCTGTATGATGTTCGTCCTGAAGCGCGTGGGGCACAGCTTTTCATTACTCGTTCTCGTCCTGAGATGTTGGTTGAGTTGTTCCGCATCGAAGTGCCTGAGATCGGTGAAGAGATCATTGAGATTAAAGCGGCTGCTCGTGATCCGGGTTCCCGTGCAAAGATCGCAGTGAAAACCAACGACAAGCGTATTGATCCTGTTGGCGCCTGTGTTGGTATGCGTGGTGCGAGGGTACAAGCCGTTTCCAGTGAATTGGGCGGTGAAAGAATTGACATTGTGTTGTGGGACGATAACCCTGCGCAGTTTGTCATTAATGCAATGGCTCCGGCAGATGTTGCATCTATTGTGGTTGACGAAGACAGCTGTACTATGGATGTTGCCGTAGAAAACAGTAATCTTGCTCAGGCGATTGGACGTAATGGTCAGAACGTTCGCCTGGCGGCGCAACTGTTGAAAAAACATCGTGGTGATGACAAATGGGAACTCAATGTCATGACTGCGGAAGAGCTACAAGCAAAACATCAGGCAGAAGCACACGCTTCTATTGATACATTTACTAAGCATCTCGACATTGATGAAGATTTCGCCACTGTATTGGTCGAGGAAGGTTTCTCTACACTGGAAGAACTGGCTTATGTGCCAATTAATGAACTTCTGGCAGTAGAGGGCCTTGATGAAGGATCCGTTGAAGTTCTTCGTGAACGTGCTAAAGCGGCCTTGACGACGCTGGAACTGGCTCAGAAAGAGAGTCTTGGTGATCAGCAACCTGCCGAAGATCTATTGAATCTGCCTGGCATGGAGCGTACTTTGGCGTTTAACCTGGCTGCCCGTGGCATCTGCACTCTGGAAGATCTTGCCGAGCAGGGTATCGACGACTTATCTGATATCGAAGGACTGAATGATGAGAAAGCAGGAGAACTCATTATGGCGGCCCGAAATATCTGTTGGTTTGGCGATGATGCATAAATAAACTGTAGCAGGAAGGAACAGAATGACAGAGGTAACCGTAAAAATACTGGCAGAAGAGATCCAGACATCGGTGGAACGTCTAATCCAGCAATTTGCTGATGCTGGCATTCAGAAAACCGCAACTGACTCTGTTTCCCAGAAAGAAAAAGAAGCTTTGCTGGCCCACCTGAACCGCGAACAAGGCGGTTCTGGCGGTCAGCCAGGTAAATTGACACTACAGCGTAAAACGCGCAGTACACTGAACGTTCCTGGCACCGGTGGCAAAAGTAAATCGGTAGCGATTGAAGTCCGCAAAAAACGCACATATGTAAACCGCGATGCCATTGAACAGGCTAAAGCGGAAGAGCAGGCAAAGCGTGAAGCGGAAGAGCAGGCTCGGCGCGAGGCAGAAGAGAAGGCGCGGCTTGAAGCTGAAGCGAAAAAACTCGCGGAAGAGCAAGCTAAACGTGAAGCTGAAGAAAAGGCAAAACGTGAAGCGGAAGAGAGCGCTCGACGTGAAGCAGAAGAAAAAGCCAAACGTGAAGAGGCTAAACTGTCTCAGCGTGAGGCGGCGGAAAAAGAAAAAGTGACTAAGCAACATACCGAAAACAATCAAAAATCAGTTCAGAATCATTCTGCCGCGCTAAATGAAAAAGCGCGTCGTGAGGCTGAAGCTGCAACTTTAAAACGTAAAGCTGAAGAAGAAATGCGCCGTAAGGTGGAAGAGGAAGCGAAACGTGTTGCAGAAGAAGCGCGTCGAATGGCAGAGGAAAACCAAGACAAATGGTCTTATGACTCTGATAACAGTGACAATAGTGACTACCACATAACCACTTCCCGCTATGCCCGTGATGCGGAAGATGAAAATGACGCCAAAGTAGAAGGCGATCGTCGTTCCCGCTCCCGCGGCGGTAAATCCCGCCAGAAGAAGAATAATAAACATTCTGAATCAAAAGCTGATCGCGAAGAAGCTCGTGCTGTGGGTCGTACCAAAGGTAAGCAACGTAAGCCTAGTGCTTTACAACAGAGTTTCACGAAACCTGTTGCTGCGGTTAACCGCGACGTTGTGATTGGTGAGACAATTACTGTTGCCGAACTGGCTAACAAAATGGCCGTTAAAGGTGCTCAGGTCATTAAGACCATGATGAACATGGGCGCAATGGTCACCATCAACCAAGTGATCGACCAAGAAACCGCGCAACTGGTTGCCGAAGAAATGGGGCACAAAGTTATCCTGCGTCGTGAAAACGAACTGGAAGAAGCGCTGATGAGCGATCGTGATACGGGTGAAACACAGGCGGAACCTCGTGCGCCAGTTGTGACCATCATGGGGCACGTTGACCACGGTAAAACTTCTCTGCTGGACTATATCCGTTCCACTAAAGTGGCTTCTGGCGAGGCGGGTGGTATTACCCAGCACATTGGTGCGTATCATGTGAAAACTGAAAAAGGCATGATCACTTTCCTGGATACCCCAGGCCATGCTGCGTTTACCTCCATGCGTGCACGTGGTGCAAAAGCAACAGATATCGTTGTTCTGGTTGTCGCAGCGGATGATGGTGTGATGCCACAGACCGTAGAAGCTATCCAGCATGCTAAAGCGGCCAACGTACCTGTTGTTGTTGCTGTGAACAAGATTGATAAACCAGAAGCTGATCCGGATCGCGTGAAGAATGAATTGTCGCAATACGGCATCATTTCAGAAGAGTGGGGCGGTGAAAACCAGTTCATCAATGTATCTGCTAAAGCTGGTATTGGTATCGATGAGTTGCTGGAAGCCATTTTGCTTCAATCTGAAGTGCTTGAACTGAAAGCGGTACGCACTGGTATGGCGAATGGTGTGGTCATTGAATCCTTCCTGGATAAAGGCCGCGGCCCAGTTGCAACCATTCTGGTTCAATCCGGTACGCTGAACAAAGGCGATATCGTTCTGTGTGGCTTCGAATATGGCCGTATCCGTGCGATGCGCAACGAACTTGGCCGTGAAGTGACCTCGGCTGGCCCATCTATCCCAGTGGAAATTTTGGGGCTGTCCAATGTGCCATCTGCGGGTGATGAAGCAACTGTTGTTCGTGATGAGAAAAAAGCGCGTGAAGTGGCCTTGTATCGTCAAGGTAAATTCCGCGAAGTGAAATTGGCTCGTCAGCATAAAGCTAAGTTGGAAAACATCTTCGCTAACTTAGAAGAAGGCAAGGTATCTGAACTGAACATTGTTCTGAAAACGGATGTTCAAGGTACATGTGAAGCAATCAGTGATTCACTGCTGAAATTGTCTACTGATGAAGTTAAAGTGAAAATCATCGGTTCTGGTGTGGGTGGTATCACCGAAACTGATGCGACACTGGCAGCGGCATCTGAAGCAATCATTCTGGGCTTTAACGTCCGTGCTGATGCTTCTGCACGCCGTATCATTGAAAACGAAAATCTGGATCTGCGTTACTATTCCGTTATCTATAACCTGATTGATGAGATCAAACAGGCGATGAGCGGTATGCTGGCACCAGAATACAAACAGCAGATCATGGGTCTTGCCGAAGTTCGTGATGTATTTAAGTCACCGAAATTTGGTGCGATTGCGGGTTGTATGGTGACAGAAGGTTCCATCAAGCGTAATAATCCGATCCGCGTACTGCGTGATAACGTTGTTATTTACGAAGGTGAATTGGAATCCTTACGTCGCTTTAAGGATGACGTTAACGAAGTCCGTAATGGTATGGAATGTGGTATCGGTGTGAAGAACTACAATGATGTTCGCGTTGGTGACATGATTGAAGTCTTTGAAGTGATTGAAGTTAAACGCTCCATCGATTAATACCATTATTTATCAATAGATTCATTCCATTCTTGGGGGGCTTCATGCCCCCCAAAATGTCAGGAGATATAACAATGGCAAGAGAATTTAGTCGTACTCAGCGCGTTGCACAGGAAATGCAAAAAGAAATTGCCATCATTTTACAGCGTGAAATCAAAGATCCCCGTATTGGAATGGCGACAGTCTCTGGTGTTGAGGTTTCCCGCGATCTGGCTTATGCCAAAGTATTTGTCACCTTTCTGAATGTGCTGGTGGATGGGCATGATTCAGAGATGGTTAAAGAGGGTATCAAGGCATTGAACGAAGCCTCTGGTTTTATTCGTTCCCTGTTGGGTAAAGCGATGCGCCTGCGTATCATTCCTGAACTGACATTCTCTTATGACAGTTCTTTGGTGGAAGGGATGCGGATGTCGAATTTGGTTAGTAACGTCGTTAAAAACGATGAGAAGCGTCGCGCATCTGCGGATCACAATGAGGAAAAATGATGGGGCGCCGTCGTAGAGGCCGTGCTATACACGGTGTACTGTTGCTGGATAAGCCGCAGGATATTTCCTCCAATGATGCGTTACAGAAAGTCAGACGTATTTTCAATGCCAGTAAGGCGGGCCATACTGGTGCGTTGGATCCATTGGCGACAGGCATGTTGCCGATTTGTCTGGGGGAAGCGACTAAGTTTTCCCAATTCTTGCTGGATTCTGACAAACGCTATCGTGTGATTGCCCGTTTAGGGCAGCGCACGGATACGTCGGATTCACATGGAACAATCATCAGTGAGCGTGACGTAAAAATCACCGAATCTCAGCTTAATGCTGCATTGGAGCAATTCCGTGGTGATACCATGCAGGTTCCTTCCATGTACTCTGCATTGAAACATCAAGGAAAACCGCTATACGAATATGCCCGTCAGGGAATTGAAGTGGAGCGGGAAGCGCGTCCTATCACTGTTTATGAATTGCAATTCATTCGCTGGGAAGGGAATGAGTTGGAATTGGAAATACACTGTTCCAAGGGAACTTACATTCGTACCATCATTGATGATTTAGGGGAGCTTTTGGGCTGTGGCGCGCATGTCATTTATCTGCGTCGCTTGCAGGTTGCCAACTATCCCAATCAAAGAATGGTAACGTTGGAACAGTTATATGAGTTAAAACAACAGGCTGAAGATCAAGAAATTGAGGCGTGGGAATTGCTTGATCCATTATTGTTACCTATGGATACCGCCGTGGTTCATTTTCCTGTCATTCACTTAACATCTGTCGTTGCGTCGTATTTCAAACAAGGCCAGCCGGTTCGCAGCAAACATAATTTGGCTTCAGATGAATGGGTGAGGGTGACCGAAGGAGATGAAAATAAATTCATCGGCATTGCCATGATCGATGATGATGGACTCGTGGCTCCACGTCGTCTGGTTGTTGAAACGGAATAATGATAGCAATAGACAAGGAATTACAGCAGGTAAATTGAATTGGGGCGCAGAATGACGGTGATTGTGCTGTCTTGCGCTTCATCTATTTGCAGCGTAGAATACCGCGTCTGTACATGAGTGGCTGAATTAGAGATCGGCACTCGTCATTTTAAATTACTTATTTGGAGTTATACTATGTCTCTAAGTACTGCTGCAAAAGCGCAAATTATTGCTGAATTTGGCCGTGGCGCTAACGACAGTGGTTCCAGCGAAGTTCAGATCGCATTGCTGACTGCTGACATCAACCACCTGCAAGGCCACTTTGCAGAGCACAAAAAAGATCACCACAGCCGTCGTGGTCTGCTGAGAAAGGTTGCACAGCGTCGTAAGCAGCTGGACTACCTGAAGCGTAAAGATGTTGCACGCTATACTGCTCTGATTGAGCGTCTGGGACTGCGTCGCTAATTGATGAGTTTCAGTGGAAAGGGGCCTAATCGGGCCCCTTTTCTTCTAGGAAACGGAATTGATAGGTAACAGAAAATTTAATCCACTGTTTTTATACCGTTTCTAAAATTTGAACCTCTTCCGCTACAGTGACTCGCGCGGCTAATGAGAGTCCTCAAAGCAGTGAGCACTGTCATTAGTCGTGAGGGTGTAGCAAGAAGAGAAAATCCATTGTTGCTGGTTTCTTAAATTGGCAACACTAACAAAGGAAAATTATTTTGCTTAATCCGATTGTTCGTAAATTCCAGTATGGTCAGCACACTGTGACCATCGAAACTGGCATGATGGCTCGTCAGGCGACAGCCGCTGTTATGGTAAATATGGATGACACAGCGGTATTTGTCACCGTTGTCGGTCAAAAGAAAGTCAAAGCAGGTCAGGATTTCTTCCCTCTGACCGTTAACTATCAGGAGCGTACTTACGCTGCTGGCCGTATTCCGGGCAGTTTTTTCCGTCGCGAAGGCCGTCCGGGTGAAGGTGAAACATTAGTTGCCCGTCTTATCGACCGCCCTCTACGCCCTCTGTTTCCAGAAGGTTTCCTGAATGAAGTTCAAATCATCGCGACCGTTGTTTCTGTTAACCCACAAGTCAACCCTGATATCGTTGCCATGATCGGATCTTCTGCTGCGCTGGCATTATCTGGTATCCCATTCAATGGCCCAATTGGTGCTGCACGCGTGGGTTACATTAACGATCAGTACGTACTGAACCCAACCAGTGATGAACTGAAACACAGCCGTTTGGATCTGGTCGTTGCAGGTACAAACAACGCGGTGCTGATGGTTGAGTCCGAAGCGGAACTGCTGACTGAAGAGCAAATGTTGGGTGCGGTTGTGTTTGGTCACGAGCAGCAACAGATTGTGATTGATAACATCAATGCGCTGGCTGCTGAAGCAGGTAAAGAGAAATGGGATTGGGCGCCAGAGCCTGTTAATCAACCTCTGCACGATCGTATTGCAGAACTGGCTGAAAGTCGTCTGGGTGATGCTTATCGCATTACTGAGAAGCAGGAACGTTACGCTCAGGTTGATAATATCAAAGAAGAAGTCACTGCGGTTATCCTGGCAGAATTTGCAGAAAAAGGCGTTGAACTGGAAGAAACCGAGGTGCTTGAAGTTCTCGCTACTCTGGAGAAAAATGTTGTTCGTAGCCGTGTCCTGCGTGGTGAACCGCGTATTGATGGCCGTGAAAAAGACATGGTTCGTGCTCTTGACGTTCGCACAGGTGTACTGCCACGTACTCATGGTTCATCCCTGTTTACCCGCGGTGAAACTCAGGCACTGGTAACCGCAACATTAGGCACAGAGCGTGATGCTCAAGTTATCGATGAGCTGATGGGTGAGCGTACTGATCGCTTCCTGTTCCACTATAACTTCCCTCCATATTCTGTCGGTGAAACGGGTATGGTCGGTTCACCAAAACGTCGTGAAATTGGTCACGGTCGTCTGGCGAAACGTGGTGTATTGGCTGTGATGCCAGGCATCAACGAATTCCCATATACCGTTCGTGTGGTATCTGAAATTACTGAATCCAACGGTTCTTCCTCTATGGCTTCTGTCTGTGGTGCATCACTGGCGTTGATGGATGCTGGTGTACCGATTAAGGCAGCCGTTGCAGGTATCGCGATGGGATTGGTGAAAGAAGGCGAAAACTTTGTTGTTCTGTCTGACATTTTGGGTGACGAAGATCATCTGGGTGACATGGACTTTAAAGTTGCGGGTAGCCGTGATGGTATCAGCGCATTGCAAATGGACATCAAAATCGAGGGTATCACCCGTGAAATCATGCAGATTGCGCTGAATCAGGCTAAAGGTGCTCGCTTGCATATTCTGAGTGTAATGGAGCAGGCAATTCATAGCCCACGCAATGATATTTCTGAATTTGCACCACGTATCCACACTATCAAGATCAATCCAGACAAGATCAAAGATGTGATTGGTAAAGGCGGTTCTGTGATCCGCGCATTGACGGAAGAAACCGGAACAACCATTGAAATTGAAGACGATGGCACAGTGAAGATTGCAGCGACTGACGGTGACAAAGCACGTCATGCTATCAGACGTATCGAAGAAATCACTGCGGAAGTTGAAGTGGGCCGTATTTATGCTGGTAAAGTAACTCGCATTGTTGATTTTGGTGCATTTGTTGCTATCGGTGGTGGTAAAGAAGGGCTGGTACACATTTCTCAGATCGCTGAAAAACGTGTTGAGAAAGTCACTGATTATCTGCAAATCGGGCAAGAAGTTCCGGTGAAAGTGCTGGAAATTGACCGTCAGGGACGTATCCGCCTGAGCATGAAAGAAGCTGTGATTACCACTGATGCGGAAGTGCAATCACCGGCATCATCAGTAGAATAAATTTGACGTAAAGAGCGGCGTCCTGTAAAAAGGGCGCCGTTTATCTCAATAAATTTTGAATTATTGTTCTTAGTAATAGTTCGAAAGATGAGAAGAAGTTAATTTTGGGCAGGAAGCCTGAAATATACAATGTGGGTGGAGTCATAGGGCATTCTGATTGATGTCTGGCTTCGGGAGTGGGAAATGAATTCTTTTCTGCGCTGGTGTTATGTTGCGGCTATTTTTCTCCTTGTGGGATGTAGCGGCACTGGGTGGCGTAAAAATGAAGTTATTGCTATTCCATTACAACCGACATTGCAACAAGAGGTTATTCTGGCTCGTATGGAGCAAATACTTGCGAGTCGGTCACTGACGGAAGATGAATATGCACAGCTTTTATATGAACGAGGTGTGCTGTATGATAGCCTCGGGCTGAGGGCATTGGCACAGAATGATTTTTCAGTGGCTTTGTCTATCCGTCCTGATATTCCTGAAATTTTTAATTATTTAGGAATTTATTTTACGCAGGCAGGCAATTTTGATTCTGCCTATGAAGCGTTTGATTCTGTTTTAGAGCTTGATCCAACTTACAACTACGCGCGAATGAATCGCGGCATTTCACTGTATTACGGTGGCCGCTATCGATTGGCGCAGGATGATCTGCAGGCGTTTTATCAAGACGATCCAAATGATCCCTTCCGTTCGTTGTGGTTGTACCTTGTGGAAGATAAAATTGATCCTAAGGCTGCAATGACTAATTTGTCGCACCATTTTGACAAAGCGAATCGAGGGAGATGGGGCTGGAATATTGTTGAATTCTATTTAGGCAAAATCGGTGAAAAAACATTGATGGAACGCTTAAAGCAGGGTTCAACAGATAACACTTCGCTCGCTGAGCATCTCAGTGAAACTGACTTCTATTTAGGTAAACATTACCTAAGTCTGGGGGATGAGGATAGCGCAACTGCGTTATTCAAGCTGACGGTGGCTAACAATGTGCATAACTTTGTTGAGCACCGCTACGCATTGTTGGAATTGGCACTATTGGGCCAAAAACAAGATGATTTATCGGAATCGAACCAACAATAGCTGACGAACATTTTCACGACAGATTTTAAAGTCCACATCTCTGGATGATGGGGGCTTGTTTGTTCGTTTAATAACATAATTTGAGCCAGTTCACATTTTAAATGAAAATGACAGAAATTCTTTTCACTGTGTTATGTAGACTGGCCGCCATGATCAATGAGGCACCATTACATGACCACTGAGACTGAAATCTCTTTTGCTGATTTAGGTTTATCGGCACCTATCCTTTCTGCGTTGGGAGACTTGGGCTATGAGAAGCCTTCTCCTATCCAACAACAATGTATTCCTCACCTGCTGAGTGGCCGTGATGTGCTGGGTATGGCACAGACGGGCAGCGGTAAGACAGCTGCTTTCAGCTTGCCTTTATTGAATAACATTGACGCTGAACTTAAAGCGCCACAAATTCTTGTGTTAGCGCCAACCCGTGAACTGGCGGTGCAGGTTGCTGAAGCGTGTTCAGATTTTTCCAAACATATGCGCAATGTGAATGTTGTTGCACTTTACGGTGGACAGCGTTATGACGTTCAGTTACGTGCTTTGCGTCAGGGGCCACAAGTTGTGGTGGGTACACCAGGACGTTTGCTTGACCATCTGAAGCGTGGAACATTGGATCTGTCCAACCTGAAAGGTTTGGTATTAGATGAAGCTGACGAAATGTTGCGTATGGGCTTTATCGAAGATGTTGAAAACATCATGAGCCAGATCCCTGCTGAACATCAAACCGCGCTGTTCTCTGCGACAATGCCAGAAGCGATCCGCCGTATCACCCGTCGTTTCATGAATGATCCGCAGGAAGTTCGCATTCAGAGCAGTGTGACAAACCGTCCTGACATTAGCCAGAGCTACTGGTCTGTTTACGGAATGCGCAAAAATGAAGCGTTGGTGCGTTTCCTGGAAGCAGAAGATTTTGATGCTGCGATTATTTTCGTGCGTACCAAGAATGCAACGTTGGAAGTTGCAGAAACACTGGAGCGTAACGGCTACAACTCCGCGGCACTGAATGGTGACATGAACCAGGCTCTGCGTGAACAGACACTTGAGCGCTTGAAAGATGGCCGTTTGGACATTTTGATTGCGACTGATGTTGCTGCTCGTGGTTTGGATGTTGATCGTATTAGCCTGGTGGTTAACTACGATATTCCAATGGATGCTGAATCTTATGTACACCGTATCGGTCGTACTGGTCGTGCGGGTCGTGCGGGTCGTGCGCTGTTGTTTGTTGAAAACCGCGAACGTCGTTTGCTGCGTAACGTTGAACGCACCATGAAACTGACCATCCCAGAAGTTGAACTGCCAAACGCAGAGCTTCTGAGCCAGCGTCGTCTGGAGAAATTTGCGGCTAATGTTCAGAATCAACTGGAAAGCAGCGATCTGGATCAATACCGCGCCTTGCTGTCTAAGCTGGGTACTGGCGATGAGCTGGATATGGAAACACTGGCAGCAGCCCTGCTGAAAATGGCACAAGGTGAGCGCCCACTTATTCTGCCACCTGATCCAGTGCGTCGTCCTCGCCGTGAATTCAACGAGCGTGATGATCGTCGTCGCAATGGCAATGGCAATGGCTTTGGTGAGCGTGACAGAGGTGATCGTCCTCGTCGTGAGCGTCGTGACGTGGGTGATATGGAACTGTATCGCATTGAAGTTGGCCGTGATGATGGTGTTGAAGTTCGCCATATTGTGGGTGCGATTGCAAATGAAGGCGATATCAGCAGCCGTTATATCGGTAATATCAAACTGTTTGCTACCCACTCTACGATTGAGCTGCCAAAAGGTATGCCAGGGGAGTTGCTGTCTCACTTTACCCGTACTCGTATTCTGAACAAACCAATGAATATGCAGTTGATGGGAGACGCGCAACCCTTTGAGCGCCGTGAGCGTCGTGGTGGCCGCAATGGTAATGGCGGTAATGGTGGCAATGGTCCACGTCGTGACCGTGATGGTTTCGGTAATAACGGTGGTCGTCGTTTTAACAACGAACGTCGTGGTGGTGGTGAGCGTGGTTCTTTCCGCGGTCGCGGCAACGATGAAGCACCACGTCGCCGTCAAAGCAGTGGTAATGTATAAGCACTAATCTTCATTGAATGGCTTGATTCATCGTTGCGCTAAAAATATCGCAATGGTCAATTAAATAAAGCCCTTTCTCTTAACGGAGAAAGGGCTTTTGCTATTTATCTTGCTAATTTTATTAAATCTTCTTTCTTGGCAATCTAGTTGAGATTAATGCATATCCCCCGCAAAGCGGGGAGACATTAGGTTTCATATCGTGTTGTAAATTGCAACTTGCAACTTGACGTTTAATGCGTATATCCAAATTCATTGAATGAAAAAACTGTTTAATTCCTTGCAGGAGGCCATGCTGATTGGGAAGAGCATTTAATTGAAACATCGCGTTATAAAAGTCACCCATCAGCAAACGTTGAAATTTCCCGCAATCTCCCGCTCTTGTTGATTTCTGAGGTTTTTCAGGATCATTATGCCTTAAGCGGCGATCAAGTTAACCCCAACTCTTCTTTAAGCGGTTTCAAATAGCGACGACTTACAGGAATACGCTCATCATTGCTAAGTACCAGCTCTGCCTGCCCATTTTCGCCAAAAACAATTTCCCGTAATTGAGTCATGTTGACTAAATACTGGCGATGGCAGCGAGTGAGTGAAGTGCGAGTTTCCAGCGTCCGCAGGGTCAACTCGGTAAAGCCTTCCTGTCCGTTAGCACTTATGACATAGACACCACTCAGGCGGGAAGTGACATACAGGACATCATCCAATGGCATCAGCCAGATTCGGCTATGTCCGGTACAGGGAATATATTTCAGCTGTTCATCTTCACGTTGAAGATCGGTCAGATTTTGCTTTTGATAGCCAGAACGCAGGCGTTGCAGTGTCTTACTCAGACGCTCTTTTTCCAGTGGCTTTAATAAATAATCGAATGCATGTTCTTCAAAGGCTTGCACCGCATATTCATCAAATGCAGTCAGAAAAACAATATAAGGGCGATGCTCTGGATCGAGCATACCAACCATTTCCAGTCCGGTAATGCGGGGCATTTGAATATCGAGGAAAACAACATCGGGTTTCAGGCGATGGATAGCACCAATCGCTTCTACTGCGTTGGCACATTCTCCAATGATTTGAATATCAATTTCCTCTTCCAGCAAACAACGTAGATTCTCACGAGCCAATGGCTCATCATCAACAATCAATATATTCATATTTACGCCGCTTTTTTAGCCTGTTTTTTTTCTAATGGTAAACACAAAATGACACGGGTAAATTCTTCTGGCTGACACTCAACGCTTACCCCATATTGTTTACCATAACGAAGCCGCAGACGTTTATCTACCAAACTCATCCCAAGGCCATCATCTCCCACTTTTTTGGGGCAATATAGTCCTGCATTATCTTCAATCGCTACCAATAGCAATTGGTCTTTTTGATAGGCTCTAATCGTAATTTTTCCTGTATCCAGTAACTGTGATGTGCCATGTTTAATCGCATTTTCTACCATTGGTTGAAGGGAAAAAGCGGGTAAGTGCGCATCGCGCAGAGATTCAGGTATCTCGATGGCAATTTGGAGGCGTTCACGGAAACGGGCCTTCTCAATTTGTAAGTAAGCGTTTACATGCTCTATCTCATTTTCCAGTGTGGCAATATCTTTAGGTCGCTTTAAATTCTTACGGAAGAATGTTGAAAGATATTGCACCAGCTGGCCTGCCTGTTGGCTATCCCGACGGATAACAGCTTGCAGCGTATTTAAGGCGTTAAATAAAAAGTGAGGATTCACTTGCGCGTGAAGGAGCTTTACTTCTGATTGCAGCAGAGATTGTTTATTCCGTTCATATTGTCCGGCAAGAATTTGGGCTGAGAGCAGACTGGCAATTCCCTCTCCTAATGTGCGATTGATGGAACTGAATAGGCGATTCTTGGCTTCGTAGAGTTTGATTGTACCAATGACCTGTTGGTTTTCTCCCCGTAAAGGGATCACCAGCGCCGAGCCAAGTTTGCAGGTTGGGTTAAGGGAACAGCAATAAGGTGTTTCATTGCCATCGGCATACACAACCTCATTATTCTCAATAGCACGATGAGACTGTTTGGAAGCAATTGGCGTACCAGGCAGATGGTGATCTGAACCGATACCAATAAATGCCAGTAATTTTTCCCGATCCGTAATTGCGACAGCCCCGATTTCTAACTCCTGATAAATGACTTTTGCCACGCGCATACTGTTATCTTCATTGAACCCCTTACGTAAAATTCCCTCTGTACAGACAGCAATTTTTAGCGCTTGGGCAGAAAAAGCACTGGTATATTTTTCAAAAATAGCGCGTCTGTCCAATAAAATGCGGATAAACATGGCCGCACCAATACTATTGGCGATGATCATAGGGGCCGCGATATCTTTCACCAAACTCAGCGCTTCACTGAAGGGATTGGTAAGTAGCAGGATAATGCCCATTTGGGTACATTCAGCAAGGAAAGTGATAATGGCCGCTGTCCACGGGTTCAATAATTTATTGATTTGTCCTTTTTTCATCAGATAAATATGGACAAGGCCGCCCAATACACCTTCTACAATAGTGGATACCATACAGCTAAATGCGGTCATTCCGCCGAGAGAATAGCGGTGTAAGCCCCCAGTGAATCCGACCATCGCCCCTACTGTTGGCCCGCCGAGAAAACCTCCCAGAACAGCACCAATCGCGCGGGTATTGGCAATCGAATCGTTAACATGCAGCCCAAAATACGTTCCCATAATGCAAAAGATGGAAAAAATCACGTAACACATCAGCTTATGAGGTAAGCGGACGGTCACTTGCAACAGGGGAATAAACAGGGGAGTTTTACTCAGGAGCCAAGCGATTACCAGATAGACACACATCTGCTGGAGTAATAACAACACAAGGTTAAACTCGTACATATCTTTTCATTTTGTAATTAGGGCGTGTTGACGTTTCGTGGAGGGAAGTTTGAACAGCATGATGATCTGGTATCATTGTCTTCGCGAAAAAACCATTACCCCAGCTCATCATGCCAAGAACAATGTTATCAAAATCTTTATGGAATACGCTAGCTGTATTAATGCAACAACATGGATGTATTTACCACAAAGACGCGCATTACCTGACTTTCGAAGGGATCCTTTATCGAATGAGAACGGGATGTCCGTGGCGGGATTTACCCGATGAATTTGGCAAATGGAATACGCTTTTTAAGCGCTTTAACGCCTGGTCAAAGAAAGGTGTTTTTGAATTATTATTCAAATTGTTATCTGAAAATACAGACACCGAATGGTTATTCATTGATGGGAGTATTATCCGCGCTCATCAACATAGCTCAGGGGCAGCTTCAACAGAAGATGAAGCCATCGGTAAAAGTCGAGGTGGACGTTCGACTAAAATTCATTTGGCCGTAGACAGTTATGGTTTGCCTGTCCATTTTGAGCTGTCAGGGGGTCAAACGCACGACATTGTACATGCAGAAAGTTTGGTCACCCATTCACCCGCATCCGATTTTGTGATCGCGGATAAAGGTTACGATAGCGGTACTTTCAGAGATTTCGTTGAAAAACAAGGTTCAAAAACGGTCATTCCCTATCGAAAAAATAGCCGAAAACCCGATAAAAGTATTGATGAAGTTTTATACTGTTATCGGCATTTGGTCGAAAATGCGTTTGCCAGAATAAAACATTTTCGAGCTATTGCGACAAGATACGATAAATTGGCGCGAAATTACGCCAGTATGTTGGCACTGGCGTTTGTCATTATATGGTTACCGATGTAGGTTGAGTAAATGGTGAACTCAAAACGTCAACAGCCCCTAATAACAATAAGCATTTATACGCATTAAACTTCAAGTTGCAATTTACAACACGATATGAAACTTGATTTCTTCCTGCTTTGCGGGGAGAAATCACACGTATCTTGAAGTTAGATTGGTATAAGACGTTATTATCAAAGGTGGAATTTAATATCGTCAAGAGGTGTTAACAGGATAATGTATTGACGGGAATGGGAAAGAATAATCCGCCCCTGTGGGGCGGATTGTTTAACTAAGCAATGAAAATGACTGACAAATAACGTTATTCCTCACAGATGACGTAATCATAGATTTTATCATTGATAACATGTTCAAATCCTTCGTCTATATTCACGGCGTAATGTTCATCTCTTCCTTTTTCGTCTTTTCCTACTGTGGCTGAACGGTAGGAACGATGTTCGGGCCAACCCAGTAGATCGTGCATTGCATTGTTTGGATGGGCACGGTACAAAGCCAACAAATCATCTTTTGTTGGTAACTTGCTATGTGTTTTCTCACAATACCATGTGGCTCCCCCTTCGCGACGTCGCGGCCATATTTCACCACTTTCGGAATAAGTGTCATTTGCATATAAATGATTAGCCATTAGCTCTGCTTGCAACCGAGGGCGCTTAAAGACAACGCCATTTTCAGCTACTACGGTATCAGGCATATGCCCCCAGAAATTAGCGACGGGAACGTCTGGGCTAGTCACTACCGTGAAAATAACGTCTTTAGTTTGTGGGGCAGCAGTACCGTCTGCCGAGATAGACAACGTCGTCTTCACGCCAGATCCGTTCGGATCGGCGACGGCAATAGACAAGACACCTTGAGAATCTGTGACCCCCTGATATACACCTGATTTGCCGCTCAGTAAGGCTGTGATTTTCTGACTGGTATTCTGGCGATTCAGTGCCTTAATGGCGTTAACTCTGACGGCTACATTTCTGGCTGGCTGTTCGTGATTTAGCGTTTTGATTGTCAGTATGATCGGTTCTTGTTTTTTAACCTTATCAGCACTGACCGTGATCACCATGTCATCGGCTAGCCCTCTGACAGTGCCGCCTTTTCCACCATCATGAGTGTGGTTCCCTTGATCGGCACTCATGCTGGTATCAACCCGCTGTGTATTACCGATCAGATTCATCGCATTTTTTGCCTGGACGGCAATCTCTTTCACCTTACCGGCATCTGACAGTGTTAATGTATAGTCAGGAATTTTGCCCGATTCTGTTACTGTATGGCCTTTAGTCAGGTCAATATCGCCCTTATTGCCCCATACATAGATCGATTTATCCGTTAGGTCACCGTGATTAGGAATAAAGGTATAGGTTGCCCTTAATTTCTGGCCCATTTCTAACTTGCCAACGATAGTTAAGTTTTTGACGATGGGGGCATCAGGGTGTACGAACGTGATTTCGACAGGCTTGATGGTAATACCCTCCACTTCTGGGGTAATTTTCAATACCCCAGTCTTTTTGCCAGCAGTGAGCTGGGATTCATAGACACCCGGCTGGACTTCTTTCATTTGATCGATCTTTGGATCGCTGCCACTTCCACTTAATCCAGTTGAAACCAATTTGATGTTTGAGGCAACGCCAACGATAGGTTTGTCATCCTTATCTTTCAGGATTAATGTCAGAAGGGTGGTTGAATGATCATCAGCCAGCAGCTCTTTATCTTTTGCTGAGAAGGTGGATTTATTCGCATTAATTTCCGCAGGAAGCACTTGTACTTTCATTTCGGCTCGTTTGGAAGCATTACCGTGCTCATCGTAAGCAATGGCTCCCACCGCGTAGGTATTGTTGCCCTGGGTTTGATATTTTGGCAAGGTCAACAGATAGTGCGTACCACCTTGATGTTGGATCTTACCGCCATTGGCAAAAAAGTCTGCTGCATCCCACTCAATATCTTTAAACCCATATTTGCTATTGACACTGATATGGAGAGGTTTGGTATCTCTTGCATAGCCTATAATCAGGTTATCTATTGCCAGAGAAATCACTTCACGTTTGCGGTATTCCAAAACGATCTGGTTGTTGCGATCGACTAAATCATAGCGGCTGCCTTGCAAAGAACGCTTAAACGTTACGGCATCTGGATCAATCTGTTTGGCCCACGGTGTACCAATTTCATAACTCAGTTCGATATTGAACTGGGTTTCCCCATCACCAGACATATCTTGTTTGCGGTCAATACCGAAAGTCAGTAATGGAATAGGTGTATAATTAATCCCAAAAGTGAAGGCAGCAGGATCTTTCTTGCGGTGATCTTTACTGATAAGACCGACCTCATCCCCGAAGTATTGCTCATACATCAACTTGCCACCGAGTTGTGGTAACGAAGGCAAATAACCTTGTACTTTCAGGTCGAAGCCATTGGCAGGGCGTTCATCATAATCAGTCAGAAGGCGGGACTCTTGCCAATTACTTAAGCGAATATAGCCATTAGCCGCCAATTTCAGGTAATTGCGGGCATATTCTGCGCCAAGGCCGAGTCGGCTATTATCGCCGGTGATATCGTGGTCAAAGAAAGCATTGTAGCCCAGCATCCAGTCATCAAAAAAATGGCGTTGTCCAAATCCAATATTAGCGGTATTGCGTTTATCAATATGGCGCAGGCCGAACTGGGTAAAAAACATCTGATGATGGGTATCATACAACGGCAATAACATATCAAATTGGCTGTCATTTAAATGGCCATGACTATCCATATTGAGTTGTACACGCGTTGTGCCGTAGCGCCCCAGCCAATTTTGAATTTTCTGATTGGCTTCTCCCACTGCCAGACTGCTTAATTGACTTGCAACATTATTCTTAATGTCGTCACTGGCCAGCAACTGACCAATGCGAGAGGAAATCTCAGCCAGATGGTTAGCATCTTGGGTTGTATTATCTGTAATAGACGTCTTGTCTTCTCTCGCGGTTTTGTTGAATGAAAGTTGCTCTAATGAGGGGAGCTTTAATGAAGATTGTTTTAATAAAGGCTGTTTTGATGAAGATATTTCTAATGAGGAATAGTTAAAAGGCAGAAATTTATTGTTACGAGGTTTTGGAACATCAATCTCATTACCCACTCCGAGTGCGGTAAAAGGCTTATCAAAGGTACGCAATTGATTGATTTTTTTTAAATCGGAGACAGTTAAACCATAACGTTTGGCGATGTTCTTGACTGTTTCCCCTGATTTCAGGACATAAGGCTCTGTTGGTAAAACCCATTTTTCATTTTGAAAAGTTGAGGGCGTTTTGGCCGCAACGATCACGGGGGTGAATGCGCCAGCAATTGGGAACGCGAGTTGAGCCATAATGTTCACCCAGGCTACACGTTTCACCACACTTTGCTGTTTATGTAACAATTGCGGCTGATCGGATTTTTTGTTCATATCTATAGACCTGTAACAATAAAAAATACCATGCGATAGCCAACAGTAAACCTATCCATTTCAGGATATTATTTCCCGTTTACTGCTTGCCATAAGTCATCTAATCAGGGGGTGAAATACCATATAAGTACACAATAAAGGGGTGATAACATGGCATTACCTGATTTGGGATATCACAAAATAGTTAAAAAATTTTACTTGTTAGTTAACAATCAGATTATTGAACTGCTATTTTGTTTTTGTATGGTTTTTTATTCCAGCATAAAATCATTTTTTGATCAATATAACTTTCGTTATCAATACATTCTGAGTTAGGTTGATATTAACACCCTATTTTATTTAAATAATTAAGTAAAAATAAATAGTTATCATTTTGTTTTGCATTATATTGATGCTTTTTCAGATTTAGAATAAAGACAGGATGAAGTATAAGGTAATATGATGAATGGCTGTTTATTTTTTATAGATTCAAATTAATAGTTCATTATTAAAATGAATATATTTCGAGAGTATTTGAAACGGGGAAATAGTATTTATTTTTTACTTTATTAATATATGAGAATTTATAGCGGTCATTATTGTATGCAATTTTATTGCATAATTGATCCCTGTTTTTCACAGTTCTTTTATTCCTTTTTTATTATCTTGGATAAAAAAGGATTATAGAGACTAACTTTATTCTTTTTATTAACTTAAATTAATATAAAAATCATTTAATTAATTATTTTTGTGATTACTATTCAGTTTTATATGATTATACCCATCTCATTTTAAGATGCGTGTGATTTCTCCCCGCGAAGCGGGGAGAAATCGGATTTCATAGCGTGTTGTAAATTGCAATTTGAAGTTTAATGCGTATATACCAATCCAACTTCAAGATGTATGTAATTTATCCCCGCGAAGCGGGGATAAATCAGGTTTCATAGCGTGTTGTAAATTGCAATTTGAAGTTTAATACGTATATACCAATCCAACTTCAAGATGTATGTAATTTATCCCCGCGAAGCGGGGATAAATCAGGTTTCATATCGTGTTGTAAATTGCAACTTGAAGTTTAATACGTATATACCAATCCAACTTCAAGATGTATGTAATTTCTCCCCGCGAAGCGGGGATAAATCAGGTTTCATATCGTGTTGTAAATTGCAACTTGAAGTTTAATGCGTATATGTGCTAAATGTTTTGTATTTGTTAAAAAACATCATACTATTATCATAAGGATTTATAACGATATAGCCTGTGTTTATTGGCATTAATTGGTTTATGGCAAGATTTATAACTGACAAGGCATTTTTCCTAGAGGTGCTAAGATTTAGGCAGTGGAGCGTGTTTAAGTTGGCTTAAAACCTCTGCTCAACTTTTACTGACACGCTAACGGGTATTGAATTAGGATTTTGATTTTATTAAGAATTTTACCTGGTGGTACGTTTAGGGCTTGCAGAACATAATGAAGAAAAGAACACTTTTCACAATCTTACTGATTATTTTTCTAATCGCAATGGCAGTGCTTTTTCGTTCCCACAGCCAGGAACTCTTGCTGCAAGGAGAGGTTGATGCGCCGGAAGTTATGATTGCGTCCAAGGCTATGGGACGAGTAGCTAAAGTTCATGTTGAACGAGGAGAAAGTGTCAAAGTCGGGCAACTGATGGTGAGTCTTGATAGCCCTGAACTGACGGCTAAAGTTGCCGCAGCGCAAGCCGTACGTGATCAAGCTAAAGCAAAACTTGAATTATCCCTGCACGGGACTCGTGAGGAGAACATTCGAAATTTAGAAGCTATTCTTGCTCAGACTCAATCAGGATACGCCAATGCACAGCGTGAATTTAATCGTCTCAAAAATATGTCAATCAACGGCTATGTCTCTGCCAGTGAGCTGGATAATGCGCGCAACGCACGGGATATTGCCTATCAAAAAATGCTGGGAGCTAAAGCCGATCTGGATGCAGGAAAAAATGGCGACCGCATAGAGTTGAGACAGCAGTTCCAGGCAGCATTGGATGAAGCAGAAGAAAAACTGCGTGAACTGAAAATACAGCGTGATGATCTGCAAGTCAAAGCGCCTGTTGATGGTGAAATTGGGCCATTGCCAGCAGAAGTTGGACAACTTTTTAATGCTAATAGCCCGTTGGCGACATTGGTACGTATTTCACAGGCTTATTTTGTTTATAACCTGCGTGAAGATATTTTGGCGCACGTTCGCAAGGGAGACAAAATTAAATTACGTGTACCTGCACTGGGTAACAAAGAGATAGAAGCTGAAATTCGTTATATCGCCCCAATGGGGGACTATGCGACGAAACGAGCAACCCGAGCGACAGGAGATTTTGACCTGAGAACGTTTGAGGTTCGGCTATATCCATTGCAACCCGTTGATGGCTTACGTCCGGGCATGAGTGCCTTATGGCTTTGGAATAAGTAAGGAATATACCAATCTAACTTCAAAATGCGTGTGATTTCTCTCCAGTGCAGTGGGGAGAAATCGGGTTTCATATCGTGCTGTAAATTGCAACTTGAAGTTTAATGCGTATAAATAAGGGCGCCAGATGAAGAGAAAAGCTGCGTGGAGCAGTTTTGAACAGGAATTTACGCGAGAATTTAGTATTGCGTTGCACAGCCCGGTTTTTCACTGGTTAGGATGGCTGTTCCCTTTGCTACTGTTTATCTTAATTAGTGCTAATTTTTCAGAAGGAACACTGTTTAATTTGCCTGTCTCGGTCGTGGATAATGACCACAGTGTGCTGTCACGCACCTTTATCCGTAACCTGAATGCCGCCCCTCATGCAAATATCAAGTCTTATGACAATAGCTTGCCAGAATCTATAGAACGTTTGCGCAGAGCGCAGGATTACTCCCTACTTTATATTCCAGAAGATTTTGAAAAAGATGCGCTAAGTGGAAAACGTCCGATGGTAAGTATGTATTACAATGCCTTGTTTTATGGTGCTGGTCGCTATTCGATCCAGGATTTCAGCGGATTGGTGGCAGAAACGAATGCAAAATATCGTGCCATTATTGCTTCTGAAATAGGTCGGCAGTTACCTCCATTAGCGAAAGCAACCATGTCCTATGACAGCTTGTTTAACGCCAGCGGCAGTTATATTTATTACCAGCAATTTGCGGCAACCATTCATCTATTACAACTTTTTGTCGTCACATGTACTATTTACACCATGGCCAGAGGAAGCCAGCTCTTGGAAGCCAAAGATTTCGCCGGCGCATTGTTGGGAAAATTGGCGCCTTATACCTTGATGTTCACACTGCTATTGATGGTAGAAATTACGATATTGGTTATTTCCTCGGGAGCAAAAGTCGCGGGTAATCCAGTGTATATGCCGATCGTAGGATTTTTTTATGTGATTGCCGCGCAAAGCATTGGCCTATTGCTGTTTTCCTTTACCAACAGTGTCATAACGGCCTACACCTTGATTGGCATGTTGGTCAGTATTGCGATGACATTTTCTGGTATGCTCGTACCCGTACTTTCTATGGTATGGCCCGCAAGAGTTATCGCTACGCTTGAACCATTAACCTATGCTTTGCAGGCTATGTTTGACATCTTCCTGCGGGAAGTATCACTACAAGTTATTGTGTCTGTTTGCCTGATATTGATGATCTATCCTGTGGTTTGCGGCCTTTTGATTCGCAATCGCTTGTGGAAGCGACTTAATCAATCAGAGGAAACCGTTAATGGTAAATAATGGGCAAACAAATTGGACGTTGTATTGGCAAACACTGCGCGATGTATTTTTGGGGATGCTGGAAAAACCCATGTGGTTGCTATTGATGGTTTCGTTATGTGTCATGAGCCTGGTTTACATTCGCCCTTCTGTGTGGGATTTACCGATCGCAGTGATCGATAATGATCACAGCCATGCGAGCCGCATGTTAATCCGTAATATTAACGCCATGCCAAAAGTAGCCCCTAAAATCTACAATAATCTCGATAATGCCCGTCGTGACATGCTAGAGCGCACCATCTTTGCCATTATCATTGTGCCGGTGGATTTTGAAAAACGTCTACTAAATGGACAGAATGTCACCGTGCCGGTTTATGGTGATGCGACAAATCGTCTCGCCAATGGACAGATTCAGCACGATTTAGCGCTGGCTTATCAACAACTTTTGGCAGAATACAATGGTAAATTACTTTTACAATCGGGTTTTAGCATTGAACAGGTGAAAACCTTGCTACAACCGATTCGCAGTGAAACTATTGGGCTATTTAATCCGGGTGTCAGCTATGCTGCAATCATATTTCCTGGTTTATTGGTCATGCTGTTGCAACACTCCTTGTTAGTGGCTTGTGTTCGCGTCAGTATTACCCTACGGGAAACCCCTAAAGGTAACCCACCGCTGCCCGTCTATTTAGGAACATTGTCTGCTTTGATCCCAATCTGGCTATTTCTGTCAGTGATCTTTTTTATTCTGTGGCCGTGGATATTGGGATATCGGCAAGATGCACCGATTTACCTCGTACTTTTACTGACATTCCCGTTCCTGTTGGCGGTATTGGGATTGGGAAAATTGGTGACAGAATGTCTGCGTAGCGTGGAAATGATTTATTTAACGCTGGCTTTTATTACCACACCAATCTTCTATATATCAGGCACAATTTGGCCACTTCAGGCGATGCCTGAGTGGGTCAGAATAATTTCATCAGCCCTGCCATCGACCTGGGCAACAAAAGCGATAGCAGGGGTTAACCAGATGGAATTACCGTTGCACAGCGTGTACAAAGATATTGGCATGATGCTGTTGCTTGGCGTGATGTATATGGTGCTGGGTATTTTGGTTGGTATGCTGCGTAATAAAGAATTTCGCTGTATCATCCAGCGCATTAAACAATTTTTTTCATCATAATACTCATAAAATCACAGCCATAAAGAAGCAAACAGGGATATTTGATCATTCAAATATTACATTGTTGCAGGGCTGTTGCGATCCGTTCTGTAGACGTTTTTTAATAGGGGATTTATCATCGAATTTCCCATTGTAAGCAACGCCTTTTCTCTTTAATCTTTTTCCTGATACATTGTTTTTCTGCATCGTTTGCGGGTTGAAGGGAATACCAAATTGGGACTATATGTGAAAAATCAGATGGATTCCATTAGAGCGGGATCTATGCCATCCATCCTTCGCTTTGGTCTATTGCGTTTGGCTGGATTAATCAAAGCGGGACAGAATGAGGGCGCAGATCAGAACGATCGCGTGTTATCGTCATGTTAATCAGGGTCGAAATTCCTGTCGATGCTATGGGGATTGATCGTTTGTTGCGTCAGTCTTTTGAAACATCGGCAGAAGCTGAGTTAATTCATCAACTAAGAGAAGATGGTTTATTGACATTAGGTATTGTTGCGACCGACGATGAAGGTCATGTGATAGGTTATGCCGGTTTCGCGCCGGTTGATATCAATGGTGAAGATCATCAATGGGTAGGTTTGGCGCCATTGGCGGTGGCGGAACAATATCGTAGTCATGGACTTGGTGAAAAGTTGGTTTATGAAGGACTGGATAGTCTAAACGAGTTTGGCTATGGCGCGGTTGTTGTGTTGGGGGAGCCTGAATACTACCACCGTTTGGGTTTTAAGCTTGCTAATGAGTATCAAGTGTATTGCCAATGGCCTGATTGCGAGAGTTACTTCTTGATCTATCCTCTGGCTGACATTTCGCAGGAAGACTGTCACGGTCTGGTTACTTATCCTGCCCATTTTGATCACCTGTGGGCATAACCTGAGTGAAAAATTTCTCAGATGAACCGATTTTGGTTAAATAAGTCATTATGCAGAGAGGCTGGTCAATAACTAGCCTTTCTTTTTGCTGTTTACTCAGTTTTTTCACGCGATATTCCATTTTCAATGCCACACTTTGCTCCCCTATCTGACTTTGATAGACCAACATTAAGGGACCTTTCCCTCTGAGGCACTTTGCCCCTTTTCCGGCTGCATGTTGCATAAATCGCCGAGATACATTGGTCGTTATTCCGGTATACAGGCTGCCATTCCGTGTTTTGATCAGATAGATAGACCAGTTAGATACGTTAATATTCATTATTTATATTTAATTATTTTAATAAGTTAATTTATGTGGGAAATTAATTCACATTTCAGTGATGAACATGATTATAAGCCAGATTTTTGATGATTTCTAAATATAACCAAATGAATTTATTAAAATATATGCTATTTGTTAACCCATGCCAGTGTTTTTTGTTCAAAAAAATTGAAAAAATATAGCAATAATTGCTAATTATAATATTTTGAACAAGCGTATAACATGCTCACAATTACAAGAAATTAATCCCATGTCAAAAATGAGTAGAGGAGCAAAACATGAAAAATGTAAAAAACATTATCGCTATCTTAGCATTAAGTGCGGTCTCTTTCGGTACTTTTGCTGCTACAGAAGTTCAGGTTGCTAAGGGAGAAAAAATTGGCGTTGTTTCTGCGAGTGGTGCAGCGACACTAGATAGCCTGACCGCAGAGTTATCCAAAAAAGCTGATGAATCTGGCGCAACCTATTTCCGTATTGTGTCTGCAAATGGCCAGAATCAACTCACTGGAATTGCCGAAATTTATAAATAATTTATAGAGTTCCTATACAAATCTCAGGGTTTATTGAGTCAAATTCAGAACACGTCACTGGATAAGGTGCCAGTCGTGTTCTGTTATGACTTGAATAAAATAACGGCGTGGAAATATATGGATTTAAATAAAGAAATTTTAATAATTCGTCAATATCTTGCCAAACAACATGTATTCACTCTTTGCACGTATTCAGCTCAGGATTTATGGTGTGCGAGCTGCTTTTATGTCTTTGATGCGGCTAGCATGGCATTCTGGTTTATGACGGAATCCGATACACGCCACGGTCAGATGATGCAAAATAATCCCATCGTTGCAGGCACTGTTGCCGGCCAAACCCGCAATATCGCCCAAATTAAAGGTGTTCAATTTCGGGGTGAAGTGATTTCATTGACAGGTGAAGCAGAAACCATCGCCAGAGCACGTTATTGCCGCCGTTTTCCTATCGCTTTGACGGCCAAATCCCCAATTTGGCAGCTCAATATCAATGAAATCAAAATGGTGAATAACACCCTCGGGTTTGGCAAAAAATTGCATTGGCAGCGTTAAAAATAGTGGATGACCTGGTTATGGCTGCCTCGCCAAATTAACGTGGGATCATACAGCGCTTGTTCAAACTTCCCATCCACAACCGCATGAACGTAACTGATCACTTCTTGTTGAATTCCACTTAATTCATTGAGGACATAACCTGTCCATAGCCAGATATCCTTATCTGGGCATTCTTCCCGTACACGTTTAACCAGTTGCAGTATGCGGCGAACATTATGAGGATGCAGCGGATCGCCGCCAGACAGTGACAGACCTTGCCGTTTAATGCGGTGATCTTTTAGGTCGGCGATGATCTGATCTTCGGTTGCTTGCGTAAAAGGCAGCCCTGAATCGACTCGCCATGTATTTTGATTGTAGCAGCCACGGCATTGATGCAAACAACCTGACACGAACAGCGTACAGCGGGTTCCGGGACCATTTACCACATCAACTGGATAATATTGATGATAATTCATGCTATCAACCTATCTGTCCATTGCTGAGATGTTTCACACGGCGTTTCACTTCTTCCTGTTTACCTGCATTGAATGGACGAGCATCCGGGCTGCCAAGGTAGCCACAAACACGGCGAGTAACTGAAACCTGAGCTGGATCATGGTTTTTGCATTGGGGGCAGGTGAATCCTTTGCTGGTACAGGAAAATTCTCCGGTAAAGCCGCATCGGTAACACTCATCAATGGGCGTATTGGTGCCATAGTAAGGCACACGTGAATAACTGTAATCCCAGACATCTTCTAATGCTTTCAAATTATGTTGCAGGTTGGGATACTCGCCATAGCAAATAAAACCACCGTTTGCCAATGGTGGATAGGGTGCTTCAAAGTCCAGCTTATCGTAGGGATTGACCTTCTTTTCCACATCCAGATGGAAGCTGTTGGTGTAATAGCCCTTATCGGTGACACCTTGGATTACGCCAAACTCAGTGGTATCCAAACGGCAAAAGCGGTCACATAAATTCTCGCTTGGTGTACTGTACAAACTAAACCCATAACCCGTCTGCTGCCTCCACAGATCGACGGCCTTACGTAAGTGTTTAACCATCGCAATGGCTTTCTGCTGGCGCTGCTTATCATCAAACAGATGAATGTGATTGCCATATAACGCATTTATCGTTTCATGAATACCGATATAGCCCAATGAGATAGAAGCACGGCCTTGCTTGAAAATATCGGCAATATTGTCATCTGCTTTCAGGCGTACACCACAAGCCCCTTCCATATAGAGGATCGGGGCAACGCGAGCCTTGGTCTTTTCGAGGCGAGCAATTCGGGTCATCAGTGCTTTTTTAGCGAGTAACAAGCGTTGATCTAAAATTTGCCAAAAATCAGCTTCATTACCCTTGGCTTCGAGCGCAATGCGGGGAAGGTTCAGGCTGATGACACCCAAATTATTACGCCCTTCATGAATTTGCTGACCGTTTTCCTCATAAACGCTGAGAAAACTGCGGCAACCCATTGGGGTTTTAAATGATCCCGTTACTTTAATCACTTGATCATAATTGAGAATATCGGGATACATGCGTTTACTGGCACATTCCAGGGCCAGCAATTTAATGTCATAGTGGGGATCACCAAACCGGTGATTCAATCCATCACGAATGGCAAAAACCAGCTTGGGGAAAACGGCGGTCTTGCGGTTTTTTCCCAAACCCGCAATGCGGTTGCGCAAAATTGAGATTTGGATCAAACGGGCTTCTTTGGTTGTTCCCAAGCCGAAGCCGAAAGTAACAAACGGCGTTTGTCCATTGGCGGTATGCAGTGTATTGACTTCATATTCCAGGGACTGGAAAGCGTCATAACACTCTTTTTCTGTGCGGGCTTCTGCATAGGCAACTTGATCGGCAATATTCCACTCTTTGGCAATCGCCAGATGCTTGTCATAACTGGCTTTCACAAAAGGGGCGAGGACTTCATCGATGCGATTAATGGTTGTACCGCCATAAATGTGGCTGGCAACTTGCGCGATAATCTGGGCAGTGACCGCAGTGGCGGTAGATATGGATTTGGGCGGTTCAATTTCCGCATTGCCCATTTTAAAACCGTTAGTCAACATACCCTGCAAATCGATCAGCATACAGTTGAACATAGGAAAAAACGGGGCGTAATCCAGATCATGATAGTGAATTTCTCCTCTATCGTGTGCCTGTACAACATCATGCGGTAGCATATGCTGCTTCGCATATTGTCGGGCGACAATTCCCGCCAATAAGTCACGCTGGGTTGGAATAACCTTACTGTCTTTATTGGCATTTTCATTGAGAAGAGAGAAATTGCTTTGCTCGATCAGGCCCCGAATTTCTTGATCTAACCGATCATGCCATGTATGGGATGCCTGTTCACAGGTATTGCCCTTACTCATGTCACCCTGTTGCGTCACAACCATTTTCACAATATGGCACCTCAATATGTTATCCACAGCAAAAATGAGAGGACGTCTCACTTTCTGTTATTGATGTGGATAATTTTGTGTATAAATACTATATATAGTGTGTTTATTATATTAAAGCACAATATGTAGATTTTATGCGTCAATATACAACCGAAGAAGTTGATCTAAGACAAAGAAAAAGAGGAAAACCAGATGGGAATATCAACCCTGATACCGAAGTGATCAGGGCTGGAAAAACGGCAAATTAGCGACGAACAGCGATAGCTTCGATTTCGATTTTCACGTCTTTTGGCAGACGGGCAACTTCAACACATGAACGGGCAGGGAATGGCGCATTGTGTTCAGCGAAGAACGCTTCGTAAGTTGCGTTCACGGCAGCAAAGTCATTCAGATCTTTAACAAACACCGTGGTTTTTACGATATCAGCCACTTTTAAGCCAGATTGTTCAATAATCGCTTTAACGTTTTCCAAAGATTGGCGGGCTTGAGCAGTGACTTCTTCAGGGATAGCACCGGTTTTTGGATCAACAGGGATCTGGCCGGAAGTGATAACCATGCTGCCCAGATCAACGCCTTGAACATAAGGGCCGATGGCTGCTGGAGCATTTTCGGTATGGATAGAACGTGACATTAGAAACTCCTGTTTGACATCTAAATGGAAAAATTTTCTGGATTGCCATTATAGTGATCCTTTGTCCCGCATCAATTGATACAGGACATTCTTACAGATTACCTGAACTGGCAGCAGATAGATTATTTGAATCGGCGGTTAATCGTTATCGATAACGGCTTGACGATCAAATTCTTTCTCACAGTACTTACAGCGTAACACCACATCGTCTTTTTCTGACATAACATAGAAGCTGCTGTCGACAGGTTCGTTATGGCTGATGCAATTACTGTTTGGGCAGACAAGAACACTGTCGATCTGGTCTGGCAAGTTGATTGGCATTTTTTTGACGACAACGTAATTTTCAATGTTATTGATTGTGGCATTGGGTGCATACATGGCGAGTTGGTTTGCCTGTTGTTCTGTCAGAAAGGTGTTTTCAATCTTGATCAGATCCTTTTTACCCAAATGGTTGGAAGGTAGATTCAGGCCAATCGTAATGCGCTGGTCTGTTTCGGTGAGTTTGAACAGTGACAATAACTTAAAGCCGACATGAGCTGGGATGTGATCGATAACTGTGCCACATTTAATGGCTTCTACTTGTAGTTGATGGTCTTGCGTCATGTTGTGTCATGAATACCGTCTCGGTATTCCTCCTCCAGATATTAGGGTCGGCTTATTTTGTCATAGACGATTTGGCATTTCACCTGATTACTTTTTGAATATAAAAGACGATTTAACTCGCGCATGCTTTTGGTAGACGAAACAAGAAAACGTTGAAAAAGTTATTGAAAAAACTGTCTAAATTCAAGATAGCCTTTTGGTGTACTGATAATTACCGAGCCTATAATTGACTGCCTTCCGCCAACCATCTGGTTGGACAATATTTTACTCAACGTATCGAACGCGAAAACTTAGCTTTACGTAACCGAATAAAGCGCCTGAACCGTAAAACACTCGGTTATTCAAAATCACCTGAAATGCATGACAAAATCATCGGCACTTTCATTGAACGTGAATATTATGTTTGAGGACGATCAACGATTTGAATACATGATCAGACGTCGTAGTCAGCTCGGTTTTCTGCTGGAAATGGAAATCGCCGCAGGCCTTATTGCCTATACCTTCCAGCCTAAAAAACCGAGCTTGAATCTACGGGATAATGATATCGCTATTTTTAAACGAAGCTGAGGTTAACAAAATTATTCACCCAAATAAATTTTTTCTATATGCATTAGAAATATCAATCTATAGCTGTAAGTTAGCGTTAAAAGCCTCTTCAATTTCAGACTTTGGTGTATATAGTTTCCATATTTCTTTTCCTTTTTCATTTTCCCAAGGTGGTAGAGTGGGGTGACCATTCAGCCAAAACTGTATTTTTTCTTGCACGTTAGGATTTTCCCTGTTTCTATAGATCCACCTCAATTCTGTTGCAGTTACATCAGGTCTATCTTGACGATAGTTTGATTTCGTTGTTACATACCACATATCTATATTATCAAGAATAAAATGTATCGTATTATTTTTAACTATATCATTATTACTATTGCTCATGGTTATCCAAGATAATCCTGCCTTACATTTTCGTGAAAATAATTTACCAATCCCTTCTTTTGTTAGTGTTTCGCTAAATGCAGTATTATATTTTTTATGGTTATTACCATATGAGGTAAAGCTTTTTTGGTAGGGGTAGTGTTTCGACGATTTCATGTTGTCCGAATCGCGTTTCCAGATGGAATAGCGGTCTTCATATTCTTCTATCTCCTTTGGTGATTCTCCCTTTCGTCGAGGTTTTTCCTGTGGGAGAACGTAATTATCTATGAATATTGGTCGAAAGTGAAAGTAATTAACTTTATCAACACATTCAAAGCCATTAGTGCTTTTAGCTGGGATGATACTTTTAAATGGTTCGTAGTGTTTTAAATATTTTATTCTTTCTGGATGCAATCCGTAAATTAGATCTCCAATTTTTATTTTTTTGTAAAAGGCTCATGGAATGGCATTTTATTTTCTCCTAATTTGTAGTTTATTCATGTTAAAGCTGGAAAAAATATCATTAGCTATAACTGTGAACTTCTATATAAATAATAATAATACCTGTGTTACAAGTTTTGTATAGCGATTTATTCTTATCTATTGGATGCATTGTTGGTTGTTTTTAAATGTTCATTGTAGGGAGAATGGGAGTGAATATAGTAATTTATTTGTTTAATTTAATAATGGCAATTTTCATGTTAATGTTTAGTTGTTTGTCGTAAATGGATTTTATATTAATTCTACACGTTAAATAAATATCACATAATAGAGTATTTCATTTATTTTTGTTATG
Source organism: Xenorhabdus griffiniae (assembly GCF_037265215.1). Classification (NCBI taxonomy): domain Bacteria; kingdom Pseudomonadati; phylum Pseudomonadota; class Gammaproteobacteria; order Enterobacterales; family Morganellaceae; genus Xenorhabdus; species Xenorhabdus griffiniae. The sequence continues at coordinate 4,338,800 of NZ_CP147737.1, read as the reverse complement.
TGTTGTGATGCATATGACATTTCAATAGTTGGTGGTAATTGTTAAGCCAATTTCATTACTATTTTTTTGTGCCTGATTCTCACCAAATACCCAGCTTAAAAAGTGAGATAGTGTGCAATCTTCATTCCACTCGATACTTTCCTAATCCCTTGTTTATCAAGCTATTGCCCTGTTTTAGTGAATCTATTATGTAGGAGGATTCACGGCATCAGTGGAGCGAATAAATCAGAAGAGATTTTCCAGTATCTTCTGTCTCAAGGTTATATTGATGGTAAAGGTAAGATTCAGGATGTGATGAAAATTACTTTCAATAACAATGAACTAAGTGAAGACAAAGATGGTAAAGAGATGCTTAACGCTGCCAAATTTGTTAAAGCCGATAACTTTGATACGTTCAGCACTAATTTTTGATCTTAATGGCATCAAGGGCACTAGCAATAGTGCCTGTATACTTGGCAAATAGTTCGGTTTTTTCGTGATATAACCACGGAAATAATTATCACAATGGGCAGATAGGAGTATGATCACATCGGTGGTAAGCCGCCAATGAATGAAATCGATGTTATTGGTTCACCTGTAAATATGTGGCCTGATCGTGTTGGTCACGACATAAAAAATAGAGATTTTTATGAAATTCAAGTCAAAAATAAAACCTTACCATGCGGCAGCTGGTGGTTGGGGTTCACTGGAGGCAACAACCCGTTTTGTCTTTGATAGTAAACAAGCACTGAAAAATATGGTTAACCTGATGCGCATGAATAAACCCAAGGGGTTTGATTGCCCCGGATGCGCATGGGGAGATGACAACAAAAGCTTGTTTAGTTTTTGTGAAAACGGTGCCAAGGCAGTTACTTGGGAAGCAACTCGTCGGTATGTTGATCGAAAATTCTTCGCAACCCATAGCGTTAGTCAACTTTACCAACAAAGTGATTATTTCCTTGAATACCAGGGAAGAGTGATTGAACCGATGAGCTATAACCCGCAGACGGATCATTATGAGCCGATCAGTTGGGATGATGCTTTTACCCTGATTGCCAACCACATTAAGGCGATGGATAACCCTAATCAGCTTGAGCTATACACTTCAGGGCGCGCCAGTAATGAGGCTTCATGGTTGTACCAGTTGTTTGGTCGTGTAGTGGGAACCAACAACTTCCCGGATTGCTCTAATATGTGCCATGAAGCCAGCGGTTCCGGTATGTTGGCAAGCTTAGGTGTTGGGAAAGGCACCATCCGGCTGCAAGATTTTGATCACGCCGATGCCATTTTTATATTTGGTCAAAACCCAGGAACAAATCACCCACGAATGCTGCATAGCTTACGACAGGCTGCTGAACGTGGAGCACGCATCGTCACTTTTAATACCTTGTGTGAGCGCGGATTGGAACGTTTCGCTGATCCACAAAAACCGCTTGAAGTGATTACCCCAATGGCTGGGGAAATTAGCCACCGTTACTATCAGCCCAAATTGGGTGGCGATATGGCTGCGGTGCGAGGGATAGTCAAAGCACTTTTAGAGACCCATAATGCCCTGTTGAGTGAAGGCAAATCAGGTATTTTTGATCTGGCATTTATCGCAACTTACACCAACGGAGTGGATGCTTATTTGCAACGTGTTGCAGCAACTGAGTGGTCATTGATTGAAGATCAATCGGGATTGACTGAAGCACAATTGCGTGAAGCGGCTGCTATTTATCAGAATGCCGAACGCGTCATTTGTACTTGGGCAATGGGGATAACTCAACACAAACACTCTTTGGTTACGGTGCGTGAAATCGTTAACCTTCAATTGCTTTTTGGACAATTGGGTAAATCGGGGGCAGGACTTTGTCCGGTACGTGGACACAGTAATGTACAGGGTAACCGGACGATGGGAATTAATGAAAAACCGGCCAAACTTTTTTTGGATAGCATGGCTGCTCATTTTGGTTTCGAACCACCTCGTGCTCATGGTCATCATGTCGTGGAAGCGTTGAGTGCCATGTTGCGTGATGAAGTTAAGGTTTTGATCGCGCTGGGTGGAAACCTTGCGGCAGCGGCACCAGATAGTCCGCGAACAGAAGAAGCGCTTAGGCACTGTGATTTGACGGTACACATCAGCACAAAATTAAACCGGAGTCATCTTATTACCGGTAAAAAAGGCGCATTGATTCTGCCGACATTAGGACGCACCGAGCGAGATATTCAGGCCACAGGTGCACAGTTTGTGACCGTAGAAGACTCTTTCAGCATGGTCCATGCCTCAGAGGGCGTAAATAAGCCATTATTTGATAGCCAGCGTTCTGAAACAGCGATTATTGCCGGTATTGCTAATGCGACAGTCGGTAATACCACAACTATTAACTGGCTGGAATTAGCGGGAGATTACAATAAAATCCGCGATCATATTGCAGCGACCATTCCTGGGTTTGATAATTTTAATAAAAAATGTGAACACGCTGGTGGTTTCTATCTTGGCAATGCGGCGGCTGAATTACGTTTTGCGACGCCGAGCAAAAAAGCCGAATTCAGTCATGCACCACTGCCGAAAACGCTGTTCCCACAAATTGAAGGTGCTGATGTTCCTTTCACTTTGCAAACCTTGCGTTCACACGATCAATATAACACCACGATTTATGGGTTGGATGATCGTTATCGTGGAGTTTATGGTCAGCGGGAAGTGTTGTTTATGAATCCAGAAGATATTGCGCAATTGGGATATCAGGCTGGTGATTTGGTCGATATTGAAACAGTATGGAATGACGGTATTGAGCGTAAAGTTTCCGGCTTTAAGTTAGTGCCTTATGCCATTCCGCGCGGGAATCTTGCTGCTTATTACCCTGAAACTAACCCATTAGTTCCAATGGAAAGTGTTGGTGATGGCACAGGTACGCCAACTTCAAAATCTGTACCGGTGACATTATCTCTTACTGAACAGAATGAATTTGAACCTCAGCGCATTGTATAAGGCATTTATAGTTCTTTTGTTACAAATATGTCGATTCAGGTTCGGTTTTTAAATTCATTGGGACTTGTATCCATCATCTTAAGAAAGACGCCCCCCAACCAGGAGGCGTTATCATATTTTAAATTAATTATTGTAATTTCAATTGTCACTCATTGTTATATACCAATCTAACTTCAAGATGCGTGTGATTTTTCCCCGCGAAGCAGGGAGAAATCAGGTTTCATAGAGTGTTGTAAATTGCAACTTGAAGTTTAATTTATTCTACCAGAGCGGAAATAAACGCTCTGGTTGTAAATAATAAGACATTATTACTGCCATTTTTATGATGGCATATTTTTGGTTATTTTTTCAGATAACGCAATATCAGGTACTCCTGAGCGATCTAATTCAGCTAAAATGGCTGAAATTTGTTGTTCCCAATCTGTTGGTTTTACTTGCTTTCGAAGCCACGGTAATCGATCTCGACGTTTAAAATCCACTGAGCTGACAGCATCTTTTCCCTGTAATAAATATTTTGACATAAAGGCTAAGATATAAGCTTTATCCTCTTCTGAATTGAAAAGACTAAGATAAGGGGTAAAAAATTGGTATGTCAGTTCATGATTTTCGTTTAAGCCATAACATTTAAAATGCAGAATATTATTAGTAAATGCTACACTTAACTCTTTATAGCGAGCTACATACACTTTCCCTTTTTTCCAAGTGTAAAAAAGTTGCCTTTCATGATCAATGATGAAATTAGCAGGCTTACGTAATCTTAAAAATATGGTAATAGCAAGAATATTGGCGCTCAGGAAAAACAATCCGAAACTTGCATCTATAATCAGATATCGCCTGGCTCTTTCTTCACCATAATAGCCATCTTTAGAATAGCGCATATATAGATATTTTGGTAATGATACTTTTTTTTCATCAGATATCATTTTTAATGATTCAAGATCTTCCGATAACTCATGACTTAAAAAAATTTGTTCTCCATAAAGTATTTTAGCATCATTAACATATCTAAGAAGAGCTCTTTCGTTTGCTTTCCATCCCTTAACAAAATCGTTAATAAAAAGACCAAAACCTAGCATAAACCCTATCATCACAGGGATTATAGCTTCTTTTCTTGCTCTGATAAGATTATGCCGAAAATGACATTCTTTGCTATTGATGGTATCCAAAAATCCTGCACGTTTTACAGTCTTATTATCTAGCAGAATTAACTTTTCCGCCAGAACAGGATCGCCAAATGTCGATAATGGCTCTGTTGGCGGCGTTTTCACTCGAAAAACTTTTTTGAGCAATTTTTTTATTAAGTTATTCATTTAACGTAGTACCTCATCTTCATATCCATAAACTGCGTTTTCTAACGTGGGTTCTTTTCCCCATTTATAGTGAAGTGGAGAAATAGTATCTCTTGTTGGTTTGTAATACCAAAATACTTTCATATACGCAGCATATTGCTCATCTACTTCTACGGTTAGTGTAGTTAAACCGCTCTCTTCATCAAAAATGAGATTTGCACGATTTTTACGAGTAATATTTATCGCTTTATCAAACTTATCTTTTGCTACAGAATAAAGATATCTACCATAACTACGCTCAGTTATTGATGAATCAGGATCGCTATAGCCATCTGATAACCCAGATGGAATAACTTCATGATATATCTCTGATTCTCCCCATTTGAAGTTAGGTAATATAAATTTATAGATTATCTTTCCTTGTTTATTATTTCCAATTTTTACAGTTGGTTTAATAAAAGTATTTAAAAATTCTTGAAACTCAACCAAATATGCATCTCTGGTGTTTTTCTCATTGAGCATTATTGTCTTAAATTGAGAGCTTAATCTCGGGCGATCTTCACTCGTACTCCAAAAAGCATATTTCTCTCCATTGCCCCAAAAGCAGTTCTTTAACAATGTTTCCAAATCTACCCAATTAAAATATATCGCTGCGAATGTTCCACCAAGCATGAGTGAAGCGCCTAGTGCAACCAGAAGACTGACGCCAAAAGTCACTTCCGCTGTTGCTACCGCGATAGACCATCCTACAGCCATTATTATTGAGCCTGTACCTATTGCAATATGAGAATAAGCTTCTTTATTATTTCCAAAACTAAAAGAGTTATAGGCATCATAATAAGAAAGTGCGCCACTCACAAAACCTGTGGCAATGAGTCCACCATTTACCCATTTTGTTATGGCAGCACTTTCTAACAGAAGCCTGCGTGATGCAGAATCCAATAACGCTTTTGCTGCGGGGCTATTTAGTTTATTTGCTAATCTCGCTGCAAATTTAAGAGTATCTCCACCAATAGCGGAAACACCTTTTGCAGAAATTAACCCACCTAATATAGTATTCGCATAGCTTGAAACATAATAATAAGGAAGTCTATTTGCGTTAAATGGGGCACTTTTGTCGAAACGAGACATTGATGTCAATTTATATAATACATAACTCTTCATAAATAAATCCAAGCCACTTAAGCCAGAACTTAATAAGTAGCCGGCAGACTTATTTGTATTATAGAAAAATTTAAACTGAAGATTTAATTCAGGTCTTTTTAATTTAACCAACGGTATTTTTATCTTTATATTATTATTGTAATTATCCAATCTGTTGGACCAATCAAATACTTTTTTACCTATAAATTTGTTCAAACCAGATTCAGCTTGAGCTAGGCCCTTCTTAATTTTTCCTGATACACCTTGATTTTCATATTCTTCAATTTTTTTTAGAAATTTATAATATTCTTTCTCGGTTAATTCGAGATATTGTCCTTGTTTGATTTCAAGCCCTAAATAATCTAATATTTTAGGAATCAGTTTATGTGTTACCTGTTTTACACTCAACACGTGCAAGTGTAATATTCCTTTATATGATAATTCTGTTGTAAATACATAAAGTCTCGCCAGTAAATTGCCAACGACACTGAGTATTATATCTACTCCCCGATTGAGGATCCTTGCAATGGAAACCTTATCAACACCATCATGACCTAATGAATTCACTATTCCATTAAGAGCAACATCCCATGCGCTATTTCCTTCTATAGCCAATGGACCAGCAATAATACTTTCCATCGCCAACAATCCTTCTTCTGAATGTTTGAGCGGCTCCATTAATTCAGCGTATAAAATACAGAATCTTTCGAATTCTTTTGCATCATCTTCGGTATAAAAATCCTTTTTATCAGAGACAGAGAAAAAGTTTTTAAAATAATGTGTAAGTCCACCTAATTTCCCTGCAATCATTTCACTTTCAAAAAATGCTTTATATAATTCAAGAATCTCTTTCTTTTTTTCTTTTACACGCTTAATCGGCGTAGTTAATTTAGGCCACCAGGTTTTCCAATTTTCTTGGTGAATACACTCCTTAACACATTTTTTGACTTCTTCATTTTTTGATGCAGCTAATATTTCAACAAAATTTCCTATAGTAAGAGGATACATATTGGTCGCACTATAGCTTAACTCCCAAAGATTAAGTAACATATAAGCCATTAAAATATCACGCTGATATCCCACTGGATCATGCAATACCACAATATTCGCTTTATCTTTGTAATAAGGGCATAGCAAACTGTCTATGTAACGCATTTCCATATCGGCATCCATGAAAAAACTGCCTTCTGTTGAAATATCTCCCAAATCAGCAGATTGTAAAAGTGGATCAGATAATTGATTTTTGTATGCCTGAAATCGTTTTTCAGGATCTTTGAAATCTTCCACTAAGCCATCGAAATGTTCTTGTTTGGCTTCTATGGTATACTCTGAGTCCTCACGATCTAACTCCACAAATTGCATTGCATTTCTGCGAAAAGATTCATCCTTATCTATCTTGTCTAGGATTCGTTCGGAAAAAGGAACCTCACTATAAACAATACTTATTTTGGATACGTCTTTATTAAGAGCCAGAAAAGGATAGCCTAATCCCGCTGTACCACTGGCAGGCTGGATTTCTTCCCATGATGAGCTTCCGGCTCTTTGCTCATACTTGGTGTATTTTGTGACCATCCCTCTTTTGCCCTCTAATGTGACAATTTCAGGGCTGAATTTGAAAATTAATAACTTTCCCTCGTGTTGGGAGCCTCTGGTTTTAATCGGTCCTTCTTCTTTGACATAGATCCAACCCGCTCTTGGCATGCGAATGCTATAACCCCCCAAGACGCTTGCATTTAATGAATTATCATAAGGATCAAGAAAGGTGCTGATGGGTGGCGGTAATTGTGCATTTATCTGTTTGTCGCCAAAAAAATTCATATAAGCATATCTGACAGGATAAACAGGCCGGATATTGACGTCACAGGGCCTGACAACGGTATCCATATCCAAATCATGGGGTATATATTCCCTCGCCATATCGACAAGTTCTTCAAATGTTTTTTCCACTTTTTTCGCGGCAATCTCAAGCGCATCATTTGCGTTCGTTAATATCGATTTTTCCATTTATCTTATTTCTTTGTGTTAAAGAGGTTTTAATAATACTGAGAGTATCAGATGTTGGAGTTCCTTATCCCGCGCAGCGCGCGGGATAAGGAATACTCCTATCATTTTGAAACGCTATTTAACTTAATATCCCGTTTTTAAAACAATATTCATAACCAGCTATAGCCCATACTTCCTTGCACCTGTGATTGTTTCTAAGTTCATACATCGTGTTAGTGATTCGTCGTAATAGACACATAATAATGGACATCCCTTTAATATTTGCAACTGGCGGAGAAAATACAAAACGAATTTATCGAAACGTACGATAATAACCTAATTTCATAACAGGTTAAAATAAGAAAAGGGCTTTAAAACATGTTCGTATTTGAAGTTAATTATTGGAGTTTAAATTGTCACTATTTGTTATATTTATTGGTGTGACAGAAAATTGCGTTAGGTAATAATGGGAGGTATAAACAATTACATTGATTTGTAAGCTGCAACTTGAAATTTATTGGGTATAAAAGGTGTTCTAAAAAAACAATATTATGACTAAGGTGTAATATCCTTAATCATAATATTAATGGCTATATACCAATCTAACTTCAAGATGCGTGTGATTTCTCCCCGCGAAGCGGGGGAGAAATCAGGTTTCATATCGTGTTGTAAATGGCGACTTGAAGTTTAATGCGTATATATTTTTCTTAGCGGTCTATAACAACATCTTCATTCAATACCAGCGATAATAATGCCTGACGGGCAAAAATGCCATTTCCTGCTTGCTGGAAGTAGTAAGCGTATGGTGTTTTATCGACATCTACCGTAATTTCATCAATACGTGGCAGCGGGTGTAGGACTTTCAGGTTCTCTTTAACATTCATCAGATCCGCCGCGCGCAGGACAAACTGAGCCTTGATGTTGGCATATTCTGAAGGGTCAAGACGCTCTTTCTGGACACGGGTCATATACAGAATATCCAGTTCGGGCAACACATCTTCAAAGTTATTGTGGAGGCTGTAACTCACCTGTTTTTCTTCCAGCATATGCAGAATATAGCTTGGCATGGCAAGTGCATCTGGAGCGATAAAACAGAAATGGTTGCCGTTAAACTTCGCCAATGCTTGTGTCAGTGAATGAACAGTACGACCATATTTCAAATCACCGACCATCGCAATTTTCAGGTTTTCCAGCCTGCCCTGCGTTTCTTGGATGGTGAACAGGTCGAGCAACGTTTGGGTTGGATGCTGGTTTGCGCCATCGCCGGCGTTGATAACAGGGATGTGGCCGGAAAACTCAGAAGCCAGTCGTGCCGCACCTTCCTGTGGGTGACGCATAACGATTGCATCGGCGTATTGGCTGATAATGGAAATGGTATCAGCCAGCGTTTCACCCTTTTTACCCAGTGAAGTATTACTACTGTCAGCGAAGCCCACAACGGAAGCGCCGAGCCGCTGAATGGCGGTCTCAAAAGAGAGACGGGTACGTGTGGAGGCTTCAAAGAAGCAACTCGCTATCACCTTGTGTTTCAGTAAATCAGTCTGTGGATTGGCTTTTAATGCAGCGGCCGTCTGCAATACCAGTTCCAGATCTGCGCGGCTCAGATCATTAATTGAAATGATATGCTTGCGATATAACGGATTAGCCATGTTTACGTTCCTCTTTTATGACTTCTAGCCTTGGACTGGTCAGGCAAAAAAAAGCCCCTCAATTGAGGGGCTTTTTAAATGTTCGGTTAAGCAATGGGAAAAACAACGCAATGACGCTGCCAGCAGACAGTGTTTCGTTAGCTTGGTGTTGTGTTACAGCGCAATTTTTCATGTTTTCTCCCAGCAAATCGTCGCGCATTATACTCACGATAGCATTCATCGCAAGGATTGCCGGAAGAAATTTTTGTGTCAATTCATGGCCAGGTTAAATAGCCTGCATAATAATCTGATTATTCGTTTCGATCACCTAAACTGATAGCCATTCTATTCAGGGCATTCATTAAGGAGATCGTTGCTGTCAGGTCAACAATCTCTTTTTCTGTAAAAACAGCATCCAGCCGCTCTTTAATCTTATCTAAGGTACTTTGTTTGGGATTTGTCGTTAAGGCTTCGCACCACTCCAATGCCAGTTTTTCTTTGGGGCTGTAGATATTGGAATTGAACCATGCAGGTAACTTATCCAATTTTACTTGTTCTATACCATGATCTTTGCGGATTGCTTCGGCATGAAGATGGCAGCAATAGGCACAACCATTAATTTGAGATACCCGTGTTTCCACCAGCAGAATAAGTGCTTGATCCAGTTCAGAGGCATGGATTTCTTCATAGCTTTTATATAATGGACTAATAATCTTGGGTGAGACTTTTGCGTAATTCATTTTTATCTCTCAGATATTTTATTTTTGTGTTGCAGGGAATTAATCAGATATATACGCATTAAGCTTCAAGTTGCAATTTACAACACGATATGAAACCTGATTTCTCCCCCGCTTCGCGGGGAGAAATCACACGCATCTTGAAGTTAGATTGGTATATAAATCTATTTTCTGCCAGACTGATATAGATCAATCCCAAGTTGCAGCTTGCAAATCAATGTGATTGTTTATATCTCCCTCTACGTGGGGAGATATAAGACGCATCTTGAAAGGCGATAGGTCTATAGGTATTACATTTTCCTTGCAACATTTTCATTTAACAATAAATGCGGCGAAATCTGCGGCCAAATCAGTATTTGGAAATATTTCCCGGCATTCCGCCAATAATCGAGGGCAATCCTCAAGTCCATAACGTCCGCTAATATGCGTAGCGATAAAGTGTTTGACTTTGGCATCACGCGCCAATGTTGCAGCTTGTTTGGTGGTGGAATGTCCTCTCTCGTTGGCTTTCGCGGTAAATGCATCTTCCAGCGTGATTTCATGTACCATCACATCAACATTGGCTGCCAGTTTTAGTGCTTCGGGTGTCGGTTCAGTATCCCCAAAAATAGCCAATGATTTGCCACGAATCGGTGTACCTAGATAATCTTTGCCGCAAATTGTACGGCCATCTTCCAGGGTTATTGTGCCGCCCTGCTTTAAAGCCTGCATCCACGGGCCACGGGGAATGTTATCCTGATTTAATTTTTCCGTATCAAGTGCGCCGGGTTTATCGTGTTCTTCAATACGGTAGCCATAGCATTCTACGCGGTGGTTCAAGGCATAAGCCGTGACCTTCAGTTCGCCATCATCAAACAACTGTCCGGGCTGGACTTCAATAATTTCCAACGGATAGGTCAAGAAAGAACTGCTCAATTGCAATGTGGTTTCTACAAACTGACGTATCCCCGTTGGCCCATATAAGGTAAGGGGAGCGCTAGAACCGCCCATTGAACGGCTGCACAATAATCCGGGTAAGCCGAAAATATGATCACCATGCAGATGAGTGATAAAAATTTTCTCCAGTTTAGATACCTTGATGGAAGAATGAAGGATCTGGTGTTGGGTTCCCTCACCACAATCAAACATCCACAGCGCGTTGCGAGTGCCCTGTAAATCGAGGATCAGGCTGGTGACATTGCGCTCTTTTGTAGGTATGCCAGCGCTGGTGCCTAGAAATTTCAGTTCCATGTTGTTGTTCTCCTATCTATTGCTTTCCTGTTAATGTCGAATGCTTTCCCAATCAAGACCGAAGCGGGCAAGGTATTTGCGTAACCTGTCGGCATCATTAGGCTGTTTTTTCTGTTGGCGAGAAACGGCAAATAGTTTGCGACCTGCTTCCGATAAGCTGCTGGATTCATGGCAGACTTTGATCACCGTTTCCAACTGTTGGCGGTCAAACAGGTCAATTTCCGGCAGGTTATTTGGCAGCAAAGAAGATTGCACTTCAGTACGCCAGTTTTGCTTGAGCCGCGTAATTTCCTCTTCAACCAACTGTTGGTTGATACGGCCATTTTCAGCGAAGGTCGCCATTCGTGCGACAGAAGCGCTGAGTTCGCGAAAATTTCCCCGCCACGGTGCTTGCTCGGAACAGGCGAAATGCAGGTAAATTTGCCGTGCTTCTTTATCAAAGCGAACTTGCGTTTGTTGCATTTGAGCATAACGGGCAAGCTCATAATCGATATTTGGCTCGATATCTTCGTGACGTTGTGCCAGACCGGGCAGTTGATAAGTCCACATATTGATACGGGCATAGAGATCTTCGCGGAATTTTCCCTGAATCACCCAATCTCGCAGATCACGGTGTGTACCGGCAATTAATTGAAAATCGCTGTGTATTTCCTTATCCGATCCATAAGGCAGAAAGCTCTTTTCTTCAATCGCTTTTAACAGCATTGCTTGCTCATCCAACCCCAATTCTGCCACTTCGTCAAGAAACAGAATGCCGCCATTGGCTTCACGAAGAAGTCCGGTGCGTGGCTGAATCGCTCCTGTAAATGCGCCCTTGATGTGACCAAACAGCGTAGACATCGCATTATCACCGCGCAAGGTGGCACAATTTACTTCCACAAATCGCCCCTTGATTAAATGGCGTGCTTGCCGTAACTGATAGATCCGGCGGGCGAGAAAGGATTTACCGGCACCCGTTGGCCCAGTCAGCAAAATCGGTGCAGTGGAGCGCAGGGCGACGCGTTCCACTTGGTCGATCAGGTGGTTGAAATTGGCGTTGAGTGTAGCAATACCTGACTTCAAGAATGCGACTTGCTCCTGTTGTTCACGTTGGAAACGGTTGGTTAGGGCAGTGTACCGACTAAGATCTAAATCGATAATCGTATAAACGCCTTCGGGATGGTTTTCATCTTTCCCATTTTTAGGTGAGGTTTGGAGCAGTTGAGCGGGCAGATAACGGGCTTCAGTCAGCAGGAACCAGCAGATCTGTGCAACGTGAGTGCCGGTTGTGATATGTACTAAATACTCTTCGTTTTCAATATCGAAAGGATAACGGACAGCAAAATCCAGTAACGCGGTATACACTTCTTCAAAATCCCACGGATCACCAATGTGGATTTCGTTCAGTACCACTTTTGTCTGAGGTGAAACTTGGGCGATATCCTCCTTAATTCTTTCTGCCAAAATTGAGTCATTGGTTTGGTGGAGTAACTCCAGCTTATCAATCGGCAACTCTGGTTGTTGGCACATACCAATGGTCGGGCGCCATTTCGTCCAGCGATTAGCCTTCTTACCTCGCCTGTCTAACTTTGTACCTAAAATACCAATAGCGACTCTGCGTTTCATTGTCTTCCCTAGATTCTTCTTATCTAAATTTATAAACAACGATATAGAAAGATAGGGAGTTTAATCTGCAAAAACAATCAATAAGATTAGATGAAAATAAAATCAATTATTTTTCAAATAGATAAAAAATATTTCTGTTTTTTTTTCAAAGTTGGCACGTAATTGGCAATAACCAGATGGTCAGCACACTGAGATAGTATGTGTCTTAAACGACGGATTAGTAAAAATTAAAGGAGCACAACAATGATAACCTCGGGAATGAAAACCAACGCTTATAACTTATTGACGCAAGAGAATGGTGCGCCAGTAAAAATGTGGACAAATGGCGTACCCGTTGATCCCAAAGCCATTAGCCAATTGCAAAATACAGCCAAGATACCTTTTATTTTCAAACATCTGGCAGTAATGCCGGATGTCCATGTCGGTAAAGGTTCTACCATCGGTAGCGTTATCCCGACACAAGGCGCCATTATTCCGGCGGCGGTTGGGGTGGATATCGGTTGTGGAATGATTGCGGTGCGTACTTCGCTGGTGGCATCTGATTTACCGGATAGTCTGTTAAATATTCGCCATGCCATTGAAGCAGCCGTACCGCATGGACGAACCACACACCGTGGCGGCCGCGATAAAGGTGCTTGGCATAATGCACCGGAGATTGTGGATCAACATTGGGCGACTTTGGCGGATGGGTTTAAGCGTATTACCGATAAATACCCAAAACTATTGAACACCAATAACCATCAGCATTTGGGAACGTTGGGGACGGGAAACCATTTTATCGAGTTATGTCTTGATGAAGTAGATCGCGTTTGGGTGATGTTACATAGCGGTTCTCGTGGTGTAGGTAATGCTATCGGGAATTTATTTATCACATTGGCGCAAAAGGATATGCAACAACATATCGCTAACCTGCCTGATCGTGACTTGGCGTATTTCGAAGAAGGAAGTCGTTATTTTGACGATTATATGGAAGCGGTAGGTTGGGCACAGGATTACGCCCGCCAGAACCGAGAAGTGATGATGCACCGCGTGCTTGAAGCGTTGTCACGTGAGATCCCCAAGCCCTTTACAACACAACAGGAAGCCGTGAACTGCCACCATAACTATGTCCAGCGTGAACAGCATTACGGTGAAGAAGTTTTGGTAACACGTAAAGGCCAGATGGGGATTATTCCGGGATCGATGGGTGCGAAAAGTTATATCGTCCGCGGCTTTGGGAACGAAGAAAGTTTTTGTTCGTGTAGCCACGGTGCAGGGCGGGTAATGAGCCGTAACGAGGCGAAAAAACGCTTCACTGTAAGTGACCAAATACGTGCGACGGCCCATGTAGAATGTCGTAAAGACAGCGATGTGATCGATGAAATTCCGATGGCGTACAAAGATATTGATGCTGTGATGGAAGCACAATCATCGCTGGTGGAAATCGTGCATACCTTACGTCAGGTAGTGTGTGTAAAAGGATAGGGAGCAAAGAAGTGTTATCCGTTAGGGGAGGAGAGGTTGTGGGTTAAGTGGGACCGTGGTCCCACCTGTCAATATTTGCTCCAGTCTTCGACACTTAAACCATGAACCATCCCAAATGCAGCATCACTGGTAACCATCGTCAGTTTTTTACTGAGGGCATGAGCAGCAATCAATTGATCCATTGTGCCCATAACACGACCAATTTGTTCCATACTGGCACGGAGTTCGCCATAAGTTTTTGCAGCGGCACTGTCCCAATCGTAAACAGTGACCGACTCAATAAACATGTTGACGATATTTTGTAGTTCCTTGTTTTGCCGTTTGGTAATCCCATAGCGTAATTCAGCTTCAGTAATACTGGATATGCATATTCTTGATGGTGGTATTGTGCGCAATTTGTTGATTATTAATTGATTTTTCCGAAAAATATAACTGACCGTGTTTGTATCCAGCATGTACATTAAAGAGTTCCTTCAAATGGATCGCGTTTCGTTATGTCCTGATTACGATCACTGGTATCTAAAAAATCATCTGGAACAGAAAGATTAGTTAACATATTGAGAAATAAATCCCAATCATCATGTTTAGATTTGTTTTTTGACAAAATAAGATCCCCATTTTTATCTTGGCGGATGTAAACTCTATCAGTATCAAATTCAAACATGACAGGTAACCGAATAGCTTGATTACGCCCATTTTTGAAAATTTTTACGATTCTTTCCATCATTCACCTCTAAAAATAGTATGCATATGCCAAAGCATATGCCATCTTTAAGTCTATGTCAAAGTACAGGTAAGATTTAATATTAACCAATTAATTAACATATACGCATTAAACTTCAAGTTGCAATTTACAACACGATATGAAACCTGACTTCTCCCCGCTTTGCGGGGAGAAATCTCATGCATCTTGAAGTGAGATTGGTATAGAACTTAACGATCTGTTGCGAGTTAAACGGGCAAAGAATTCAGACTAACAGGTGAAAATATGGATCAAGTTGATACTAAAATCAGTAAGTTCTTAAGTTACGTATTGCGTCATCAACCGGAGTCCATTGGCCTCGTTTTAGATAGCGAAGGATGGGCCGATATCGGCACATTGATCAAATGTGCCGCCAATCACGGTAAGCGATTGAACTATGCAATCATAGAAAAAATTGTCGATACCAATGATAAAAAACGGTTTGCCATTTCTGTGGATCAGAAACGTATCAGGGCAGTACAAGGGCACTCAACGCAGAAGGTGGATATTCGCTATCAGGAAAAAACGCCCCCTGAGATTTTATATCATGGAACGGCCACCCGTTTTTTGGATTCGATTTTTAAGCAAGGCTTAGTGGCGGGAACACGTCATTACGTACATTTATCGGCGGAAAAATCCACGGCGATCAAAGTGGGGCAACGACACGGTAAGGTGATTATCTTGAAGATTGATACTCAGTTGATGTATGAGCAAGGCTTTAAATTTTATCAGGCAGATAATGGTGTTTGGTTGACAAAAACGGTGCCTGTTAAATATATCAGTGTCATTTAGCATTTTTGCCCCTGTTTTTGTATTCGGAGATAAACATGACAGTTATGGATTCCTTGCTTGCCTTTACAGTGGCGGCGACTTTGCTCACTTTGACCCCTGGCCTGGATACTGCGCTAGTTCTGCGAACTGCAACAGTGGAAGGGGGTAAAAAAGCTTTTCAGGCCGCTCTTGGTATTAATACGGGTTGTTTTATTTGGGGGGCAATGGTGGCATTTGGCCTTGGCACATTGATTGCGGTATCAGAGCTGGCGTTCAACATATTAAAATGGTGTGGCGCATTATATTTATGCTGGTTGGGAATTCAAATGATCTGGCACCCCAACAAAGATCTTGGCGGAGAGGTATCTTCTTCCGTTAAGGGGCAGAATTGGTTTATCAAAGGAATGTTTGGAAATGTACTGAATCCCAAAATGGGCGTGTTTTATGTTTCATTCCTGCCGCAGTTTATTCCTCAAGGGCATTCACCCACTTTATGGACATTTAGTTTGGTGACGATCCATGTCTTACTTGGCACATTGTGGTCATTGTTACTGATTTATGCCACACGTCCGCTTTCCCATCTATTACGCCGTGAAAATGTCATCAAGTGGATGAATCGCGCGACAGGCGGATTATTTTTGCTGTTTGCGTTTAAACTCGTAATGAGTAGTCGACGATGATTTTGCGATATCTGTACATTGTCTATTTATGTCTTGGTTACGCCTATTTTTGCTACTTTTTTCATAATCATCCCCCTAAATTTTATTTTAAAGACCGATTATTCTTAGTGGGTTGCCGTTAATAAGTGAAACCTAAATAGAAATAGATAACGAGAGCGAAACTTGCAGTAACCAACGCATATGGCATTTGAGTCCGAATATGTTCAATATGATCACAATCTGTTGCCATTGATGCGACGATAGCATCGCTGGAAATTGGCGACGTCATATCACCAAAAATGGAACCCGCAATTGCGGCACCGATCATATATTCAGGAGGCATACCCACTGAAATACCTAGCTGTACCCCAATGGGGATCATAATTGCAAATGTCCCCCATGAGGTGCCTGTTGCTAATGACATGATAGAACTCATCAGGAAAATAAAACCGATGGAAAAACCCGCCGGAATAATACCAGAAGTCATTTGTGCAATATAAGCACCGGTATTTAACTCAGCGGAAACGTTACCCATTAAGAAGGCCAATACCATGACAGAGCTTATTTTTATCATGCTGGCATAACCAATATAAAGCTCTTTAAAAAAGGCTTCGATGGTTAAAACTCGGCGTAATAAGAACCAGAAAAAAGAGATTGTGGTTCCAAAGATAACACTCCAATAGATAGAGGTTGAACCGCTGCCCTTACTAAAATCACCATCACCTGTGATATAGAGAGCAATAGGGAGCATGAATACCGTTGATAAGATAGGAATAAAAAAGTTTAATGAAGTATGGCAGTTGGGATGTTCAATAATATCATCATTATCTTCACTGTGCTTGTTTTCAATATCACTATTTACATGTTCATGTAAGGCGCACATTTCCGCAGTTTTCATTGGCCCCCAAGAAACATTAGAAAAAATATAAAATAAGACAGAAGCCAGAGATAACCAAGCCATAATATTATAAACCATAGAGCCAGCCAGGATATCGAATGGTTCACCGCTGATTAATCCTCTGGAAATCTGCACACCTATGACCCCCATCATTGCAGCGCCCCAACCATTGATCATGGCGGAAGAACAAACAGAAACACAGGATGTTTGGATAATGTAAGCCATTTTTTCTGGTGGGATAGCGTAATTTCTGGCTAATTTCTTGGTTGATGCTCCCGCAATTAATTGGTTAATAGAGCTTTCAATAAAAATTAATGATGTAATGATCATTGCCAAAAATTGCACTGCTTTTTTATTTTCAATTAGCTGTGTTTTTTCCGTGAGTAAACGAACTAACGATCGCACGCCTCCTGTAACAACCACAAGCCGCATTATGCCACCAATCATCAACATAAAAATGATGGTTTTTGTATTACCGGAAGAGGAAAAAGTATCAATAATACCTTCAATAGTTCCTTGTATACCTAAAATAACATTATGGTTATTAATGACAGTAAAACCCACTAATATGCCGAGTAGTAGTGATAAAATAACCTGGCGTGTGAATATAGCTAAAATAATTGTGACAACAGGGGTAATAATGGTCCAAATACCGTAATCATTCATTTTTTACTTACCTTATTTTATTGTTATTTTCTATATTAAGTAAATTTATTCTAATGCTTGTTCAAGGTCAGCTAATAAATCGCGAATATCTTCAATCCCTACTGATAAGCGTAACACAGTATCATAAATACCAATCTCTTCACGTTCTTCCTTTGTCATTGAGCCATGTGACATTGTGGCAGAATGGTTAACCATGCTCTCCACGCCACCGAGAGATTCTGCCAAAACAAAATAGCGTAGCTTACTTACAAACCTCTTTGTATCTTCCAGTTCACCTTTTAATCTGATCGTAACGACTGCACCACCTGCGCGCATTTGCTGCTGGCAAATGGAATAGTGCGGGTGAGTGGGTAAAGCAGGATAATAGACCTGTTCAATTTTGGGGTGGGATTGCAGAAAATTGGCAATTTCAAGAGCATTAGCACATTGCGCTGACATGCGTAACGCTAATGTTTTTAATCCACGTAATGCTAAATAGGCATCAAAGGGAGAGGCAATGGCACCAGTGGTCGTTTTTAAAAAATCCAGCTTATTGGCTAAATCATCCCGATGTGTAATAACGGCTCCGCCAATAAGATCCGAATGGCCACCAATATATTTACTGGTAGATAGCATCACAACATCTGCCCCTAATTCGAGGGGTTTTTGGTTCCATGCGGTTGCAAATGTATTATCAACACAAGTTAAGATATTGTGATTTTTTGCGAATGCACAAATACGTTTGATATCAACTAATTCTAATAATGGATTGGTTGGGCTTTCTATCCAAATTAATCGAGTATTCTCTCTTACTTTATCCTTAATATCAGTAAGGTTATTTAAGTCAACATAGTCAAATTGGTGGCCATTATTTTCAATCGCTACCCGTTCAAATAAACGAAATGTGCCACCATAAACTCCCTTCATTGCGATAATATGGGATTCTTTAGGTAACAAGTTTAAGACTAAAGCCGCGGCAGCTACACCAGAGGCGGTTGCCGTTGCATAAATACCCCCTTCTATTTCGGCTAATAATGTTTCATAGGCATAGCGTGTGGGGTTACTGCAACGGGAATAGCAGTATTCACCATGTTCAGATAAATCTTTCTGTACAAAAGTACTGGCTGTTGTGATAGGGGGGAAAATGGCATGGTTTTCTTTGTCTTGCTGTTTTCCACCGTGGATTAATGCTGTGGCTATATTTTTTATCATTTTTGTAGTCCTATAAATGAGTTATCAAGATATTTTTTTAGGGAAAATATCACACTATTGAAGAAGAATATGGCATAGAGAGATAAAAAAATTTTTCCCAAAAGTAACACGCGCTGGAAGGGGGAAGTTTAAAGCTGGCCGCAGCCTGATCCCGAATCGGTTGGATACCTGCCTAAATGCATTGAAAAACAATAGCATTTTTTTATTCCAAAAATATCCGATATGAAACTATTTCCATCCGGTAAAATTCGGAGCAAAATAGAGCACGTTGTTAACATTCATAAAATAGTAATAAAAAATGACATATTGTCATTGTTTCGGCTTTCAATTTGGGCTTACTGCGTTTATGATGCGCGCTTCGTAATTTCAACCGGCGCCACTGGCTTTGAGCTTTAGCGGAGAAATGATGTCTCCTGCTAGCTAACACAGTCTTTTCCCGTGGCGGTTCTATCTGCATTATTCCAAGGGATAGATGATAGCATAAATGACTGAGAACACCTCTCTGACACCACTCGTTGAATTGAAAGCCTTGAGTAAGGGCTTCGACGGTAAACAAGTTATTTCACAGCTCGATCTGACAATCAATGATGGCGAGTTTCTGACCATTCTTGGGCCATCCGGTTGTGGCAAAACTACAGTACTTCGCCTGATTGCCGGGCTAGAAGATGCAGACAGCGGCAAAATTTTGCTGGAAGGGCAGGATATTACGGATATTCCTGCCGAGCACCGTTGCGTTAATACGGTTTTCCAAAGTTATGCCCTGTTCCCCCACATGACCGTATTTGAAAATGTCGCTTTTGGACTTCGGATGCAGAAAACACCGGAAAAAGAGATTGCTCCGCGTGTTGAGGAGGCATTACGCATGGTTCAGCTTGAAGAGTTTGCCCTGCGTAAACCTGCCCAGCTTTCCGGCGGCCAACAGCAACGTGTGGCGATTGCCCGTGCGGTTGTCAATAAACCGAAAGTTTTGCTGTTGGATGAATCGCTGTCCGCGCTCGATTACAAGTTGCGCAAGCAGATGCAAAATGAGCTAAAGGCGCTCCAGCGTAAGCTTGGCATTACTTTTATCTTTGTGACCCACGATCAGGAAGAGGCTCTGGTTATGTCAGACCGTATCGTGGTTATGCGTAACGGGCGTATTGAACAGGATGGCTCTCCGCGTGAGATTTACGAAGAGCCGAAAAACCTGTTTGTTGCCCGTTTTATCGGCGAAATCAATATCTTTGATGCTAAAGTGCTGCATCGTATTGATGATCAACGGATACGCGCTAATGTCGAAGGCCATGAGTGTGATATTTTCACCTCGCTGCCAGTGACCGTTGGGCAAACGTTGAAAGTCTTGCTACGCCCGGAAGACCTGCGCGTGGAAGAGATCAATAACGGTGAGCAGGTATCGGGACTGATTGGTTACGTCCGTGAGCGTAACTACAAGGGCATGACGCTGGACTCCGTGGTCGAAATGGAAAATAGCAAGATGGTCATGGTGAGCGAATTCTTCAACGAAGACGATCCTGATGTTGACCATTCTCTGAACCAGAAGATTGCGGTCACTTGGGTAGAAAGCTGGGAGGTTGTGCTGGTCGATGAAGAAGACGCGTAAACTATTCCAGAATATCGTCATTACGGGCATCGTATCCTGGCTGATGCTGTTCGTCTTTTTGCCGAACCTGATGATCATCGGAACCAGCTTCCTGACCCGTGATGACGCCAATTTAGTGCAGATGATATTCTCGCTGGATAACTATAGCCGATTGTTTGATCCGCTGTATGCCGAGGTGCTGCTGCATTCGCTGAATATGGCGATTATAGCGACGCTATGCTGTCTGGTGATTGGCTATCCGTTCGCTTTTTTCCTGGCTCGTATGCCAAAGAAACTGCGTTCCCTGATGCTATTCCTGTTGATCGTGCCATTCTGGACGAACTCGTTAATCCGTATTTATGGCTTGAAGATGTTCCTCAGTACCCGCGGGTACTTGAATGATTTTCTGATGTGGGTGGGGATTATCGATAAGCCCTTTCGCATTATGTATACCCCCGAAGCGGTTGTGTTGGGGGTGGTTTACATCCTGCTGCCGTTTATGGTGATGCCGCTTTATTCCAGTATTGAGAAGCTGGATAAATCCTGTCTGGAAGCGGCGCGCGATTTGGGGGCGGGGAAATTGCAGACTTTTATCCGCATCATTGTGCCATTGACCATGCCGGGCATTATCGCGGGTTGTTTGTTGGTTTTGTTACCGGCGATGGGGCTGTTCTATGTGGCTGACTTGATGGGCGGGGCGAAGAACCTGCTGATCGGGAACGTGATTAAGAGCCAATTTCTCAATATCCGTGACTGGCCATTTGGGGCAGCGACTAGCATCTGTTTGACGTTGGTAATGGGATTGATGTTATTGGTTTATTATCGTGCGGCTAAGTTGCTGAACAAGAAGGTGGAGCTGGAATGATCGGACGCCTGTTGCGCGGTGGCTTCATGACCATCGTTTATGCTTACCTGTATATCCCGATTATTATCCTGTTGGTAAGCTCGTTTAACCAATCACGCTTTGGCATTCATTGGCAGGGTTTTACCACTGAATGGTATAGCCTGCTATTCGCGAATGACAGTTTGCTTCAAGCGGCAGGCCATTCTCTGACGATGGCGGTCACATCCGCCACGTTTGCTACCTTGATTGGTTCCCTGACTGCGGTCGCCTTGTATCGTTATTCCTTCCGGGGCAAAAAGTTTGTTGGCGGTATGCTGTTTGTCGTGATGATGTCGCCGGATATCGTGATGGCGATTTCACTGCTGGTGCTGTTTATGCTACTCGGCGTTTCACTGGGATTCTGGTCACTACTGTTTTCGCATATCACTTTCTGCTTGCCGTTTGTGGTGATAACGGTGTACTCCCGCCTGAAAGATTTCGATGTCAAAATGCTGGAAGCGGCGCGTGATTTGGGTGCGGGTGAATTGACTATCCTGCGAAAAATCATCCTGCCGCTGGCAATGCCAGCGGTTATGGCGGGTTGGCTACTAAGCTTTACCCTATCGATGGATGATGTGGTTGTTTCTTCATTTGTGACGGGGCCAAGCTACGAGATTTTGCCACTTAAGATCTATTCAATGGTAAAAGTGGGAATTTCGCCAGAAGTGAACGCATTGGCAACGATTTTATTACTTATGTCTTTGGTTTTGGTGCTGATTAGCCAATTTGTGATGCGTGATCGCACAGAAAAGTCTTAACCTTCTTTTAAGCGTGGTTGCGGGTTGACCACGCTTTTATTAGTTTACCCCATTAAATGTCACTTTTATAATAGCCCCCTTTTTCGGGGATAGGTTCACGCCGAACCTATATATGATACTAACGCACCAACTGCGAGGGGAAACACGACATGAAAAACAACATGAGAAAGTGGTTCTGTCTGTTAGCCGCTGGGATGATGGCATTAAGCATTGGTTCGGTGAATGCCGCTGCCGCTGATGATGGCAAGACGCTGTATTTCTACAACTGGACTGAATATGTTCCGCCTGGTTTGCTCAACCAGTTCACTAAAGAGACAGGGATTAAGGTGATTTATTCCACCTATGAATCCAATGAGAGCATGTACACCAAGCTGAAAACTTATAAAGACGGCGCTTATGATTTAGTGGTTCCATCCACTTACTTTATCTCAAAGATGAGTAAAGAAGGGATGTTGCAAAAAATCGATACCAGTAAATTGAGCAACTTCCATAACCTTGATCCTAACCTGCTCCATAAGTCTTTTGACCCGAATAACGAGTACTCTATCCCTTATATTTGGGGTGCAACGGCAATTGGCGTCAATAGCGATAATATTGATCCTAACTCCTTCTCTTCCTGGGCTGATCTTTGGAAACCAGAGTACAAAAACAGTTTAGTGCTGACTGACGATGCGCGTGAAGTTTTCCAGATGGCGTTGCTGAAATTGGGATATTCCGGCAATACCTCTGATCCGAAAGAGATTGAAGCTGCTTATCAGGAACTGAGAAAACTGATGCCAAATGTACTGGCATTTAATTCTGACAACCCTGCCAACCCATTTATGGAAGGCGAGGCGGATATCGGTATGATGTGGAACGGCTCTGCTTATGTTGCGCGTCAGGCTGGTACACCGGTTGAGATTATTTGGCCGAAAGAGGGCGGGATTTTCTGGATGGACAGCTTGGCTATTCCAGCGAATGCCAAGAATGTTGATGGCGCGATGAAATTGATTGATTTCTTGTTACGCCCGGAAATTGCGGCGCAGGTTGCTAAGAAAATTGGCTACCCGACACCGAATCTGGAAGCGAAAAAATTACTGCCGAAATCCATGACAGAAGATAAGACGTTGTATCCAGACGCCGAAGTGATAAAAAAAGGCGAATGGCAGAGTGATGTTGGCAATGCCAGTATCCTATACGAAGAGTACTTCCAAAAATTGAAAGCAGGTCAATGACGGAATTATTGGGGAGCTTTGGCTCCCCTTTTTAATATGCTTGCAGGTTATTCTTTAAAGACTTGGTTGCGATGCCAGGCAATAAAACTTTCCAATGGATAATAATCTTTATTCAGGGGACGCAAGATCGGCTGTTTTGCCAAATTCCAGAAAAGTTGCTTCACTATCGTGCCGCCATTGACACTTTCTGAAACTAATAAATTCATATTATCGTCGATACTGATTGATCCCATATCGAATGCAGAATGGTGCAGAGAACAGAGGGCAAGCCCGTTGTTTACCGTACAGGGACCGCCGTATTGTTTCCATTTGATATGTGCGGCTTCCAGCCCAACGGGGGTACTGTCATGTCGCAAATTGTAACCACATATTGCACATTGGTAGTTATAGGCGCGCAGTATCTGCTGGCGAAAATGGGGATCACGAATTTTGCGGATATCACTTAAAGAGAAATCCAGTTGGTTGGCGAGCAGCTCTTGTATGCTGTCAGGAAAATGTTCACTCAGGATTTGTTGTGCCAATTTATTGATGGTAGCGGGCTTTTTGCGTAATAACTGGTAGCTTTGTTGGTCGAAACCACCTTTGACACCAAATTCAATAAGTTCACGTTTTGGCGGCTCCTTGCTACCTTTTTGTGGGGTGCAGAGTTCGGTATTTTGTAATTCCCAAAACCCGTCGCCACGTAAGCGCCAGAAGGGTAAAGAGGGATAGTGGGTTTTGCGTCTTGGACCAAAGTTATTGAGCAGCTCCAAGAGTGGCTGGTGGATCTCCTCCCCATACGCAAACAGTCTTTCATGGCCTTTCTGATATTGCGAGAGGACATACAATAGCAATAAAGGTTTATGTGGTGCACGTTGATCACCCTTGCGCCATACGGAAAGGTTTGAAATTGCGACTTGGAGTTCTTTGATTGCAGACATGTAAGTTGTTTGAATAATGGGTAACGGTATTACGATCATGCTCGCAAAAATGATGAGAGGCAATGTATTGGTCTGAAAGAAATTTATGGTGGGCTGCTGAAAATGGTGTATAGACAGTAAAAACATATTGCTATACACCTTTTAGTTAGAGCGATGTGGGAATTATTTAACGCTCCATTGATACCGGACTGGGCGATTAAGTTTTTTATAAATGGTTTTCATAATACTGAGAGTATCAGATGTTGGAGTACTCCTATCATTTTGAAACGCTATTTACCATTCTTCTGAACGAATGCTTATTATCCAGAAGAATAAACTCGTTATTTTTACTTTTAATAGAGATATATATTGATTATTTGATTTTTTACTTCTACTTAAAAGCAATGAAAATATTGAGCTCATACTTATTCAAAATATTATGGTGACTTTTTTATACGTATTAAACTTCATGTTGGAATTTACAGCACGATATGAAACGTGATTTCTCCCTGCGACGCGGGGAGAAATCACATGCATCTTGAAGTTAGGTTGGTATATTTAACTAACAAAACAAAAACTATAAATGACTATTTCCTATTAATTAAATCAAGTTAGTTTATTTGTCAATTAACATTGACCTTTATTTTACATATAGACAACAAATGCCATGATTAAATCTCATAATGTGTTTTTTGCATTAAAAAAATTTTATGATACTGAAATTATAAACTGAGAAATTTTTTTATTTTTCAAGTAACTGCATTGAATATTTCAATTTAGTAATATGATGTATCATAAATATAGACTTCCTGTTTAATCGGCTATCTGATAAATATTCATTTATTCTCACCCTACTCAGAATTCACCTTCATATTCTGGCTACGAATTTAAACAAAAAATTAACACTTGGAAGTTATAAAAAAATGAAAAATATAAATGAATTGATCCCATTAAAGATCATTGCGTCTGGTATTGCCCTACCAGAAAACAAAGTGTATTCATCCGATTTAGATTTAAGGCTTAATAAGCCGAAGGGTTTTGTCGAAAAACATTCTGGAATAGAGTATCGCTATCATTCGAATTATGAAGCATCTCCAGCTAAATTAGCCGCAGATGCACTGCATAATACGTTAGAAACACATCAAATTTCGCCAGATTCAATTGATTTGCTGATTTCAGCTTCGGCTATCCCAATCCAAGCCTTACCTTATTCCGCAGCACATATTTTAAAAGCGAGCTGTTTAAAGGCAGGAACTGCCTGTTTTGATATTAATGCAAGCTGTGTGAGTTTTATTTCTGCGCTGGATATTGCGAGTGGATTGCTGGCAACCCGACAGTACCGGCGGATTGCTATTGTTTCTTCGGAGATGGCTTCCCGTGGAATTGACTGGTCGCATCAAGAATCCTCACTGATTTTTGGTGATGGGGCGGCTTGTGTGATCGTTGAAAAAGGGGATGGGAAAAGTGGGATTGTGACCTACAAACATGAAACCTACCCAGAAGGCCTTGAATTATGTGAGATCCGGGCTGGCGGAACCCGCAAGAATCTGCGTACAGGTATGGAAGATAGCGATTTCCTGTTCCAGATGCAGGGTAAGCCACTGTTTAAACTAACCGCTTCATTGATTGAAGAATTTACAGCGCGTGTATTGGGGAGTGCCAATCTTGCCATGTCCGATATCGGTACCGTAATACCTCATCAGGCAAGCCATTTGGGATTGAAACATATTCTCAAGCGCTTGAATATCAAAGATGAGAGATTTGTGAATATCTATCGTTATCGCGGTAATCAGGTTGCGGCATCTATTCCAAGCGCACTGCATGAAGCCATCATGACAGATCGCTATTATGGCCGTGATTATGTGATGTTGCTTGGTACAGCGGCTGGGCTTTCGTTAAGTGAGATGATTTTAATACCATGAAAATTCTTGTAACCGGAGCCACGAGTGGTTTAGGTCGTAATGCCGTTAATTATCTGTTATCCCGTGGCGAGACGGTGGTGGCAACCGGACGTGATCCGCAGGCGGGAAGGGAATTGTCTCGATTGGGGGCGGAATTTCGCCGTGCTGAGCTGGCGACGTTAACGAAGGAGCAAGCCATCGGGCTGATGTCAGAGTGTGATGCAGTCTGGCATTGCGCCGCCAAATCTTCTCCCTGGGGCGATCCTGATGAGTTTGAACGTATCAATGTGGCTGCGACACAGATTTTGGCACAGGCGGCTGGCATATGTGGTATCCAGCGATTTGTCCATATTTCTACTCCAGCTGTGTATTTTAATTTTTCCCACCAACAGCATGTTACCGAACATCAGCGCAGCCAGCGTTTCGCCAATGATTATGCCCGAACCAAGTTTCTGGCGGAAGAGAGCATACGTCAATTGATCCC
Source organism: Xenorhabdus griffiniae (assembly GCF_037265215.1). Lineage (NCBI taxonomy): Bacteria > Pseudomonadati > Pseudomonadota > Gammaproteobacteria > Enterobacterales > Morganellaceae > Xenorhabdus > Xenorhabdus griffiniae. The sequence goes on along the minus strand of NZ_CP147737.1, from coordinate 4,312,129 downwards.
CCGCTATCCTGACACGACTTACATTATCCTGCGCCCCCGTGGGTTATTTGGCCCGCATGACAGAGTATTGTTGCCGCGTTTGTTGGCTCAGGTTAAAGCCAGCAAAGGCGTTGTTGCTTTGCCAGCAGGGGGGAGGAATGCCCTGGATCTCACTTACGTCATGAATGTTGTTCATGCCATGTTATTGGCAACTCACCGTGAAGGCATACAAAGTGGGGCGATATACAACATTACTAATCAACAGCCACAGCCATTGGCGAAGATCTTAGGGCAGTTATTTGATGAGATGCAGTTTAGTTATCGGATCAAATCATTGCCTTATCCACTTTTGTATGGCGTTGCGACAATCCTGGAAGGCATTGCTATGTTCACCCGAAAAGAGCCATTGCTGACGCGTTATGGCATTGGCGCGGCTTATTACTCCATGACACTGGATAACGCAAAAGCGCAAGAAGAGCTGGGTTATTCGCCGATTTATACCATAGAGGAAGGTATTCATTTAACGGCCAATTGGCTAAAACAGGCAGACCAGCAAACGGGTTCACATGGTTAAGATACGTGTTTTTGACGTGGGATATTGTACGCATTCCGGTTGCATGGCATTGAAAGGCGCCAGTTTTCGCGTATGCAAATTTCCGGCTCGGTCGTGGTTGCTGGAGTGTCATGATAAGCGTTGGCTCCTTGATACCGGATACGCCAACCATTTTTACGATCATACCCGTAGTGGGATTATTCGCTTATATCGCACGGTCACGCCGGTTTACTTTGACAGTAAAGACGCACTGGTGATGCAACTCAAAGGGGAAGGTATTCAGGCACGTGATATTGATGGCATTATCATTTCTCACTTTCATGGTGATCATATTGCTGGATTACGGGATTTCCCGCAGGCCAAATTTATCTGTTCGGGGGAAGGTTGGCGGCAGACGCGTCACTTACGAGGTATCGCGGCGCTAAGAAAAGCCTTTGTGCGGGGATTAATGCCGGAAGATTTCGAATCCAGAGTCAGTTTTTATGAAGGGTTTGAAGCCAGTCCGTTGCCAGAAGAGTTATCGGTATTGGGGAAAGGTTATGCCGTGCCGGGGAGCCAGAAGCAGATACTGATTGTTCCGCTGCCTGGTCATGCGGCAGGGCATCTTGGCCTGTGTGTATTGAGTGATCAGGGTTGGATATTGTTAGCGGGAGATGCTGCCTGGTCACCAACGAATTACCGTGAACTGCGTGGGCCTGCAAAGTTGGCGAATCTTATTATGGATGACAGCCGTGCCTATTACGAAACACTGAATAAGCTGCATCACATTGACCAAAAACAGATCCCTATCCAGCTCTGCCATGAAGGAGATTTGGAATGATATTTAAAACGTTTTGGTACTATTGGCGAGCCAAAAAACGGTGGAAATTCACCAACCGACAGCAGCTTGAGCAACACCAATTGAGAGAATTGGCGCGATTCAGGCATAGGGTTCTGGCTAAAAGCCCTTATTTTTCCTCATATGGTGATTTATCGTTGGCGGAATATCCGTTTATGAATAAAGCCATCATGATGGAAAATTTCGACCAGATGAATACGGCGGGTCTCAAATGCGATGAGCTTTTGGCATGTGCACGGTTGAGTGAACAGTCACGAGATTTCACGCCAACAGTCGGCAAATTCAGTGTTGGCATGTCATCGGGGACATCAGGACAACGAGGTCTTTTCGTTGCCAGCCCGAAAGAGCGGAGCATTTGGGCGGGAACCCTGCTTGCCAAAATGCTACCAAACGGCTTATTTCACGGTGAGCGAGTTGCGCTGTTTTTACGGGCGGGGAATAATCTCTACGAGAGTGTCCAGAACCGTTGGATATCCTTCCGTTTTTTTGACTTGTTTGCTGACTTTAATCAGCAGGTACAAGCATTAGTCGCGTATCAACCCACTATTATTGTCGCGCCCGCCCAGGTGTTGCGGGCATTGGCATTGAAGATCCAGCAAGGTGAAACATCATTACCGCCGGTTAAAGTGATCTCGGTGGCAGAAGTGCTGGAACCGCAAGATCGCCAACTGTTGCAGGCCGTATTCAGGGACGTAGGAGAAATTTATCAGGCAACGGAAGGTTTTCTGGCGTGTACTTGCTCGCATGGGACGCTGCATCTTAATGAAGAGTTTTTGCATATTGAGCCGAAATGGATAGATGAATCGCGTTTTAACCCGATTATTACTGATTTTACCCGTGAAACGCAGCCTATTGTACGTTATCAGCTTGATGATATTTTGGTGGTGAGAAAAAAACCTTGTGCGTGCGGTAACCCTGCATTGGCGATAGAGCGCATCGAAGGGCGCAATGATGATCAGTTAATTTTACCTGCGCTTACAGGGGGAACAGTCAGTATTTTCGCTGATCCTTGTTCGCGGATCATTGCCAATACTCTGCCGTTAACGAGCGATTATCGGTTAACCCAGACGGCGTTGTCGCTGAAACTGGAAGGGAATTGTAGCATCGAAGTCCTCCAGCACTGCCAGTCAGCGCTGTCAGACTATTTTGCCAAACAAGGGGTGGATATCGATAAAATTGAATGGCAGTGCGTATCGCAAGTGATACTGCCGGATCTGTTTAATAAGCGTCGCCGGATTATCAGGTGCGCCGTAAAACCCCGTCCTTCAGGGCGGGGATATAAGGCGCGGTTTTCCGACTAACCTGGTGTTTTCTGCTGCTCGATGTATTGCCGGATGATCGAGATCGGCGCACCTCCGCAACTACTTGCAAAATAGCTCGGTGTCCACAGAACGCCTTTGTAGTAATAGCGTAGAGCAATATCTGGACGGTCACGCCGAAGCAGCCTGCTGGAAACGCCTTTAAGACTGTTGACCAGATTCGATACTGCGAGCTTTGGCGGGTAGTTGATCAGCAAATGCACGTGGTCGTATTCGCCGTCCATTTCAACCAGTTCAACACCAAAATCAGCACATACGCTGCTAAAGTAGCTGCGTAGCTTTTCGATGGCATCCAGATCGAATATCTTTCGTCGATACTTGGCGACGAATACCAAGTGGACGTGCATCAGGAAAACACCGTGTCTTCCGCGTCGAATATCAGTTTCTTTTGTCATAGACCAAAGTATAATGATAGTCATGAAACGACTTCAAGCCTTCAAATTCCAGTTAAGACCAAATGGTCAGCAGGAGCGCGATATGCGACGCTTCGCAGGGGCTTGTCGCTTCGTTTTTAACCGTGCACTGGCACTCCAGAATGAGAACCATGCAGCAGGGAATAAATATCTCCCCTACACCAAAATGGCTTCATGGCTGATTGAGTGGAAATCCGTACCTGAAACACAATGGCTGAAAGAATCTCCCTCGCAACCGTTGCAGCAGTCACTGAAAGATCTGGAGCGCGGCTACAAAAATTTCTTCCAGAAGCGGGCTGCATTCCCCCGCTTCAAAAAACGTGGTCAACATGACTCATTCCGCTACCCGCAGGGCGTGAAGCTCGATCAGCCCAACAGTCGAATCTCGTTGCCAAAGTTAGGGTGGATACGCTATCGCAACAGCCGTGAAGTCATTGGCGAAGTGAAAAACGTCACGGTCAGCCAGTCATGCGGCAAATGGTACGTCAGTATCCAGACTGAATACGAAGTGACTGACCCTGCTCACAATGCAGAATCCATGGTCGGACTGGATGCCGGAGTAACAAAACTTGCCACGCTTTCAGATGGCACGGTATATCAGCCAGTAAGCAGCTTCAAAGCAAACCAACGTAAGCTGGCAACACTCCAGCGGCAGTTGAGTCGCAAAGTAAAATTCAGCGCAAACTGGCAGAAACAAAAACGGAAAATCCAGTGTTTGCACTCGCACATTGCCAATATCCGGCGCGACTACCTTCACAAAGTCACCAGTGAAATCAGCAAAAACCACGCGATGATCGTCATTGAAGACTTGAAGGTCAGTAACATGTCGAAATCGGCAAAAGGCACGGCAGAGAAGCACGGAAGAAACGTCAGAGGCAAATCAGGCTTGAACCGCTCGATACGGGATCAAGGCTGGCATGAAATGCGCCGTCAGCTTGAGTACAAGCAGCTCTGGCGCGGTGGTCAGGTAGTGGCGATACCGCCGGCATACACCAGCCAGCGGTGTGCCTGCTGTGGTCATACGGCGAAAGAAAACCGTCAGACGCAAAGTCAATTCGTGTGTCAGGTATGCGGCTACAGCGCGAACGCGGATGTAAACGCCGCACGTAATATTTTAGCGGCAGGACATGCCGTGCTTGCCTGTGGAGGGATGGTGCAGTCAGACCGCCCGTTGAAGCAGGAACCCACCGAGGTGAGTCAGGCTTCGGTCTGAACGCTGTAGGAATCCCCGTCCTTTAGGGCGGGGAGGATGTCAATAAGAGGAAGGGATAATCGGGGGGCGAGCTGCGGGTGATTGATAATTGCTCGCAGTTTGGTTGAACTTAAGACAAGTTAAGTAAGGTATATCCCATTAACATATCCCAGAAGAGGGTTATGCTTTTCAATGAACTTAATTGGAAGATTTTATTTCGGAGGTCAGTATGGAAAAAACAACTGTCTTTAAAAGTAACCATAGTCAGGCTGTACGCTTGCCCAAAGCTGTTGCTTTACCGGAAGATGTAAAACATGTTGATATTATTGCTATCGGTCGAACTTGTATCATCACTCCAGCAGGAGAGGGATGGGATAGTTGGTTTGATGGCGAAAATGTTACCCCTGATTTTATGACTGACAGGCAGCAGCCAAGTGAACAGCTCAGGGAAGAATTTTGATGATTAACTATATGATTTATAACAATATTTTATTTATACTATCAAGAATAAACCACAGAAAGTCAGAGACGCTTTTTATCAACATTATGGTCAGCTTTGCATCAGCTCTGTAACATTGATGGAGTTAATTTATTTTTTTCAGTTCTGCTTTTTCGGCATTCGTTAGGCTATCTTTGATGTTTTTCGGATAGGCCATAACCAGTATAATAAAAAACATATCATCGCCCCCTATTTCATTAAATACCAAGCCTGATTTTTTATTTTAATTTTTACCTCATGTAATAACCTGCTATTCAAAATAGCAAGTGATAACTTCTTATTATCAACTAATAAAAAATTTTCATTAAGCAGATTAGTAATAAGTCACCTAATGTATCCTAAGTGCACAAAAAGATTATTTTTTTATTCTTATTCAATGTTGGGACATCAAATATTCCATGAGGTACTATATATGGGCTCATATATTAGTAAGAAGTTCATTAAGTCTTCTCTATATATAGGTTCTTTGTTTTTACCATTTATCGCAACGAATACATTGGCTATAGGTGAGAAAAACACTGAACAGCAAGCACAGAAAGTGGCAGGTGAAAATCAGTTAGATAATAGGGGCGATAAAACCGCAAGTTTAATAGCGAAAAATATTCAGACGGTAAGTCGGGTTCTGTCGTCTTCACCTTCCCAACTTACCGAACAAGCTAAATCCTACGCGTTAGGAAAAGTTAATGGGGTAATATCCAGCGAAACCCAAAAATGGTTATCCCAGTTTGGAACAGCCAGAATCAACTTTTCCCTTGATAGAAAAGGCAAATTGGATAATGGCTCCCTGGATATGTTGCTTCCGCTCTATGACAATAAAGCCGACTGGTTGGTTTTCTCCCAATTTGGTTATCGCCATAAAGACAGTCGTCATACTGTGAACGTTGGTTTGGGGGGACGCTATTTTACGCCTCATTGGATGTACGGGCTGAATACCTTCTTTGACCATGATGTCACCGGTAAAAACCAGCGCCTCGGTGTCGGGGCAGAAGCCTGGACAGATTATGTCAAACTTTCTGCCAATTCATACTGGCGTCTGACTGAATGGCGCCAGTCATTGAAAAATCATGATTGGGAAGAGCGTCCTGCCAACGGTTTTGATCTTCAAGGTGAATTTTATTTACCCGCTTACCCGAACCTGGGGGGTAAGTTAGGCTTTGAACAATACTTTGGTGATAACGTTGCTGTGTTCAATCGTGACACTAAACAGAAAAACCCCAGCCTGGGCAAAGTTGGCCTGAATTATACACCGATCCCGTTGGTGACAATGGGGGTAGATTACAAATATGGGGGTAGCGGACGCAGTGAAACGCTGTTCCAGGCCAACCTGAATTATCGCTTTGGTGTACCTTGGGGTGCGCAGTTCTCACCTGGTAGTGTTGCTTCCATGCGGACACTGGCAGGTAGCCGTTATGACTTAGTGGAAAGAAATAACCATATTGTGCTTGATCATCGGAAGAAGCCATACGAACTGGAATTGACGATGTCGCAAAATACCATCTTTGGTTATAGCCAACAAACATGGCCAGCACCAATATCTATAACGGCTAACATCGAATCAAACGTTAAAAAACTCATCTTTCAGGCAGATAACGCATTTACCCAAAATGGCGGCAGTATTTCCAATATTAGTGGTGATAATAAGCTAATTTCGCTTGTATTGCCTAAATATATTCCTGATGGACAGAATACGCATACGGTCAATATCGTTGCCGAAGAAAATAACGGTAAGATAAGCAAGCCCGCTATTTTGAATGTGACAGTACAGCCTTTTGTTGTCAGACAATTTAAGGCTGAACAATTAACAACCTCTAATGCGGACGCTCAGGATGAGGGTGGTTATAATTTACTGGCGACTATCGCTCATGGTGCAACTGATAAAGATATTATCCGCGATGGTGTGATTGATAATGTCACCTGGTCGATTGAGCCACAAAGTAAGGATGTCAAACTGGATTGGAAAAACCCCAGCAGAACCAATTCTCAGGGGCAATTGCAGGCAAAAGTAACGACCTCCCAGCCACTGAAAGATGTGAAAGTCTTCCTGGAACTACCTGGAATGCCAAAAACCCATATTGGTAATATTGGCTTTAGTGGCCTGATTTCTGACTTTAAGGTTCAATCCGTTACTCCGTCCGTATCTGGGCCACTTCTCGCTGGAGATAATGGCTATACCTTTACGGCCGTTGTAAAAAATAAGAATGGTACTGCCCTGAATAATCAGAAGGTGGATGTTAAGTGGTATCCTGAGACATTACCGGATGGTATGAAGTGGTCGTCAGTGCAAGACACTACAAATACCGAAGGGGAATTGTTTGCTACCTTAACCAGTACCAAGCCTGTAAAAGATATTAAAGTCGGTGCGTCAATTGATGAGGGTAAAACGACAACATACGCTGAAAAACCTGTAGCTTTCGTCGGTGATATTAAGATTGATGACATTGTAGTGACACCGAATAAGGATCTTGATGATAACGGGCAAAAGGCTTATCTCTATAAAGCAAAAATTACGGATGCTCATACTGATGTAGCTATACCAAATCTGACCTTTGATCACGATAAGGTGATTTGGAGCGTGGTTAATGACAAGCTTGACCATAATAAACTGGTTGAGGAAGGTAATCTGGTGTTTGGCAATAAACAGTTCACCACGGATGGGCAGGGATACTTGACGACAACGTTGACCAGTTCTGTCGGTGTTGACAATGTCAAAGTCAAGCTGGAGCTTGTGACAAAAGAGGGAAAACAGGAATCGGTTGCTAACACTGCCGTGAAATTTATATCGGTTGATCAGCCTGCTGGGTTGCATCTTTTCAATGCGTTTAATCCAGATATCCATCATTTTTACCAGAGTAATGAGAATGGACCTCATAACCTCTTTGAGTCGTTAAGAGGAGAGCTACGAATTAAGTCAGATACACCTATTTTTACGCCTGGTGGCGATGAAGAAGGCAAGCTTGAAACAGTTGCAGGAAACGGAGTTCTTATAGATTATGATTCCGCAGATCCATTCATGTTTCCCCTCAGTACTGATGGGAATGATTGGACTTCATTGGCACCTACAACGCTCAGGTTGACTGTTACTAACAAACGGACAGGAGCGATAAGGACCTATACTTATACAATAAAACCACGGCGTTATTTTACATACAACGAGCCAGACCCTGGAAAGCAGGATTGTATAGCTATGGAGACGGTAGGCCAAATGCGAGCGCAGTTATCGGATGTGTGGCCAGTATCCTGGGAAGGTGATCCTACTACGTATCTTCCCATCCAGATGGTAAAAGATGGCACGACGCTGCTTGAAGAGTTTCCCAATCTAATAGATTGGGGATTGATGAATGGAAAACAGTCTAGTTCCATTATAACGGTGTGGAACAACGTGCTTAACCCTCATAAAGGCCCTAGTGGTGGTGGAACTGGAGGTGAGTCACCTATTAGACTTAATATTAATACACGTACCATTGATTTTTCAGCAAAAGAAGGTGGGCTGGTTTGTCTGATCGACATGTAAAAATAGCTAACCAAGTAAGATAAGTGATAAAAAAACACAGGCTCAAAATTAGAGCCTGTGTTTATTTCAGATCGCTGACAAACCCATTTAACATAGTGAGGTTTGTTTTTTATCCAGGGCGCCGTGAAACTTCGGCTTTCAGAGGATGTCAAAATCAATATAATTGAGGATCTAGAATATCTATGATTTTGGATAATATTTCATCAACAACGCTGGGTTCAGCTTGTGCTGAATAGGTCGCTTTTCTTTCATTCAAATCAAGTGAACGAATTTGGTAACAAAGCACAACACCGGTAATTTTTCCGGTATCGGTACTTGAGCCATCGAGATATACCGTGACCGCTTCAGAGCGTGCTAACCCTCCTCCGCTGGTAATTGGAACGCAAAGTGCAGTACCTAGCTTTTGATTCAGTACAAATTCAGAGATAACCAGATAGTAATGCGCTCCTTTAAACTCTCTTCCGCTAACGGGATCACCGTTAGTGTGCCAGATTTCACCCTTGCCTGGGACATGCCTTTTACGCACCATTAAATCACCTCATGACCAACAGGGTGAGAATTCAGTTCGTCGGCGGTGGCTTCGTTGAAAGTTTGCACCTCTGTTTCATCAATGCCTTGCAGCAGCTCAGAAAGAGATTTTCGGCCTCTGGCAATTCTACCCACTGGTTTGATGCTTATTGTATCGCCTGATGGTTTTATATCCAATGTCATGCCGACAGACCATCCCATTACTGTTGCTACTTCACTAGGGATGGTGACAACGACAGCTCCTCCCTGTTGACGTAAACGCGTTATTGCCATGATGACCCTCCAATAAATATGTAACTTTATCTCACACATTGATTGTATCATAAGTTTCACAAAGTCACACTCCTGAAACAAGATAAAGATCTTGATTATAGGTTTTCATCTATATAGTATTACGTCTATATTGTGTAAGGAGTAATCATGTGGACCATCGAGACAACGGACGCCTTTGATGAGTGGTTTGATGCTCTAGATGACACCGACCGTGCCAACGTTCTGGCTTCAATGATGGTGCTTTGAAAACGAGGACCGATGTTACCGAGGCCATACGCAGACACCGTTAAAGGTTCACTCTACAGCAACATGAAAGAGTTACGGGTTCAAAGTAAAGGGGATCCCATCCGAGCGTTCTTTGCGTTCGATCCTAAACGTAAAGGAATTCTTCTTTGTGCCGGTAACAAGAACGGAAATGAGAAAAGGTTTTACGAAATCATGATTCCGATTGCTGACCGCGAATTCACGGCACATCTGGAGAAATTGGAGAAGGAGTAGAGAATTATGGCAAGAACGCTTGACCAAATACTAGTCACTGAAAAGCCCGAGGTTGTTGCCAATGCACAAAAAGCAGCGACTGAGATGTTGCTTAACATCCATCTGGCAGAACTTCGCGAACGCATGAATCTGACTCAAGGCGACATCGCTGCGGCCCTCGGCATTAAGCAACCGACTGTTTCCGATATGGAAAAACCTGGCCGCGACTTGAAGTTGTCTTCTCTCAAACGTTACGTGGAAGCATCCGGTGGCAAGTTACGTATCGACGTAGAGTTACCCGACGGTACACATTACGGCTTTGTCGTTTAATCTATACCAATCTAACTTCAAGATGCGTGTGATTTCTTCCCGCGAAGCGGGAAAAAATCAGGTTTCATATTGTGTTGTAAATTGCAGCTTGAAGTTTAATGCGTATAAAACACAGGCTCTAATTTTGAGCCTGTGTTTATTGTACTAGTCGCAACTTGATCTGATGAGATGGACGTCCCGTATGGCGTCAATTGTACCAAAATGAAATAAGCATATTCATTTTATGGGAGCGTCCATCATGTATCATAAAATTCTCGGTATTGATCTCGCTAAATCTGTTTTTCAGCTTTGTTTGCTTAACGATAATCACATTATATTTAATAAAAAAATGACCCGAAGTCGATTACTGGATGCTGTTAGACAAATGGAATCCGGGACTTTGATTGCTATGGAGGCTTGTAGTACCGCCCACTATTGGGCACGAACGATTGAAAATCTAGGTTTTAAAGTTTGCCTTATTCCCCCTCAGCATGTGAAAGCTTTCGTTAAACACCATAAAAATGATGCCAATGATGCGTTGGCAACATGTGAAGCTGCGAATCGGCCGGGTATGCATTTTGTTCCGGTCAAAAATCTGTATCAACAAGACCTCTGTGTTCTCCATAATGTCCGGCAGTCATTAGTTCAAAAACGCGTTGCTCTCTCTAATCAAATCAGAGGACTGGCAGCAGAATATGGCATTATTTTTCCGCAACGCTCTGCGGCTCTTAGAGAGTCACTGTACGAGGCACTTGAAGATGCCGATAATGGATTAACGATGATTGCACGCAGGGTTCTGAAACAACTCTATGAAGAATGGCTGAAGCTGATCCAGCAGACAGAAGAAATAGAAGAAACCCTCAAGTCGCTATCATCGCAAACGGCTCAGTGGCAGCAACTCCAATCTATTCCCGGTATTGGCCCCCTGATTGCCTCCGCAATGGTCGCGTATATTGGTGATGGAAAACAATTTAATAACGGCAGGCAAATGGCCGCTTGGTTAGGACTCGTTCCTCGACAGGCCAGCAGTGGTGGGAAAACACAATTAGGCAAAATCACTAAAAAGGGTAATCGGTACCTACGCGGGATTTTAATTCATGGCGCCAGAGCTGCTATACAACGCAGAGCGTTACGGCATGATGCCCTCGGTGATTGGATGCAGTCTTTGGTTAACCGACGGGGATTTAATAAGGCGTGTGTCGCTTATGCCAATAAATGTGCCAGGATATGCTGGTCAATTATGGTTAATAAAGATGCGTTCCAGATGAGCAAAGCCTTTGCTTAAATAAACCGGTTTCATTTTCAATAGAGTTGACTACAGTTGATGAGCTAAACGGTTATCCGGCCTTGCAAAAACCTGAGACTGTCGAGGATTTTTAATCCGTTGATCTGATGAGGAGGCAAGGTTCGGACTTCACCATGGCGCAGCAAATTTAAATGATTGCCAGACGCCGGATATATGACCGTGAACCGAAATTAGCAATACACTGAGTCACTAAAAAAGTTGAATATTATGGGACGTCCATATATGACAGTCATCCACTTTTTATCCAGTACGCCGTAAAACTTCGGCTTTCAGAGGATGTCAAAATCAATGTAATTGAGGATCTAAAATATCTATGACTTTGGATAATACTTCATCAACAACGCTGGGTTCAGCTTGTGCTGAATAGGTCGCTTTGCTTTCATTCAAATCAAGTGAACGAATTTGGTAGCAAAGCACAACACCGGTAATTTTTCCGGTATCGGTACTCGAGCCATCGAGATATACTGTGACCGCTTCAGAGCGTGCTACCCCTCCTCCGCTGGTAATTGGAACGCAAAGTGCAGTACCTAGCTTTTGATTCAGTGCAAATTCAGAGATAACCAGATAGTAATGCGCTCCTTTAAACTCTCTTCCGCTAACGGGATCGCCGTTAGTGTGCCAGATTTCACCCTTGCCTGGGACATTCTTTTTACGCACCATTAAATCACCTCATGACCAACAGGGTGAGAATTTAGTTCGTTGGCAGTGGCTTCGTTGAAAGTTCTCACCTCTGTTTCATCAATGCCTTGCAGCAGCTCAGAAAGAGACTTCCGGCCTCTGGCAATTCTACCCGCTGGTTTGATGCTTATTGTGTCGCCTGATGGTTTGATATCCAATGTCATGCCGACAGACCATCCGAGTACTGTTGCAACTTCACTAGGGATAGTGACAACGACAGCTCCTCCCTGTTGACGTAAACGCGTTATTGCCATAATGACCCTCCAATAAATATGTAACTTTATCTCACACATTGATTGTATCATTAAGTTTCACAAAGTCACACTTTAATTTCGGTATAGTGGTAGGGCTAGCTCCCTATCATACCCACAGAAAGATATTTCCGTTATCTCTGTTGCCCTCGGCATTAAGCAACCGACTGTCCCCGATATGGGGAAACATGGCCGCGATTTGAAGTTGTCTTCTCTCAAACGTTACGTGGAAGCATCCGGTGGCAAGTTACGTATCGACGTAGAGTTACCCGACGGTACACATTACGGCTTTGTCGTTTAATCTATACCAATCTAACTTCAAGATGCGTGTGATATCTCCCCGCGGAGCGGGGGAAGAAATCAGGTTTCATATTGTGTTGTAAATTGCAGCTTGAAGTTTAATGCGTATAAAACACAGGCTCTAATTTTGAGCCTGTGTTTATTTTTATGTATCGTTCTAACAACGAATTTACTGCGTCTTTGCTGCCGCCAGCGCTTGTGCGAGGTCGGCAATAATATCATCGCTATGTTCAATACCGATGGATAAGCGAATTAAATCGCGTGAAACCCCCGCTTTTACCATTTCTTCATCATTTAGCTGACGGTGGGTTGTTGAGGCTGGATGACAAGCCAGAGATTTGGCATCACCAATATTAACCAAACGAACAATCAATTGCAGGGCATCAATAAAGCGTATGCCTGCTTTTTCCCCGCCTTTAATGCCGAAAGATAGAATAGACGCTGGCTTGCCCCCCATATAACGGACAGCCAAATCATGTTCAGGATGTGCAGGCAACCCTGCATAGTTCACCCAAGAGACTTGAGGATGTGTTTCCAGATATTGTGCGATCTTCAGGGCGTTTTCAGTATGGCGTTCCATCCGTAACGCCAATGTTTCTAGCCCTTGTAACATCAAAAAGGCATTGAACGGTGACAATGCCGCGCCTGTGCTACGCAGTGGCCCGACACGGCAGCGAGCGATAAAGGCAGCAGCACCAAAATGTTCGGTATAGGTTATACCGTGATATGAAGGATCTGGTGTGCCTAAAATTGCAAAGCGATCCTGATGCGCTGCCCAGGGAAATTTGCCTGAATCGACAATCATCCCACCAATCGAGGTGCCATGACCGCCAATATATTTGGTCAGGGAATGGATGATAATATCGGCGCCATGTTCAAACGGGCGGCATAAGTAGGGCGTTGCGACGGTATTATCGACAATAAGAGGAATGCCGTGCCGATGGGCAATCTCTGCCAGCGCCTGGATATCAATGATATTTCCACTGGGGTTGGTGATGGATTCGCAATAGACGGCTTTGGTTCTTTTATCGATCAGGGTGTCAATGGCCGCAAGATTGTCATGATCAACAAAACGGGTTTCAATCCCCATAGTTGGGAAACTGTGTGCCATCAGGTTATAAGTTCCGCCATACAATTTTGCAACAGAGACAATATTATCCCCGACCGTGGCGATGGTTTGTATGGCGTAAGTGATTGCCGCCATGCCCGAAGCGACCGCCAGCGCACCGATACCGCCTTCCAAAGCGGCGACACGTTTTTCCAATACATCATTGGTTGGATTCATGATGCGGGAATAAATATTACCTTCCACTTTTAAATCAAACAGATCAGCACCATGTTGGGAATCATCAAAAGCGTAGGAAGTTGTCTGATAAATTGGGACCGCAACGGCTTTGGTGGTTGGATCGGGTGAATAACCTGCGTGGATGGATAAAGTTTCTAATTTCATTGCCATTTCCTTTAGTTGATTAAAGTGGTACTGACGTTTGAGACTGACAATCAAAAAGAGTAACGCGTTTGTTTTGACTTTGTTGATATCAAAAAATAATCCTATATTGCATTTTATCCGATTGCCTTACAGAAACTATCTATACTTTAAACGGTTAAAACATTTAATAAACATATGCCAATCTAACTTCAAGATGCGTATAAAAGGGTAATGAGTAAATAAAAAATCGACTCACTTTGCCTAGGGTGCAGGAGTGGCGTTTAATCCTATTCAAAACCTCAGTTTTTATACGGATTATGAAGGAGCACGCGTAAAATAGAGTGATAAAGATCATGGCATTAATGGGGTTTATGTGGGGAGAATGATAATTTTTAATATAAATGTCATCCCATTATTTTTTATTGCGATGGCATATATAAAAGGCTACTGGAATGTAGCCTTAAATTTAGGGTGGAAATTGGGGGATATTATTTATCGTACCAGCTAAGATGGAAGTGCTTGGTTTTACCTATGTTATCATTCATTATTTTGTATAATTCATCAAGATCAAACAATTTTTTTTCATTAAAAGGATGAGAACCATCAGGTGCCGAGTCAACAGGTAGATAATTGACAGTAATTGTTGTTTCGTCCACTTTAGGAGGGACAGGTGAATTGGAAATAAAAAATTTATAGATTCTATCATCGACAGCCAAATAGAGATCTCTGCTAAGTAACTCTGCTGTTTTTTGAAGGTTATTTTTATCACAAGATACGATAAGTGTTAAATTAGAGACATTTATATCTGATATTATTGGATTCCAGTTACGGCTAATAAATCCCATTATTTTCCTAATGGGTGTTGTCTTATTCTGAAAGTTAGATAGAGTGCCGAAATTAAAATTTGTGTTCGGGTCATTGTATGGGTTGCCGATCATGTTCACTACTTCTTCGGTAGAATATCCCATATACTTTATTTCATGATAAAACTTGCCTATTTTAAGGTCAAAAGATACCCAATACGGTGGTGGTTCTATCAGTATTTTCCAATCACAAGCTATTAAATCTTCTTGTGTCGGTTCCCAGGGAAGCCAATAGCCATTTTTATCACTCTTCTCGATATAAGGAGATCCATCGCCTTCACTATTAGCTATCGTTTGATGAGCAAGGCGTATATGCTCTTTAGGAGCATTCCAACCGATACGATATAATAGCTGTTTTTTTAAATATACATGGCTCAGTGCCCATGCCAAAGAACCTATTGGCACAGTGACTTCGCCACTAAAACCATTAAATTTATACAGATCAGGATTGAATGAACAGCTAAGATTGGCATTCAGATTTTCTGGTTTATTGATTTCAGACATAAATTCCTCACTTATTTGCTCGTTAAAGTTCAAGGTAATTTCATCCTACTGCTAAACCGCCACTTCATCTTACTTAAGTCGGATTTTTATTTCAACAATATGAAATATGAAAACAATAAATACGGAGTAAAATCGGGTTTTAGGTTGTAAAATATATTTATTTGCTGTTATGGCGATTAGTTAGGTTGTAAATTTGAAGTTTGCTGCTAAAAAACGCGATATTGAAATATTGTTTCTTGTTCAAATCTTTTTGGTTATTGATTGTTAATCTAATTTAAATAGTATATAAATCAAAAAATACTTGGAATTATTTTTGTTAGTGATATTAATTGATGTAAATAAAAATAGTGAGTTAATTCAATATTTTTATTTGGTTATCTTCTTTAAATTAAAAGTGTATACGCATTAAGCTTCAAGTTGCAATTTACAACACGATATGAAACCTGATTTCTCCCCGTTTCGCGGGGAGAAATCACACGCATCTTGAAGTGAGATTGCTATAGATCTATATAGTGCATCTTTTATATAAGAGGACGAAAAATATAAATCAATTATTACAACACGAGGTTTTCCACCAGTGTTGCTACCATTACGGCCTTAATGGTATGCATTCGGTTTTCAGCCTGATCAAACACAACGCTGTGTTTTGATTCAAATACTTCATTTGTGACTTCCAGACCACCATATAAGTTGAATTCCTCTGCCAGTTGCTTACCAAGTGTTGTTTCTTCATCATGGAAAGCAGGCAGACAATGCAGGAACTTAACTTCTGGGTTTCCTGTGAGTTTCACAACATCCATATTGACTTGATAGGGCTTCAGTAAGGCAATGCGTTCTTGCCAGGTCGATTTTGGTTCTCCCATTGATACCCAAACATCGGTATATAGAAAATCGACACCTTTTACACCTTGCGTAATATCTTCTGTCAGGGTGATCTGGCCGCCTGTTTTCTCTGCCTGTTTTTGACATTCCGCAACCAAATTTTTTTCCGGCCAACATGTTCTTGGAGCAACCAAACGGAGATCTATCCCTGTCAATGCAGCCGCTTCCAGCAGAGTATTACCCATGTTATTGCGGGCATCGCCCAAATAAGCCAATTTGATCTCAGAGAGTGGTTTTTGGCTGTGTTCCTGCATCGTCATTAGATCAGCCAATAGTTGGGTTGGGTGGAATTCATCCGTCAGGCCATTCCAAACCGGAACGCCTGAGTATTGCGCAAGCGTTTCGACAATTTTCTGACTATATCCACGGTATTGGATACCATCATATAAACGCCCAAGTACCCGCGCAGTATCTTTGATGGATTCTTTATGCCCGATCTGACTGCCGCTTGAGCCTAAATAGGTAACGTTGGCACCTTGATCATGGGCTGCAACTTCAAATGCGCAGCGTGTACGAGTGGAGTCTTTTTCGAAAATCAGGGCAATATTTTTCCCAGTGAGTAACAGAGATTCAGAACCTGATTTTTTATTCGCTTTTAATGCATGAGACAAAGTTAAAAGGGTATTAATTTCTGAGGGAGTAATGTCAAGTAATCTTAGGAAAGAACGCTTGAAAAAAGGGTTCATTATGCATTGTCTCCATTAGGCAATATTGAATTTATATTCACTATATATCGATAAAAAAATTCAATTACAAGCCCTGTGTGCAGAGTTTATAGGAATGAATGTACCAAGACAGGTTATAGATCAGCCGCTTAAGTTATGTATTTCTTTTTGAACAAAATTGGATAGATATATCCTTTGTACATAAAAGATGGGAGAATGCGAAACAAGACAGCCAACTGACAGAGGGGATTGGCATGGCAGACCCACATGCTTTAGAAGAACAGTGTGAAGAAACTCGCTTGATCATCGAAGAATTATTGGAAGATGGCAGTGATCCGGATGCACTCTATATTATTGAGCACCATTTTTCGGCAGAAGACTTCGACCGACTGGAAAAGGCAGCCCTTGAAGCTTTCAGGTTAGGCTATGAAGTGACGGATGCAGAAGAGCTGGAAACAGAAGACGGTGTTGTTTTGATGTGTTGTGATGTGATCAGCGAAAGTCGTCTGGAAGCTGAATTGATCGACGCACAGGTTGAGCAGCTCATGGATCTGGCTGGTAAAATAGGTGTAAATTACGACGGTTGGGGAACGTACTTTGAAGACCCTAATGCGCCTGATGATGAAGATGACGGTGATCTCTTTCCCCCTGAGGACGATGAACCCAGACTCCATTAAGATTTCGAGGATTGCGTCAAACCACATTGCCCCACTTAAACCGTGGGGCTGGCTATCTTTAATTGAAAGCTATATAGCATCATAATGCTTTGAGCATCCTGACTTCACAGTCGCTGTGGCCTGTATTGCCAAGAGGCTTATCAAGATAGCCAAAGCCTAGCTTTTCATACAAAGCAATAGCGGCTTTCAGATTCTCTGTCGTTTCCAGATAGCAGCGTTTAAAGCCTTGCTCTGTGCCAAATTCGAGAGATTGTTTCACGATTTGCTTGGCAATACCTTTTCCGCGTAATACCGACGAAAGGTACATTTTCTGTAATTCGCAAGTATCACCATCACCACCAGCCAACGGAGCAATACCGCCACCGCCAACGACTTCGCCATCCATTTCAACCACCCAATAAGCGCTGCGTGGCTGATTGTAAACTTCGTACAGGGTATCCAGAATTGGATCAGCGACGGCAAAGCCTTTATCTGCGGTTAAGCCATGCTCAGCAGAAACCTCACGGATCACAGCGGCAATGCTTGCATTGTCTTGTTGAGTGATGGGGCGAATTATGTAATTGTGTGTTGTTTTTGTTGTCATTATTTTCTCTTTATATTTTTATTTATAGGGAATTAAATAATACAGCATGAAATATATTAAGTTAATCAATAAGTAATAAGATAACTATGGAGGCGCGGATACATGGGGTTTAAATGGAAAAATTCACTAATTTTCCATCTATTATATTCTGTAGCGAACAAAAGACCATTGTTCATCCACTGCTAAGATAAGCTAAATATCATTCCCGTTCGATAGGAGTGTATGCATGTGTTGGGCGGTGAGTTTTTCATGTTCTCATAACAGTGACCCTTGCGACTTTCAGCACACGAGCAGTATTGCAAATGCTAGCGTATTTATGATCATATCGACAATTTATTCTTTAACTCCAGGTTGGGTTGCAAAGTAGGTATATTCTATCTATCTATGCGCCACCAATAAAAAGGAGATGAAGTTTATCATAACAGCTAACCATTCATAATATATTAGCGATTTTCTCACTACTGACATGTAACTTGCTTTTTAACAGGATATTTTTAGCTGATTTCATGGATTCTTCAAGAGATTCTGGGCGGATATTCCTCTGTTGGTGAAAGAATTCCAGATGATCAAGAGAAACAGTCAATTGAGGTTGGTATTGTTGGTATAACCAAACACCTTTGTCATTGTGGTAATGATACTGCTTTGCTAACCAGTGACCGTAGCGGGAGATGAGTGAAACGGCCTCCAGGATGTAATGAACTGTGGATTTTTCCAGCAGATAATGCAGATTTAGCCGTACCCAGCCAGGGCGGGCAAGATTGTTTCCCTGTGCTAATTTTTCTTGGATATTCCGGCTATCGTCTTGGTTTATATCTAGTAACTGGTGGGCATAAGGTCCCGCACAAGAACAACCGCCTCTTGCCTGAATTCCGAATAAGTCATTTAGCATGGCAACAACCACACCATAGTGCAGTCCTTTAATATTAAATGAGAAGATGGCTAGTCTGGGAAGGGAAGGATTACCCATTAACTCGAAATTAGGGAGATTCCTCCAATATAAGAGTGTTTGTTCAACCAGCTCTTTTTCCCGTTTTTTAATGTAATCTAGACCAATTTGTTGTTGGATTTTAAATACCAACCCTGCACGAATTGATTCAATGATGGCAGGAGTACCACCTTCTTCACGACGTTCGATATTGTCGACATACTGGTGAGTCGATGCATTTACATAAGATACGGTGCCACCGCCATTAAGACCAGGAATAGTCTGACTAAAACAATTATCTCTAATTACCAACAAACCAGGTGTACCAGGACCACCTAAAAATTTATGAGGTGAAATAAATATAGCATCCATTGGAATTGCCTGTAAATCAATGGACATATAGGGTGCTGCGGCTGCAAAATCCCAACATGATAGTGCATTAAAACTTTTGAGTAGGTTAAAGATTCCATTAATATCGGTTTTAATCCCTGTGACATTGGAAGCAGCAGAGAAAGAGCCAACTTTGAGAGGAACATGTTGATATTTTAAGAGTTGTGTTTTTAGCTCTGTTTGATCCAGTATACCTTCTGGAGTGAGTGGAATACGAACCAATTCTACATCCGCTTCCCGCCAGGGTAGGTCGTTGGAGTGGTGCTCATAACCACCTATGAAAACAACCGGTTTTTGTTCCTGATAACGAGGAAGATTCAGCATGTGAATAAAGCGGTTAATGGCACTGGTTGCTCCTGAACCAGTGAAAATAACATGATAGGCTTGGGTAGCGTTTAGTGCTTGGCGGATAATGTGACGGCTTTGCTCACGCAGATATGTTGTTTGGAGTCCTGTGATTGAGGTCTCAGTATGTGTGTTTCCGTAGAAGGGCATTACTTGTTGCTGAATAAACTGCTCGATAAAACTGAGGCTTCGCCCGGAAGCCGTATAATCTGTATAGATCAACGGCTTGGTACCAAACGGGGTTTTAATGGGCCAGCATTCTCCGATAATCGACTGGCGGATAAGATCCATACTTAATGACATTGTTCTTGTCTCCTTTTCCTGATTGTCAAATGCATTTATGGGCAATAATTAGTGTCATTTCTCCAAATGGAGTTGGGATTTTTCGGGTATCTAGACGAGAGGGGTGATTGGCTTTTAACGCCTCTTCAATCTGTTCTGACTCGATAGAAAGTGGGCCATTTGCCAGTTCAGCAGGGAGGCGGCCCAATACATGAAACTCAGGTTGAGTGCGTTCTTGGTTCAGTGATTCGTGGAAACTAATCAATGTTCCGCCGGGAGACAATGATGCCCAAAGCCTATTTATACAATCTTGAAGATTGGTAGCAAAATAGAGAGACATCGCAGCTACTATTATTTGGTAAGGACCGCCAAAAAGGGTGGTGTTCATATCACCAGGAAGAAACTTGATGGACTGAAAGGGATTAGATTCATCAAATCCATCCGAATCTATCAATTGCATTTGTATTGCTGTACAACAGAGAGGCAAATCAAGCAATGTGATTTTGCTTTGTGGGTGAATAGCTAAAATATTTTGGGCTAGCTCCGCAGAGCCTGCTCCAACATCAAGGAAATGCAGTCCATCTTGCCAATTATCAAGCGACTGAAGGATAGATAGAAGGATTGGGTTTCTTGTACTTCGGTGAAAAGCTCGTAAACGCGATGTCGCTTTTTGCCAAAAACGTTGGTCATGCATATCCATTTGTTGTTTTGGTTGTGTGTTTTGTACCAGCCACTCATCGGATTTCGTCAATGTGAGAGATTTGATTTCTGCCAGCGAGCAGAGTGTTTCCCCCAGATAATATTGTGAATGACTAAGTAAGTAAGGCTGATAATTAGATTTAATGGAAAAACTCTGGGCTTGTTTTTCCATAATTCCTAGGGAGACATAAGAATTGAGAAGTAATGTTAATCGTGTCGGGCACCAGTTGAATTGTTGGGCCACAGTGGTTGCATCGGCCATAGTGATGAAGTGATCAAACAATCTATGGTGGAATGCGAATACGAGTATATTCAAGCGAATTGGGCCTAATAGCATGTTAAATAGATATTGTTGCTCATTAATTTTGTTTATTGACAAATTCATTTGTGAGTCACTTTTGATAACTTGCGAGAATAAGGAGGTTTTCCTCTAATTTCTATCAGAATACCTGTGGTATTTTGATAATCTGGTTAGAGGTTTCTTCATCGCTCAGGCAGTTCATTGCAAGCATGAACGAGAATAAAACTCCGCGAATAACATGTGTTGAAGCCAATTAATTGATAACCGTCCCGTCTTAAGATTATTTTTCCTATCCAATATCACTATAGGGATTGTGGTGTCGCCCGATATAAAACACGGAGCAATCTGATATCAAATGACGAACAAACTAGATTTGCGTTCATAGAATGATAAAAATTAGCTCTGCGTTTGATATTTTTACTACCTCCCTTCCTTTTAAATAGCTAGCCGTATGTTGAAGTCCCGATTATTTGCACGCGGGACAGATAAAGAGAAAGTGGAGGGATTACAATGAAACTACCACCGCTTGTCGAGCCTGCACCTCACTTAGATAAAGAGGAAAAGGAGAGATACAGCCGTCATTTATTACTGCCAGATATTGGATATATCGGCCAGTGTCGTCTGAAAAACGCCAAAGTGTTAGTGATAGGGGCTGGGGGATTAGGATCACCTATATTATTCTATTTAGCGGCAGCGGGTATTGGAACAATAGGAATTATCGATTTTGATGTGGTTGATGAATCAAATTTACAACGTCAGATAATTCACGGTCAATCCGATATCGGACGCAACAAAGCGGATAGTGCTCGTCAGTCGATACAAGAAACCAACCGCCTTACTAATATCATTTGCCATCAACAACGCCTTGAACCAGAGAATGCATTAGAACTGATCCGTCAGTACGATTTGGTACTCGATGGAACGGATAACTTTTCAACCCGTTATCTGGTAAATGACGCTTGTGTGCTGGCTGGCAAGCCTTATGTATGGGGATCTATCTACCGTTTTGAAGGACAGGCGTCCGTGTTTTGGGAAAATGCACCGGGTGGGCTGGGACTGAATTACCGTGATTTATATCCTGTACCACCGCCACCTGAACATGCTCCCTCTTGCTCTGAAGGTGGGGTATTTGGCGTACTGTGTGCTGCTATTGGTTCTATTATGGCGACTGAAGCCATCAAATTGATTACGGGGGCAGGAACAAGCCTTTTAGGTCGTTTGATGGTCTATGACGCGTTGGATATGACATATCGTACGTTACCGCTTCGCCGCGCTCAAAATCGTATGACGATAACACAATTGACAGATTATCAGATCTTCTGTGGTCTCAAATCACAAACCCCTGATGAGGTTGTTCCCCAAATAACTCCGCAAGAGCTTCAAAAAATGTTGGAGCGGGGAGAAGCTGTTCAATTGGTGGATGTACGAGAACCTGGCGAACGAGCTATCTGTAATATCGACAACGCTATTGGGATACCTCAACAAGAAATTATAAATGGGACAGGTCTCAAACTGCTTGATCGACAATGTCCGGTAGTTGTGTATTGCAAGATGGGTGGACGCTCCCGAAAAGTACTGCTTGCCATGCAGAGACAGGGATTTAAATCACTATTCAGTTTGGAAGGCGGAATCCTAAATTGGATCCGACAAGTTGATTCCTCACAAGCTACATATTAAGGAGTATCCAATGCTAGTGTTATCTCAAGTCCAATTGGATGAAATTGTGAAACATGCTGAGAAAGAACATCCAATTGAAGCTTGTGGACTCATCGTTGGTCCCTGTGGGAGCGATAAGCCTGAATTGGTTATTCCTATGCACAATAGTGCCGCTTCCGAGGTTTATTTCCGGTTTGATTCGAGACAACAGCTTCAGGTTTGGCGTCAGATGGAAGAAAAAGAACTGGAACCGATAGTTCTTTACCACTCTCATTCTGGCTCACGGGCTTATCCGAGTAGAGAAGACTTAGCTTTTTCTGTTTCACCCCAGATTCACCATGTCATTCTTTCTACTGCGCCAGCATCGCGGCTTGAACTGCGTAGCTACCGATATGTGCAGGGACATGCAATCGAAGAAATCATAAAAATTACTCAATGAGGAAATAATAATTATGTCGGTCATGGTTCATATACCTACTATTTTAAGAACATTCACTAATGACCAGAAAACTGTAACCTCTTCTGGTGAAAGTGTTTGTGAAGTTATTGATAAATTAGAGATTGATTTCCCTGGAATTAAAGATCGTTTAGTGAAGGAAGGAGATGTTCACGGGTTTATCAATTTCTATGTAAATGACGATGACATCCGATTTGGAAAAGGGCTGCAAACTACCGTGAAAGTCGGAGATGTGATCACCATCCTTCCGGCAGTGGCGGGAGGGTAATTCACAACGTTAGAACCGTTATTTATTGTAATCGGGGGCGTATTCATGCCAAGAAAAAAAATATTTCAGTTATTGCGGCTCAGTGGCACATTTAGCCAGGCCGATGCAGCATTTGCCCCATTTATAAGGGCATTAAATTCTCAGGCAGAGAAAATCGGTATTGTGGTCAATGAATCTTCAGTTCAGACCTCGAACAACGAATTGGTGGTGATACTGCAAGAGCAGGGAGGCTGGCAATTTATGCTCACGGTTACTTCGCCGGTGATCAATGGACAAGTTTGTGATGAAGTCGCGTTACAGGCATTGACCGGATTAGTTGCTGTCCATAGCCGTTCATTGGATCGGGTTGTTCCGTTAGGTGTTGAATATATTTCGGTGATTAGTGCCTCTTTGGTATTGCAACAACTATTGGCTGGGTTAATCGCACAGAACCGGTGCAGTAGAATACAGAAAGCTACTTTTGATTTAGTGCAAGCCGGAATATTAGCTGTCGGACAATATCTGGCAGGCGCTACTGCAAAAACTGGAGCTGAAGTGTTCTCATGTGGCGAAGCAGATATCTCTCTCAGGCCCCCTTTCGTGTCTCTTGATGGTGTTTTGTTTGAATTAGAATCTCTTTCTCCACAACTTTGGCAGAAGTTTTGGGTTCAATTAGGAACAGATATTCAGCAAATAGGCAGAGGCTGGCATACCTTTATGCAGCGATATGCTAGAGGGACTGTGTCACTGCCTGAAGAGATGGTGTCACGGCTTGCCAGTCATGTCTATGCAGATTTGGCTGATCTGGCTCGTCAGACAGGAATTGCAATTACCCCAGTCAGGCGTATTCAAGATCGTAAGATGGATCGAGATTTACAGTCATTACTTGAGTTCGGTCCTTGGTCTATTAAGGCCATTGGTGATGAAGCCAAGAAGCCTACTCGGATGCTCTCGGACACTGTGAAATCTGGGTTGCCACTTGCAGGAATCCGTCTGGTGGAATCCTGTCGGAGAATTCAAGGACCTATGGCAGGGCATCTGCTCGCCATGCTTGGAGCGACTGTGACGCGCATAGAGCCGCTGGGGGGCGATCCATTGCGTGATATGCCTCCTCTGGCGGGTGATTCTTCTGCCCGTTTTCAGGCGTTGAACGCTCGTAAGCAGGTGATTGAAGTAGATATCAAATCAGCAGAGGGAAAACAAACCATCGAAAAATTGGTTCATGATGCTGACTTATTTATACACAACTGGGCGCCGGGAAAAGCATCTGAGTTAGCACTGGATATCTCTGATTTAAGTCTTAATCACCCTGATTTGGTGTATGTCTATGCAGGTGGTTGGGGGATACTAGACAATGAAATGATGATTCCTGGTACGGATTTTATGGCTCAGGCTTATTCCGGTATGGCGGATGTGATTGCCCAAAGTGCGGGTGTTAAAGGTGGTACGTTGTTTACAGCGACCGATGTTTTCGGAGGTATTCTTGCCGCACAGGCAGCAATCATGGCTCTTTACTGTCGGGTTAGAGGCACGTCAGGACTGAGTGTTGGAAGCTCATTGCTGGGGGCTGCAACAATGTTGATAGAACCCATTCTCACCGACAATTCGTCTATCCCAAAAGAGAACTCCTTACCCGAATGGTGTTGTACCGATTTGGCATCACTTCCTACACATCCACTTGTTGAACCCTATTTGATGAGAGGAAGTTACACACAATTACGTGAATTATGGAGGCCCCTTATGAATCCAGCAGGTATTATCAATTTAGTCCCCGAATCAATTCGCCATGAATGGAAAGCATCAGGTGCTTATCCGGAATCAACTGTATTTGAAGCCTTTCGTAAGCAAGTTGAAAAACAGCCTGATGGGTTAGCGGTTTGTTCCCAAGATGGAAGTTATCGTTATTCTGAAATTTATCAGCAAAGTTTGAGGTTGGCAGCAGGTTTGGCTAATGCAGGGCTTGTGCGTGGTGATGTGATTGTTTATCAGTTGAGTAACAGTTGGCGCTCGATTGTCATTGATATTGCTGCCGCTGCTATAGGAGTAGTGGTGTGCCCTTTTCCACAAGGAAGAGGTCGGTTAGATATTGAGTCGATCCTTAAGCGCAGTCAGGCGCGTGCGATTATTGTTGAAAACCGGCATGATCAGGGTGATGTATGTCAGATTATCGAAGCGTTACGGCCTTTGATATTATCGCTACGTGTATTGATCACAGTGGGAAAAACTCGTGACTATTGGCTGTCATTTGAAGCATTACTGGATGGGAAGCCTTTAACACAATTTCCGTTGGTTTCCGCTGATGATCCAGTGCGTTTTCTCATATCTTCCGGTTCTGAATCAGAGCCTAAATTAGTTGCCTATTCCCATAACGCCTTGTTAGGAGGACGGGGACGCTTTATGGAGGAACTAAGAGGAAGCCATACGAGGTTTGTTACTTTGTATCTGGTGCCCCTAGGCTCGGCATTTGGTTCTACTGCCAGTGCATGTGTTATAGCATGGCTGGGTGGCACTATTGTAATTTTGCCTAAGTTTAGTGTCGATGCGGCATTGGAGGTAATTCATGATTATCGCCCGACTCACATTCTCGGTGTGCCGACCATGTTCCAGAGAATTGTTGCCGATGATCGCCTGAATGACTTGGATCTTCGTGACTTAGTCGCACTGGTCAGTGGAGGAGCTTTGATCGATGAAGCCACAATTAACCGCTGTTATGAAAAATTTGGGTGTCGATTTGTCAGCCTTTACGGATCAGCTGATGGTGTAAACTGTTTTAATGCCTTGACTGATACACGAGAAAAGATTGCTATGACGGTTGGGCGCCCTAACCCTTCCATTTGTGATATCCGAATTGTTGATGAACGTCATCAACCACTGCCTCAGGGACAGATTGGGGAGATTGCGGCTCGTGGACCAATTTCACCCATGCAGTACGTGAATTCCCCCATACTGGATGAAAAGTACCGAGATCAAAATGGTTGGGTTTACACTGGTGATTTGGGATGCATTGATGAAAGTGGCTACCTTAATTTGATGGGAAGGAAGAAGGATGTCATTATCCGTGGAGGAGTCAATATTAGCCCTATTCAGATTGAGAAACTGATGACTAATCATCAGGATATTGTCAGTGCTGCATGTATTGCCATTCCTGATAGGGACTTAGGACAAAGAATTTGTCTCTGTTTGTCACTGCGGGAAGGCGTACAACCACTTTCTCTAAATGATGTAGCACAGTTTTTGTTGTCATATGGGTTAGAACAGCACAAGTTACCAGAATATCTTTGCCATTTCAGTCAATTACCTCTTAGCCCTGCAGGTAAAGTTGATAAACCTACTCTTCGTAATATGTTATCAGAATTGACCCCAACCTTTTGTATTGAAAATAAATCAGTGCATCAGAGGAGGTAATTGTATATGGCGATTCAAAATGAAACCCATAATAAAAAGATGGAGTTATCGCTGGGATTTATTTTAGTACTAGCGATGGCACTGCCTATGCTGATTCTTTATGCTAGTGGGGCATTAGCACCTTTTATGTTACAGGAGGGTGAGATTGATCGCGAACTCCTGGGAGGATTTACGCTAACAGCATTTGGTGTAGCTGCTATTTTATCCTTTCCCGCTGGACGATGGGTGAAAAAATTAGGTACCCGTTGGGCAAGTATTACGTTGTTTTTGTTCACTGGTGGAGCATTTGCAGCATTGGTTTTGGCAAATCATCCTTGGCTGATGATACTGGCAATAGCAGTCTGCGGTATTGCGCAGGCTTTGGCAAATCCGATGACCAATCAGGCCATTGCGACTCAGGTAACACCTACACATAAATCGTTCATGGTGGGATTAAAGCAATCTGGAGTTCAACTCTCCGCATTGGTGGCAGGGACGATTTTGCCATGGATGGCAGCACAATGGGGATGGCGGGTAGCGTTAGGTGCTATTGTTCCAGTGTGTCTATTCATGGCGATTTTAGCTGCGATCTGTAACTGGCAGCCAAAAGTGACTGTTCCACAAGTGAAATATCACAGAACAGCACAATTGAACACAATAAGTATGCTGATGTTAATGCAAGGTTGTGTTGGTATTGTGTTGGCAGCCTTTATTACCCAGGTACCGATGTTTGCTTCTCAATTGGGAATGCCTATTAGTCAGGCTGCATTTCTTGTCACATTATTCGGGTTGATGGGCTGGATCTCTCGTTTGGTGCTGACGCCTCTGGCAAGTCGCTTTAAGCAAGAGTCCGATTTATTGGCTTTATTGTTTGTATTTGCATTTCTCGCTTTACTTGCGACATTTAATGCCTCACCACAAAACCTCTGGCTGGTTTATGTCGGGGTGATTGGGATTGGTTGTACGCTTGTAGCAACCAATGCTCTGGCGATGTCTATGATTCTGCATCATGATTGTTTTGGTGAGATACCCATTGCATCTGGACGAGTTTCTTTTGCATTTTTTGGTGGGCTGGCATTGGGATCATTGCTTTTCCAGTGGGTGGTGGCTTATTTTGGATCGACATGGGCAGGAATGGGGTTCATGTTAATACTATTAAGCTTCGGCTTTCTTGCAGTACTCCGTTTGCGCTGGTCTTTATCACAGATAATGTAAGCAGAAGGCACTCATTATGCACTTCGATTACCAGAGGTTGATTCATAAATTGGCAATGTCTGTGGCTAATATTGAGAGACAGATTGCTCCCCGTTTTCCTTTATATCGACTTATCGATAGTCCGTCATGGATGACGTCATCTCGTGGCTCTTGGGGTGCCGGATTTTGGGCGGGGAGTTGTTGGCTAGCAGGTTATTTCTCAAATCATCCTACTTTGATATCCCGTACCCAATTCCGTTGGGATCAAATCCAAGCAGGGAAGTATGTTCAGTCTATATTTCGGGTGATGAATGCTTGGTACGGATTTGGTCCCGCGTTGCGTTTAGTGAATGATGCTCGGGCTGGCGAACTTATCCTCCAATTTCAAGAACAATTGAGTCAGACCTTTGCTCCTTGGCAGGGCTTTCCTGTTGGGACTGAAATGGGAGGAGGAGAATATGGAAACAACTGCCTATCAATAGATCCTTGTGCCGCATTGGTTGAATTAGGAGTACATCATCATTGGCAGGAGATGCCACAAGCACATGCCCAATTAACTGCCCATCAATTAATTCACCCTTCAGGAAAATTTTATACCCACAGTCATTTTTGTCTGTCAGAGAGTTCAGAAAAATGGAAGCCAGTAGGAGAGGCAGGCAGTTGGCCACGTGGGCAAAGTTGGGGAATGTTAGGAATGGCCTGTGCTGCTTTGTATAATCCAGAAACATTTCTCCACGTAGCGGAATTATCTTGTAGTGTATGGTGGCAAGACTATTCCGTTCATTCTTCCGATGTGCCAAAGACGGGGCATCATAAGCATCCTGTTATTGATCCTTCTGCAACACTGATCAGTGCTGTGGCTTTTTTTAAGCTGGATGAAGCCTGTGGCGGGAATTCTGTCTGGTGGGAAAGAGGCAAAGTTTTACTGCATCAGGTACTCACTTATCCCAGTTTTATCGAAGAGGACGAAACAATCAGGTTTGTTGGATGTTGCTATACCACTTCTGAAAATAACCAAGAAATTACAGAAATGCCTTATGGCTACTTTTTCCTATGTCAGGCTTTGCTTGTCGCTTCAGGTACGATCAAAGCTAGTACATTCTGATGAATAATTATGGAGATCCTATGCATCATTACATCGGAATTTGTGTGGTCGCTCAGTCTCAAATTGTAAGTCAAGGTGTGAAAGAAGCAATTAATAAGTTGGAATTATCAATTGGCACTGAGTCTGGTGACTGTGGAGTTTGGGAACCTAATTCGGCAGTTTCGGTTGACTTTATTATGACGTACTTGCTTCAGCAAGCCAGAGAATACTTGCTGGCCTATCAGAAAAAACATCAATTTTCTTTTCATGTTATGACCTATGAAACATTGGATGAAGCTCTGGCTGATATGGCATTGCATCCAGACAGAACCCTCGATCTAGTGATTGCTGATGATCTGTTTTTACAGCATGGGGATTACGAACAGGTCTGTCATCAGTTTTTCCAGTTGTTTGAGTCGAACTCTGGGAAATTTTCTCCCTATTCTTGTTTGTTTTCGTTATCAGAAATGACGCAGGATAGTGCACAAGTACAAATGATGGATTCTGTGACGTGCAATATTAGGCAGTCTGATCCGCTGGTTTGGGAAATACAGGTATTAAAAAACCTGATGGATCATTTGGATAATGTTTATATTAATCCCTTGCTCGTTAGAGCAACGACTTCTAAATTGATGACATCATCGATGGCACAGTTTATCTATGATTATATGGAGTACCATTTTCAAGAGCGTTGGGACTTTCACTACTATACAGGGTCGATGATCTCTGGGTTT
This sequence comes from Xenorhabdus griffiniae, assembly GCF_037265215.1. Taxonomy (NCBI): domain Bacteria; kingdom Pseudomonadati; phylum Pseudomonadota; class Gammaproteobacteria; order Enterobacterales; family Morganellaceae; genus Xenorhabdus; species Xenorhabdus griffiniae. The sequence goes on along the minus strand of NZ_CP147737.1, from coordinate 4,282,402 downwards.
ATCGATTCCATGCTTCGCTTATGTGATAATACATCTACCTTGTGTGAAAGTGGGCCGAATGAGCACAGCCTGGCTGTTTCTGCACTTTGTGGTTGGCAATTTTATCAGCATGGTTACGTGATTGCAGCGACTTCAGGTATGATTGATGAGTTTCGTGGCACATTATACAACCTAAAGCGTGCTCATGCGCCAGGTATCATCATTTGTGCAGATAGTCCTGGCAATAGCTGGTATCCATTTCAAGGTACGATGCACCAAGATTATGATGGCAGGAAATCGATTGAAGCCAAAGGAATTCCGTGTGTCTATATTGATGATAGAGCGACCTTACCTGAGCGGTTGAGTGAAATCGGTGCTCTATTACAGTCACAGCCTGGTCCCGTGTTTATTTTGGCAACCCAATCTGTTTTGGAATGCACTCTGAAATCTGAACAGTTGCCCCATCCGAATCAGTGGAGTCTTTTGCCTCCACTGATTGAGGATAGTGAAACGTCCGTCATAGATGCCGTGATGTTTCTGATCAATCATGACAAGCGTCGTATACTGTGGCAATGTTGCCATTTGGCAGTTCAAGAACGTGAACTGATTTATCAGATTGCTGAAAAAGCTGGAATAGTGTTAGCAGATGCGATGATTTCGCCGGGGGGGATCAGTGATTATCATCAGCAAAAGCTTGTAAGTAACTATATCGGAACGTTGTCGAACTATGGCTTCAGCCGCAGAATATTTCGTTATTTACATGAGGGACAGGAGCTTGCTGCACCTGAAAGCCAGAGTATTTTTTTCCTCAAAAGTAAAGTCGATGAAGCATCCTCGCCACTTTCTCCCAGTAAACTTAAAAATAAATGTCATATTGTTCAGGTGAACTGTCGTTCAGAACACATGTCACCTTACACTGATTTGGCTGTACATAGTGATTTACTCCCGTTCTTAAAAACAGTGCTTGCTCGACTTAATGTGGATGAAGAGGTACTTGCTTATCGTCGTCACGAACTGGCACGAGTCCAGAATTGCCCTGACACAACGCCGATAGATTGGCTGCCACAGATGCCGATGTCACCCAATTACTTTTACGCCCACTTAGGGAAACAGTTGCATAATCTGATTAGTAAGCAGGGATTTGTCTATACAGGTGTTTATGATGTAGGGAGATGCGGAGTCAGTGCGATTCGGAATTTACCGAAAACAGGAAAAGGATTTTCCGGTTGGTATGGTCGGGCACTGATGGGAGATGCGTTGATGTCATTGCCTTATTTGGCTCGCACATCATCTCAGAATATTCTGGCATTTATTGGTGATGGTGCCAGAGATTTAACTCCAAACATCGAACATCATATTGAGCGAGCATTGATGCAAAATCCACATCGACAGAAGATTAATATTTCTGTGTTTTATTTGTGTAATGGTATGCTGTCGATGATTCGATCATATATCGATAAGCGAAGTGCAACCAATGAGATAAAACAGTCCTCTCTTGTTACATCATCGCGTTATCTAGCTCTGGTCACGACTTCTAATATCCAGATTTCCTCTGAGCCACATGGAACAATACAGGTCATTCGTGAGCGCTGGGCAACTTTTGATGCAGCCTATTGCGAAACTGTGTTAACAACCCCTCAAACTATTTATTTTATCGACGTCATGCTCTCACATAACTCCGATGGGGATGGGCTTAGCCTGCTCTCTGAAGCAGCATGGCAATGTGTCAATATAGTATAAGGAATGTAACGTGAAATTTGGTTTTATTGCACATCCTACATCAATACCACTTAAGCGGCATTCAAAGTTGATGGATATGTTTATCCGAACTTGCCGTGATCAAGCTCAAGGATTTCAGCCAAATATTTGGCAGCATGAAAACTTAGTTCCTTTTACACGATTTGAAAAAGTGATTAGTGCAACGGGAGCCACCTGTAGTGGGATTATTCATTACATGCCATTAACTGCCGAAGAAATGCTAACACAGCCTAAAGTGATTACTGAGCGTGTAGTTGCAGGAATTAGTCAACTTTGCGAAGAAGGTGCTGAGTTGGTGGGGCTAGGTGGATTCACGGGTATTGTCGGCCAACGTGGTTTACAAACAGCCGAACAGGCTGTAGTTCCGGTGACGACAGGGAATTCTCTGACAGCTTATGTGGCTTACCGGAATGTGCTCGATACACTGGCAAATTTAAATATAAGTGAAAATGAGGCAGAAATAGCCATTGCTGGCTATCCAGGTTCCATTGCCCTCGTGCTTGCCCGCTTATTACTGCCTTTAGGGGTTCGCTTACATCTGGTGCATCGTCACCGTGAAGCGGTTACCGAAAAATTGTTGTCTTATCTGCCCGAAACCTACCACGCTCAGATACGGCTGACAAATGATATTAGCACATGTTATCCAATCATTTCGTTCTATGTCGCGGCAACCTCCACTGGTGGAGTTATTGACCCTGCCAGATTAAAACCTGGTTCAGTGGTGGTTGATGTGGCACTTCCCCGGGATGTTTTGCCTCAAGATGAACCAAGGCGAGATATACTCCTGCTGGATGGGGGATTGATTTCTGCCAATGATCAGATCTCTTTTGGCGGAGCTCAGCCTGAGTTTGAGCCAAAAATGTTTATGAATGGATGTCTAGCTGAAACTCTGATTCTTGCTCTTGAAGAACGGGCAGAACTCTATTCTATTGGCAGAGAGTTAGATTGTAATAAGGTTCTCAATATTGGAGAGATTGCCTTGAAACATGGTTTTAGTCCGGCTCGGCTTGCCAGTCTGGGGAGGCATGTAAAAGAGCAGGATTGGGTGGCGATCCGACGTTATCATCATCCTCAACCTCCAGCAGAACTGGTTTCTCATCCTAGTATCTCGAATTTCCGGGAGACGGTAGAACGTTTCCGACAGTACATCAACCCTGAAATGATCGATTTCTATGAATATAATCATCTGGAAAGAGTATTTGTCAAAGGAGAAGGACTCAAACTGACTGATACGCAGGGAATTGAATACTATGACTTTATTTCTGGTTATGGATGTGTAAATGTTGGTCATAACCATCCGGCCATTGTGGCAGCCGTAACAAATTATTTAGCCCATCAACAACCTACTTTTGTTCAGTATGTCTCGATTCCATATCAGGCGTCACTATTGGCAGAAAAACTGGCTAATATAGCACCGGGCGCTTTATCACGAGTATTTCTCAGTAATTCAGGGACAGAAGCCGTTGAAGCTGCAATAAAATTGGCGCTAGCCGCATCGGATAAAAGTACATTGCTATATTGTGAAAATGGGTATCACGGAAAAACCATGGGGGCTCTCTCCGTCACAGGAAGGGAGAAGCACCGTAAGCATTTCAAACCTTTGTTGAGTCAGTGTCATGCTATTCCATTTGGGGATATCGTTGCATTGGAACAGCAATTGAAATTGGGCAATATCGCTGCGTTTATTTTGGAACCTATCCAAGGTGAAGGCGGTGTCATTCTTTCTCCTCCAGGCTACTTGCAAGCTGTGCGCCGTCTTTGTGATCAGTATGACTGTTTGTTGATTTTGGATGAAATCCAGACGGGACTGGGGCGTACTGGAAAAATGTTCTACTGTGAGTGGGAGCAGGTGTGTCCTGATATTCTGACGTTATCGAAATCGTTGTCTGGCGGTGTCATTCCTATTGGTGCCACAATTTCGACCCCTAAAGTGTGGGATGCGGCTTATGGCAGTATAGATCGATTTATATTGCATACATCAACATTTGGCGGAGGAAATTTGGCTGCTGCTGTTGCTTTGAGTGCACTTAAGTTGATTGAAGAAGAAAAACTAGCCGAAAATGCTATAGATGTGGGGTCCTATTTGAAAAAATTATTACAGGATGTTGCTGACGACTATCCGTTTGTGAAATCGGTTCGGGGAAAAGGCCTCATGTTAGCTATTGAGTTCGAGCAACCCTTTGCTGGAAGTGTTGCTGCCACAGTTAATGAGTTGGCTCACCGTTTCAGTTGGGATGCTGTTGGAACCTACTATCTGTTGTCAGATAAGGCTAAATACCATATTGATGAGGCCCTGCATGAGATAGAGCAAGGCATGGAAGACATGTTCGTTTTGCGCATTGTCACTAAGTTGGCACAAGAACACCAGATTTTGACATTTATGACCGCAAATAGTAACCGAGTGATGCGGATTCAGCCACCACTAACCCTTACTCACGATGATGCTAAATATTTTGCTGAGGCATTTCGTCAGGTTTGTGAAGATATGTCGACATTTCATTATTAGATCATCTGAATTTATCTGGATGTCAGAAGGAAGAAGTGATGACTCAGTTAACACTAGACCAGCATGTGCTGGTCGAAAAAGCACGTCGCTTTACTTGGGAACACCTCGTGCCATTGGAGAACACGGTGACTCAACAGGGAGGAATTGAGCCAGAGCAAGCCAGGACTCTGATGAGATTGGGGCAGGAATCAAAGTTGTTTGCGACCAATATTGATTTTAAGTATGGCGGTGCCGGAATGAGTACATTTGAAAATGTACTCATTCAGGAACAATTGGGGGTGACAAAAGATATTCTAATCAGGCGGGCAACGGGAAATATCTATGAATGTCTGATGCTGGGTACAGTGGCTCAACAGGAACGATACTTATTTCCAGCACTGAAAGGAAAGCGTTGGTGCTCGCTAGCTGTTTCTGAGCTTGAGGCTGGATCTGATGCAGCTTCCATTAAGACCTGTGCAACTAAGAGCGATCAGGGGTGGGTGCTTAATGGCCGGAAAGCGTATATCAGTGATGCCGAGTACTCAGACTATTTTATTGTGGCAGCGAAAACAGCCCCTGAACTGGGGGCGAAAGGGATTTCTCTGTTTTTAGTAGACAAAAATGTGCCTGGCTTCTCTTTCGGGAAGAGTTTTAATATGATGGGATTTATTGGCACTAGCCATAATGAACTGATATTTAATCAAATTCATGTGGAAGAAGACGCCTTACTGGGTGAGATGAATCAAGGATTTAAAATATTATGTCAAACTCTGGGAAGGGCACGTCTTGCGAAAGTTGCTGCACGTGGTCTGGGTAAATGTGTGCGTTTACTTGATCTGATGACAGAACATGCCAAGCAACGTCACCAATTTGGAAAACCTATTGTTGAAACTGGGAATATTCGATACATACTTGCCGATTGTGCTATTGAGATTCGGGCGGCGCGAGCATTGTTGTGGGAAACAGCTAGACGAATGGATCAGGGAGAATCGTGTCGTGAAGAAATTTCGATGCTGAAAGTATTTGTTACCGAGCTGCTGGGGAAAGTTGCCGATCATGCCGTTCAGATTTTTGGCGCTTCAGGTTGCCATGATGGGCATTTAATAGAAAGTTTTTATCGCGATGCACGGTTATTCAGAATTATTGATGGAACATCTGAAATCCATCGTAATATTATCGCTAACTCTTTAATCAAACAGGGCGCACCTATTATTGTTGATGTGTAGTGTTCTCCGAGGGCTCTATTCCAATCTGTTTCAGAGCCCTCATGATAATTAGTTTATTGTAAAATCAGCCTGTTTTTTCGCTGATAAATCACAATACCTAGTGCTACAAGGAAGAATATCATTGAGAACCAGACAGGTAGGGTCGGTGTATATTGATAAAATACAACTCCCATAACAGGTCCGGCAGCCCATCCTAGTCCCTTGCCGATCAAATTAATTGAGGCTGCATAAGCTTGATGTTTTTCACCGACGGTCTGACTTAGCAACGTAAGGTTGGCAGGAATAATCAAACTCATGGCGCCTCCCAGACAAACCATCGCAATCAGCATACAAATATAGGTGTTGCTTATCGCAAGATATATCAGACTCAACAAACCGAAGAAAAATCCAATGATCATTAGTCGGCCTGCGTACTTGGTCGTGAAATTAGTGAATATAACTTGTCCTGCTGCCATACTGATCATAGATGAAATCAACAGTTCCCCACTTCCTTTTAAAGCCTCTTGAGTAGAAAACCCAAGTTGATCTTGTAATCTGAGACCAGTGGTCTGCTGGAGCATGCCATAAACCAGTAAGACGCAGAATGTTATTAAAGCAAAGGGTAAAATTGAGTTGTGTGGTTGGGGGCATGAAGAATAAGGGAGCATGGTATTCTGTGGTACATGGGATAGTGGACGTGTTTTCAAAAAACGATGCCCCAAGCTAATGATGAGCATAATTACCCCCAAAATAAACAGCGCTGATGGAAATTGTGTTATGCCGGAACTCATTGCAAGATAGCCACCGATAATGCTGCCAAAGCCAAATGTTGCCCCAATAACCCCCATTCCTGAAAGACGTTCGTGGTGTGAAGTTTGGTTTACAACATACGCTTGTGCACTGGGCATCAGCCCTGCAACACCAATAGATTGAGTCAGTTTTAACAGTAAGAATAAGGAAAAAAGCAGTGGGATAGTAAGCTCAAAGGATGTGTGAAATTTGATCACCCCAGCAGTTAATATCAGAAATAATGCAGTGCTCACAATGCCGATAACTACAGGCGCTTTTTGCCCATGTTTATCTGTATAGCGGCCCCAGAAGGGAGCAAAAATCATCATACTGAAAGCAGAGACAGAAAGTAATGTTCCTGTCAACAATTCATTGATTCCCATAGTGCGCCCTATAATTGGGAAACCAATCATAAATAGACTGTGTGCTATAGCGTTCCCAAGAAGCATTATCATCAGAGGAAATAATGAAAGATAATGAGTTGGTAATTTAATCAACATGATATATTTCCTTACTAAGATAATTGGTTCGATAGGTAACAGGGGTGCAACCTTCATGTTGACGAAATGTTTGTATGAAATGGCTGGTGCTGCTGAAACCACATAAATGTGCTATAAAAGTGATACTATATTGCCTATCTTGAAGATATGTTTTTGCAAGCTGTAGCCTATATCCTCTTAGCCAGTCAAAAACAGTTTTTCCATAATTTCTTTTAAAATTCTGATTAAGCCGGGTATGACTCATTCCCACTTGTTTTGCCAAATCGTACAAGGTTGGTGGATTAGTCAGTTCAGCAATCAGGATCTCGCGAGCTTTTTCTACCGCAGTACTTTGATAACAACATGAGTCTGAATGATCTTTTGAGGTGATGGATATATATTGCCCGAGAGGAAGTAACCAGTGTGAAATGAGTTCTAGGGCCCTGCTCTCAGCTTTTATCCGATCAAAGGGGGTTTTAAGTGGGTTCTCGACCAGAGGAGCAATCCATTCATCATTATCCTGTTGTATTGCCACATGGGACACCTCCAGATTAAAGATTGACATAAGTTTTTCATCATTAGCTGAAAAGGCGCGTTTTAAACGTTCTGTAGGAAATTTGAGAACGGCCATTTCATGTCGGAGATTCGGTGTGCTAAGGCGATATAATGCAGGGTTATGAAGATGATGAAGATTAAATAACCAAATATCTCCTGCATTGATCGTGTGGTTTAGTTGTGTTGCTGAGAGACCTAGATGACTTTTTCCTTTCAGGCCAAAAATCATAAGAGTAGTGTCATAAAGATAGTTACTCTTAGAAAACAGAGGTTCTTTTCCATAATAGTAGCTTTTAGTGAAGTAAATTTCTTTACTAATATTAAAGCAACGAAAATTACTTTGTCCCTGTTGTTTTGGGAGATAAATATTGTACCAGCCCATATTCCGGCATTCTGAATCGGAGTGCAATTTTTGTGTCACAAGATTAACTTTACAATCAATAGGTTGTTTTTTACTGATGTTTTTATTTGATTTTTTTGAAATCACATTCATCGTTTTAGCTCGTTACAAGTGATAATAAGAATTATTATTGATTTTATTCTTATCCAATATTGAATATATAATTGTCTAGTGTTTTTAAAATGTTATGTGATCTTTATCAGGTATTTATAATATTATGGATGAAAATAATTATGAGTTGTCTGACTGATTAAGTTTCTTTGGGATAATATAACGACCAGCAACAATATTTTCTTATCTATACTTGGGGGCTTAAATGCTATATTCCATAGTTTCTGTTGATATAAAATTTAAGAAGGATGTAACAAATAATGTTCTTTAAGTGCTCAAGAGAAATTAATTGCAAATTGATCACCATAACCTTCCAATAACGTATTGAGCTCATACTCCATGGTATCTTGAGTCCAGGTGATAAAACGTCGCCAGTGATATTTGGCTTGTTTCCAGACGATTTCAATCAGATTCAGCTCTGGGCTGTAGGCGGGAAGATAAAGTAAAATCAGGTTGTGCTCCCGTAACCAGCGAGTTCTGGTTTTTTCCTCGATCCCATGGTGGATACGCGCATTATCTAGCACTAAAAATGTCAGCCGGTTGTCTCCTTGTTGGGCTACCTGCTCTAAAAAATCAATCACATCAGCTCGCGTAACACTGCCTGATATTAGCTGGTAAAACAGCGTGTTGGCCGTGTAATTTAATGCCCCCAGAACGGACCGTCTGTGATGGTCTTGGGGTTCAGTTTCATGGGGTTTACCCCGAGGGCTCCACCCATATTGCACCGGCGGAGATGCGGCAAAACCGGCCTCATCAAAATAGACCAGACGGTCATGTCCTGACTGGGCTCCCGCCTTAATTTTGCTTAGCAAGGCGGATTTTTTAGCAAACTCCATTTCGTTGCGCTTTTTTTCAGCGACAGGCGGGTTCGTTTATAGGTGAGCCCCTGCTTTTTCAGGGTATTCGCCAGCGTTTCAAGCGTACAGGGCAGGGAACCATGCTTTGCCTCAACACACTGAGCGATTCGGGCGAGCGTCAGGGACTCTGCGCGAGCTGCTTCGACCGCAGTGGCAATCATTTCAGGCGTCATGGCAAGATAGCGGCCTCCGGCATGACCCCCTAATAATCCCGCTATCCCGCAATGGTGCCATGTGTGAACCCAGTTGTAGATAACCCGGAGACTGCATCCTATCTCAACGGTGATCTGGGACGGCTTGACGCCTCTGGCAAGCATGAGCAACCCCGTTCCTCGTGTCCGGACATCCCGATGTGGGTGATTCAAGGCCTGTTGTTGCAATGTCATTCGTTCAGACTCAGAAAGTGTTATCTTCGATTTCATAAGAACAGGTGGAAAATCGGGTTATCGATTATAACAGTAATGCAGATAATTTATCTTATTAACTTACCAATAAATAGAATCCTTATTTATATTTTGTTTATCATTAATGCAATACATTCTTTCTATCTCGTGATTATGTGCCTTTATATCTCTTTTATCTAGGGAATATGATGATTAATTATTTTCTTATTTTGTGGTTTTTATTCTTATTTATTTTTGATATTGTTATTTATATAAGGAAAAATTATAGATATGATATTTATAACCGCCATTGGAAAAATAACTTTTGCAATTTTTTATTAACAAAATTAATTTCATTTCTGTTTCTTATGCCTCTTGTTATTTATGCTAGTACCCATTCTTTAACGCATATGTTATCCCATAAAGGGGCAGTTCTGTCTATAATAATAGCTATTATCATCCTTGATCTGGCAGGTTACCTTTTTCATCGCATTAGCCACAAAAACCAATTCATGTGGAAGTTTCATGAGATACATCACCTTGATGAAGTTTTGGATGCTACAACAGGGTTGAGAGTACATTTTATGGAATCTATTTTCCACACGTGTTTAAATTTTATAATTATTTGGATATTGGGAATATCTATGGAGGCTATTTTACTTCATTCTATTATTGGTTTTATTATTGCTATTTTTCATCATTCAAAAGTGACGCTCCAAATTAAATTTGAAAAAACACTATCTTATTTAATTACAACTCCACGATTCCATGAGCCTCATCATGATAAAGAATATGAAAATAATAATACTAACTATTCTTTTATATTTTCTGTTTGGGATAGGTTTTTAAAAACTTATCATAAAGAAACCTTTAAGAGAGACTGGAATTATGGTTTAGCCTATCAACGAGATGTAGATATGTTTGAATCTATAATAAGGCCATTGAAGAAAAACTAATTTAGTAATGGTAATTAACATGAAAAAATTATCTTTTCCTATACGTATTCCTCTCTATTATGTGAGAGGTGGAACTTCAACCGGTATCGTTTTATTACAAAAACATCTACCAGAAAAAAAAGAACTCAAAGAAGAAATTATTAGACATATCATGGGTGTGCCTCTTGAAGGAAAAAATGAAAATAATAAACAACTACAGGGGTTGGGCAGGGAAACGACAACCAGTAATAAAGCTTTTATTATTGATATCGATTATCAAGCTAAAAAGGTGATTAGCACTTTTGCTCAACTTGAAAAAGAAAGTAGTACCGTATCGTGGGAAGTTAACTGTGGAAATATGACCTCGTCAATACCCTTGGTAATAAGAGATCTCCCAGAAGAAAAGTTGTTAATGCCCGATGGAAAGTTAAGTATTTATAATACAAATACCAATAAAAATATTGTGTGTACGATGGCGAATGTGTCACCTAAATACCAACTGGCACATATACCTGGTGTAGTGGGTAATTTTCCTGAGATTAATGTGTCATTTGCAGATCCTGCATGTTCAAAAACAAAAGCCCTTTTTCCGACAGGAAATTTGATTGATAAAGTGAATGGCATTCCGGTCACGTGTATTGATGTCGCTGTACCGATGATTATTATCAATGCCCAAAGTTTGGGAATTTCGGGTTACGAAAATCCCAATGAAATTAAAAATAATCAAGTATTACAAGAAAAAATCATGCAAATCAGGGTAGAGATGGGGATTAAGATGGGAATTCGTCAGAACAATGGAGCAGTGATGAATAAAAAGGATTTAACAGAATCTATCACCCAACCCAAAGTCGCCATTGTTGCGCCTTCTTTATCCAAAGGAGATATTACTATCAGGTATCTCACGCCCAAAAACGTTCATTTATCTGTCGCGGTATCCGGTGGTTGCTGCTTAGCTGCTGCTTGCTGTTTTCCCGGAACGGTTGCCAGTCATCTTTATTATGCTAATAGGGTTAACGGCCACTCTACTGTACGGATTGAGCATTTATCTGGGATATCCAAATTTAGTATCACACATGATGGTGACTATATAAAGTATGCAAGTGTGCAGAGAAACGCCCAAATTTTGATGAAAGGTGAATTTTTTATTTATAATCCTAGCGATGAGTTAGAAAAAATAATGACACAATTTCTTATCTCAAATTCAGATTATTAAAAATTTATTTTTTCATTTCAATAATGTATTGGCTGCCTCCCGTTAGGGAAAAATTCAGGTTATAGGTATTTGTGATAGAGAGTCCGGCTTGTTTTGCTACAGATTCAAATTCTGATTGATACCGTTCTTTACCTGATAAAAGGATATCCATATGTAAATCAAATGACTCTGCCTCTGCATCATTTTGATCTTTAAGCATATCGATAATATATAAAACGGAATCTTTACCCATTGCCTTATGGCAATTCCTGAGAATATCAATGGCTTGATTATCTGGCCAATTATGCAAAACATTTTTCATGCAATAAGCGTCATATCTTGATGGAATAGAGGAAAAGAAATCGCCATTGATAAAAGTGACTTCTTCTGATTCTCGTTCAGTAAAATCATACTGATCCATAACGTGGCATTGGATATGTGGGTAATGCATTTTTATATTTTTGGCTAAAGAGCCTTGACCTCCTCCTACATCCATGATTGAAGAAATACCATTTAGGGGAATGTGCTCAATAATATGTTTATTCATTGTGTCGGTAATTTTTGTCATTAAATGATCAAAAGTAGATTTAAGCGATTTATTATGTTCATGACTTAAATAGTCAAAAAATTTCTCTTGATGACTCAGTTCAAAAGCCGATTTACTATTTGTTTTACTTAAGGAAGCACTGTATTGTGACCAGGCGTTCCAGCTGATTGGACTTAATTCGAATTTTACATGTAGTGTTTCAAGACTGTTTGGATCACTTAGTGATGAACATTGCTCTGTAAGGTAAAATTTATCATCTTTTTTTATTAATACATTAAGAGATTGCATATAATTCAATAGCCGATGGAACCTATCTTGGGAAACATGGCATAGTTGAGCAAGCTGTTCCAGAGTCTTTCCATCTTGGGTACTTAAATATAGTGGTGCTTTGCTTTCTACAAAAGCAAACAATGCGTTAGATTTACGATAAGCAGTGGTCATTTCTGATAGCATTATTTATTTTCCTTAACTCATTTGTAGGTTGTTTAGGTTTCAGTGAAATAAATCGAATTATAAATTTTTATAGAGTTTTGTTAAATGCTTTAGTGTGTTTAAATATGTTAATTAACATTAATAAATAATGGTGATCTGCGAGAGTGGTGTTGTTTTTTAATACTGATTTTAGTATAAGATATTTTAAGGTATGGAATTGAAGTGAGAATCTCTCGGCAACATATACGCATTAAACTTCAAGTTGCAATTTACAACACGATATAAAACCTGATTTCTTCCCGCTAAGCGGGGAAAAATCACACGTATCTTGAAGTTAGATTGGTATGGTTAATCTGAATTAAAGAAGGGAAATAATTAAAAATTGCGAGTATTAACCAATTGGATTCTAGTGTTAACAAGGTGGGACCACAGGCGCACTTATTTTTAAGTGGAAAAACTCATTGATTTACCATTAGGTAAATTAACACCTAGTGTCATTTCGCCGCCCATAGATTCAATATATTTTTTCAGCGTGGATATTTTCAGTTCATTTCCACGTTGCTCAATAGCAGCGACTGACGATTGTGCGATCCCCAAATTTTTAGGAATTTGATAAAGTTGTGTTTCAAGCAGTAATTCTGCTGCTTTCTCTTTAATTCTACCTCTGCTTTCTGGACTGCGTTTGTCCACCAATTCTTTTAATGTAGCCATGTTATTTCTCCAATTTTTCCAAATGAATTTTGAATTGTTTATCAGCAATCTTGAGCATCTTTTCGTAGAACAATTTTTGGTTTTGCCCGGCCTTGCTACCAGCACAAAGAATGATCACACTGCGATTCGGATCAAAAGCGAAAAACGCTCGAATTGGCTCGCCAACATGTTGTATCCGTAGTTCTTTCATATTTGGTGTGAGCCATTCAAATTATCAGCTAGTGGTCGTCCTACATTGGTCCTTTAATTCCCAGTACATGCATAGCAGCCAAAACATCTTCCTGTAGCTCATCAGATTGTTCATTAAACCATTGGTCAAATAATGTTGTTGTTATTATTTCCCACACACTGACTCTCTATATATGCAATATTATTTTATAGATCATAGTCTATAATTAGTAGAGATTGTAACCTATAATAATTAAGTCATTTATGAAATTGAGACGTAGTTTAGACGACTAATACAATAACTTACGACAAATGCCTGGGAGCGGGGAGACTACGTCAGAATAGTAGTCTCCCCGCCCTTGTGTGATAGCGTATGAAGAACGGGGTCTTACGGCACCTTGGAAAAAACAACGCCATATTCTCAAGCAAAGAAAATTTTATTTGGAAATATCTACGCCAAAATATTTCTCAGAGATACGGGTATACGTACCGTCATCCTTTATCTCTTGTAGAGCCTTATTCACTGCTTCCAGTAACTCCGCATCCCCTTTACGCAGCAAGACGGCAGATTTACTCGCATCGGTTTGTTGGGCAACAATTTTTACCGGTGCATTAGGGCGCTGTTTTTTGAAGTCAAGGAATGACAGACGATCATTGAGTGTGGCATCAGCGCGTCCGGTCGCGACCAGATCAATGGCCTGGTTAAAGCCATCTGTACTGACCAAACTTGCGCCGTAAGACGTTGCCAGTTGCCCGTAATTGCTGGTCAATGATTGGGCTGAGCGTTTACCTTTAATATCTGCGAAGGCTTTAATATCACTGTTATCGTTACGGGTTATCAACACAACCTGAGAAGTCGTATAAGGAATGGAAAAACTGTATTGCGCTGCCCGTTCGGGGGTGACGCCGACTTGGTTGATAACCGCATCAAAACGTTTAGCATCTAATCCGGCAATCAAGCCATCCCATTTAACTTCCATAAATTCAGGTTTGACGTTCAAACGTCGGGCAATTTCCCGGGCGATATCCACGTCAAAGCCGATTAATTTATTGCTGGCATCGTGGTAAGTAAAAGGAGGATAAGTGCCTTCCGTGCCAATCTTAAAGATGCCAGAGGCTTTGATGGCATCAAAATCTTCGCCGGCATAGCCAGGGGCAGAAATAGCAAGGGCAGTCGCACTCGCCAGTAATAAATTCAAAATTTTTTTCATCGTGTTTCTCCGAATAAATAATGTACGTGACTGCTCGCTATATTTCCCAATCCGGTAAGGTTTCTGTCAGGGTTGAGATAAACTCGACAGTTCGCACCTTACTGGGGCGGGTAAAGAGGGTTTTTGCCGTACCCGATTCAATAATTTCACCAGATTCCAGAAATACGACATCATGAGCAAGATTAGCAGCCAGGCGCAGATCATGCGTTGCCATTAACATGGTCGTGCCTTCTCCTGCTAATTGCTTCAAAACCGAGACGACTTCTTTCGATAATTCGGGATCAAGCGCCGAAGTCGGTTCATCGCACAGCAGCACTTTGGGGGAAGGAGCCATTGCTCTGGCGATGGCCACACGCTGCTGCTGACCACCTGACAGTGTGGCTGGCCAAACATCCGCTTTGTGGGATAAGCCGACTTTTTCCAGCAACGCCAACGCCCGTTCTCTGGCGCGTTCGCGGGGCCATTTCTGTACCCAAATCAGCCCTTCCATAATGTTTTCAATCACAGTCAGATGCGGGAAAAGCTGAAAATTCTGGAATACCATGCCGGTTTGCAGGCTAAAACGCTGAATTTCTCGATGCGGCAATCTCTCCTTACCCGTAAAAGTGATCTGCTCTTTGCCAATTTCCAGCTTGCCAGCCTGTGGGATCTCCAACAGGTTAATGCAACGCAGCAAGGTACTTTTACCGCTACCGGAAGGGCCAATCAGTGCCGTCAGGCTGCCTTCTTTAATCGTCAGGTTAATATTTTTCAGCACCTTCTGTCCGTCGAAACTTTTTTCAATGTTGGTAAGCTGAATCATTTTTGGCTTCCTTATGGTTGCTGCTGTTTTGCTGAGCGAATTTCTTTTCCAACCGCACTTGCAGTGCCGATAATACCGAACTCAAAAGGAGATAAAGAATGGCGGCCTCGGTATACAGGATTAACGGTTGATAGGTGACAGCAGCGATGCGCTGTGCCGCCAGAAACATTTCTGGCACGGTAATAACAGAAGCCAGAGAGGTGTCTTTTACCAGCGAAATAAAGGTATTGGACACGGGAGGAATCGAAACCCGCGCCGCCTGTGGCAGAATAATCCGACGCAGTGATTGCCACCAGCTCATGCCGATAGAGTGAGATGCTTCCCATTGCCCTTTGGGAACCGAAATTAGTGCGGCACGGATCACTTCTGAGGTATAGGCACCGACATTTAGGGTAAAGCCGATAATGGCAGAGGTGAACGCGTCCAAAGTAATGCCTGCACTGGGCAGGGCGTAGAAGATCAAGAATAACTGAACCAGCAGAGGCGTACCGCGAATCAACCAGACGTAAAACCGAGCGATAGCAACCAGTGGTTTAGGGCCGTATAGCCTAATTAAAGCAACGATAAACCCCAATGAGATCCCAAGTACGAATGTAATCAGCGTGAGGGGAATAGTGAATGTCAGGCCGGCGTAAATCATCGGCCATAGAGAATCCAACGCTAAATTGAGCCATGATGGGGTCATAGAACCTTCCTGATAGATATTAAAAATATGTTTATTTTTTATAGGGTTGTTTTAATGATGATATGGTAAGAAAAGGTGAACTCTATATACAATAAAGTTATAGCTTAGAACCTAAGATTTATTTTAAAAGCCTATTCCATTAGGCTCTTATTTTCATTATTGATTAGTCGCTTTCGGCGAAATATTTATCCCAGATACGTTGATAAGTCCCATCCGCTTTTATCTCAGTAATCGCTTTATCTACTGCGGTTTTTAATTCAATGTCATTTTTACGTAATAACACAGCAGATTGTGCTGCCTGGGTATCTGCGGCAACAATTTTTACCGGAGCATCCGGGCGATGTTTTTTGTAATCGAGGTAAGAAAGTTTATCGTTGATTGTTGCATCTGCACGGCCTGTGCTCACCAAATCGACTTCCTGATTAAAGCCATTCGTGCCGATAATGTCGGCGCCATAATGTCTGGCGATCTGGGCAAAGTTATTGGTCAAGGTATGTGCCGATTTTTTCCCTTTTAAGTCGCTAAATGTCTTAATATCGTTGTTATCTTTTCGGGTAATCAGTACAGCTTCTGAAATAACGTAAGGCAGGGAAAAACTGTATTTTTTCTCGCGTTCCGGTGTAATAGCGATTTGGTTCATCACGGCATCGAAACGTCCAGCATCAAGCCCACCAATCAAGCCATCCCATTTACCTTCAATAAATTCGGGCTGCACTTTCATGCGAAATGCGATTTCACGGCCGATTTCCACATCAAATCCGGTCAGTTTTCCAGAGGTGTCATGATAACTGAATGGGGCATAAGCGCCTTCAGTCCCAATCCTGAATATGTCTGTGGAATAAATGTTATCAAGGGTGGATTGTGCATAAGAGAAGTGGGTGAAACCCAATTGAATAATGCCCGCTAATAATATATTTAGTACGGCTTTCATGTTATCTATTTCTCCAAAAGGGAATTATTTTTTTAAATTATTTTTACTATAGCGGTAATATCATAAGCCTTATATATAAAATAAAGTTATATCATATCCTGATGTTACTGCTGATAAATTAGGGGCATATTGATTATCGTTTAATTATATTTATCATAAGCTATATCAGCTTCTCAGTTACCCTAAATATAACGCTAACATAGGTGCCAAGTGTTGAATTCACTCTTTCGGAAAGGCATGGTTGATGCTTTACCTGTTTGTATCTCTTTTTTCTTTATTTTTACTTCAATTGGTGCGCTTTATCAAAGTCACGGTATCCCATTAATGGAAACGTTGGTCGGATCATTGTTGATATATGCCGCACCGTTACAAGTGGCTGCAGTTGGTTATCTGACTGACGGGGCGATACTTTCTGTTATCGTTTTGGCATTGCTGATTAACTTCCGCTTTTTCTTGATGGCGATGGTGATGTCGCAATATTTTCGTGGCATCCCTAAGCGAAATATTTTGCTGTCGATGTTAGGATTTAGCGCTAGCACTTATACGGTGACGCACGCACATCTCTCTGCGGAAAATATCACGGATGGGAAATCCCAATTTCATTTTTATCTGGGCGTTGCTGTACCCTGTTTTGTGATCACCTTCTGTGCCACGTTGTTGGGGTATATTTCAGCCGAATATCTGGATTATGATTCCTTTTCGCTGTTCCTCGTGATGTTGGTTCCTGTCCATTTCTCCTCCTTGACTGCCAGGCGTTCAGGCAAGGATATGTCTGTTCTGGCAACGGTCATGGGTGGGTTATGTGCACCGTTATTGAATGAAGTGGATATGAAATTAATCGATCTGATAGTCCCAATTTTATGTGGGATAGGGATTGCGTTCATTGAACAGAAAATCAGACAGGATAGAAGATTATGATGCTGTTGATCGTATTGATGGGATTAATCAGTTTTATATTAAGGGCTGCCCCTTTTTTGATGAATGATAATCGCTTATTAAAGGGAAAGCGTTTTCTCATTACTGCGCTGGATTATGCCATCTGTTTTATTCTGGGGACGATTATCGTTAATATTTCATTGAATAATCTGACTCTAAGTAAATTAATTGCACAATTTAATATTAAATATCTATTTGCATTGATTACGGTAGTATTGGCTTATTTTATCAGTAAATATACGCATTCAATCTTAAAGAGTTTAGGGTTTTCTCTGCTGTTTTTTATGTTGATGCAGTGGTTGTTTTATTCCTGAGAGGGTATCTGAGTTCTGGTTAAATAGCGTTTCAAAATAATAGGAGTATTCCTTACCCCGTGCGGGGTAAGGAATTCCAACATCTGATACGCTTAGTATTATGAAAACCTATTTAAACTATCACCAAAGTATTCATTTCTAAGTGAGCAATATTTAGTGACAGTTTATTCTTTTTAAGGCAATAAAAAATGACAGGATAGTGCGTCACCGTGAAACTTAATGCCTTTATGTTATAAAATAATTGTTATTGTAATTAAATGGTATATCAATGGTTAACATTTTGTTTAATATTTGTGTAAGTTGTTGGGGCTATACTCCCAGAGTCATCGCGAGTTTCGGCATGACATCTAATTTAAAAATAAGGAGATATCATGAGCAAATTACAACGTGAAATAGTAGAAAACAAAACCCAATTAACTAATTCAGATAAGAATAAAGCACAGCGCAAAGAACTTGTCGATAGTCTGCTGGATACAGTTTCAGGTGGTTGGGTGAATGCTTTTGCAAACTGGTCTAAATCTTTTTAATAAAGCTTTTAGTAAATCATAGTAGGGGGAAATTTCCCCCTCCTTTTTCTACATAGAGAGAATGATAATGGCGATTGTAAAAGATGGGAAAGTCAAGCATCTTGAGGTAATTCTTAAAATTAGTGAAAGATGCAATATCAACTGTACTTATTGCTATGTATTCAACATGGGGAACACTTTGGCTGCCGATAGTGCTCCAGTTATATCTCTCGATACGGTTGCTTCACTGAGAGAATTCTTTGAGCGTTCCGTAGTAGAAAACGAGATCGAAGTCATTCAAGTTGATTTTCATGGTGGTGAGCCTCTGATGATGAAAAAGGAACGTTTCAACCGAATGTGTGAAATTCTTCGTGAGGGCAACTATGGCCGTTCTCGGTTAGTGCTGGCATTACAGACCAATGGTACTCTGATTGATAATGAATGGATCTCAATTTTTGAAAAACACCAAATACATGTAAGTGTATCGATAGACGGTCCAAAACATATAAATGATCGATATCGGCTGGATAGAAAAGGGAAAAGCACTTATGAAGGTACAGTTAACGGTCTGCGTATGCTCCAGAATGCGTGGACACAGGGGCGCCTTTCGGGAGAGCCAGGAATTCTTTCTGTAGCAAACGCTAAAGCAAATGGGGAGGAAATTTATCGCCACTTCACGAAGGAACTCAAATGCCAGCGCTTCGATTTCCTCATACCCGATGATCAACACGCAGATAGCATTGACGTCGAGGGTATTGGTCGATTCCTTAATGAGGCACTTGATGCATGGTTTGCTGATGGTCAGCCAAAAATTTTCATTAGAATATTTAATACATACCTTGGTACGATGCTCAATAATCAGTTTAGCCGTGTTCTTGGCATGAGCGCTAATGTCGAATCTGCTTATGCTTTCACAGTAACTGCAGACGGCCAACTCCGTGTTGATGATACTTTGCGTTCAACCTCTGATCAGATATTCAGTGCTATTGGTCATGTCAGCGAGTTGACTCTGGCAAGTGTACTCGAATCACCTAATGTCAAAGAATATCTTTTGCTGAGCAACGAACTACCTGATGCTTGTTGTGGTTGTGTGTGGAGTAAAATTTGTCATGGTGGTCGTCTGGTAAATCGCTTCTCACGAGCCAATCGTTTCCATAATAAGACCGTGTTTTGTCTATCAATGAGGCTTTTTCTTAGTCGCGCTGCATCACACCTGATTGCGGCTGGTGTCAGTGAAGAGACAATAATAGAAAATATCCAAAAATAAAAAAGTGAGATCCAACAATGGTAAAATTTAATTATTGGTTAGCAATTCTTTCATTTTTTTCTCTTGCCACATTTTCAGAAAGTTCCCTTGCTAATATAAAAAAATCCGTAACATTAAAACTGAACTTTGATGAATATTCTGTTCCTTATTCAACATTTATAGTTGATGGTCAGCCAGTATATGCAATGGTTGATACCGGCTCCTCTATGGGATTTCACCTTTATGAATTTCAGATAAATAAAATAAAAGGACTTAAAAAAGAAAATACTTATCACAGTAAAGATTTGACTGGAAAAACTCAGGATAATATAAAGTATCTTGCTCGCTCTCTGAACGTAAATAATATGATCTTTAAAGATGTGATCGTAACTCCATTTAAGCAATGGGGGCTATTGGTTTATAACAAAGGAAAATTACCAAATACACCTGTTGTAGGTCTTGGTGCTTTTAAAGATAGACAGATAACACTGGATTATATATCTAATACATTAACTATAGCGGATAGTTTTACTGGTAAAAAGAAGAAGACTCCAAAAGGTTTTACAGAATTTCCTTTCCAAATATCCTCTGAAGGAATGATGTTTTATGTCGAACAATCCGGCCATAAATACCATGTGATTCTGGATACGGGAGCTACAGTATCTATAATATGGCGTGAGAGACTTAAGTCTTATACACCTATAAGCTGTCTCTCGGTTAATCCGCAAATGGATAACAAAGGATGTGAAGCTACAATGCTAACAATGAAATCGACAACTGGAAAATCGGAGCAGTTTAGCGCAGTCATTGTTGATGGAAATTTTCAACATATGGGAAAAATTGATGGCATTATAGGAAACAGCTTCCTTAGAAATAGAAAAATAATTATAGATTTTAAAAATAAGAAGGTTTTTGTTTCTGATGAGTACAGAAAAGAATGAAAATTTAATCTATCGTTCCGAAGCTCTGCAACATAAAAAAGAAGGATGGCTTGGTGCATCTTGTCTGGATATTTCATCAAACCTCTCCATGTGTCTTCTGACAGGTATGCTAACTTTCACTTTTATTATCTCAATAATCACACTTGGCTCTTATAGCGAAAGAGTAAATGTCACCGGTACTGTCGTTTATGATCCTCCGGCGGTAGCATTAATTGCGCAAAATGATGGTGTAATTATTCAATCAGCAGCTTTAGAAAACAAATTAATTAAGCAAGGTGAAGTCATTTTTTCTGTGAGTAATGAAACTGAAACTAATCTTGGTGCGACTAACTTTGAAATAGAACAGCGTTTGAGAAAGCAACGAGATATATTTTTGGAAAAGATTAATTTTATTACCAGCGAAGCTAAGGAAAATAAGAGCTATCTTTTTGAAAAGATAAAAAATAAAGAGCAAGAAATAGTAAACGTGAATATCTTAATAAAAAATTCGGAGGAGCAGAAGAAATGGTTCGAAAAGAAATTCAGCTTTTATGAACAGTTGAAAAAAAAAGGTCTAGCACTTGATGCCGAATTTATAGATAGGAAGAAAGATTATTACTTCGCTACGGTGAATCTTTCCTCTGCAAGAGTAAAGCTAATGACCTTGCAAGGGGAGTTGTTGGATTTGAGAAAAAAAATATCGACCATCGACGAGGAATCAGACTCCACGAGGAAATCAATTACAGCTGAAATTGCTGGCATAGAGCAAAAGATTCTGAATACAGAAAGACAAAGAAAATATTTAATTGCCGCACCATTTGATGGAATGATAACCAGCGTGACGGTTCATAAAGGTGAGAGGGTAAAAGCAGGCCAGCAAATTGCTGTACTTATTCCCCAGAACGCAATTCCAAAAATTGAGCTGCTTTCTCCATCTGATTCTCTCGGTGATGTAGCTGATGGACAACAAGTAAAGATGAGAGTAGCTGCATACCCATATCAATGGTATGGAAAAATTTTAGGTGTCATAGAGACAATATCAGAAGCACCAATAAATATCTCTCCATCCACTCAGGCAAACGGCGAAAGTAAAGATAAGGGACTTTTTCGGATAATGGTTCAACCGATTATGGTTGGGCGGCAAAAAAGTATGTCTCTTCTGCCGGGTATGAAAGTAGAGACAGAGATATATGTAAAAACCAGAAAGATTTACGAATGGCTTTTTATGCCAGTTAAGAGAATATATGAACGAGCGAACGACAGGACGCAATAAAAATATGCAATATAAAATCAGTGGCTTTTTTGAGTCTTTTACCAAAAAACTCCCTGTAATCATGCAAACAGAGGTAACAGAATGTGGATTGGCATGTCTGGCCATGATTGCGACTTGGTACGATCGAGTGACTGATGTTTACAGTATGAGAAAGATTTTCGATGTGTCGAGTAATGGTATGTCATTAAGGCAGCTTATCACGGCAGCAGGAAGAATAAATATGAATGCCAGAGCTATGCGTCTTGAGCTTGAGGAACTTAGATGCGTCAGGTGCCCATGTATCCTGCACTGGTCTTTTAATCATTTTGTGGTGTTAAAAAAAATTACAAAGAAAAATGCTGTCATTCATGATCCTGCCTTAGGGAAAAGGACGATCTCTCTGAAAGAATTATCAAATAAATTTACAGGGATAGTTCTGGAAGTATGGCCACGACTTGATTTTCAAAAGCGGAAAATGGGGGAGAGCATAAAAATCACAGATATGTTCAAAGAAGTGGCAGGACTTAGAAACACGTTGTTAAAAACCATTTTGTTGTCGCTCTTTATTGAGGCATTGGCCCTTTCAATCCCTCTCAGCTCTCAATTTATTATTGATATTGTTCTGCGATCCAGTGATTTCGAAATGTTAAATTTGATTGTCATTGGTGTTATTTTTCTACTTATCCTCCGAGCGGTTCTCAGTATCATCCGAGCTTGGACGTTAATGGCAATGCGTTACTCGTTGGGAATACAGTGGAGTATTGGTTTTTTTAACCGATTACTCAGCCTACCGTTAACTTTTTTTGAAAAGCGTCACGTGGGAGATATCGTCTCACGACTGACGTCACTTAATGAGATCAAGGAAGCCTTCACAGCAGAGATGCTGACTTCTTTACTTGATGTACTTATCCTGTTGGCGTTGGTTGCTCTGATGCTCTGTTACAGTACGTTCTTAGCCATTATTTCACTGCTCATCGCTTCTATTTATCTCGGAGTAAAACTTGCCCTTTATGACACATACAAAGGCGCAAGAGTCGAAGCAATTACCAATGAGGCACGGCAGTCATCTCATTTCCTTGAGACAGTACGAAATGTGGCATGTGTCAAGGTATTTGCCCTGACAGAAAATCGTCGTATGGCGTGGCTTAATAAGGTGATCGAGACGGCTAATGCTCGGACTCATTTATTTAAGATAGACCTCATAAATCAAACTTTATCAGGGTTTCTTACAGGATTCTCATCAGCGGTGATTTTATTTTTTGGGGGTAATCTTATGGAGCAAGGTACAATAACAACAGGTATTCTATTTGCCTTTATGCTTTACGCTGATATGTTCCTAACCCGTTCTATTAAGGTGGTAAATTCGCTTTTTAACTTTCGTCTTATATCAATACATTCGGATCGCCTTACAGACGTTGCAACAGCAGAAACCGAAAGTGTTTGGTACCCGAAAAATTCAGTATCTCTTGATAACGTAGCGGGTCGGATAACACTTAATAGTCTCTCCTATCGTTATGGAGAAGCTGAACCATTCATTTTTAAAGACATCGATATGGAGATTAATGCCGGCGAGAACATAGCGATAATAGGCTCGTCGGGTTGTGGTAAATCAACTCTTCTCAAAATAATGGCCGGATTGGCTATTCCTCAGTCAGGGGATGTGCTGGTTGATGGTATCAGCATACGACAGATTGGTATTGACGAATATCGCCGACACACAGCATTTGTGATGCAAGATGATAAACTTTTTGCTGCTTCCTTGATGGATAATATTTCCTCCTTTGACTCTCAGCCCAACCTTGAATGGATATATGAATGCGCTAAGGCAGCAGCAATACACGACGAGATTATGGCTATGCCTATGCAGTATGAAACTATGATAGGTGATATGGGAAGTATTCTTTCAGGAGGACAAAAGCAACGTGTGTCTCTTGCCAGAGCTCTTTATAAGCGACCGCGGATCCTCTTTCTTGATGAGGCTACCAGCGACCTTGATGTTTTTAACGAACGAAAGATAAACGAAGCTGTAAAACAGATGTCCATTACTCGCATTTTTGTAGCTCATCGACCAGAAACGATTGCTGTCGCGGATCGAATATATAACCTAAAAGATAAAGCCTTTATCAAATTTGAAAGAAAGACTGGAACAGGGCACGTAAGACAGGATCATTTTGAATATGACGAAAATTGAAAAAACGGATGACAAAAAAGCCACTGCAAACTTAATCACAGTGGCTTATATGAACAAATTTCAACTAAGAAAAATTACAGTGCAGCGATAGTCTCTTTCTGCGTCAGTAGTTTTTCTTTTGCGGCATTGTTGGTCGCCAGGCGTTCGCGCTCTTTGGCAACAACGGCTTCGGGTGCACGGCTGACAAAACCTTCGTTAGCCAGTTTGGTTTCAATACCGCTGATCTCTTTATCCAGCTTCTCGATTTCTTTATCCAGACGCGCCAGTTCTGCATCTTTATTAATCAAACCAGCCATTGGGATCAGCACTTCAGCCCCATTGATCAGTTTGGTGACAGAAACAGGTGCTTCTTCTTCTGCTGCTAACACAGTAACAGAAGAAAGACGCCCCATTGCCTGAATGAAATTGAGGTTTTCAGCGACACGGCGTTGTGCATCATGATTTGCATCACGCAGCAGAACTTCCAGTGGCTTGCTTGGTGCGATGTTCATTTCGGCACGAATGTTACGCACGGCAATGATAGTTTCCTTGATCCACTCCAGATCGTTCAGGGCCAATTCATCTGCTTTCGCCTGATCGAATTCAGGGAACGGTTGCAGCATGATGGTATCCGCATCAATACCTTTGACCACTTTCACACGCTGCCAGATGGTTTCAGTGATAAATGGAATGATTGGGTGTGCCAAACGCAGCAAACCTTCCAAAACTTCAATCAGGGTATGGCGAGCCGCACGGACTTCGGCTTCTGTCCCTTTGTTGATTGCCGGTTTGGACAGCTCCAGATACCAGTCACAGAATTGGTTCCAGGTGAATTCATAAAGAATGTTAGCGGCGATGTCGAAACGGTGAGTATCCAGCGCTTCACGATAGGCTTTAACGGTCTGGTTGAACTCTGCCAGGATCCAGCGATCTGCCAGTGACAGCGACATTTCACCACCGTTTTGGCCGCAATCTTGGCCTTCTGTGTTCATCAGCACGAAACGGCTGGCGTTCCACAGTTTGTTACAGAAGTTGCGATAACCTTGCAGGCGCTTCATGTCCCAGTTGATATCACGACCGGTAGAAGCCAGTGCGGCCAGAGTGAAACGCAAGGCGTCAGTACCGTGGGCTTCAATGCCTTCCGGGAACTGTTTTTCGGTACGCTTGCGGATTTTCTCTGCCAGTTGTGGCTGCATCATATTGCCGGTACGTTTTTCCAGCAGCTCTTCCAGCGAGATACCATCGATCATATCCAGAGGGTCGATAACGTTCCCTTTGGATTTTGACATTTTTTGGCCTTCTTCATCGCGGATCAGGCCAGTCATGTAGACTGTTTTGAATGGCACTTGTGGTTTGCCGTTTTCATCTTTGATGAAGTGCATGGTCAGCATGATCATGCGGGCAATCCAGAAAAAGATAATGTCGAAGCCACTGACCAGAACATCCGTTGGATGGAAGGTTTTCAGCGCGTCAGTCTGCTCAGGCCAGCCAAGGGTAGAGAATGTCCACAGGCCAGAGGAGAACCAGGTATCCAGTACGTCTTCGTCTTGAGTCAGGGTGATATCTGCACCCAGATTGTGCTCGCGGCGAACTTCTTCTTCATCGCGACCAACATAAACGTTGCCTTGTGCGTCATACCACGCCGGAATACGGTGGCCCCACCACAATTGACGGGAAATACACCAATCCTGAATATCACGCATCCAGGAGTAGTACATGTTTTCGTACTGTTTTGGCACGAACTGGATATCACCGTTCTCAACTGCTTCAAGCGCCACTTTTGCCAGTGGTGCAGTGCGAACATACCATTGGTCGGTTAGCATGGGTTCGATAACCACGCCACCACGGTCGCCGTAGGGGACCGTCAGGTCATGAGGTTTGATCTCAACCAGCAGGCCCTGTTTTTCAAATTCCGCCACAATCGCTTTACGGGCAGCGAAACGCTCCATGCCACGGTATTCGGCAGGAATATCCGTCGAGTAGATAGCGGAAACTTCGCCGTTGCTGTCGAAGACTTCTGCCGCTTCACGAATATCGCCGTCGAAGGTCAGGATATTGATCATTGGCAGGCTGTGGCGCTTACCGACTTCATAGTCATTGAAATCGTGGGCTGGGGTGATTTTCACGCAGCCAGTGCCTTTTTCCATGTCAGCATGTTCATCGCCAACGATAGGAATACGACGGTTCACCAGTGGCAGGAGGATCTCTTTGCCAATCAGATCCTTATAACGTGGATCTTCCGGGTTCACGGCAACACCGGTATCCCCCAGCATGGTTTCGGGACGGGTTGTGGCAACAATCAGGTAGTCTTTACCTTCTGCAGTCTTAACGCCGTCAGCCAGCGGATAGCGCAGGTGCCACATGGAACCTTTTACTTCACGGTTTTCAACTTCCAGATCAGAAATCGCCGTGCGCAATTTCGGGTCCCAGTTAACCAGGCGTTTGCCACGGTAAATCAGATCATCCTGATACAGGCGAACAAAGGCTTCTTTAACCGCTTTGGACAAACCTTCATCCATAGTGAAGCGCTCACGCTCCCAATCTACGGAGTTACCCAGACGGCGCATCTGGTTGGAGATATTGCCACCCGATTCTGCTTTCCACTGCCAAATCTTGTCGATAAAAGCTTCACGACCATAATCATGGCGGGTTTTGCCTTCTTCTGCCGCGATCTTACGCTCAACAACCATTTGGGTTGCGATACCCGCATGGTCAGTCCCTGCTTGCCACAGAGTATTTTTACCCTGCATACGTTGGTAACGCACCATGGTATCCATGATAGTCTGCTGGAATGCGTGTCCCATATGCAGGCTGCCGGTGACGTTGGGGGGTGGAATGACGATGCAGAAACTTTCGCGGCTGGTATCGCCATTCGGCTTGAAGTAACCACTCTGTTCCCAGTGGTTGTAAAGGGGTTGCTCTATCTCTGCCGGATTGTACGTTTTATCGAGAGATGGCTCAGATTGCGTTTGAGTAGCGGGTGTCTTTTCCATTGTGTCTTGATATTTAATAGGTTGGCGGGGTTGCCATGGTCAAATTAAAGCCGACGCTACGATAGGATTTATATCGTTCGCGCGCTAACTGTTTCAGATTTTCATCAATAGGAACGAAGTCTATCACTTCATGGAAAGCTGTGGCAAAGTCTGCAAAATGAGGAAGCAGTGTTACTAACACATCGCGGGGGACATTGCCTCTTTTTTGTGGCCAGCATAACTCTACGGGAGCACCGTATCGAGGGCCTTCGCCGGCAAGATTGTGCGGTACAAATTGGCTCGGCTCTCTCTGCCATAATGCTTCGTCTAATTTTTCGGCTTGTTGCTGGCTTTCACAAGCAATCAGAACCCGTTTCCCTGCACGCCATTGATCAGCAGCAAGCTGACATGCCAGCCATTCATGTGGTTGTAGATCATCTGACGATGATTGTTCCGATAACAGCTTTTCTAATAAATAGAAGGTGGCGTTTTTCATAGTTTCTTGGTTGCAAGGTTACTGGAAACAGTAAGGGTATTGCAGTTGCAATACCCTTAATGCCATTAAGCGGCAGGCGCATTAATCATCAGAATTTAAACCTGAACGATTTAACAGGAATTGTGACAGGAGCGCAACCGGACGGCCAGTTGCCCCTTTCGCTTTACCTGAACGCCATGCTGTACCTGCGATATCCAGATGTGCCCAGTGGTATTTGCTGACAAAACGGGACAGGAAAGCACCTGCGGTAATGGCACCACCAGAGCGTCCGCACGAGTTTACCATATCCGCAAAATTGGATTCTAACTGTTCGGTATACTCATCAGCCAACGGCAGACGCCATGCACGATCGCCCGCTTGCTCTGAAGCATTCAGCAGTTCATGCGCCAGGGGATTATGGTTGGACATCAGGCCAGTATAGTGACCGCCCAGTGCGATAACACAAGCGCCGGTCAAGGTGGCGACATCGATGACTGATTCTGGTTCAAAACGCTCAACATAAGTCAGCGCATCGCACAGTACCAGACGACCTTCCGCATCGGTGTTTGTCACTTCAACGGTCTGGCCGGACATAGTAGTCAAAATGTCTCCAGGGCGATAGGCGCGTCCGCCAGGCATATTTTCACAACCCGCCAGGACACCGATGACATTGATTGGCAATTGCAGTTCGGCAACAACACGCATGGCGCCATAGACGGAAGCTGCACCGCACATATCATATTTCATCTCATCCATACCTTCAGCTGGTTTGATCGAGATGCCACCGGAATCAAATGTCAGCCCTTTACCCACCAATACGATCGGTTTCGCATTGGCGTCTGCGCTGCCTTTATATTCCATAATGGCCATCAAAGATTCATTCTGCGAACCCTGACCAACCGCCAGATAAGAATTCATACCCAGCTCTTTCATCTGTTCTTCACCAATAACTTTGGTGGTCAGATTAGCCACGTTGTCAGCAAGCTGGCGCGCCTGTGATGCCAAATACGCAGCATTACAGATATTGGGTGGCATATTGGCGAGATCTTTCGCCGCCTTGATACCCGATGCAATGGCAAGACCATGCTGAATAGCGCGTTCACCGCTGGTCAATTCGCGGCGGGTCGGTACATTGAACACCATTTTACGCAGCGGGCGACGTAGCTCATTTTTGCTGCTTTTGAGCTGATCAAAAACATACAATGACTCTTTGGCTGTTTCGACCGCCTGACGTACTTTCCAGTAATTATTGCGTGCCTTCACATGCAGCTCTGTCAAGAAACAAACTGCTTCCATTGAGCCGGTTTCGTTGAGGGTATTGATCGTTTTCTGGATAATTTGCTTATACTGGCGCTCATCCAGTTCACGTTCTTTCCCACAGCCTACCAGCAAAATACGCTCTGACAGTACATTTGGAACATGATGTAGCAACAAGGTTTGACCTACCTTGCCTTCAAGTTCACCACGGCGCAATAAGGCACTGATATAGCCATTACTTATTTTGTCAAGTTGCTCTGCGATAGGGGAAAGACGGCGGGGTTCAAACACGCCGACAATAATACAGGCACTGCGCTGTTTCTCCGGGCTACCGCTCTTTACACTAAACTCCATGCGTTCTCCTGAATCTTAAAGACAAAGACGGATACAATCGCTAAAATACCGCGTTCCGCATTCATTCATCCCAAAGAAAATTAACGGTTATGTTAAGCTAAGCATATTATTTTTTGATACTTAGATAACGATAACTATGTTCTAATTGGGAACCAATATATGGAATGCTTTGGTATCATTTTAGCGATGGGGAAGCCAAACTGATTCATATAAATGGTAGATATACGACGAAGTTAGCGACTTTCCTGCAAAAAGACAAGTTTTCACAGGCGTAATAAGCGTGATCATCATTAGATATCTAGTACGGGAAACCCTGAAAAGCCAAATCGCAATACTGTTCATCTTATCGCTGATCTTTTTCAGCCAGAAATTAGTTGAAGTATTGGGTACGGCGGTAGAAGGGAATATTCCCGCAAATTTGGTTTTATCGTTGTTAGGTTTAGGTGTGCCAGAGATGGCGCAGCTTATTTTGCCCCTGAGTTTATTTCTTGGGGTATTAATGACGTTTAGCAAACTCTATACCGAAAGTGAAATCACCGTCATGCATGCCTGCGGATTGGGCAAGAGTGTATTGGTGAAATCAGCCCTTATTCTGGCTCTATTCACATCAGCGTTGGCGGCAGCTAACGTTATCTGGATCACGCCGTGGTCTGCCAAATATAAAGCGCAAGTCCTGGCGGATGCAAAAGCCAATCCAAGCCTTGCGGCGATCATGGAAGGGCGGTTTAAGCCTTCACGTGATGGCAACATGGTGCTGTATATCGGTAATGTGAAGGGCAATTCTTTTGAAAATGTGTTCCTGGCCCAGCTCCGCCCAGCGAATGATCAGCGTCCTTCTGTGGTCATTGCAGATGGCGGACATATGGAAGAACGCCCGAATGGAAATCAGGTGGCAGTACTCCATCAAGGAATGCGCTATGAAGGTACGGCATTATTGCGTGATTTCCGCATTACTGAGTTCACTAATTATCAGGCTGTGATTGGACACCAAAAGGCAGATATCGATAACAAAGTTGAACAAAAATCGATTGAACAGCTTTGGCATGACACCGACAATGACTCCCGCGCAGAATTTCACTGGCGCCTGACGTTGGTCGCTTCGGTGCTGATCATGGCGTTGATGGTAGTGCCGTTAAGTGTCGTGAATCCGCGTCAGGGGCGGATACTCAGTATGTTGCCAGCCATGTTGCTCTACCTGATTTTCTTCCTGTTGCAAAGCTCCCTGCATTCCAATGGCAGTAAAGGTAAACTTGATCCTCTGTTCTGGATGTGGTTGGTCAACGGAGTGTATTTTGCGTTGGCTATGACGATTAATTTGTGGGATACCGTACCCATGCGCAAACTACGTTCACGCTTTAAGATTCAAGGAGCGTCATAATGTTTGGGGTATTGGATAGATATATTGGCCGGACCATCCTGCAAACCATCCTGATGACTTTATTTATGCTGGTATCGCTTTCCGGCATTATTAAATTTGTCGATCAGCTCCGCAAAGTCGGGCAGGGGGAATATACTGCATTTTCCGCTGGTATTTATACCCTGCTGAGCATTCCCAAAGATATTCAGATCTTCTTCCCAATGGCTGCTCTGCTTGGGGCTTTATTGGGCTTGGGAGCACTAGCAACACGTAGTGAGCTGGTGGTTATGCAGGCCTCTGGCTTTACCCGCCTGCAAGTGGCGGGATCAGTCATGAAAACCGCTATCCCGCTGGTCTTGCTGACAATGGTGATTGGCGAATGGGTTGCTCCGCAAGGAGAGCAGCTTGCCCGTAATTATCGCTCGCAAAAAATGTATGGTGGCTCATTGATGTCCACGACCAAAGGACTTTGGGCGAAAGATGGCTATGATTTTGTCTATATCCAGAGTGTCGGGAAGGATAACGCTTTAAATGGCGTCAACATCTATCATGTTGATGACAACAAAAAATTGTTATCCATCAGGTATGCGGCTTCTGCGGTGTATGACAAAGATAACCATCAATGGAAGTTATCTCAGGTTGAAGAATCCGATTTAACCCAAGATGGGCGGATCACGGGGTCACAGCGTATTTCTGCGGACTGGAAAAGTCGGCTGACACCAGAAAAGTTAGGCGTCGTTTCTCTTGATCCTGAAGCGCTTTCTATACGCGGCCTGCATCAATACATTACTTACCTGCAACAGGGCCAACAGGATGCCGGACGTTACCAGCTTAATATGTGGAAGAAAATCTTTGCACCTTTATCGGTTGCGGTGATGATGCTGATGGCACTTTCCTTTATCTTCGGGCCACTGCGTAGCGTACCGATGGGATTCAGGGTTGTGGTGGGGATCAGTATGGGCTTTGTGTTTTATGTTTTGAATGAAATATTCGGCCCGCTTAGTTTGGTTTATAGTATGCCGCCGATATTAGGGGCACTGTTGCCAAGTCTGTTGTTTTTTTCAGTAAGTGTTTACTTACTTTTATATAGAAAATAATAATCTGATATCTCAGCAAACTTATCCGTCGCCTCCACCTTCAAAAGTGGAGGCGATTTCTTGTAAAACTAAATTTGCTTATGATTGCTCGCTAATGCTGCAACTAATTCATTAACTCCACTCGTCACACGACTAAATTTGCTTTGCTCTTTGCGTGTCATTACCACAAATACGCCGATATTGTTTTCAGGGATCATTGCCATATAGGTATTAAATCCACCGCCACCGCCTGTTTTCTGATAAATACCTTTGGCATCCATATATACCCAGCCAAGCCCTATACCATCCGCCAAGCCTGCAACATCCATTCCTTTGATTGATTTCAGATCGGCACGCTTAAAGTAGATACCTTGCTCACGACTGGCAGTCTGTTTCCTTAACTGATTATGGGAAGATAAAAACTGTTGCATCCAGCGCTGCATATCTGCGGGAGTAGAATAAATCCCGCCACTGCCCGCGGCGGCAATGGTGTTTACGCAAGGGCTGGATTTAATTCCAGCCATCAAACGGGCGCATTGGGATGGTGTGGGCGTCAGTGTTGTATCTTTCATGCGATAAGGGTGGGTAATTTCCTCTTGCAGCAGACGGGAATAGGGTTTTCCTGTTGCTTTAGCAAGGGCATCAGCTAATAAATCATAGGCCAGATTGGAATACGAAGCTGTCGTGCCAGGCGCAGCATCTATTCCTGCGGTGTTCAGCCAGGTCCAGCGGTTCGATTGGGTTGGCCAAATAAATACAGGGCGCCCCCATTTTCCACCAGGCTGTTCCCGTGGTAACCCGCTGGTATGGCTCGCCAGATGATATAACCGGATTGGTTGGTTAGCGTCATAATCCGGCACATGGACACCGTAATGAGTGTATTTCTGCAACGGATCAGTGATCTTGAGACGTTTCTTTTGTGCCAACTTAACCATGATCTCGCTGGTCATCAATTTGGTAATAGAAGCAATACGAATTAAAGAGTCTTGGTGTGGCTTAATACCGCTGCCTGGATAGGTTTCTCCAAAACTGCGATGGATAATCTGATTATTATCGATCACCACCATCGCCATTCCCAAAGGATTGCCTTCTGCAAAGATGGATTGGGAATACTGATTGACCAATGCCGTAGCTATGTTCTTAATCTTGTCATTACTCTCGAACACTTCCCATTTTGCTGGTTGCGCATTAGATTGCTGAAATTTTTTCTGGTGTGAATAACCAGAATCTGCACAAGCTGAAATCGCCCATGTCATGACGGAAACTGCACACAGTTTATATAGCCGTTTTTTCATTTTTGGATTAACCAATCAGGGGGCATTCAAGTGGAAGAATAAAGCTGTTATTTGTTTTTCTTAAATATCGCCATAATGGCACCAATAACGATACCTAACAGGATACCTGTAAAAATCCAACTGATAATAGTCATGATAATTTACCTCATAGCAGTGTATTGTTTTGAATTATATAAGGAGTTTAGAGGTTGTCTATTGGCTGAAAAGAATTGTGTGAGGAGGAATTGGTGGAATAGCGGTTTGGTTTTTACGTGTTGCTGGTAAAATCTGGTGAAAAAATAGAATAAGCGATTCTTTTTTCGTCACTTGAACAAAATCGAAAGGATAAGTGTTGCGAATGCGCTTCTGACAGGTATAATGGCCCCCGTTCTCCGAATCATTTCAGTGCCGAAGTGGCGAAATCGGTAGACGCAGTTGATTCAAAATCAACCGCCTTCGGGTGTGCCGGTTCGAGTCCGGCCTTCGGCACCATTCGTTAGTTTCCTAACGTCTACCCAAGTCTACAAACTCCCAAAAAACTCCAATAAATCAATAAAGTTTGTTATTTTGATGTCTATTGTGGTCTGTTGCAATCAACACGCAGCAAGGGGCATAATTTGGGGCACCGACACTTCGATTTTAAATGTGCCCCAAAAATGAAACTAAACGCCCGACAAATCGAGACTGCGAAACCTAAAGAGAAATCCTATAAATTAGCGGATGGCGCTGGCTTATATCTCGAAATCACGCCGCGCGGTTCTAAATACTGGCGCATGAAGTATCACCGTCCCACCGACAAAAAAGAAGATCGGTTGGCCTTTGGTGTTTATCCTGCCGTTTCATTAGCTGATGCTCGCGCTAAACGGGATGAAGCTAAAAAATTGCTCGCTCAAGGGATTGATCCCAAAGCAGAGAAAAAAGACGCACAAGCCGAATCAAAGGGGGCATATACTTTTGAACGGATCGCCCGTGAATGGCACGCCAGCAATAAACGGTGGAGTGAAGACCATCGAGACCGGATTATGCGAAGTTTTGAACAATACATTTTCCCTTATATTGGTACTCTCGATATTCGCGCTTTACGAACCAGTCAACTGTTGGCACCAATCCAAGCCGTTGATACTGATGGTAAACATGATATAGCCCAGAGATTACAACAGCGTGTAGCTGCCATTATGCGTTACGCAGTTCAAAATGACATTCTTGAATATAGCCCTGCCAATGATATGGCGGGCACTCTCACCATAGTAAAACCCAAACATCACCCTGCATTGCCTCATGAACGTCTGCCTGAATTTTTGGCTCGTCTTTCCTGTTATCGCGGGCGCTTGCTGACCAAAATTGCAGTAGAACTGACTTTATTAACATTTGTTCGTTCCAGTGAAATGAGATTCGCCCGTTGGGAAGAAATCGATCTTAAAAGGGCTGTCTGGCATATACCAGCGACACGAAAACCCATTGATGGTGTTAAGCATTCTCAACGTGGTATGAAAATGAAAACAGAACACATTGTACCGTTGAGCCATCAGGCTATTTCGCTTATCGAAACCTTACACAGACTGAGCGGAGAGAGTGAGGTAATGTTTCCCGGTGATCACGATCCAAAGAAAGTGATGAGTGAAAACACCGTTAATAATGCGTTGCGAGCGATGGGCTATGACACCAAAACAGAAGTTTGCGGACACGGATTTCGCACAATGGCACGCGGAGCAATGGGCGAATCTGGCCTGTGGAGTGATGACGCAATCGAGCGCCAGCTAAGCCATATAGAAAGAAATAATGTCCGGGCGGCGTATATTCACACATCCAAACATTTGGATGAACGGCGGCTGATGGTGCAATGGTGGGCGGATTACCTAGATGCTAACAAGGAGCAATTTGTAACTCCTTATGATTTTGCCAAACCGTTTCGTGATAGAAAAAATCAGTAGCTCGATCAACGAAAATTTTTTACTTATGGGATAACCAATTACATATTGCATAAAAGAATGACATAAAAAAACAACGCCCCAGTGTGCTGATACACATCTGAGGCGTCTAACCAATGACCGTTATTAGGAGTAACGATGATGGCTGATATACAGCATACCCAAACTCACCCTAAATTTACATATTCAGATAAAACAGGCAGACAAAAACCGCTCGACCTAATCCAATCCGTGAAAAAATCTGCTATGTATCATTGGGAAAATCTTCTACCTGCCTGTGGTGTTGATATTCCCGCAAAAGGCAAACATGGCACCTGTCCTATTTGCGGCGGAACTGACCGTTTTCACTTTATTGATGATCACCATAACGGCAACTGGCATTGCCGCCAGTGTGACGCTCCAAACTATGGCGATGGACTGGATTTAGTGGCAAAAACCAACAGGATCTCGATTACGGAAGCTGCTAAAGTTGTGGCTAACGTGCTGGCGCTGCCTTTGCCAGAATCCAAACCAGCCAAAGAAACCATTCAAACAACACAGCCAATTGCCGAAAAAGTAGCGGCACTAATGACGCTAACTGTCGCCGGAGAATCGCCCTATTTGACTGCAAAAGGATTGCATTGTTCTAACCAGCGATTACTGAAAGATGGTTCGTTATTATTGCCATTGGTAACACTGGATAAAAAAGTTACAGGTGCGCAGATCATCAAACTGGATGGAACAAAGAAATTACTGTCTGGTAGCCAAAAGAAAAGTGCTTTTATTGCATTATCAAAGTTGGGAGAACATCCAGGCACAGTGATCATTACCGAAGGTTACGCCACGGCATTGACCGTTAGCCAATTACATCAAGGCACCGTTCTGGCTGCAATAGATGCAGGTAATTTGCTCTCTGTAGCTCAATCAGTCCGGGAACACTGGCCTGATACGAAAATCATTATTGCCGCAGATAATGATTGGTATCTTCCCGATGAGTTGGATAAGAACGGTAAACCGAAAAAGAATGTTGGCAAAATTGCGGCAGAAAAGGCCGCCAAAGCGATCAATGGATGGGTAACGTTACCACCAACTGAGTACAAAACCGACTGGGACGATTATCGCCAGCAACATGGAGTGGGAATAGCACGGAAAGCCTTTACTCAGGAGCTTTATCAACCAACACTAATCAAGAAAAAAGCAGCCGTTTAGCTTAATAATGATACCGAACCTTCAAAGCTGACATTATGTCAGATGGGAGCCAGCCAACGCGGAGAAGTATTATTGACGCGCTATGATGGAGATTTAGCATTGGATGGCGCTTCGGAAACCGTACATCACTATGACGGCATTGTCTGGCGTCCAGTCAGTGACGCGATTTAAAACGGGAAATGGTCGCTGCTTTTATGGAAGAGAAACTACCGTACTTACCACATGGTATCAGCTCTGCCGTGGATGCCCTGAAATTACAGCTTCCCATGATGCAACCACCAAAACGCCACTTAATCGGATTCAGTAACGGCGTATTTGACCTGAAAACTAGCCAGTTTCGGCCTCATCGCAAAAATGACTGGTTATTGCTTGCCAATGACGTTGAATTTAATTCCCCTATTTCGGGGGAAATCCTGCAAGATCACGCGCCACAGTTCTGGCGCTGGCTCAATCAGGCAACAGCCAACTGTGAAAATAAAACAAATAGAGTGCTGGCAGCACTGGAAAACTCACGGGAACGGGCGTTGATTGTCGGTTATTCGCTGATTATCCTGCCAGACCAAACTCGCTATGTGGGCGATGGTTCCGGCACCAAGGCAATCACGGGTGGTGATGAAGTTGCTATCGATCCGAAGCACAAACAGCCCTATTCAACTCGTATTCCAGCGGTGGTATTGGCAGTAAACAATAATGCCATGAGTTTCAGTGATCGCAGTGGTGGAGTATCGCGCCGCCGTGTGATTTTCAACTTTTCCGAAGTTGTGCCAGAAAACGAGCGTGATCCACTCCTACGGGATAAAATCGCGGCAGAATTGCCTGTTATTATCCGGCATTTGTTGCATCGGTTCGATGATCCACAAGCTGCAAGGCACTTATTGGCAGAGCAACAGAAATCAGCAGAAGCGCTGGATATTAAGCGTGGCACAGATTCACTGGTCGATTTCTGCGGTTATCTTATAGCTTCCCATGAAACTGACGGTTTGTTAATCGGCAATGCAGAAATTATGCCGTTCAATCCCCGTAAATATCTTTATCACGCCTACCTTGCTTATATGAAAGGTAATAACCTGAATAAACCTGTTTCTGTAACTCGTTTTGGTATGGATATGCCGGGCGCACTGGTGGAGTACGGTCAGCATTACCTGCGCAAGAAAAGCAAACAAGGTATTCGTAGCAATCTGAGCCTAGATATTGATGCTGCTATCGAATGGATGCCGAAACTGACAAAGGATAGCCTGCCAGAAGAATAATTTCTTCTGATTATAATCGTTTTCCAAAGAAATATAAAAAAGTGTTCACCACTATTCACCCTATAATTTAAATCAGATATATCAAAACATTACAGGGTGAATAGTTATTTTAAAACTGTTCACAACTATTCATCACTGTTCACCTTATTTTCCGGTTCAAGGTGAACGGTTGGGTGAAGAGTGGTGATGAGTTTGATTTCAAGTCATCACCACTTAATAGTATGAACTTAAATAAAAATATTTAAAGGTGAACAGGGTGAACAGTTTTATTACTAATTCTTTAATAGGGGGGTAGATAAAAATTTTTTCTCTGGCAGGTGATCTTTCAGCTCTCCGTGTTACTGGGTTAATTTATTAGCCTGGTAACACGGAGAAGAAAAGCGTAGCGCGTCAGTGTGGTTTTAAGCTATTGAACTACGTTAAATTTAAGGTAGGTAATCACTTGATTTTGGATTGGAAATGACATTTGTCACATTTTTATTGAATGATCTTTGCTCATAGTGGAATGCTTAAAATTTTCTGGTATATCATGGAGATTATAAATTGTTCTATCAGTAAAATTGTATCGGCATAGGGAGAAAGGAGTATGGCTATAGGACACTTTTTGACTGTAGGAGATAAAACAAGTTGTGGAGGAATAATCCTTACAGGAATCAGCAACATCACGTTTTATGGGCGACAGGCTGCAACAGAAGGATCTCTTGTTACTTGTGGAAATCATTCGGGTAATTTTTCTATCGTAGGTGGTGTGAATTGCTTTTTTGATATGGGAACTAAACTGGCTGGAACGTTAGATAGCCAGAGCACTTGCCCTTGCGGAGCAAATCTTATTCACTCTATTCCAGATAGTTACCAAAATACAGTCCTCTCTCCTGGAAAGACAGAAACACAGGAATTACTCTCAGAAACCAAAAAATGGATTGGTTTTAGTGTTTCCCCTGAAATTGATTATTGCGGCATAAAATGTATTGCGACGCTTGATGATGGCTCAATTCTTAATGGTGAATTTAACCAAGAAAATAAAGTCATGTTTACATCAATAACAGGCCATAAGTGTGTAAAACTTGAAATAGAACATTTTGAAAAAGAAAGTTCTCCACAAAGTTTGACAGAAATCTTATTAAATAAAATTATTGGGTGAAATCATGGCATATGAAGTGGTAGAAGGGACTTATGTAGGAAAGCAAGAACATCCTATTGAAGATCCTATTTTAGATAAGGCAGTGGCAGCGTTAGAAGGTGCTTCAATTAAATTTTCTACCGATGTAATTAACGATGCTAATGTCAGACAAAGCTATACTTCAAATATTAAAAGAACGGTTTCTGAAATTAAGCAGATGGTGAATACAAAAAAAATATCAGTGAAAGAAGCCGCTGAATTTTGTTACGAAATGCGTAACCAAATTATGGCAGAGCATAGAAAATTCACGTCAGCACAAGGGTTGGCCTTTGCTGAGAGACATAAAAAAACACCTCCATCTTTTGAAAAACTTATTGATAAATATTCTCAGAAAAAATTTGGAAAAGTATTTGGTAGCCTTACTCCAGATCAAAAAAGTACAATTTACTATGAGATCATAGAAGCCTCAGCAAGAGATAACCCTAAATTCACAACGGCAAATAAACGATTAAAGGTTATAGGAAAAGTTGGAATTATCTTTACGGCAGTATTGGCAACACATGAAATATTGAATGCTGAAAATAAACCTAAAGAAGCGGTTAAACAAGGAATACAAATTGGAGGCGGTGCTGCTGGTGGAGCACTTGCTGGTTTAGCTGTATCTCCGGTATGTGGGCCTGGTGCTCCTGTCTGTGCTGTTGTTCTGGTATTAGTGGGTAGCGCAGCAGGGGCAATTGTTGGTTCGGTGGTTGCTGATACTTTAGATGAAGAAATAGAGGAATTTACCCGTTGGGCAATCAACTAACTGATATAGATTTATGTGAAGCGCTATCTAGTATCTTTGTAGATAATGAAGTGGATTATGAGTATATCGCTTCTGTAGCGAAAAATTTCCCTCTTGAACATGTTGAAATGGTTCTTTTCGAGTGGGTAGCTCCGGTGTGTTATACCAATGGTTTTACACCCACACCCCCTGTATGGATTTTTTTTGAACGTGAGCAACTTTGGGAGGATATTCAGGAATTACGGAGAAAACAGATGGCAGCAGGGATGATAGGAAAAATGCAAGTAAATATTAGGTGGTGTTTTTTACGCTGGTATCTTAAAAAAGAGTGGCAACATTTGAAGAAAAAATTGACAAGTCATTTTTAAGCAGAAAGTGAAAACTTTTCGTATAAAAATTATATAATTATATGATTAATAAATTAAAATCAACTACTATCTTACGCTGCATCACGGTAAACATTATTAATATGTTTGCACAAGACACTTAAACATATAGCTTAGTCAAAATATAAGAATTTTGTGAGTTACTATGTTAGTCACACCAGCACGATAACATACATATAACTCATTAAATATCTATAGATTATAGTAGGAAGTCCCATGAAGCATCATGAATATATCGTCATTGATGGTTTTAGTCGCAGCAATATGGGGCGTATATTGTCCATTGCTGCCTCAGTGCTATCTGCTTTTACTATTTACTTCCTCCTCAAACTGGTTGACCTGTCGCAATTGTGGTGGGGAATCGATGCCACATTACCGCCGTCTGTCTTATCGCTTGCTGGTGCAGGAATGATTTATTTTCTGCTATACCATGTTCTAAACAAGTACCTTTGGAAACGCCCTTTTGTTGGTCAGCTTATCAGCATGCCGAACCTTAGTGGTGAGTGGGAGGTATAGGTAAGACACTTCACCCTGAAGAGCGTATATGCGAGTGGAAAGGAGTCATTCGCATAGTGCAAACTTGGGATAAAGTACGCATCCGGCAGACAACGAACACCTCGCAGTCTGATAGTATTACTGCATCCGTGATTAACGATCAGGGTATCAGTTACCGCCTGCTTTACAACTATACCAACAGACCATTGGCGGGTAATGATGAGATGCAGTCTCATGTGGGATTTGTGGATCTTGAGTTTTCTGAGGATCTTAATTCTGCCATAGGAGAGTATTTCAATGGTAGAGGGAGAAATACATACGGTACCATGACTTTGAGGAGAAAAAACAAAAATGGCGGATTATAGTCAGAAGATTAAGCGGCTTAGCGAGCGCCGTAAATTACCCCGATCTTATACTGCGACTTATGACTCTGCTGAGAGTATCGCAGCTTTTGAGAGTATTACAGCTAATCTGAATAAAGCTGCTTTTACTGAAAAGTGGGAAACACGAGGAAAGCTCGATTCAGCAACACGCTATGCCCTAGGAGCTATGCAGGAAGTGGATCTTAATTATACTAGAATCTGCTATGAGACTGCTGAACGAGTTGAAAATCAGCTCAAGTCAGGGCTTTCTAAAGAAAGAATTAATGCATCATTCCACCTGCAAGGTTCTGTACCTCTCAATATTCATATCAAAGGCGTGAGTGATGTTGATTTGATCACTATTGATGAAGCATTACTGCTGGTTGACCGAGAAGGTATAAAAGCATCAAGCTATCCGGCAGCGACTAGATCAGCACTCGATGTACTCAGAACACTACGTAATAAAGCTGCTGATGTCTTGGATGCCGCATTCCCAGCGGCAAGGGGAGATAGATCAGGAGCTAAATCCCTTAAAATCACAGGTGGCTCTCTACCAAGAGAGGTCGATGTTGTTCCAGCAATATGGTGGGATACATCCAATTACCAGCGGTTCCAGCAAGAGGAGTATCGCGGAATAGCTATTTATGATAGTAAAAATTATGAATATATTTCTAACTTACCCTTTCTCCATATCAAACGTATAGAAGATCGGTGTGATAGATCTTTTGGTGTTTGGCCTACTGTGACGCTTGCTCAGGCAAGAGCAAAGCGCGATGAAGCTAAAAAGCTCTTAGTACAGGGCATCGATCCAAAAGCCGAACAGAAAGAAGCTCAAGCTGAGAATTCGGGGGCATATACTTTCGAAACTATCGCTCGTGAATGGCATGCCAGTAACAAGCGCTGGAGTGAAGACCACCGATCGCGCGTTCTACGCTATCTTGAGCTTTATATCTTCCCTCATATCGGTTCGTCCGACATTCGCCAGCTCAAAACCAGCCACCTGTTAGCCCCTATTAAAAAAGTTGATGCCAGTGGTAAACACGACGTTGCTCAGCGCCTGCAACAGCGCGTCACGGCCATTATGCGTTATGCCGTGCAGAAGATTACATCGACTCTAATCCAGCCAGTAATATGGCAGGTGCTTTATCGACAACCAAAGCGCGACACTATCCAGCTCTATCCTCTAGCCGGTTCCCTGAGTTTCTCGCACATCTTGCGGCATATCGTGGCCGCGTGATGACACGGATCGCGGTTGAGCTTTCATTACTCACTTTTGTGCGTCCAAGTGAGTTACGTTTCGTGCGTTGGGATGAATTCGACTTTGATAAATCTCTTTGGCGTGTACCTGCGAAACGGGAAGAAATTAAGGGCGTGCGTTACTCGTACCGTGGCATGAAGATGAAAGAGGAACATATAGTTCCACTTAGTCGCCAGGCGATGACTTTGTTACAGCAGCTTAAGCAGATTAGTGGTGATAAAGAGCTGCTGTTCCCGGGGGATCACGATGCAACTAAGGTTATGAGTGAAAATACGGTAAACAGTGCATTGAGAGCGATGATGCTATTGAGCGTCAGTTGAGTCACACAGAGCGCAATAATGTGAGAGCGGCATATCTTCATACTTCTGAGCATTTGGATGAACGTAGATTAATGGTGCAGTGGTGGGCTGATTATCTTGATGGCTGTAGTCAATGTCAGATCGCACCATATGAGTTTGCACAGATTGATAAATTATGACCCTTCTTCATCAGTAAGTTAGCGGTCTTGATGAAAGTTTCAGAAGATTTGCTGTGAGTTGGATTGATAAATGCTCTCTTTTTACTTCCAAATCCAGTTTTTCTTGATAATCTTTTTGACTGACGCATTGAATTAGACGTTCGAGGAAATGTGATGGATAGCGAAATAGAAATGGATAACCCACTTGCATCACCTCAGAGAGAGTCCGCTGGCGCTGACTCCTATGACCGTTTTGAATATCAATATCATTGGGCTTTATGTCAGGCCTTTTCGGCATACAAAGATGCTAAAGACTTCGCTGTATTCATGGAATATCATGAAGATGTGATTATTGCTGATTCTCTCGATAAAGAAAAAGTTAAATTTAAGTTTAACCAAGTTAAAGCTAACTCTTCTGGTAGTTATACGATTAGTAAGCTTACTAAGAGAGATAAGGGGAAAAAGGGTGAGAAACCTTCTCTTTTAGGAAAATTATGCTCTTCCGTTAATAAGAAAGGTTATTTAGGGAAAGTGACTGAGTTAAATTTCGTGAGCACAATAGGTTTCAATTTTTCGCCTAAAGATGGATTAAAATTGAGAGCCATTGGGTTGTCTGATCTGAATTCCGGTGATTTAACTTCTATTACAAACCATCTAAATAAAGAGGTCGATGAGTTCGCTTCCTTTCCGAAGGGGATAATTAGGTTTGTTTATTCTGATATACCACTTCAGAGTTATTATGAGCATACGATAACAAGAATTACAGATAGTGTTGAAGTCGTATTTCCTAAACATCTTTTGAAACCAAAAGATATTTATAGGGTTTTAATGGATGCACTTAGAATTCGGGGCAAAGATACTTTTGATTATGAAAAATGGGATGAAGTGCTTGTTAAAAAGGCATTAACTTATGATGACCTGCATAAGGTAGTAACAAAAGGTATATCTGGAGATAATTCAGAAGTCGATCTTGAAGCCGCTAAATATATTATTGATGACTTAACTGTTAGTGGTTTAGAA
This sequence comes from Xenorhabdus griffiniae, assembly GCF_037265215.1. NCBI lineage: Bacteria > Pseudomonadati > Pseudomonadota > Gammaproteobacteria > Enterobacterales > Morganellaceae > Xenorhabdus > Xenorhabdus griffiniae. Next base: position 4,239,430 of record NZ_CP147737.1, on the reverse strand, counting down.
AAAGCTAAGCTATTAAAAGAGATTAATACATACTCTTTGCGTGTTTTATCTCCTTCATTAGCTATGCTTGAAGCCCGAAAGAGCATCCATGAAGTCATTATTAAAAACCGTTGCGAGTTAGGTGGTGCTATAATGTACGATTTACTCGAAAGATTCAGCAATGAAATACCAGAGAAAACAAAATCTTTATTTGACTCGGAAAGATCATTGGTTGCAGCGATTATATACGAAGTTATATCGAGTGAAATATAATGGAAAAAAACTATAAATTGTTGATTAGGAATTTAAGGGCAAAATTACATGAGAAAATTAATCTTAGAGAAAATAATAATAATATCTCATTCAACAAAATCCGCGAGGCAATTCGAGTTCGGAAGGAATCTGACTCTAATAACAGCTAATGATGGTAATAGCGTTGGTAAATCGACGTTAGCTAAAATGATTTTTTGGTCATTTGGTTGTGAGCCTTTGTTTTCCAAAGTTTGGAAAGAACTGGATTGCTCATCGATTATTAGCTTTAGTATTGATGGTGAGTCATTCGCTCTTCACCGTTATAAAAATCAAATGAGCCTTCGCAAAAGCGGCCAACTATTGAAGGTTTATGATAAAATCACAGATGCTTTTTCAAAGATATTTGCAGAGTTAGTCAAATTTGATGTCTTATTGCCTAAAAAAGACACTTTTAATTTAGAGGTCCCTCCTCCTGCTTATTATTTTTTGCCATTCTATATTGACCAGAAACGAACATGGGTGAAAGCATGGGATTCCTTTGCAAATTTGCAACAGTATAGTAAGTGGGCAAAGCCTGTTATATCTTTTCATAGCGGCCTTATTTCTAAGGAGCACTTTGCTATTGAAGAGGATATCTATGAAGTTAAGGCGCAGGTGAATGAAGTTGAAAATAATATCAATGAATTAACTAATGCCGTTACGATTTTAAAAAACAATATTACTCAGCAAGATTACACTGCCGACTCTGAAAGTTTGGTTAGTGAGATATTAAAATATGAAGAGTTAATTAAACTCAACTTGGAAGAATCTTCTAACTTAAAAATCGATATTGTTGGCCTTGATTCGCAATTAAAACTTGCTGAGTCCATAATCAGCGAATTAGACAAAGATTACATCTTTTCTGTTGAGAATATGAATGAAGGAAGCATTGAGTGTCCTACATGTGGAACAATTCACGAAAATTCAATAGCTCACAGAAGTAGCATTCTTATTGACAAAGAAACTGCCGAAAGACAATTGTCTTTATTACTGAATGAAAAGTCACTTCTTCAAAATAATTTAACTAGTTTGAATAAAGGGCTTTTAGAGCTTAAAGAAAAATTAACAAATGTACAATTGGCATTTGAAAAAAGCAATTCGAAGGAGTTCTCCGAGTTTACAACTAATAATGTCGACAAGCAAGTCGAGGTCATTGTCGGAAAGAAATCGGTTGATCTTGAAACCAAAAAAGTAAAAGAACAGGGGTTGAAAAAGACGCAAAGAGATCTAGTCACAAAGGCACAAAAAAATAAAATAAAAGAGAATTTTGCAGATACTTTCTTTAAGTATATAACGAAATTGAGGGTTAATATTGATGCTTCTTTTATAAAGAGCCCTCTTGATTATAACAAAATTTATGAAGTGGGGGGAGCTGCTGAAGATGCAAGAGCGATTTTAGGATATTACTTGGCTTTATATGAGCATATTTCAGAGCATTGTGGCGAAGTTGTTCCGCCTCTTGTTATTGATACCCCTAATCAACAAGAACAATCTACCGAGAACTATAATAAAATAGTTGAGGCCATTACTAGAGGGGTTACGGAGAACAAACAATATATTATTTGTGCAATGCAACATAGTGCATTGGATACTCTTTCACAAGATGCAAAAGTCATTCGTCTGGACGAAAGAAAAATACTTACATCTTCTGAGTATGAAGAAGCAAAAGACCTTGAAGAGGTATTTCTTTTTATTTGATTATCTTAGGTTGAAAAATTTTTATATCCAATACATGGCGATATGGAGATTAATTGTTGAAACAGGTTGGCGCGCAATTCTCTCCCCGCCACGCCTGCCCGCTTAAGGAGGCGCTTTTAATGCAGGTGAAAAGGTGGATTCAGGCCGCGCCGCGACTGCCACTGAAAAAGGGGACGTCCATCACATCACTACACTTTGCGGACGGCTAAACCATGCCCGTCACCAATTATTGTCTGGTAAATGCTACTGACACGCTTGCTGGAGCAGCACTATGGTCTGACACTGAACGACACGCCATTCAGTGATGAAACTGTTATTAAGGAACATATCGATGCGGGTATCTCTTTGGCCGATGCCGTTAATTTTCTGGTGGAAAAGTACGAGCTGGTTCGTATTGATCGCAGGGGATTCAGCTGGCAAGAGCAGTCGCCATACCTGCGGGCTGTCGATATTCTGCGAGCGCGACAAATAACTGGTTTGTTGCGACATAGCCGCAATCTCGCGATTCCCTGAATTTCCGAGCAGCCACCCGAATTACATCCTTAATATTTCTTCCGTGTTTACTCCTTTCAAAATGTGCCTGCTATTCCCTGCAGGCGCGTTTGTTTATTACGGACAAAATATCATGCAAAAAGAAACTGAAGTTTAACCGATCATAATGAGCTAACTTGCTCGACCAATATTGAACGTATCGCGAAGGGACCCGATGCCGTGTTAAACCAGATAGAAATCTTGTTCCAATAGCTTGATGAGTTTTCTCATTTTCCTTCCTTCGCTCGATGGCAATGTAGATAAGTATTGAGCAATACATCAGGAACATTCCTTCGATTGCTGGTTGTTTCAACCACTGGACAAAACGATGACAGTCATCACCCGTAATATTGCTCGCAGTATCTGGCGTAATCTAATGTTGTCGTAAGCATGCTAGCTTTAATAGATGTAGAGGTCCGTAGTCAGCGGGCATAGAGCCTTCGGGAGGATGAGTCCCCTCTCTGTTGCCTATCGGTTTGATCACACTTCTCAAGTTAAGCCGTTATCGTCGCAGGGCTTTAATAAGAAGATTGTAAGCTTATGATTTAAAGCCCGCTTCGTACCAAAGCGGACCCTTGTAGAGTGCAAATATTCAGGAAAGCAATATTGTTTTTCATGAATGGAGTTGATTATAATTAACTGATTTTATTATATTTAATTCGGGGTTGATTGTTATGCTAATATTCATAGACAAGATCTTAAGCATTAACTGTATATTTTAGATAGAAAAAAGGCTTCATTTATGATCTGATAATCGTCGCCAAATTCATATCAAAACCACGGATGAAGCCTGTGACAATTATCGCTATAAAACACCAGTTAATGCAATTTTTTAGTGACGTTTCTTTGCAAAAGATAGCGTTTGGCTGTGGATTTACCCAACGCATTAGAAATATTGAACCCCGTACCTTGCTTCTTAGCCTGATTGCAGCGCTCAGCACAGGTAAAATCACCTCTATTGCCCAATTACATCAGAAGTTTAATGGCCTGTGCCCTGAGGCTCAGCAACAAGTCAGTTACCGACCGTTTTACAATCAGTTACGTAAACCGGCCTTTGAGGAATTTGTAAAAATTATCGTTAGGTTTGTCATGGCACAATGGGTTGAAAAACAAGTGTCGATACCTAAAAAATTAGCTCAATTTCAAAATGTTATTTTGCAGGATGGCAGTTCATTCAACGTGCATCCTGCTCTCGCGGAGGTTTTCCCCTCTCGATTCAAAACAACCTCTGCCGCCATTGAATGCCATATGACGATGTCGTTATTGAGCCAGACACCAACGGGCATGGCGGTGACGGCGGATACCGCGTCTGAACGGGCTTATTTGCCTGCGCCGGCAACATTACGGAGGCAACTCTTGCTTGCGGATGCAGGATATCCGGATTTTGATTATTTTGAACAACTCTCCCATTTTGGCGCTTCATTTATTGTCAGAGGAAGCAAATCTCTGAATTCTCAGATTGTCGCCGCGCATAATGGACAAGGGAAACCACTGCGAAAACTGGCCGGAAAAACCTTAAAAGAAGTCACCCGCAGAACTAACCGGTCAGAAGTCTTAGACCTATGTTGTAGGAGAAAAGGCTATGAATTCCGGATCATCCGTCGCTGGTTTGCAGAAAAGAAACGGTTCTGCATTTGGCTGACAAACTTACCGCCAGAGGAGTTTACCGCGAATAACATCATGGACATTTATCGTTGCCGCTGGCAGGTCGAATTGTTATTCAAGGAATTGAAATCACACACCAACTGGCAAGGATTTACCCCCCGAAAAGCGTCGTTAGTCACCGGGCTTATCTGGTCAAGTTTGCTCGCATTGCTGGTCAGGCGAACAATGGCAAGACGACTATTTCCAGAGGTGGCTTTGCTTAAAGCCGCCCAAAATACAGATACATGGTTACGGCCGATAATAGAAAATTTGCTCCAACGAGCCTGGTCGGAAACCGACTTTCTTCTCGAAAAGGCGAGAGGATATTTATTTCGGAATGCCTGTAAAACGCAACAAAGAAAATCATGCAAAAACAAGACATTGGATGCGTGTTTTGAAAGGCTTAATTCTTAAGATCCTGTCTATGTATCACTCCTATCTTGCTTATTATGAAAGGCAATAATCTGAATAAACCCGTTTCTGTAACTCGTTTTGGCATGGATATGCCGGTGGCGCTTGCGGAGTATGGTCAGCATTACTTGCGTAAGAAAAGTAAACAAGGTATTCGTAGCAACCTGAGCCTGAATCTTGATAGTGCTATCGAATGGATGCTGAAACTGACAAGGAATAGCCTGCCAGAAGAATAATTTTTCCTGCTTTATTGTCACCTATACTAGAATATATAAATAATTCTGGTATATCCTGTCCTGCGGTATATCAAAAACATGCAATTATCATGGGCAAGATAAAGAATTTTTCAGCTAGGTTAGTTTTAGAAACGAAATGATAGGGAGAGTTAAATGTGGATTAAGTCATTATTTAATATGCTGATAATAATGTTATTATTTATTTTTAGCAACATAGGGTTTATTTCTATTGATTTAACTATAAAAGAAGTAATAACTCTACGGGCAAGCAAAGAATACACTCCATCTGAATTGTCTTTTTTTATTAGTGCTACTGATTATATAATGCTGACTAATAATTTTTTATTTGTTTTATGTACCATTCTGTTTTTGTTACGAAAAAAATTAAAAAACAGTTTAGGAATGATTTTTTTTATATTTTTAATTGCCTCATTAAATAACATATTTATCTATGTTTTAAACTTTTCGGCTTTTTTTAAATTTATTAAAAACCATAACATACATTTTATATTAATTTCATTTCCTATATCAATAGTTATTATTTATATCCTTGCAAGGAAGAAAACATATGAACAATAGAGAGATAATTAGGCAGTCAAGAATCTTAGATGAACTTGATTCACATACATTAAATATGTATGACACTACCTGTCGATGGTTGCCTAAGGATGTTTTTTTATGGGTGGAAACAAAGGGAACAGGCCATACATTTATTTCTGTTCATGCAGAAAGTGGAATAAGTGTATTTACCTATGGTCGTTACGCTGATACTGGGCCGTTAGGAATAACTGGGGATGGTGTTTTAATTTGGTTGCAAAATAATGAAGCAATAGAATATATGTCAACCGAGCTTTATAGAATGGAAGCTCAAGTTTATAATATTAGAGATGCTGATATTTTTGCAATAACTAGATATTTTAAAGGACTATGGTACACAGGTAAAAATATAGGTGAAACTTCCGCGCCCGAATCCACTCAGAGATTTGGAAAAATAATTGATACTTATGATGTAACTGGAGTGAACTGTACAACTCACTCCGTTAAAGCACTTAATTTCGCAGGCAGTGTAGTTTTTAAAAGAAAAAATATATTTTCTATCAATTATACTGAGGATTTTACCATCCCATATTCATTGCGAATATATATGAATGATATTGATACACTTAAAAAAAGTATGATTATCACTGATGTTACATGGAGTTTTAAGCAACAGATGAGGAATACTAAAGGATTAGTTCCTTTAAATGGAGCGGGGAAAGTGCAAGGAGTACTTGGTGTTGGTGCTAAATCTTCGGATACGTTAGGCACTCAAAGTAGTGGTTACGGTGGTGCTACTTTTGGTGGTTCGTCCGGTTGGAATTACACCCCGAAAGAAGAGTAATCACAAATAATATGGCTCAATCGTTAATTATAATAAAAGCGCCGATTCAGGCGATTTTATTATTTATGCAGGTGGAGCCCCGAGGTTATACCAAGAAAAATACCTTTCCGTTATGATATATACGCATCAAACTTCAAATTGCAATTTACAACACGATATGAAGCCTGATTTCTCCCCGCTTCGCGGAGAGAAATCATACGCATCTTGAAGTTAGATTGGTATAGATGTTCAAGCTAATATACGTAACTGAAATAAGGAAAGGTGTCTGTGGGGATTACTGCCCGCTCAATTACCAGCGAACGGCTCCACCAGCTCACAGGGTACAAAGCCCAGGTGCTGCGGACAATGCAAAGCCCTTTAGCGGACTTAACTCACAAAATTGCGTAAAACTTTCACCTGACCTTATAACCCATTGATAAAGCTAAAATACCCTGAAGCGCAGAGTTTGGAGCGATATGTAAAGCTGCACATCGTTCGGCTTCCTTCATTGGAGGATTCTGAGAATATCAATGAGTTGAGTTTAATTCCGGCGTTTTAGTGGAATCGACTTAATTTACTGGCATATAAAGCTTGTTCAGAATCTTTACTAAAATGCTTTTTAAAAACCTTTACATTAGGCAAAACCAATATATCCTGTTTTTAACATATTTTTGCCCTTAATTTTTTTCGTAAACCAAACTTATAGTGAATGGGGGGGATTTAAAAATGTCGTTATTAGATGCTAATGAATTTGGAGGAAATTGGGTATTTCGCTTCAATCAAACTCTGCATTTTCCCCTTAATTTCTCTTCAACTATGCAAAATGGAGCCTGTAGTAGTTTAGTAATGGCTTGGGTAAAGATGCACAAATCAGGAAAGTCTCACCTATTTCCAGGAAATATAAAATTTCCTAGTTACATAAAAATAGTTGAAAATCTTAAAGCTAAAAGTATGGATAGCATTAAATTTCTTAATGAAAATGGATTATTATATATACATTTAAGCCGTTATGATGAAAACAATATTGTAAAAAACTTGGCAACTATCAATGAAGGTTATGAAGCTTTGGCTTATGAAGATCATGCTATTGGGTTAGCAGTAACTTTCTATGGTGTCGACTTTTTTGATCCTAATTTTGGTTGCGTTCATTTCCCGACACGTTGTCATCTTAGAGAATGGTTTAAGGAAAGATATTGGCCTAACCGTGATGGAATAGGGGCGATTGCAAGGCCATGTAATGACATTCTTGTGTACTCAATTGTATAAATCTACAAGCCGTGATCGCACTATAGTGGTATCAGGATCTCGGACACTTCATAAGTCTGCTAATCTGATGAATAGTGAAAGTGGGTATGACATCAATTTATTGAATCGTACATAGTATGCCTATTTGGAGTACACTTTCCGTCATCCTTGGCAACTGAAATTTGTTTATACCACATGTTATCCTGGCACACATAAGCAATGGCCATTAATGGGATGTCGGGCAACAGTGCGTGTTATAAGGATTGGCCCAAATATCATTCTTCGCCACTTAATTTTTCGGCTTTTATATGTACTAATCCGTTCCCCAGCTCATTAATGCCGAAGTTACTACATCTATCGGGAGGAATTCTTGTTCAAGGCGTCCGCATTGTAGATTAGCTAAATAGTAATAAAAATCAGCTTCTTCGTTCAGCAAACCATCAGGAATGGTGTCTTGTGCTTTTACCGGCTCAGGAACAGCCTTATGACTGGCATGTTCATCAAACAACTCTCGATGCATTAGTAATGCAGAAAGAGTTGGGTGATATTTTCTGGCTCTTGCTAACATCAAAAGTCCCCAGGTATCCATATCTCCCCAGTAGGCAACGGATTTTTCTTTCAGAGCAGGGTTAGATAACCATTGCAAATCAAGTCCTGTGCCTAAGATGGCGATAGTGTCAGGTAAAGTTGGTAGTTGATGCTGGCATTGTTCATTTTCAATGATGAGCAAGCGTGGAGCAGGCAGTTTAATTTCAGCCAGTTCTGCCGTGGTGACTTTACTTTTTTTAAAGGGTAATAATTCTGGTGACAGCGGTATTACTAGTACCCAATGGTTGTTTTCATCAAGAGCATTCAGAAAATCTGTTAAACCTTGTTTACTGGCTTCTCCCATAAAACGTTCGTCCAAGAGCCTGGTTAGTAATGATGTATTATTTTCAATAAATTTTGTATCCACCCCTAGCCCTGACAATAATCTCAATGGTAGTCCATTTGCGTATCCCGGTGTTAAGCGGTTGGCCAACTTGGCTGCCGTAATGACCTCTTGAGGATTTCGATATATCCAAAGCGAACGATTCTTGATCAATAGTGGATGAAAAACTGTGTTGACATGTTCGATAATTTCCTCAAGTAATCTGAACTCACAGCTGACCACTGGATCCTTGGTGGCATTAATCCATTCTGAAGGCTTCTGTAAAACCCAACGCAATGGCATGGATATTGGCATATTACTTGCCCGATAACTCACTAACTCCCATTCGACTCGTCCGATCTTCACATTCCTCCATGCCTGAACATGTTCCAAAACTTGTTGAGTATTTTTAGTAAATTCCCTTGAGGTGGGTTTACCAATGGGGATACTCAATGGCCAGTTACCTGGGGGGAGTAGGCGTTCAGCACGGAGCTTTGAGTTGTACCATTGGTTGGAAAGTTTCTTAGCGATTTCGTCAGGGGAGTTCATGTTGCTAGTGTGTTCTCCGTTGATCGTGTTTTTCAAGCTCTTCCCAACTCAGGGAAACCATATTTGAATTCTGGCCGCGTCGATGGACGACGATAGCCGAGCGAGTATGATGGCGCAACAGCCGCATTTCCTTGTTAGGTGTGATAAATATTGCGTGCAGACCAAACTCTTTGAGTGCGGCAATGATCCTGCCTGCAACCGCATGAGAACTACGGGAAAAAGCTTCATCAAGAATAATAGTGCCGAAAAGCGGATGGCTACTACCTTTGGGGCAAAGTGCATAACTGAGCGATGCGGTAAGCACGTAGGAAGCAATAATCTCCTTTTCTCCGCCGCTACCGCCTTGTGAGCCAGTGCGTGATTCAATCACATTACCAGTATGGCGGTTCATCACCGACACGGCGAACTCCAGACGAAAACGTGGATCCAGCAACGTTTTTGCACCTAGAGTTCGATTTCTCTCGCAGGCATCCCGAAGCAATGCAACCAATTCTTGTAAGGCTTTATAATGGCTTTCACCGTTATCATCAACAAACCGTGCGGCATTTAACTGACGCTGAGCTTTTTCAAACGTGCGTAGGCTTTCATGGTTTACTTTCTTTGTTACCAGCCGTAGGTAGCGGTCTGGCTGAAAATCAACCCTGAACATTGTGGCGTTTAGTTCGCTTAGACGCTCTTCGATCATTAACACTTCATGTTCAATATGGCTGAACAATTGTGTTACGCCATCATCGGACGAGCGGTTCAAATAGTCCAAAAAACGGTGGAGTTTTTCTGGTAAGGCTTCTTCGGTCAGTTTCTGCAAGCGCTGCAAATAAGCTGGAATATCTTCCAGAACTGTGCCTATTTCAGCAAGTGCCCCAGTATCCACGCGTTTGGCTTCGGACATGCGCCGAGTCAGTTCCATGTTCAAGTCGTGCAGTTTTTCTTTAAGCTTTTCGATTTCATCCTGGAGTTTGCGCATATGTTGGCGTTCCAGCTCATGAATATCAGACAGTTGTTCTATTGTTATTATTGGGAAGTGTAGGGCGCTTAATTGCCGATCTTCCGCCGATATTCCTTGTTGTGCAACCCGCTGTGCCTGTTGCTCTGTAGCTAAAGCCGTTTCGAGGCTTTTTTCCAGTCTGCCGGAGTCTTTATTGGCTTTCTGAAGCTGCTTTTCTAGTTCATTTTCAACTTGTTGTGCCTGGGTCATCAGTAACTTGGCAGCACTTGCATCAGAATCTGGGTGGGTTAAGTTTTCCAGTTTTTCCTTTAGTTCAGCTAGCCGTCTCATGGCGCCCTGAACATCGATATTATGGAAGTCAATTTGCTGAATTTTTTGGAGTAAAATAACCTGATGCTGGAGCTGGCTTGCCTCACCTTTTACCGACTCTAGTTCTTGATCTGCGATCACCATCTGTTCCTGAAGCCTGGAAATTTCCTTCGCCAGGAAGGTCATGCGATCCCGATTATCAAACCCTGTCAACCAGTCCTCATCAAGGCGTTTCTGGTCCTGTTTGTCGTAAAAGTGTTGCTTGCCAGACATTAGTCCTTGAACGGTCATGGCATGGGGGATATTGCGCAACTGTTCGGGGCTGTCAATACAATGGCGATCAATATTTGCTAGTAGCACTTTTACTGCCTCTATCCAGGGATGGTCCTTCCACAGCAGTTTGTGGGTGAAACCATCGTCAAAAAATCTGGCGGGAGAATGCGGTAATTTTACTTCCAGTAATCTCACATGCAGACGATTATGGCGTTGGTTTACCCAGCGTAACGCTACTGGTGCAGATTCCGGTGAGACAAGGATACGCAGCCGATGGCTACCGATAGCGCGTTCAATGGCACCACGCCATGGAGCTTCTTTCGGCTTAACCTGAATCAGTTCTGCCACGAAAGGAAGGTTGGTTTCATCAATATTTAGTGCTTGTGCTAACTCACTGCGGAATGCCTGATAATGAACGGGGAGGTTAGAGTCCGGACGTCGTGAAATCTCGGTGCTTTCCAACTCCAGCTGACGAAGTTGCTCGGCCACGTTGTGCCTGAGAGCGCCTTTTTGATACACCTCATCTTGTTTAAGCTTTATCTCGTGGGTGAGTTGCTCCAATCTGGCCTCAGCTTCATGCTGGTTCTCCTCCAGCTGTGGTTGAGTCAGTACAGATGAAAATCCAAGATTATGTGTCAGTTGCTGGTACTGGTGCGCTAGTGTTTCTCGTTGGGTGAGGGTGCTCTGCCAGTCGTTAATACGGTCGTTCAGTTCATCAATATTTGCACCACCAACCTGTAGATAACGCTGCATGCAGTCGGTAATGACTTTTTTCTGAGATTCAAGCTGCACCCGAAGATGAGCTTCTTTGGTTTCTGCCTCATCAAGCGCCGTCTCAATATGACGGATTTTTTGTTGCCAGAGATGGCTTGCCTGTTCTGCAAACCAGATGGGCAACAACGATTCCAGTACCAGCTTGTCAGCAAGCTGTATTTGCTGTTCTTGATGTTTAGCCCAGTTTAGGGCAATAGGCTGTAAGGATTGTTGTTGCTTGCGAGCGGTTTCCAGCTCCTGATGGATCTCGGTCAGGTCATCAAAGCTGTTGGCGACTTCCTTTGCTCGCTCAAAAGCGGAATGGTCGTCAAGTACCAGATCGCGGAAAATTTCATCGATACTGTTTAGCTGCTTTAATCCTGCAGCACGGTTGAGCAGAGTAAAGGCGTTCTCTCCCACATCGAAGTAGTCCCTCAGACGAGCCAGGTATTGTTTTTTATTCGACCATGTCCAGAGTCCGGTCGTCTCTTTTTCCATTTGCTTTAGCAACCGTGTGCCGCCGTCATGATAGATGTTCAGCCAGCGTTCAAGTGTCTGTTCTGGACTATCGCTGAATAACCAAAGCCTTTTCATATCCGTTGCACTGAAGCTGGTTGTGTCAAACCACAGCAGCGCCCCCAGGCGTACCAGTTGCCCCTCACGCTCCAGTGTTGCAGCAATACCTGTCACAGTTTTCCCTAATCTGGCGATATGTGATTGTCCTTCTCCTCCATCACCAGGGCCAGACACTCCCCGTACGTAGGAGATTAAATCCCGGTCACTTTCATGCCCACCCGTTGAGGCCAGATTATAGCGAGGATTAGCGCAAAGCAGTGTCATCAGTGCGTCTACTAGAGTCGTTTTACCACTTCCGGTTGGGCCAATCACTGCCGTACCTGCCTGATTGATGGCCGCCTGATGCAATCCTTGAAATCCCCCCCAGTTAAATAGTTCGATACTGGTGAGAATAAAAGAGTCATTTTTCATCAGGAAAGTCTCTTGCTTCATGCTTCCTCCTCGCTGTTATCTTTTTTAGATGTGTCATCAAAGGGAGTCTGGTGTGCGACCTGTTCCCGTAGCCATGTTAGTAATGCTTGAAGGTTTACCGGATCAGCGAGATGGGCAATGACTGGACGAATAGTGATTCGCTCATGGTCATCTGGCGACGTCACTAATCCATGGACTTTCAATTGATCCAATAGATTAATCAACCGTGTTCGCTCTTTTGACTCGCTTCCCGGATCGCCAAGGTAGACCTGTAATTGTGGAAGAAGATCGTCTATGGCTATCTGCACCTGGTTAGCTCCGATTCCACTCTCTTGCTCCCAGGCGATAAAATGCTGGCGCAAAATAGCTACCAACAACGATTGTTCTAGATTTAACCTCTGCCGCCGCACCAGTGGATGTGACCATTCATTCTGCTCCTGAACCTCATCAAGCTTGACTTTGACATACAGCACACCGCGAATTTCATCTATACCAATATCTAGATCGAGTGGTTCTAAAATTCGGATGATTTCTTCAGGGTGGGTCAACACAGTGCGGTACAGTTTGGGTTTATTTGCCTCTTCTAGCAGACCATACTTAAGCAGTTCTTGGGCGGCCTCTCGTATTTTTTTCACGGTTCGCGTTTCGCTGCCAGCGATGTTTTCCTCTATATGCTCGGTTACATCGTTATGCTCGGTTACATCATTGCCTTGCTGAGCCGAATTATTGTCAGAATCTATTGCATTATGCTGATTGATAAATTTGTCAAAAAATCCCGCCATGCTTGTCACTCCCAGTCAATATCTTCCAGTGCCTGGCTTTCCAGCCTAGTGGTAGGTAGATTGAATCGCCAGAGGTGATCTTCGTCCTCACTAAGTTCAACATACTCACGTTGATCGTCTCTCACGTCGATGCCTGCTTCTCTTGCCATTCCAATCCAGAAGGCAAAAGTTTCGAGATCGTGAACAGGCGGCAGCAATGTCGCCAGTTCAGCAAGGCCAATGGGTCTATTTTCCTCCTTCAATAGCTGTAGTGTCTGATAGAATAACGTTTCACGATCTAACCCATGAAAAGCATCCCAGAAATCATCACCGATTTGTGCTAGATCGGCGACATGATGACTAAGATCGAGCGTTTGCTCTGCTTCATCATCGACTTCTTTGAAACGAAGGCGTTCAATGACAGGGATCCCCCCTACGGCTACTCCAACAGCGGGAAATGGCACTTCCTTTTTGCGTACAGCTTGGCGCTGCCAATTAAGTTTTAATGCTAAGTTAAAGAATTCATTAAGCAAATGTCCGACACGATGATGTTCCGCGGCGAGGCCGGTTTTCATAAAGCTTCGAACATCTTGTTCGCTGCGGGCTCGCGCCTGAAGTACCGTTTGCGATTCATCTACAAGGCGTTTTACTAGCCAACGCAGTTCATGACGTTGTATACGGCTTAATGCATTAGCAGCGGCAGGGTGACTAAGAATAACGCTTAATCGTTTACTCATTGTGGTCAGTTCAGCAGACTGGCGAAGTTGTTGTTGAAAACTGTCGAATACCCTTCCTTCAGGAGTATTGAGTAGCGCTTCCTGATCGTTAAGCAGACGATCAACGATTTCCCCTCGATGATATTGCTCACCAATAATCGATTGTCGGAGAACACGATAGGCTTCACGCCAAGAATCTTCAACACGCCGAAAATCGGCTCTCAGACTCGTGGCCAGATTGAAGACTTCGCGAATATGTTCAATTGCCTGATGTGTTTCTAGTATTTCAATATGTCCGGCTTCTGCCTTTTGTAACTCGCGTTCAAGCTCGGCTATTCGGCGGCGTAACACAAAAATTCGGTTAGCCGGATTAGGATTAAGACTGGTTTCCAGGTTTTCGATTTCTCTTTGTACAATGGATAAGCGAGAAGCGGTGGAAGTCATAAAGCGGTTATCAAGCGTTTCAACAAAAGTGATGGAAATCTCAAGTGCATCGGTTGCAAATATACGTCCATCACGCTCGACAATTAGGCGACGTTTAATCCATTCTCGTAGTTCACGGCTTGCCTGAAGATGGGGTTATCCTGTTTAATTTCATATTGTTCGTGGTTTACGTGATCCATAAGAATGTTGGCAAGATGCTGAATAGCATGTTCAAGAGGAATACCGTCGTTTGATTCCTCAAACAAGGTTTTCAGGCAACTTAATACGAGTGGGGCGCGTCGGGTGGCAAGGAGTAACCAAGCTGGATGTTGATTTCTTGCTGAAATATAACTGTCTGTGCGTTGCTTGATATTTTCTTTCATATCGCAGACCTTCATCTATTTCGGTTTTAAGGTAACAGTCTGGGTTATGCTCAGAAACAAATTTGAAGTATGGCTTGCGCTTACGAAGATACTTCGGTTTATCCAGATTGGCGCAGGTCACCTGAGTTTGACAATTCGGTTCTGGGTATTCAAAAAGATATTTTGAGGTTAGGAGTCCCTCAGAAAAAAGTTTATCCGCTTCCTCTGCTGTGATGTCTTTTCCTATATTCTAGACTACGCGCCTGCTTCAGTTTCATTATGCCTCCCGTTTAAATATCGCCCCTTTTTCTTTTGAAAAGATTCATTCTTAAAACACAGAGTAATTTCCACCGTCATGTTCGATTTTGGTATTTTATTTTTTATTTAAAATTATATGGGTTAAAGTGAACAAGTAGTGGTGGAAAGTCACAGGCAATTGATTTCTCTTATCTACATGTGATGAATGAGTTCAGTATATTCGGCAGGGAATAATATTCCGATACTGGTTACATGAACATGTCGCATTTTGGAGCACATAAAGGCAATGGGTGAGCTAACTTGGGATCAAACTTTACGCTTTCGTTTACTTGAAATAGTGTTGCAGTGGGAAGGGCGTTTAACGACAAACCACCTTTGCTCTGCTTTTAATATTGGTCGTCAGCAGGCATCTAAAGACATCAATCGCTACATCAAGAAATATTCTCCTAATGGGTTAGAATACGATAGTAAACTCAGGGGTTATAAACCCACCGCTTTTTTTATTCCCCGTTTTAGTGAAGGTAAGGTTGATGAGTATCTGACACTCCTGCATCAGGAAAAACAGCAGGTGCGTCGGCATCTAGAACGGGGAATGGCTCTCCCTTTAATGGATTTACGTTACGGTCATATTGAGATTTTAAATGTGCCAGCCCGCCATATCGATCCAGAGATCGTTCGGGGTTTGGTGCAAGCGGCTCGTTATCAGTTGAGGGTAGATGTTGACTATGTATCCTTAAGCTCGGAAGAACAAAGTGGACGCAATATCGTACCTCATACGTTGGTCTATGATGGGATCCGTTGGCATGTACGTGCATATTGTGAGAAGAAAAAAGATTACCTGGACTTTGTAATGAGTCGATTTCGTGGTGTGCCTGATTTGCTGGATGCTTCCGAAAATGGAAGAGAGCAAGATGTTGAGTGGAATACTCTGGTGACTGCTATAGTAGTGCCTAACCCCAAGCTCAGCACTACTCAGCAAAAAATTATCGCCAGTGATTACGCGATGAATGATGGAAAATTGCTGATCACTCAGCGTATCCCTTTACTCCATTATGCTCTTGGGCTTTTACAAGTGAATTTTGACGGGGAATATAATGAGAAGCCTCTACTACATCCACTGGTATTAGCCAACCGATCCGATTTAGTTAATCTAGGATGCCACTTCAAGCTGACAAGTGGTTGATTTGTCCATGGCGTAATAAATAAAAATTCAATATCGTAGGACACTTCTTTTACTTCTCGCAGCGCGAGAAGTAAGTGATATTCATAAATATCAGTGTCTCACTATGATGAAAAGGTATATATTTGAGCTTAAAGTATTATGAAATTTTTCTCAGAACTTTGATCACCTATACCATTATAATTTACCCATACCATAACTCAATTAAGGTCAGTGAACTTATAGTCATTCCGATAACAAAAACTGCCACTATTACCATTGGAGGATGTCATGAAACTTTCAGATTTAGGAAATAGAATTTGCATTATGGGGCCATCAAATAGTGGTAAGTCCACACTTGCTAATGCAATTTCAAGGAAGTGTAACTTGAAGGTAATTCATCTGGATCAGCTTTTTCATTTACCCAATACAAACTGGCAGGAACGTTCCGTAGATGAATTCATCTCATTGCATGATATGGCAATAAAGGAAGATAACTGGGTTATAGATGGGAATTATAGAAAATGTCTATCACAACGCCTATTCAGGGCAACTGGAGTGATCTTATTAGATGTTTCAACGTCATCAAGCTTGCTACGTTATGTAAACAGAACATTATTTCAACGCAAGCGCTATGGTGGTCTGGAAGGTAGTAGAGATAGTATCAAATGGAAAATGATCCATCATATTTCTGTTGTTACCCCCAACAGCAGAAAATGCTATGCGGGTTTGTTTGAACAATTAACCATACCCAAAATCAAACTGACATCTATTAAAGAAATTAAGGATCAATTTGATAAATGGGAACTTACTAGGTAGTTACTTTTGTAAATTATTTTCATAATATATCAATATCATAAGAGAATATATTTTCGGATTCACATATTAAGCGCAACACTATAATTATTCATGGTAAGATCAACAAATTGTTCTTTTATGTCCGCCTAGTATGCTCTGTTGGCGTACTCAAGTTGAAACGTGCGTTTGCAGGATAAGCAGCGGTAACGTTAGTGACCCGCATCGCCTTTGCCGTGTTTTTTAATAAACTCCGTTTGCTGACAAAATTGACACTTTACTTCAACCGTTGCCATTTTATTTCCTCCCGAAAAAATAACGACTATATAAATAGTGTTTCAAAATGATAGGCGTATTCCTTACCCCGCGCTCCGCGCGGGGTAAGGAACTCCAACATCTGATACTCTCAGTATTATGAAAACTTATTTATAATCAGCAACGGATTGAATACGTGACCGGATAAGTTTTTTCCTTCCTTATAATACTGAAAGTCATTAGCCAGTGTTTTTATTTATTCTTGGTTTTTGTTTATGTCATGAAAGGCGAGATCGGCCTGATGAGTGAGTTTTTGGGAGCTGCAAATAGTCGCAACTCCCCAATCCCCAAAACTCACTTCCCAATCCCAACCGGATACGACTCAAACAAATACCCGTCAAAATTAGGGTCATCTACATCGGATAATTCCAGTAAACTCTGTTTCACATTTTCTAAGTGTTGCCACATTGTTTGCTTCGCTGCTGCGGGATCTTTTTTTATCATCGCTGCCAAAATTGCCTGATGATCATTCAGCCACGCTTTACGGTAATCAGTATTGGTAATTCGGCTATGCAGTTTCATCCACATGGGATTATTTTCACGCCACGTCCAGGACTGTTTAAGCAATTCAACTAACATACTGTTATGCGTTGCCTGTGCGATAGCTAAATGAAATTCTCTGTCACCGGATTCACTTTCCCCCGAAATCAGATCCTTTTTCTCCTTTTCCAATGCGTTGCGCATATTAGCAATATCGGCTGGAGTCACCTGGAGCGCTGCAAATTCAGCGATATTACTTTCCAATAATTGGCGCGCTTGTAACAGCTCAAAAGGCCCTGCGGCATTGATGGTCGTATCACTTGAATAGGAGCGTGGCAATTGGATGAGGTAAATGCCTGAGCTTTTGCGTACTTCAATGAGGTTTTCCAATTCCAGTACAATTAACGCTTCACGAACAAGCGTGCGCGAAACGCTGAATTTTTCTGCAATTTCACGTTCTGTCGGTAGACGATCACCGGGAGAATAATCCATCTCTATAATCATCTGACGTAATGATTGGGCTACTTCGTGATAGGGACGTCTGGAGTCTGCAAAGTTCATCATTTAATGCCGCCGTAAGGTCATATACTTAAATGGATCGACTAAAAATGATGTTATTCTAAGGCATCAATGCCAGAAATATAACCACCTATTCTTGTTACAATAGGTGGTTTTGAGAGAAAATTATTCTATTTTACGTATTCGATTTACCATTTCGAATAATGCCGGTTGGGTTTTAGCGATATCGTCATACATGGGTTTAACCGCGTCCTGAAAGAGGGTTTTATCCACAGTAATAAACTCAACGCCTTGTTTTTCTGCTTTTGCCCGCTCTTCTTTTTCTGATTTTTCCCACAGTTGAATCATGTATTTTGAGGAGTTCAGCGCTGCTTTTTTCACAATCTCTTGCTGTTCAGTGGTTAATTTATTCAATGACTTGTTAGATATTAACAGGACATCAGGGATCATCGTGTGCTCATCCAGAGAAAAGAATTTTGTCACTTCATTGTGGCGGCTTAGCGTAAAAGAGGTGATGTTGTTTTCAGCCGCATCCACAACCCCTTGTTGCAAGGCGGTATAAAGTTCACCATAAGCGAGTGGTGTTGGATTTCCTTTCAACCCTTTCACCAAGGCAATAGCGGTTGGGCTGGGTTGTACGCGAATTTTCAAGCCTTTTAGATCTTCAGGCGTTCTAATCGGTTTTTTCGCATAAAAACTGCGTGCCCCCGCATCATAGTAAGTGAGACCAATAAATCCCATGTTTTGACTTGAAGCGAGGATTTCTTTGCCGATATCGCTATCGATGACTTGTTGGTAGTGCTCTTTATCGCGGAACAAATAGGGCAGGTTAAAAATGGAATACGCGGGAGAAAAGGCTTCTAATTCTGCTGCATTGGATTTAGCAATATCCAAGGCGCCATTTTGCATCAATTCGATGGATTCACGTTGGTTGCCCAATTGAGAATCAGAATAGATGCGAATGCGAATTTCCCCATTGGTTTTTTCTTTCACTTCGTTAGCAAACTGGGTCATGGCCTGATGGACTGCATGAGCCCGGTTCTGGTTATGGCTAAGTTTCAGCGTTGTCACGGCGAAAGCCTGAGATGCCCCTATCATCAATATGATGCCAGCCGCTATGCCTGAAACCTGTCGTTTATTGTTCTGCATGTTTGGTTCTCCAGAGGTGAGGGTCGGTTTTTGTTATTTTCTTGTGGGCAAACCATAATCAGATTTTATTGACTGGGCAAAGGGCAAAATTCAATTGGTCGATCTTACTCGCAAAAAACGTCGATATTGGTTGACCTTTTGGGTTTGTGATCTGCCTCACTCTCTTTCGGAAGTTATTTCAGGGTTTTTAGTACGATCAGTATAGATTCTCATTTTTGGACGGGCTTTAATTGGTAAACCAAAATGATGGGGATCGGATAAATGAAAAACCTTCTGGCGATGACCAATAAAAGTTTGGCATTTTTTACCATCTGCCTGCTGGCCTTTCTGGTTTTATGCGTGTCATGGCAAGTCATTTCACGTTATGTCTTAGGTACACCAAGCACAGAAACAGATGAATTAGCACGTTATCTGTTTATGTGGGTCGCCTTAATTGGTGCTGCCTACACAACCGGACAGCATCGGCATCTTGCTATCGATCTGCTGATGATGAAATTAACCGGAGTCAAGAAAAGCGTTATCAACCTGATTATTCAGGCAGCCATTATTTTATTTTCTGCCATTGTGCTGCTTTATGGTGGCGGCCTGCTGGTTTCATCGACCTTGGAAAATGGCCAAATCACCCCCGTATTAGGCTGGAAAATGGGGTACATCTATTTGTGTCTGCCGATTAGCGGAATATTGATGATTTTCTATGCGTCCGTTGATGTGATCTCGATTATTCAACATTTTTCTGGTCAACCACCCGTGGTGCCTGAGAATGATTAACTTGTGGAGATAAGGGGTTAGAGTATGGATTGGTATATCATTGCCGCACTCTTTGGCACATTTGCAATATTGCTGGCATTGAGTGTTCCCGTTTCTTTTGCAATCGGCTTATCTTCGTTAGTTGCTATTACGATGACATTGCCGCTGGAATCCGCGATCACGGTTGTTGCACAACGTATGGCTGCGGGAGTCGATAACTTCTCTCTATTGGCGATCCCGTTCTTTATTCTGGCCGGAAATATTATGAACCAAGGTGGGATAGCTGCCCGTTTGATCAATCTGGCCAAAATGATTGGCGGCCGTTTGCCGGGATCATTAATGCACGTCAATATCATGGCGAACATGCTGTTTGGGGCAATTTCAGGTTCGGCAGTGGCATCCGCTGCTGCGGTTGGGGGAACAATGGCACCGATGCAGCGAAAAGAAGGATATGATCCTAACTTATCTGCTGCTGTGAACATCGCTTCTTGTCCTTCTGGTTTGCTGATCCCACCCAGTAATACCTTGATTGTGTATTCGTTGGTTTCAGGGGGAACATCTATTGCTGCCTTGTTCTTAGCGGGTTATATCCCAGGCATTATTATGGGTATTTCACTCATGTTTGTGTCTGCCATTATTGCCAAGAGGAAGCGCTATCCTGTTGCACCTCGGCCAACGTGGCGCGCATTTTTTGTTACAGCGTGGCAAGCGATACCCTCATTAATGCTCATTGTGGTCATTATGGGCGGTATTATTGCGGGGATCTTCACGGCGACAGAAGCCTCAGCCATTGCTGTTCTCTACAGTTTTATTCTCGCAGTGGTGATTTATCGTGAAGTGAGTCTCAAACAACTGCCCAAAATTATTCTTGATTCAGCTATTACCACATCTATTGTTTTGCTACTGATTGGCGTATCAATGGGTATGTCCTGGGCGATGGCCAATGCTGATCTACCCTATCTAATTGCCGATGCGTTGATGGCGGTTTCTGATAATCCACTGACCATCTTGCTAGTCATCAATATCATCCTGCTGATAGTGGGGGTCTTTATGGATATGACACCTGCCGTTTTGATCTTCACGCCGATTTTCTTACCCGTTGCGACGAGCATGGGTATCGATCCTGTGCATTTTGGCATCATCATGACATTTAATCTGGCGATTGGGATTTGTACTCCTCCTGTAGGCAGCGCGTTATTTGTGGGGTGTTCTGTGGGGGAGGTGAGTATCGATAAGGTACTGAAACCGCTGTTGCCGATGTACATTGCGCTGATTTCGGCATTAGCGCTGGTGACATACCTGCCGCAACTAAGTTTGTGGTTACCTGAATTAGTCTTGAATAAGTTATAGGGGGAGTTATGAAACAAACCTGGCGTTGGTATGGGCCGGAAGATCCTGTTTCATTAGCGGATATCCGTCAGGCGGGAGCAACTGGGATTGTGACGGCGTTGCACCACATTCCCAACGGCGAAATCTGGCCTGTCGAAGAGATAGCGCAACGTAAGGCACTGATTGAAGCTAATCAACTTGAATGGACAGTGGTAGAAAGTGTTCCCATTCATGAAGATATCAAAACGTATACTGGGGAATACGATCGGTGGATCGAAAACTATCAACAAACCTTGCGTAACCTCGCTGTCTGCGGGATTAAAACAGTATGCTACAACTTTATGCCGGTTCTGGATTGGACACGGACAGATCTCGCGTATGAATTGCCTGATGGATCAAAAGCGCTGCGCTTTGATCAAATCGAATTTGCTGTTTTTGATATCCACATCTTGCAACGTTGTGGTGCAGAAAAAGATTATTCCGCAGATGAAATTGTGCAAGCACAATCACGCTTCGCTGCAATGACAGAAGAAGAAAAACAACAACTGACAGATACGATTATTGCTGGCCTTCCTGGCGCTGAGGAAGGCTATAGCTTGGAACAATTTCGCCAACACCTGAAACGTTATACAGGAATTGATAAGGAAAAATTACGTGAGCACTTTGCTTATTTCCTGCAAAAGATCATTCCGGTAGCGGAAGAGTACGGTATCAACATGGCGGTTCATCCTGATGATCCACCGCGTGAGATCTTAGGCCTACCACGCATTGTTTCTACGCTAGAAGATATGCGTTGGATAGCTGAAACGGTAGACAGCAATGCCAATGGCTATACGATGTGCACCGGATCTTACGGTGTGCGGGCGGATAATGATTTGGTAAAGATGATCAAATTATTTGGTTCCCGTATCTATTTTCTCCACTTGCGCTCAACCGTGCGTGAAGAAAACCCATCCACGTTCCATGAAGCGGCACATCTTGCGGGTGATGTGGATATGTATGAAGTGATCAAAGCGGTTGCGGAAGAAGAACACCGTCGGTTGGCGGCGGGTGAAAATCACCTGATTCCCATGCGGCCTGATCATGGTCATCAAATACTTGATGATTTGAAAAAGAAAACGAACCCTGGCTATTCGGCAATCGGCCGCCTGAAAGGGCTGGCTGAAATTCGTGGCCTTGAGTTGGGTATTCATCGCGCATTTTACCAAAAATAATTTCTGAGCTAACCCTACATGGTGGTGGATGAATATCACCCACTACCGCTTATTGGTGAGTCCATTATGGAAAAAAATCTTGTCAATGCGATAACTTCTGTCCCATACCCTGGTTGGACAACCGAACGTCTGACTTCCCGTATGGTGCATTTAGGCTGCGGTGCATTTCATCGGGCGCATCAGGCGCTTTATACACATTACGTATTAGAACAGACAGACAGTGATTGGGGATTTTGTGAAGTTAATTTGATGCTAAATGATGCTTCACTGATTGAAAATCTGAAAAAACAATCTATGCGCTATACCGTTGCAGAAAAAGGGCAGGAAGAAATCAGATTAAAAATTATTGGTTCGATGAAAGAAGGTATGCACCCATTAATTGATGGCGTTCAGGCGATTATCGAAAAAATGGCTGATCCTGATGTTGCCATCATCTCTTTGACAATCACGGAAAAAGGTTATTGTACCGATGCCGTGACAGGGCGGTTAGATCCAAATAATGAGTTGATTATTAAAGATATTGCTAATCCCGCGGTGCCAAGATCAGCTATCGGCTATATTACGGCGGCGCTAAGATTGCGTTTTGAACGAAACCTACCCGCTGTGACGATTTTGTCGTGTGATAACGTGCGGGAAAATGGACAAGTTGCCCGTGAGGCTGTATTAGGTCTGGCGCGTTTGCAGGACGAAAAATTGGCGCAATGGATAGAAAACCAGGTGACATTTCCCTGTACGATGGTAGATCGCATCGTGCCGGCCGCCACTCCAGAAACGTTAACTGAAATTGCCCAACAGCTGGGTGTTGCCGATCCGTGTGCTATTGCCTGCGAACCTTTTCGTCAATGGGTGATTGAAGATAACTTTGTCAATGGGCGCCCAAATTGGGATCTGGCCGGTGCGCAATTTGTGGACGATGTGGTGCCCTTTGAAATGATGAAATTGCGTATGTTAAATGGCGCTCATTCATTTTTGGCCTACCTGGGGTATTTAGGTGGCTATGCGCATATCTCCGATACCATGACAAATGCTGATTATCGTCGGGCGGTGTATGCACTGATGTTAAATGAACAAGCCCCAACGCTATCAATGCCAGAAGATATCGACCTGATGGCCTATGCGGATAAATTGCTCGAACGATTCATTAACCCAGCGTTAAAACACCAGACCTGGCAAATTGCGATGGATGGCAGCCAGAAATTGCCGCAGCGCATGATTGATTCCATTGAATGGCATCTTTTGCGGGGAAGTGATTATCGCCATTTAGCGCTTGGTGTAGCGGGTTGGATGCGTTATATCAGCGGCGTGGATGAACAAGGCCAACCCATTGATGTGCGTGATCCATTAAAAGAAACCTTTGTGACGATTTTTGCCAAATATGGTCAGTCGGTCGAGGTGGTGAAAGAATTACTGGCAATTGAATCGATCTTTGGCAAGAAACTGGTCAACAACCGTGAATTTGTCGATAACGTCACCAAAGCCTACCAAAACTTACTCAATGTTGGCGCCCGCCAAGCGGTCGCGGCCCTTTGACCATAGAGGAAAATCCCATGAAAACCTTTATGTGTGAAGATTTCCTGTTAAATAATGACGTTGCCCGCCGCCTTTATCATGATTACGCGGCGTTGATGCCTATTTATGACTATCACTGTCATCTCAATCCCAAAGAGATAGCGCAAAACCGCCGTTTCCACAATCTTGGTCAAATTTGGTTAGAGGGCGATCATTATAAATGGCGCGCGATGCGTGCGGCAGGGATTGAAGAGGCACGAATTACCGGTGCTGAAAGCAGTGATTATGGAAAATACCTCGCATGGGCGGAAACGGTTCCTCTGACGATTGGCAATCCACTTTATCACTGGACTCATCTGGAATTGCGGCGCCCTTTTGGTATTAGCGGAAAACTATTTGCGCCTGATACTGCTGAGGCTATTTGGCATGAAGCGAACGAGAAACTCTCACAAGATGAATTTTCTGCCCGTGGCATTATGCAGCAAATGCAGGTACGCATGGCAGGAACAACGGATGATCCCATCGATTCTCTCGAATATCATCAACAGATTGCCAAAGATAAAGATTTTACCATCGAAGTATTACCAAGCTGGCGTCCAGACAAAGTCTGCAAAATTGAGTTATCGGGTTTTTGTGACTATCTCGAACGATTAGGAGAAGTCGCAGATGTCGCGATCGGGTGTTTTGCTGATTTATTGCAGGCATTAGAGCGCCGACTTGAACACTTTCAAGAGCACGGTTGTGTGGCATCGGATCATGGTATTGAACAGTTGCGTTATGCGCCGATACCTGACGAAAAAGTGTTAGACATCATTTTGCAAAAGCGCAGACAAGGGCAATTACTCAGTGAATTAGAAATAGCACAATTTACGACAGCGCTACTGGTTTGGTTAGGTAAACAGTACGCAAAACGTGGATGGGTCATGCAACTGCATATTGGCGCCTTACGCAATACCAACACGCGTATGTTTAAGCGGTTAGGGGCAGACAGCGGCTTTGATTCCATTGGGGATAACCCTATCGCTTACCCATTATCTCGCTTGCTGGATGAGATGGATAAAACAGATGAATTACCGAAGACCATTCTGTATTGCTTAAATCCCCGAGATAACGAAGTGATCGCAACTATGACTGGCAATTTTCAGGGCGGGGATCAGGGTGATAAAAGTATTCGGGGTAAGATCCAATTTGGATCGGGCTGGTGGTTCAACGATCAAAAGGACGGTATGCAGCGTCAATTGGAGCAACTTTCCCAATTAGGTTTATTGAGTCAGTTTGTCGGTATGCTGACAGATTCACGCAGTTTCTTATCTTATACCCGTCATGAATATTTTCGGCGAATTCTCTGCAATATGCTGGGAAATTGGGTCGAAAATGGTGAAATCCCCCATGATGAGAAGATGCTGGGGCAGATAGTCCAGGACATCTGCTTTAATAATGCAGAACGTTATTTTCAGGCTATAAAGGATTAAAGAATGCAGATGCGGAAAATTGCCCTGATTGGCGAATGCATGGTTGAGCTAAATGGCATTCCATTTGGTGCCATGACACAAAGCTATGGCGGTGATGTGCTAAATAGTGCAGTTTATCTGGCTCGCGCTGGCGGCGATATACTTGATGTCCATTTTGTCACAGCGATGGGTACAGATCCTTTGAGCGAAGGCATGATCTCACGCTGGCAGCAAGAGGGCATTAATACTTCGCTCGTGTTAAGTGATAACACCCATCAGCCCGGTTTATACCTAATCCAACTTGATGAAAAAGGTGAGCGCACGTTTCTTTACTGGCGCAATAACTCGGCGGCGCGTTATCTCTGGCGCCATCCTGATTATCCTTTCTTGCGCCAGCAATTGCAGAATATGGACGTACTCTATCTCAGTGGGATCAGCCTGGCGATTTTGCCTGAGCATGATCGTCAATTGCTGCTCATTGATTTGAACCAGTTGGCTGCTGAAGGGAAATTGATTTTCTTTGACAGTAATTATCGTCCCGCTTTATGGGAAAACGAAAAACAAGCCCGTGAGTGTTATCAGCAAATGTATGCCATCACTGATATCGCGTTAGTCACTGACGATGATGAAGCGCGTCTCTGGGGAGATTCATCAATTGAGGAAAGCTTTAACCGCCTGAAAAGAATGGGGGTTAAACAAGCCATTATCAAAGCGGGTGAACGGGGCTGTTTTTATCGTGACTCAAGCGGCTGCGATGCCACGCAACATATTGAGACTCAACCTGTTACACCTGTCGTTGATACCACTTCGGCAGGCGATGCATTTAATGCGGGTTTTATCGCGGGGCTGTTAAATGGGAAATCCATTTATGATTCAGCATTAATGGGGCATCAGCTCGCAAGGGTTGTGATCCAGCATAAAGGTGCGATTATTCCGCAGACAGCGACACAGCCAGTTACCGCCCGTTTTTTTAATTCGAACGAAATCGGAGAGAATGATAATGCAAGAGATAATGGCGCGTCTGCGTCAGATTAAAATTGTGCCTGTGATAGCTATTGAAGAGGCCAGAGATATCATTCCCCTTGGTCATGCATTAGCAGACAACGGCCTGCCTGTGGCTGAAATCACGTTTCGTACCGAGAGTGCCGCCGAAGCGATCAGTCTACTGAAGGCTGAGCGGCCAGATATGTTGATCGGTGCAGGAACCGTGCTTCATCGTGAACATGTTCGTCAGGCAAAAGCCGCGGGGGCAGAGTTTGTCGTCTCACCAGGGCTTAATCCAAACACTGTACAAGCATGTCAGCAAATTGGTATTCCTATCATTCCTGGCGTGAATAATCCCAGTACTATTGAACAAGCGCTGGAATTAGGCACCGATTTTGTCAAATTCTTCCCGGCTGAGCCTTCTGGTGGCATTGCGATGATTAAAGCACTACTTGCACCGTACCCACAGTTGCAAGTCATGCCAACCGGTGGGATCAGCGTGAAGAATATTCTCGATTATCTTGCTGTCCCACAAATTGTGGCATGTGGTGGTTCCTGGATGGTCAGCCCACAGTTGATTCGAGGTAAGGACTGGAAGGAGGTTGGTAGATTGGTGAGGGAAGCGGTGGAGCTTGCTAAGGGAATATCCATTTCACAATAGATAACCCTTTATGACTTAATGTGTTAGTCATCGAAAGGGACCACATCATTATCTGCTTTGTGATTAATGTCACAATTTCTTAGATTTTTATGATAATGGACAACTTTTAAGATAATAATATTTCATTATTTTTTGATTTATTAGCATATTAAAGATAATCATTTAATCTCTAAAGGGTGGTTTAATAACATTTATACGCATTAAACTTCAAGTTGCAATTTACAACACTGTATGAAGCTTGATTTCTCCCCCACTTTGCGGGGAGAAATCACACGCATCCTGAAGTTAGATTGGTATAAATAAATATGAATATTACGATAATATTTCGATATTGGGGAAAAGCACGGAAGCGAAAATATACAGAAAGTGTTGAATATCATCTGTTACCTTTCCACAGTCTGGATGTGGTCAGTGTAGCTGCGTACTGGTGGGATCATAGCCCAGGGTTAAGGCGCCTGTTTTGTATCCATCAAGACAGAAGTGAGCGAGAAATAAGAGCGTGGGTGCTCTTTTTTGTTGCACTGCATGATCTGGGTAAATTTGAAATCCGCTTTCAATGTAAGTCATCCCAAATTTGGCTGTTTTTAAACCCAGAAGATAAACAATCCCTCCTGCCTTCAATCAATGACTGTAAAGGTTACGATCATGGTGCTTCTGGGCTTTACTGGTTTATTAAGGATCATCAGCCAGAATCATCTGAAGATGACGATGGGTTTTCTGAGCCAGAAACACAGCCTTACCAAGATTGGCTCCCCTGGGTAGAAGCCGTATTTGGTCATCATGGTACTATCAAACAAAAAAAGAGTGTGATCCAACGTGATGATGTCTACTCATTATTATTTTCATTACACCACCATGAAGATCGTGATAAACAAGCCCGGCTCGCTTGGTTAGATGTTGCAGCGGAATTGTTTTTAGCGCCTGTTGGACTTTCATTACAAGATACGCCACCTGACTGTTCCGTTTTGATGGCTGGGTTTTGTTCTATAGCGGACTGGCTAGGCTCTAGGTCAACCGAAGATACTTTTAACTACCGTGCGGCGGCTGTTTCTGATGTGGCAGAGTTACGGGCTTACTTCGAGCAACGTTACCAAGAAGACGCTATGCGTGTAGTGACACATAGTGGATTAATAGGTCAGGTAAAACAGGGGGCTTCAGTACAGGCATTGCTTGATTCTGGTTATCAGCCTCGGCAAGTACAGACTCTGGTTGATAATCTTCCTGTTGCTCCTGGGCTAACATTGATCGAAGCATCCACAGGCTCCGGTAAGACGGAAGCTGCCCTCGCTTATGCCTGGCGATTGCTGGAGCATAATCTGGCCGATAGCATTATCTTTGCATTACCGACCCAGGCTACGGCTAACGAGATGTTGGAACGTATGAACAAGTTAGCAAAAATAATCTTTACTGCCCCGAACCTGATTCTTGCTCATGGTAATGCGCGTTTTAATACGACTTTTCAAGCGATCAAACAGCAAGGGATTAATCTTCAAGAAGAAGATGCCTGGAGCCAGTGCTGCGAATGGTTATCGCAGGGACGAAAACGGGTTTTTTTAGGGCAAATAGGGGTTTGTACTATCGATCAGGTGCTAGTTTCTGTATTGCCGATCCGTCATCGTTTTATCCGTGGCTTTGGTGTTGGCCGTAGTGTGCTAATTGTTGATGAGATACATGCTTATGATCAATACATGTATGGCTTGCTGGATGCAGTTTTGCACAATCAGTTGAGTGCCGGAAGCTCGGCAATATTACTGTCGGCTACGTTACCGCAATGGCAGAAACAGCAACTATTAAGCAGTTATGCTCCCCAGCCAAATGATGATAGCAATAAACAAACAGTGGCAGCAGAAGATGTTCCTTATCCTCTGATTAGCTGGGTTGGTAATGAAGGAATGCGGTTTTTTGACTTGCAAAATCAACCCGAACAATACCCTGCTTCATTCTCTCT
Source organism: Xenorhabdus griffiniae (assembly GCF_037265215.1). Taxonomy (NCBI): domain Bacteria; kingdom Pseudomonadati; phylum Pseudomonadota; class Gammaproteobacteria; order Enterobacterales; family Morganellaceae; genus Xenorhabdus; species Xenorhabdus griffiniae. Next base: position 4,210,528 of record NZ_CP147737.1, on the reverse strand, counting down.
CCAGCTTGAACCTTATTACACTGAAGATGCTATGCCAGATAATGCTTTACTGGAACGTATGGTTGATGCTGCCCGTAAGGGGGCTCAGGTCTGTCTGATCTGTAATTTGGTTGATGTAGCTCAACAGACCTGGAGGCGACTTAAAAAGCTGGCAGCAGGCAGTGTTGACGTTATGTTGTTTCATGCGCGTTTTAGTCTGGTGGACCGGCAAGAAAAAGAGAACGCTGCACTGAGTTACTTTGGTAAAGGAGGAGATCGTTGTGATGGACGTATTCTGGTGGCTACTCAGGTCATAGAACAATCGTTGGATGTCGATTTCGATTGGTTAATTACTCAACACTGCCCGGTGGATCTTTTATTCCAGCGTCTGGGCAGATTGCATCGTCATTGGTGGCTAGTGCGTCCCTATGGTTTTGAGGATCCCATAGCGACGGTGCTCTTCCCTGCTTCTGGCACTTATGGGCTACATGGCAAAATTTACAGTCATACCCGCGTGATGTGGCGTACCCAAAAGTGGATCGAAGCTCTGCAAGGTAAACCACTTATCTTTCCTGATGCCTACCGTAAATGGATTGAACCTATCTATCGGGAAGATATTTCTGAACCTGAGCCGCAATGGGTGACAGAAGGTATGAAACTCTTTGAAGAAAATAACTTTACTCAGCGTATGAAAGCACAGCGAATAATGGATTGGGCTGAAGTCGTTGGGTTGGAGGACGTTGAAGGTAATGAAAGAGCGGTCACCCGTGATGGTGCTATGAGTATTCCTTTGGTGCCTTTTATTTCAACCGAAGCTGGTCGACAGTTGTTAGATGGCAGTATCTATGAGCAGTTAGAGAAATATCAGCAGCAGGAAGCATTAACGCGTAATCAGGTGAATATTCCTTTGGGATGGAAGAAAAAATTGGGCCTAGTTCAGGATAAATGGAACAGGGTTTGGTTGGAAGGAAACAGAGATAGTGCTGATTGGGCCTGGAGTAGCCAGGACGGCAGATTACGTTACAGTCATGAACAGGGGATGATATTAGTCATCCCCAAATAAATCCCAAAAGGGTTTGGGAACTTGATGATAAACATCATTATTAATGTACAGAATGACGGTTTATCCCCGTACTCACGGGGAATACACAGCGAAGTAGTATACGTTATGGTTTGTCGTAGGCAATAAATTTAATCTTACAAGAGTAGGGTATTTGACATGTTTAATACATAATGACTTAATGTACATAATGACTTCTATTTTTATTGCCGTTTATATCGTTCTTCGCTACCCTAAATGCCAAATATTCAGAATGAGATTTGGACATGCGGGAGTTTGTCAAAAATATCAGGTTATTAATCAATGCCATAAATTCAGTCACCCCTATGGGAATTGCGATTGTATCTCTTTCGGTGGCAGCGTTGGCGTTGTTGTTGGAAATAGCGAAAATTTTTGGTTAAGGGAGGAAAGTTGATGGATTTACTGGTTCATAATTGGATCCCTGTCCGCCCGATGGCAGGGGGAACACCCACTACAATTTCTCTGCAAACATTATTGTGTTCGGACGAACAATGGATGTTATGTTTACCCAGAGACGATATGGAGCTGGCTGCGCTCCAGTTACTGATTTGCCTTACTCAGGTAATTTGGACACCGCAAGATGAGCAGACTTTGCGCCTGCGTATAACGCAGCCGCTAACACCAGATGATTTCGTACAGGGAATTTCTGCTTGGGGTGATACTTTTCAGCTTGATCATCCTGAAAAGCCATTTATGCAGTTTAAAGGTGTGTCAGCCAAGGATGTAACCGGTATGGATACGCTGTTGGCCGGATTGACAGGCGCCACCAACTGTACCTTCATTAATGAACCGGGACAAGGGAATGCATTATGCGGTGGGTGCACCGCTGTTGCCCTGTTTAACAAGGCAAATAATGCCCCCAGTTTTGGTGGCGGGTTTAAAAGTGGTTTACGTGGAGGTGCTCCTATTACCACGTTGATACAGGCAGTAGATAACCGCAGGGCGGATCTACGTACAACTGTCTGGTTGAATGTATTGATTAAACCTTCTCTGCAAAAATGGTTTAGCGAGGATGTGCAAACTAACCCATTGCCAGTATGGCAGGAGCCGATTCAGGCAGGGGAAACCATTCCTGCTGCACGTATTGGTTTACTCAGAGGGCTGTTCTGGCAACCTAACCATATTGAATTATGTCCGCCAATAGGGGCTGGTCAATGCAGCGGTTGCGGACAACACGTTGCACAACGCTATACCGGCTTCCTGAAAGAAAAGTTTGTTTTCACGGTAGAGGGCGTGTGGCCACATCCTCACTCTCCCCGTGTATTACAGGTAAAACAAGGGGCAGCGGAAGAGAAATTCCTGGCTTTTACAACCTTTGCTCCATCGTGGACCCATCTTAGCCGTTTGCTGGTCAAGGTTCAGCTGGAGGAGAAGGAAGATGAAAAAAGGAAAAAAAATGCGGGAGGACATCTTCCTGCCACTGTGGTGGATCAAAGCAGAGTCTTATTTCCCAATGCGCGATTGCAACTGATTGTCGGTGGTTATCGTAATAATCAGGCGTCCATTTTGGAGCGCCGGCATGATGTGATGGTTGTTAATCAAGGCTGGCAAAACCATCCTAAAGTAATCAATGAAATTGTCAAAATAGGTCTTGAGCACAAGACAGCTTTGCGTAAAGCGCTTTACATCTTTGCTGAAGGTATCAAAGAGCATGATATCAAAGGATCTGGAATAGCCGTGCATGAAAAGGGGGAGAGAGAATATTACCGGCAGAGTGATTTGCTAATCCTTAACTTGCTGGCATCTATTGATTTTGCCAATGCCGTTAATTACCAAGAGCAATTGAGACAGAAATTAGAGATTTTGTGTTTGAATATTTTTGCACAGATTACCACTCCTTATAGTCATCATCCTAAGAGGGTTAAGGCGCTTGCTGTTGCACGCCGCAGCTTAAGCAAACAATTTGCCACTTTTCGTCAACCTCAGGGAAAATAACCTATGTCTGATTCTGATCCTAATTTTGATGCTATGGCTCTCTACAAGGCCTGGAAGAAAATGAATAACGGTGACATTGCCCAACTTAGGCGTGTGACTGAACCTAGAGAATTGAAAAATATTCCCGCTTTTTACTATCTGGTGAGAGATTTTGGCTGGCATGCCCCCAAGAATCAATTGCCATTGCTCCGTATGGTGTTTTGTCTGAGCGCAGGGAAAGACGTTATCACACATATTGAGTCAGAAGATGACAAGAATAAAAAAGTGATTACCTTGGGTAAAGCGCTGGCAAATAGTGGGCGTATCAGTGAACGCCGGCTGTACCAAATGCTGCGAGCTGACTGGCCTAACGATATGGTGCAGTTGCGCCGTTTGCTTATCCATGCTGAACCTAAGCTTGATTGGCCAACTTTAGCTGAACAATTAACCCGGTGGAACCGACATGATCGCAGTCGGATATTAGAAGATTTCATACTTGCCCTTCCTCAAAAGAAAAAAGCATAAGGATGTAACATAATGAACAATTTTATTAACTTCCACGTATTAATCTCCCATAGTCCGGCCTGCCTGAACCGTGATGATATGAATATGCAAAAAGATGCCATCTTTGGTGGCAGGCGTCGAGTTCGTATTTCCAGCCAAAGCCTTAAACGTACGATGCGTAAGAGTGACTACTATATGCGGCATCTGGGTGAGTCGAGTATTCGAACTATCCAACTGGCTGAACTGAGAAATGTTTTACATGAACGTTTAGGGACACGCTTTGAAACAGCATTGATTGATCGTTCACTGACACTACTGACTGGAGAACCAATTGATGATTCGGAGGAAATTCTTGGGAGTGCCATATCTCCCTGGGTTGTAGGCGAAGTTGCCTGGTTCTGTGAACAGGTTGCTCAGGCAGATGCTGAAGGGGTCGATGACAAGAAACTGACAAAACAACTGAAATCAAACATTGCGGCTATGCGCGCTAATTTACAAAATGGCGTTGATCTGGCGTTAAGTGGCCGTATGGCGACTAGCGGTATGATGAAGGAATTGGGTAAAGTGGATGGGGCGATGTCTATTGCACACGCCATCACTACCCATACTGTGGCATCGGATATTGACTGGTTTGCTGCCGTTGATGACTTAAAAGATTTAGGATCTGCTCATTTGGGGACGCAGGAGTTCTCTGCTGGTGTGTTCTACCGTTATGCCAGCCTGAATTTTGCACAATTACAGGAAAATCTCGGCGGTATTGAACGCAGCAAGGCGTTAGATATTGCTGCACATCTGGCGCATATGCTGGCGACGGAAACCCCGAATGCTAAACAGCGTACATTTGCAGCGTTTAACCCAGCGGATCTGGTGATAGTCAACTTTTCCGATGTGCCAATATCTATGGCTAATGCTTTTGAATCACCTGTCAGAGCAGAGCAAGAGGGTTATCTCAAACCTTCGATTAAAGCGTTTACCGATTACTGGAACCGTGTTGCTAAAGTCTATGGACTAACTGGACCAGCCGCACAATTCTCTTTGCTGGATACGGAACTTGCAAACGGTGTTGTATCCAAATCAGGGTTAGAAGAGCTGAAAACTTGGATCCGTAATAACGGTGAGGGTTAAATATGGTTTCTTATCTCATATTACGCCTTTCTGGACCTATGCAGTTTTGGGGGCAACCCACATTTGAAGGTATGCGTCCTACTGCTAATTTCCCCACTCGTAGTGGTTTACTAGGGTTGCTAGGAGCATGTCTGGGGATACGCCGAAATGATAAAACTGCGCTTCAGGCTTTATCTGACAGTGTTCGTTTCGCAGTGCGCTGTGATGAACATAAATTGGATGATGATTCTGTGAAGAATAAGTCTGTGAAGGTTAGCAAAATTACGGATTATCACACCATCAAAGATGCCAGAGTGGATTACGTTAGTCTGAAAAGCCATGACATCATTCAAACCTGGCGTGAATATCTCTGTGATGCGCACTTTACTGTCGCTGTTTGGTGTTTACCTGATAGTCATTACAAATTAGCAAGTTTAGTTACTGCTGTCCAAAAGCCTTGGTTTACTCCTTATTTGGGGAGACGTAGTTGTCCATTGAGTCATCCACTCTATTTGGGGCAGTGTGAGGCAGACAATTCTCGATTAGCGTTAAATCAATTTGGTGATGGAGGAACGATTTATAGTGAAGAGGCTATCGATTCAAAAGGATATCCTTTACGCGTACGGGATGAGCCTATCGTTGCCTTGCCTCGTCAATTTTCAGCGCATGATTGGTTTGTGGTTCAGGGAGATGCGTCATGTTCTTAAGTAAAGTTTGGATCGACTGGCGATGGGCGAAAGATCCCTATCAATTGCATCGGGCCTTATGGCAGCTTTTCCCCAATCGTCCTAATGAGGCACGTGATTTTCTCTTTCGGATTGAGGCACAGCACTTTGGTCGTGGCGCGGAAGCTCTATTACAATCAGCACTGGCACCTTCGTCGGCACAAGCGGCTCAGGTTATCGTGAATAAACCTATTCAGTGGAGTATTCCCAATGGTGCCAAGTTACGCTTTAAGCTACGGGCTAATCCGGTTAAGACTATCAAAGACGGGGAACAGCGCCGTGATCGTAATGGAAGGGTCAAATGTTGCCGAGTGCCGCTTATCCATGAGGAGGAGCAGTTGCAGTGGTTATCACGCAAATTGGCAGGAGCTGCGCTGTTATCGACGGTATGGGTGACACCGGAGTCCCCAATCTATTTTTGCAAAGATGATATTAAGGGGAAAATTCAGCCAATAAGTTTTGAAGGACAACTCATTGTACAGGAAGGTGATGTTTTCACCTCTCTTTTGCGTCAAGGAATTGGGCCAGCTAAAGCCATGGGATGTGGTTTACTCTCTTTGGCGCTTGGTTAGAATTTTATTGTTGATGACTAGCCTTTTGGGATTGGGAAATTCTTTTAGTGACAAGAGTCATCATTGAAAGCGTGGACGAAGACTTTGTAATCCAATATGAGGGAGATCTGTTATATGGATTTGCTTAGTAACATAGCTGCTGAGCGTTAGAGATAAAAATATTTCGTATTGGAAATTTTGGTAGATTGGCATGGGTTTTAGTTTTGTTTTTTTAACATGATGAAAAATCAGTGTTTTTATATTTGATAAAATGAAGTTTTTAAGTAAAAAACGTGGTGGGATTTTTTCTATTAAAAAAGTTATTTAAAAACATAATAATAGAGTTGGTCTGTTCCCCATGTGTATGGGGATAAACCGGGTGCTACCTGAAATACGGGGTGGCAAATACCCTGTTCCCCATGTGTATGGGGATAAATCGTACGGGTGGCAAATCCACCTTGCTGGGTATTAGTAAACGAAGCGACAAAAATTTGCGCAGGTTACCCTGATTCCGTTCGCCCGCGCGTTCATGATGCGGCTTGAATATCCAGAAGAGTAGACTTGTTGAGTGGGTTCGAAACAACTGGGTAAAAAGCATGCGAATGTGGTTGCCTGTGCTTTATCAGGCGCGGAACTCATCGTGGTATAGGCATCCTTACCCATAGAGACGCTGGATTGAAGCCAGGGCGCGATCACACTATTTTTACTGCTTTTTAAAGATTAATAATTTTCAATATTTGATTATCACAGTTTTATATCGGGTAATAATTAAACTAAATTACAGTTCTTTAGACATTTATAGTTAACAAAAGAGTTAAAGAACAATGCTGACATTTTAAGTGCAAATATTAATCAAAGTATGCTCTCGCCCTGTGGCTGCGGGTGATAAGATCTTTCCTTTCGGTTGAACATATTGACCTTTACGTAACATCGGAATGATTTCTATGCCCGCTAGCAGCGTTTGGGCTCGCCGAAAGGATTTAAACCCAAGCATCGAGCGTGTTCGACGTTTGATATTACGGTGATCTTGCTCTATCAAATTATTGCGGTATTTGCTTTGTCGGATTGCAATAGTTTCCTCTTCGGGTTTACCAATATTGAGCGTTTCTAAGGCTGCCGTGTTAGCGTAATACCGCTCGCTTAAGCAAATCAAGATAAGTCATAATCGGCCTCAACTGATTGTTTGAGGCTGATTTTTATGTCTGAATTTTCTCGTGAACTCCAAGCCACTGCAGCATTTAATTACCCCGAATCCCTGGATGCGTTTAGCCAAAACATTCTCATGGCATGGGTGACTGAAGCCGTCAAAATTAGATCTGGCTTTTCCTGACGCGAAAGGAGAGCTGTCTTCATTAGCGTCAAGCAGTATCGCGAAAGCCAGACGCCGCATTGGTGTTGAACCATTACGGCATTTTTTTCATACCACCGCCACTGAAGGGGAAAAAGAAGACACGGCTTATTTCGGCGTGTGGCCTGAAAATTTTCTGTGTGGATGGCACTCAGTTTAAGCTACCTGAAACCGGCGATAATCAACAATTGGGTTATGCCTGCGGCAAAGCCGCCTTTCCCTCGGTGTTGGCGGTGACGCTAATGTCTGCACGGACACCCTTTATCTCCGATGTGGCATTTGGCCCCATCACTCAAAGTGAGATTAGCTACGCTCAGCAGTGGGTGGGTTCAGCCCCGGGCACGACCCGCAAAAACTGAAAGCGCTCAGAGAAAATGGTAAGAGGCTGGTTTTACCTCAAAAGCGAAAACGCCAATCCATCCCCAGGCAAGTGCTTTGCAAATCATCACGTTACCCTTATAAAAAGAGAACCGCTCACGCTTAAGCGAGCGGTATTACATCTTTAATCTCCCTTTTCGTGTTCTCTTACCTGTGTTTTTGAAGCAGATAAGATGTCAAATCTGCACTGAATGGATCTTTTTTGCATATAGCGGCTACTTGCATCTCCCTGTTTCACGTAATGATAACCCTCCATGATTAATTACTCTGGTGAGCATATGACAAAAGGGGAACCTTTATGCAGGGCTTAAACAATAAAGTCGCTATTGTCACTGGTGGGGCTACCAAAATTGGGGCAACCGTTGCCAGGGTATTGAGTGAATATGGGGTGAAGGTTGCAATTTTTGATATTGATCAGGCAGGCGGGGCGAAAGCGGCCAGTCTGCAACCGGAATCCATCCGTTTCTGGCATATTGATATTACTGACGATAATCAACTTTCTCAGGGAATACATGAGGTTGTTGCTTGTTATCACCGTCTGGATTACCTCATCAACCTTGCAGCGACTTATCTGGATGAGGGGGCCGACTCCAGCCGTGAAACATGGCTGACCGCCTTGAATATCAATGTGATCAGTGCCATCAGAGCAGCCCAATTTGTCCGGCCTTACCTCACTGCGGCGGGAGGCGGCGCTATTGTTAACTTCACCAGCATTTCTTCCTCAATTGCCCAGACAGGCCGCTGGTTATACCCCGCTTCAAAAGCCGCATTACTGCAAATCACCCGTAGTATGGCAATGGATTATGCCGCTGACCACATCCGCGTTAATTCTGTTTCACCAGGGTGGACTTGGTCACGGGTTATGGATGAGTTAACCCAGGGGAAGCGACAGAAAGCCGATAACGTTGCCGCAGATTATCACCTGCTTGGTCGTGTCGGTGATCCCGAAGAAATTGCGCAGGTCGTGGCATTTCTCCTATCAGATTTAGCGAGTTTTGTAACCGGTGCGGATTATGCCGTTGATGGTGGCTATTCAGTAATGGGACCAGAACAGGCGAAACCCGCTATTCCACGGTTGGCGGAATAGGTTCAGTTCCGACATCCAAAACAAAAGAGGAAAATACTATGCGTCGTATCGCTATCGTCGGAGGTGGCCAGGCCGGACTGCCTCTGGCCCTTGGTCTGCTTGACAAGGGCTATCAAGTCACTGTAGTCACCAACCGCACGCCTGATGATGTTCGTCATGGTCGGGTTCTGTCGAGTCAGTGCATGTTTGATGTTTCTTTGCAGTTTGAACGTGATTTGGGATTGAATCAGTGGGAAACGCAATGCCCGCCCGTTGAAGGGATCGGTTTCACCGTACCACATCCTGAAATTCCCCATGACAAAGCCATTGAATGGAGTGCACGGCTCGACAAATATGCGCAAGCTGTCGATCAACGCATCAAGATGCCATTTTGGTTGGAACTATTTGCTTCTCGTGGCGGTAATCTGGAAATTAGCGATGTGGGCGTTGCCGAACTGGAACGCCTGGCGGCCAGCCATGAACTGGTCATTCTGGCGGGTGGCAAAGGGGAGATTGTAAAATTGCTGGAACGCGATGCTTCACGCTCACCATATGATACACCGCGGCGTGCACTGGCATTGACCTATGTGAATGGTATGCTGCCAACGCCTCAATATTCCCGTGTCTCTTTTAACTTGATCCCGGGTGTAGGGGAATATTTCGTTTTTCCTGCCCTGACACTCAGTGGTCCCTGCGACATCATGGTTTTCGAGGGTATTCCTGGGGGGGCAATGGATGGCTGGCAAGAGGCAAGAACACCGCAAGAACATCTGGCCTATAGCAAGCAGATCCTCAAAACTTTCCTGCCGTGGGAATTTGAACGTTGTGAGCATATCGAGCTGACCGATGAAAATGGCATTCTGGCGGGACGTTTTGCGCCAGTAGTGCGTAAGCCCGTGCTGACTTTGCCTTCTGGTCGTCAGGTTTTTGGACTGGGGGATGCCGTGGTTACCAATGATCCGCTGACCGGGCAGGGTTCGAATAACGCAACAAAAGCCTGCAAAGTCTATTACGAAGCCATTCTTGCCCACGGCGACAAACCTTTTACGGCTGAATGGATGAACAACACGTTTGAACAATTTTGGCAATATGGTCATTACGTTGTGGAATGGACAAACAGCCTTCTTATCCCACCAAAGCCACACGTTCTGGAATTATTAGGGGCAGCCCAACGTTTACCGACACTTGCCAGCACAATTGCCAATGCGTTCAACCATCCTCCGGTACTGTTCCCATGGTGGGAAGATGCCAATGCCTGTGAAGAATATATCCATTCACAACTGATTGAAGAAATTCGGGCATAAACGGGGGAAATAAATATGAGCATAACTACCCTGAATAACCAAATGCCGCTGTTTGATAGTGAATGGGGTGCAACGGAATTTGAAACGGGAGATTTGCGCACGCTTTTTGGGAAGTATCCGACAGGGGTTGCCATTGTTGCGACTCGTACTGCTGAGGGACGTAATGTGGGATTGACCATCAATTCATTTGCTTCACTTTCACTGAAGCCGCCTTTGGTGCTCTGGAGTTTGGTTAATCATTCACCTAATCTGTCCGTGTTCCGTGATTGCGAATATTTCACTATCAGTATCCTGAGTTGTGATCATCAGGAATTGGCCCTGCGTTTTGCCAGTTCGCGGGTAGAAAATAAATTTCAGGGTATTTCGGTGCAGGAAACACCCGAAGGTATCCCTTCGATTGGAGGAGCGATAGCGACATTGGTGTGCGCCAATCACCAGCAAACGCATCTTGGTGATCACTTGCTGGTCATCGGAGAGGTCAAACGCATTGCCAGTATCGAAGGTAAGCCATTGGTTTTTCACGGCGGCATGTTTACCGGTCTGCATGATATTCACGGAATATAAAAAATGATTCTGTTGGAAAACATTCAGGAGAGCATGATTAATGAATAGTCCGTTAAATGCGTTTGTCATGGCGTTAAATCAAGGCAGTGTGAAAATCATCGACCTTACACAAACATTGACGCCGGATTTTCCGGCCTTGCAGTTGCCTGAACAATTTGGACAAGTTTGGGCCTTCAATGTGGAACGCATTTCTCACTATGACGAGAATGGCCCAGGTTGGTACTGGAATAATTTTAGTTGTGGTGAGCATACCGGCACGCATTTTGATGCGCCAATACATTGGATCAGCGGTAAAGATCAGCCGGATAACAGTGTTGATACTATTCCCTTGCATAATTTTGTTGCGCCTGCTGTGGTGGTGGATGCCAGCCAGCAGGTGGCACAAGATCCAGACTGGATATTGACGGTTGAGTTTTTACAATCCTGGGAAGAGCAGCATGGTCATATTCCCGCCGGAGCATGGTTGCTGTTCAGGACAGATTGGTCGAAATGGGCAGACGATCCGGTACGTTTTCTCAACCTGCATGATGATGGTGCCCATACACCAGGTCCTAGTCAGGAAGCGGTGGAATGGTTGATCCACGAGCGGGATATTCGAGGGTTTGGGGTAGAAACCATTAATACGGATGCCGGGCAATCGTATGCCTGGCCAGTGGCATATCCCTGCCACACGTTAATGCACGGGGCGAATAAATATGGCTTGCAGTGTCTGAAAAACCTCGATTTGTTGCCTCCCACGGGGGTGGTCATTATTGCTGCTCCTCTCAAAATTGGTGGTGGTTCGGGAAGTCCGTTGCGTGTTCTGGCATTGGCTGAATCTTTCTCTGGAGCGATACCATGACAGATTCCAGACCACAAGTGATCGTTGTCGGCAGTGGCATCAACTCGTTGGTATGTGCCGCTTTGTTGGCAAAATGGGGTAAATCGGTCTTGGTACTGGAACGCAACGCAGTACCTGGCGGTTGTATTCGCACGGAAGAACTTTTTTCCGGTTATACCCATGATGTGCTCTCTTGCTGGTATCCATTGTTCTTAGGCAGCCCAGCCTATCAGGAACTCAAGCCTGCGTTGGAAAAGGCAGGCTTGGAGTTTTTGCAAAGCGATTATTCAACGGGGTTGGTACAACCTAATGGCAAGGGAATTGCCTTAAAGCACGATATTCTGGCCTCAGCTTTGCGGCTTGATGAAATCGCGGCAGGTGATGGAGAGATATTGCGTCGCATGGCACAACAAATCTTCCATGATGATGCGGCGCTGATCTTTGGTTTATTAGGGCAAAATCCCTATGGTTGCGGGATACTCAAATTATTGTTCTCTGAATGGCGCAAACGTGGCCTGGATGGATTGGCTAGGTTTGCCGGCAGTTCGCTGGAAACTTTCCGGCGCTGGGCTGAACGTGAGTTACAGTCTGATTTCAGCCGTGCTTTGCTGGCACCGTGGGTATTGCATACGGGGTTAGGGCCGGATGATGCCAGCTCCGCTCTGATCGGTAAACTCACCTTTACTGCTGTAGTTGCCGGCGGGATGCCGGTGGTAAAAGGTGGCAGTATGCGTATGGTAGAAGCGCTAACAGGGATCATTGAGCAACACGGCGGTCAGCTTATCACCCATGCTCAAGTTGACCGTATCATCACCCAAGGGCAGGGCAAAAAGCGTCGTGCTTCTGGTGTGATGGTTGCGGGGCAGGTTTATCATGCCAGCGAAGCGATAGTCTGCAATGTAACCCCCCAACAGCTTTATGGTCACTTGCTGGATAGGGTTCCCGATACTCTTTTGCAACAAGCACGGAACTATCGTTATGGGCGCGGAGGAATGCAGATTCATTTTGCCTTGAACGCCCCACCGCCGTGGTGTGAGCCTGAATTGTGCCATGTGCCACTGGTTCATTTAACGGAGAGTATGGAACAAGTCTGTTTATCCGTGACACAGGCTAATAATGGTTATCTACCCAGTCATCCGACACTGGCGATAGGACAGCCAACAGCTCTTGATCCTTCCCGTGCGCCAAAAGGCTGTTGGATTTTGTGGATTCAAATGCAGGAATTACCCACGCAGTTAAAAGGCGATGCTTTGGGAGAAATTCCCATTCCTGTCGATGGCAATTGGAATGAGGCTATTCGCGAAGCGGTTGCGGATCGGGTGCAGGCTCGTTTGGAAACAGTGATGCCAGGTTTTTCATCTTCGATTGTTGGCCGCAAAGCGTATTCTCCGGCGGACTTACAGGCATTGAACTGTAACTTGTCAGGGGGAGATCCCTATTCAGGCATTTGCTCACCTGATCAATTTTTCTGGTTACGCCCGTTTGCCCCTGCGCAAGGTGCCAAGGCGCATCAAACTCCAGTCCGTAACGTGTTTCACATTGGGGCTTCAACCCATCCAGGCCCCGGATTAAGTGGGACTTCCGGCTATCTTGTCGCTCGTCGACTTGCGCGACGCTGATCAAAGTAGCCAATTATTTTCATTTTTTATCAATTCATCTCTTACAGAGAGGAGGGTTATATGACGTCTAAATTCAGACGGCTCTTTTATGCAGCGGTTTTATCACTGCCAGGTTTCTTGGCTATGATAAGTCATTCCGCGATGGCAACAGAAGGTGGTGTCGGCGCCTATCCTGATGGTCTGGATAATTACTTATCCGGTGCTTTACCGCCTGCGGGCCTTCATACCCTGTTTTATGGTGGCAATATTCACTATACCAAGCTTAAGGGCAATCACGGCAATTTGATTCCTGTTCCTGGTTTTAAAGTCAATGTGAATGTCCTTGCCCCGCGATTGGTTTGGGTGACCGAGACGCAAGTCTTTGGCGGGCAGCTGGCTTATCATGCTATCGTGCCATTATTGGATGTTACCGCTGATGCTGCTGGCAAACATGACAACAGCAAAGGGATAGGGGATATCACCTTTGGCCCTGCTTTGGGTTACCATCCCGCGCCTGATTTGGCTTATGTTATTGGCTTGAATGTCAATGCACCGACCGGCCACTATGACCGCAACGATCTTTCCAGCCTGGGAAAAAACTATTGGACAGCGCAACCCGTCTGGGCAATCAGCTATTTCCCTGTTGACGGTATCAATGCGGATTTAAAAGTGATGTATGATGTCAACTTCCGCAACAAGGACACTAAAACAACCTCCGGCCAGGCACTACATGCAGATTATGCGTTGGGTTGGGGATTTGGCAACGGTCTGGTCGCAGGCGTTGGCGGTTATGTTTTTCAGCAGATCACGAATGATAGTGGCTCAAACTCCGCACAGGGTAAAGCGAGGGCGGTGGGTTTCGGTCCTTCCATTCGCTATGCCAATGATAAAGGCTGGCTGCTGACTTTGAAGTGGCAAAAAGATTTTGTTGTCAGTAATCGCCCATCAGGTTCTCAAATTTTCTTAAAAGCGGCCATTCCATTTTGAGGACGTATTTTTTTAATACCAACCAATCTAACTTCAAGATGCGTTTTACAAATAGCGTTTCAAAATGATAGGAGTATTCCTTACCCCGCGCTCCGCGCGGGGTAAGGAACTCCAACATCTGATACTCTCAGTATTATGAATACCTATTTATATCCCCACGTAGTGGGGATATATAAACAACGTGGTGATAAATAAAAATAAACGCTGCTCCTTAATATGAGCAGCGTTTATTTTTATAAGTTAATCAAATAAATAATCACATTAAGATATATATCCATCTAACTTCAAGATACGTGTGATGGGTATATGTGGATATAAGATTTCGTGGTTATCCCTTCATTTATTATGATAAAAACTTGACCTTATTTTTCTTTGAATATATAAGTTTTGGCTGAAAATAATCAATATCTTGAGATTAATAAAGGTCTTATGATGGGGACATAAAGATGTCAACGCTGATCCAGTGTAATAAAGTTAACTTTAGCATTAATTCAAAGCCACTATTTAGCAATCTCTCCATAACTATTAAAGAAAATGACAAAATTGCTTTGGTTGGTTATAACGGCACGGGAAAAACCCATTTACTTAAGCTATTAGCGGGTATGGAAAAGCCGGATGATGGGGTAATCGAATATGCTAATGGTTTGAGATTGGAGATGGTTTCTCAGTTTATTGATGACGCATTGCTTGAGATGACCTTACTTGAATCTATTTCCCAGAAGGTAAAACAAATAGATGAATATGGTGATTACAAAGCGGTATCTATGCTTTATGATTTTGGCTTTCAGGATGCTGATTTTACGACAAAAGTTGCTGATCTCAGTGGTGGACAAAAAACAAAATTGATGTTTGCCATGAGTGCGATTGTAGAACCCGATATTATTTTATTTGACGAACCCAGTAACCATTTGGATGCCAACACCCTGAAATTTTTCGAGGATTTTTTTAATAATAGCTTAAAGAGCGCGTTTAATATTGTTTCCCACGACCGAAACTTTCTGGATAACGTCACTAACCAGACGATTTTCTTGCGAGACCGACAATTGACCACATTTTCTTTACCATTTAGCCAGGCATTTACTGCCTTACAAGAGAAAGATAAAGCGGATGAATTACGTTTGAAAGCGGAAGAAAAGAACATTCAGCGTATACAGGAAAGTGCCAGGCGTTTGGCATTGTGGGGAAAAATCCACGATAACGAAAAGTTTGCCAGAAAAGCCAAGTCGATGGAAAAACGGGCCGAAAAACTCGAAAAGAGTAAAACCAAAATCACTGAAGGGGAAACTTACCGATTATCATTGGATGCCGATTCAATAAAATCGAAAAATATGCTGCAAATTGGGGAGGAATGGATTGGTTATCATCAGGATGGGCAGTTTAATCCTTTATTTTCAATTAATGGCATGTATATCCGGCCGGGTGATAGAATAGCCCTGTTAGGTGATAATGGCGTGGGGAAATCCACCTTTATTCATACGCTTGTTGAGGCTTATAACCAGACCAGAAATATTTTCTCCCCGCAGTGTAATATGGGCTATCTCGATCAGGAATTGGAAAAAATTCCGTTGAACGAATCGATCTTCGATGCAGTCAGGAATAACACGCCCAATATTGATGATATCACCTGTAAACAGCAACTGATTGCAACAGGTTTTAAATATGCCGATTTTAACCAACGGGTGGGGCGATTAAGTGGCGGTGAACGTTCGAGATTAATGTTTTTGATCTTAAAATTAAATAAACATAATTTCCTGATCCTCGATGAGCCAACAAACCACCTGGATATTTTTGGCAAAATGGAATTGGAGAATGAATTGATTAATACCGAGATGACAATATTAATCACTTCGCATGATAGGGCGTTTATCGATAACGTCGCTAATCGTTTTTGGCTGATTAAAAATGGCAAACTGGAAGAAGTCACATCCAGTGAAGGGTATTATCAGTTTCTGAATGAAAAAGTGATCCCTTATCAAAAAGCAGTGGTTAAGGAGCAGGAAAGCACTCTTGATGGGGTGGAAACATTAGCAGATGAGGAAGAGATCCTGCAACGCATTGTGGTATTGGAGCAAAATCTGGCGCAGGATTTGGCAAGGAAACCGAAGCACCAGAAGCCCAAAAATCAGGAGAGCTGGAGAAAGGAAATTAAGAAGCTGTATGAAATGTTGGAGTGAATTCATATAATTAACAGCGCCCCTAATTTGGGGTGTTTCTCATCAATGTGGTGACTTTTACAATATTTATTGTGTTTTATCGTCATCTTAAAATAAAAAATCCATTGGATTTAAAAGTGGTTAAATTAGGCTGCTATTTATACACATTAAACTTCAAGTTGCAATTTACAACACTCTATGAAACCTGATTTCTTCCCGCTTCGTGGGAAGAAATCACACGCATCTTGAAGTGAGATTGGTATAAATCTGATGGCTTTAACCGGAGAACTTTGTCTGAATTACCGTGCATATCTCGCTAATCTCACCGTACTCCATTAAATCAGGCAAAAATTGGATTTAATTGGTTGATTAATTTTGTTGATGAGTGTGTAAAATAAACTGACCTTACGGATAACTAACATTACAAAAAAATAATGAAAAGTAACAGGAACAACAGATTATGAGTAACGAAAATTCAATTTATTGTCATGATTGTCAGAAGATACTGAAAAATTGGATTGAGTTTCAGCTTGTAGATGAACAAGGTAAGCCATTAGTAGGAATACCTTATAAATTAAAAAGCCGTGCGAATCAGCGCACCGGTAAAACGGATGGAAAGGGGATATTACGAGAAGAATACCTGCCGTCAACGCCTATAACAGATCCTGATGCAAAAGAATATAAAGGAACAATGAAGAATAAAAATGAAGCATTGAGAGGTTATAAAAGATCACAGGAGTTAATTATAAAAAACCCTTTTGCCCTAAATAAAAAAGAAACGAAAATATATGGAATTAAATATTCTGACGTTCTGAATCATATAAATAAAAGAATTATTGCTTTGGAAGGAAATTGAAATGATTAAGAAAATTATTTTTTTATCTCTGATTGTTTTATGTTCCGATTCTTTTTCTTCTGAATGGTCTGATAATGAATGGACTACTAATGTAGGGTGCTTTACTTTTCATGGAAAGAAGCCAATAAATATAAATTTTGTTAACATGATTTCAAAAATACATGGGTATGATGATGCTTTTGGTTATGTTAAATATGAAAAATCCGATAAATCCATACCTATCATTCTTAATGATGATGAATTTACAATATTAGTTGAAAATGGTACATCGGTATATATTATGGAATGGGATGAAATGATAAATGGAAAGCCAGGTGGATCTTATCTTGTTGAATTAAAAGGTGATAAATATATTGCATTCACATATAGAGATAAACAAAATAAATATATTGGTTTTGAGGAAAATAAGAAAGCTTATGATGAAGAAAAACAAGACTGTATCTGGAAGTAATTCACCAATATTAATTTAATCCGCAAAAAATTGTCGGATATTAATACACAAAAATTTCTTTTCAGACCATATCCGTCTATGAAATTAGACTATAATCTATCGATAAAATACGGCTCCAAATGCAAGGGAATCTTTCCTATTGTAGAAGATAATTCTGACGCACTGTGCTTGCCTTCTTCGTGTTACCGGGCAAAGTATTAACCCGGTGACACGGAAAGCAGAAAATTTTGCCGACGCTATGATAAACCAGTGCTTTCATCGGCTTTGTCCATGTCACTCCTCTTGCTCTTTAGCTGCTTGAGTTTTCTCTTTTTCGGTCATTGCCTGTTTCTTTTTCAATTTCTGCCAGATGCGGCTTTCCTGCCCTCGCCACAGACGTTGAATATTATCGTGATGACGTACAAGTACCAGACATGACAGCATGGCAACAGGAAAAGTGAATTCAGGTTTGAACCACCAGACGTAAAAAGGTGCAATTAATGCACTGACGATGGCACCCAATGAGGAGTAGCCGCTTAACAGCACTGTTAGTATCCATGTCCCTGCGATCAATCCCATCAGATCCCAACCGATGGCAGCAATGGCACCGAAAGCGGTTGCAACGCCTTTCCCTCCCTTGAAATGGAAGAAGATGGGATAAATATGTCCCAGACAAGCAGCAATAGCGGTAATACCTAAATAAAATGGGGAAACGTTGAGTTTGTATGCCAGCCAAACCGGTATTAGCCCTTTTAGGACATCACAAACCAGCACTGCCAATGCAGCCCATTTACCACCAATGCGCAGTACATTTGTTGCCCCAGGGTTGCCGGAACCATGCTGACGGGGATCGGGAAGCCCTGCCAAACGGCAGATCAATATCGCGCTGGATATAGAGCCACATAAGTACGCGAAGATGATCATGCCAAGCGCGATTGCACTCATAAGATATCTCCAATGAATAAGGGTCGTTTTCTTAAGTCTAACAATGGATAATACGCACATTTCGTCGGAAGTGGTATCTGGCGAACCGAAAAATGGGGAAAAGGTCGTGATGGATATCGTATTTATTGAAGAATTAACTGTGATTACCACTATTGGTGTTTATGACTGGGAACAAACAATTAAACAGAAATTAGTGTTCGATATCGAAATGGGATGGGACAACAAACGCGCCTCTTCCAGTGATAATGTTGAACACTGTCTGGATTATGCCAAGGTGAGTGAGGCGATTATTAATCATGTGGCCGGCCAACGTTTTGCTCTGGTCGAACGAGTCGCAGAAGAAGTGGCCGGTATTTTGCTACACCAATTTCACTCTCCTTGGGTTAAGGTTAAGGTCAGTAAACCAGGTGCGGTTGCACATGCAAAAAGTGTCGGCGTAGTGATTGAGCGAAGTGCGGGCTAATTGAAAAAGCGTCCCAATTTAATGAATGGCTTGGGACGCTAAATTGATGGGGAAATTTAATCAATCGATTGTTGTTTCCAGTCTGCGATGGCAATGTGTCGCTGACGTTCCAATTCTGTGCGGATCTCGGCACCCTGAAATCCACGGGCAATCACTTCCTGAACGCTGACTTGGCTGGCAATGGCGAACACTTTGCGTAAATACTCAGCTTGTGGGTAAGGTGAAGTTTCTGCCCCTGGGTATCCACGGTTGTCTGCTTCGCTACAGGTAATCAGTTGTTCAATGCGTTGTGGTTTGCGCCAGGCATCCACGGCATTAAACAAGTTCAGCAAGGTTTCTGGTGGTAATTGTTCTACGGTATGTACCCAATTGTGATATTGCGTCACAATCGTGGCTAGGTCGCGAGCTGAGTTGGGAATACGCAGTCGTTCGCACATTTGTTGCAGTGGCTTTATTGCGATATGGCTACATAGTGAGGCGAAACGAATGTCTGTCTCTTCGCTCAATTGGGTGGATATTTGCAACACGCGCAATGAATGAAGTCCGGTATCATGAACGCCAAACAGCTTATCGATTTCAGGAAAGAGTACAGCTAACGCTCCGCAATCACGCAGAATTTGAAAATAGATTTGTGGTGATTGTGAAGTGAGCGCCTTTTCCGTTTCTTGCCAAACGCGCTCAGGTGTTAATGAGGATAATTCACCGCTGGCGACCATCTCTGTAATGAGCGTTTGCGTTTCTGGTGCAATTGAAAAGCCTAAATGGGCAAAACGAGCCGCAAAACGAGCCAAACGCAGCACACGTAATGGATCTTCTGCAAACGCAGAGGAAACATGGCGCAAGATACGATTGCTGAGATCATTGACACCATGATAAGGATCGATTAATTCGCCTTCATGAGTTTGTGCAATAGCGTTAATCGTTAAATCACGGCGCAGCAGATCTTCTTCCAGCGTCACATCGGGGGCTGCATAACAGGTAAAACCGGTATATCCCTGACCGGATTTCCTTTCAGTGCGTGCCAGCGCATACTCTTCATGGGTTTTAGGGTGCAGGAAAACAGGAAAATCTTTCCCAACTTTTTGATATCCCTGAGACAATAATTCCTCTGGGTTGCTACCAACGACAACCCAGTCCCGTTCGGTAATGGGCAAACCCAATAATTGATCGCGAACGGCGCCGCCAACCAAATAGACTTTCACGTTTATTTCCTTCAATCAGCTCATCCAACGATCTTTCTTTTTCCGGCGAGGAATGATGTGTGGCAAGATAAGCCCCAAAATCAGGCCAATTCCCGCAACGCCACCGCCATAGGCAAACCACTGTAAGATGATCTCTCTTTGTTTATCATCCAACTGCAAATTGGCAACTTCGACCTTTTTCTCAGCCACGGTTAATTTACTCTGGAGCTGAGTATTCTCTTTTTTCAGATCACTGATGATCTTATCGCTGTTTGCCACTTTGTTCTGCAATTCAGCGGTGCGTTTATTCCACTTATCGTCAATGGTGGCCAGATTCTCAGTCAGTGTTTTGATCTCTTGTTCCATTGCAGGAAGGCGTTCACGCAGGCTTGGAATGGCGCTGAGTTCACTTGCGAGTATCCAGCTTGTACGCCCTTTGCGGTCCTGAATTTGCAGGAAACCATTATCTGATTTAGGGCTGACTAATATGACTTCTTCGCCGGCATTCAATGAGCCAATGATACGGTTTTTAATGCTGGGGCCGCTACGAATATAAGCTGATAACTCATCGGAAACATAACGCTTTTCTTCAGCATGTACGGATAATGGAAGAGTAAAACTCAATAACAAGATAAATAATCGATGTAGTTTTTGCATTCTGTGCTCAACTGTTCTCTGTGTATGGATCAATCAAGTATGGACTAATCGTAATTTAAACTACTTAAAGGATAGTAAAGAGTTAAGTTTGTGGGTGCAATCAGTAAACCAGAATGAATGCGATATCAACTGGCCGAATACACGCCTTTTGAGGTTTTTTTTGGCGAAGTGAAAGTGATGTTTGTTGAGATAACACCCTATTGTGGTTTATTTTTCTCTTCTGTGAAAGAAAGTGTAAACAGGATTAAGAAAAAAAATTCTGTAATATCCATTGAGGAATAAAAAATATGAGTTCGGTAGAAATAGAATTGAAGCTGTCTGTGAAGCCTGACGCGATACCGGCAGTTCGCCAGCAGTTATTGCAGTTTCCTCATGATTACACTTCCCCACAACACCTGACTAATATTTATTTTGAGACGCCTGATAATCAATTGCGGCGTTGGGATATGGGGTTGCGTATCCGTGGTTTCGACGGACACTATGAGATGACCATCAAAACTGCAGGTAAAGTAATAGGTGGGTTACACCAACGCCCTGAATTCAACATTCCTTTATCCCAACCTAAATTAGACCTGACCCTATTTCCCGCCCCTATCTGGCCTGAAAATACCGATCTCGCCCATCTACAGGCACAATTGACGAAATTATTCAGCACCGACTTTAACCGTGAAAAATGGCTTGTGACCTATGGAGAAAGCGAAATTGAAGTGGTGTTGGATCAGGGAATTATTTTTTCTGGCAATAAAGATTCAGGAGATCAAACGTCACCTATTTGTGAGTTTGAACTGGAGCTAAAAAATGGAAATATCATCGATATTCTGTCATTGGCAAACAGACTTGCTGCGCAAAATGGTCTGCGTTTAGCAAATCAAAGCAAGGCGGCACGGGGGTATGCGCTTGTTGGTTTATCCCATAAGACATTGCCAAAAGTACCGAGAGAGTTGGAATGGCGGCAGCCGTTGTCTGTGCTTTTACCTGAAATTTTGGCGCAATGGCAGGAGCAAGAAGAAGGATGGCTGGCGGGTTTTTCAGAAGGTAAGACGGGATTAGCGCAGGTTTTGCAGTGGGTGATAAAGCTGATTGAAAGACAAACTGAACGTCTACCGATCTTGGATTTATTACTGGAATTAAAGGCGGCTTTATCTATGAACAATGCGGAGGCTGAAACATTGTCTTATAGCACTTCTTGGTTGCAATGTAAGCTAGCATTAATGCAGTGGCTGCTGGCTCAGTCCCGATAATCCCTTTTATTAAAAAAACGGTCATAAGGAAAACCAGTTATGCGGCCACTTTCATCGCCTTTAGCCCGACAATTACAGCATATCGTTGCGGATCTTCCGCCATTAGGGGAGACAATCACACCCTTTTCACCTGATGAGCAGGCGGTGCTGTCATTGAGTGAGTTTGTGGCAGAAAACGTGTTATCACATCCCGCATGGCTAGAGGATATTCGCCAAAATCCGCCCCAACCGGAAGAGTGGCAACATTATTCCCATTGGCTGGCACAAGCGCTGCTGGCGGTAAATGATGAAAATGGTTTAATGCGATGCTTACGTCTTTTCCGCCATCGGGTACTGGTCAGAATTGCATGGTCGCAGGCATTGCAAAGCAGTACGACAGAACAGACATTGCAGCAATTAAGCATGTTGGCTGAAACCTTGATTATAGCCGCCCGTGATTGGCTTTATCTGCGTTGTTGTCAGGATTGGGGAACACCTGCCAATCGTGATGGAGTAGTACAGCCGTTGCTGATTTTGGGCATGGGAAAATTGGGGGGTGGAGAACTTAATTTTTCCTCTGACATTGACCTTATTTTTGCTTATCCAGAAAATGGCGTAACGCAAGGCGGGCGTCGGGAAATGGATAATTCCCAGTTCTTTACCCGCTTAGGGCAGAAATTGATTAAGGCACTGGATCAACAAACCGTAGACGGTTTTGTTTATCGTGTCGATATGAGATTACGTCCATTTGGTGACAGTGGTCCTTTAGTGTTCAGTTTTCCGGCATTGGAAGATTATTATCAGGAACAAGGGCGTGACTGGGAGCGTTATGCTTTGGTGAAAGCGCGTATTTTGGGCAATGATGATCGGGTCTATTGTCAGGAATTACGCCAGATGTTGCGGCCATTTGTTTTCCGTCGTTATATCGATTTCAGTGCAATTCAAGCTTTGCGCAATATGAAGGGCATGATTGAACGGGAAGTCCGTCGTCGGGGATTAAAAGACAATATTAAATTAGGTGCGGGTGGAATTCGTGAAATTGAGTTTATCACCCAAGTTTTTCAGCTTATCCGTGGAGGAAGGGAGCCGAGCCTGCAATCCCGCTCATTGCTGCCGACATTAAAGGCTATCGACGATTTGGCTTTATTACCAACGGAACAATTAAAGCAGCTTGAAGACAGTTACCTGTTTTTACGGCGGCTTGAAAACTTGCTGCAATCTATTCGTGACCAACAAACGCAGACCTTACCGGATAATGAGTTGGATCGTGCCCGTCTCTTCTGGGGCATGAATTTTGCCAATTGGGATGAGTTACTGGCAGAAACCGAGCGCAAAATGGGTGCGGTGCGAAGTATTTTCCAACAGTTGATTGGCGATGAAATAGAAGAGCATAGTGAAGCGTCCGGCCATATCCCGTTCAAGAGCTTATGGCATGAAGCTTTGCACACAGATGAACTTATCGCATTGATTCCTCATCTTGATAAAGAAAAAGCCCAGAAAATGCTTGATGTTATGGCGATCTTCCGTCAGGACGTCAGTAAGCGAACTATTGGCCCACGAGGAAGGGATGTGCTGGATCAGTTGATGCCACGTTTGTTGGCAAAAATTGCAGCCAGGGAAGATGCCGATACCGTTTTGGCGCGGATTACTTCTCTGTTGCTCAGCATCGTCAGCCGCACGACTTACCTGGAGCTGATACTGGAATCAGAGCAGGTTATGATCCATGTTATCCGGCTTTGTGCTGCTTCTCCGATGATAGCCAGCCAGCTTGCCCGACATCCGTTGTTGCTGGATGAGTTACTCGATCCCAAATCACTGTATCAACCGTTACCGATGGAAGCTTATCGTGATGAGCTTTATCAATATTTATTGCGCCTGCCTGAAGATGATGAAGAGCAATTGCTGGAGGCGTTACGTCAATTTAAGCAGGCACAACTATTGCGGATTGCAGCAGAAGATATTGCGGGCGTCTTGCCAGTGATGAAAGTGAGCGATCACCTGACTTATCTGGCGGAAGCCATTATTGAGGCTGTTGTGCAACTGGCGTGGAATCAAATGGTAAAACGCTATGGCGCACCTACTCATTTATCCCAGCGGCAGGGGTTGGGTTTTGCCATTATTGGTTATGGCAAATTAGGTGGCTGGGAGCTGGGTTATGGTTCTGATTTGGATCTGGTGTTCTTGCTGGATTGTCCAATGGGAGTGATGACAGAAGGCCCCCGTTCCATTGAGGCGCGCCAGTTTTATTTGCGCCTGACTCAACGCATTTTGCATTTGTTCAGTACCCGAACTGTGTCGGGGGTATTGTATGATGTTGATGCCCGTTTGCGGCCATCCGGTGAATCGGGCATGTTGGTCAGCACTCTTGAAGCCTTTGATGATTACCAAAAAAATGAAGCGTGGACCTGGGAACACCAGGCGCTGGTTCGTGCACGCATGGTTTTCGGTGACGAGAAAATGCGTCATGATTTTGAACGCATTCGCCGTGAAACCTTATGTCTTCCCCGTGATCCCGATCTTTTGCGCCAACAGGTGCGTGAGATGCGAGAAAAAATGTATCGGCATTTGGGTAGCCGTCAACAAGATCAATTTGATATCAAAGCTGATCCAGGAGGGATCACGGATATTGAATTTATTGCGCAATATCAGGTGCTGCGTTATGCACCGGAAAATATCAGGCTGACTCGCTGGTCTGATAACGTGCGAATTTTCGAACTAATGGCGCAGCATAATATTATGGATGAGCAGGAGGCGATGGCGCTGACGCAGGCTTACATTACCATGCGTGATGCATTGCATAATTTAGCGTTGCAAGCGTTATCCAGCCGAGTTGCCGTTGGACATTTCAGCCAGCAGCAAGCCTTGGTGCGTGATAGCTGGCAAAAATGGTTGGAGAACGACCATGCATAAATGATCTGAGCTAGAGTAGCCGTTTTTCCTGATCGCGTTTGCTGGTGCTAAGTCTGGTTATGGTAATATCCGCAACAGTTTATTTTGATATTTGGAGCATGGGATGAAAGTAACACTCCCGGATTTTCACCGCGCAGGTGTTTTGGTTGTTGGCGATGTGATGTTAGATCGCTATTGGTATGGCCCAACGAGCCGCATTTCACCGGAAGCGCCCGTTCCGGTCGTTAAGGTAGAAACCATAGAAGAGCGCCCTGGTGGTGCGGCTAACGTCGCCATGAATATTGCTTCCTTGGGGGCGAATTCACGTTTGGTCGGTTTGACGGGCATTGATGATGCAGCGCGGGCATTGAGTGAGAAACTGAGCAGTGTGAAAGTCCGTTGTGATTTTGTTTCTGTTCCAACTCATCCAACTATCACGAAACTGCGTGTCTTATCGCGTAATCAACAATTGTTGCGTCTGGATTTTGAAGAGGGCTTCCAGAATATAGATGCTCAGCCGATGCTGGAAAAAATTCAGCAATCCTTGCCTCATATTGGCGCTTTGGTACTGTCGGATTACGCTAAAGGTGCGCTAAACCAGATTCAGGCGATGATTAAGCTCGCCAATGAAGCGAATGTTCCTGTACTTATCGATCCAAAAGGCAGCAATTTTAGCCGCTATCGTGGAGCAACATTGCTGACGCCAAATATGTCAGAGTTTGAAGCCGTTGTAGGGCACTGCAAGGATAATGATGATCTGGTACAGAAAGGCATGAAGCTAGTGCAGGATTTGGATCTAAAAGCGCTGTTGATCACACGTTCTGAACGAGGTATGAGTTTATTGCAAGTTGGACAGCCGCCTTTGCATTTGCCAACTCAGGCACAGGAAGTCTTTGATGTCACGGGTGCGGGAGATACGGTGATAGGTGTATTGGCAACGGCATTAGCTGCGGGTAAGCCGTTAAACGAAGCTTGTTACCTCGCCAATGCAGCGGCCGGTGTGGTGGTGGGTAAATTGGGTACGTCCACTGTATCGCCGGTTGAACTGGAAAATGCGGTGCGTGGACGTGCAGAAACTGGATTTGGTGTAATGAGTGAAGCCAAACTGAAAGAAGCCGTTGCACAGGCGCGTCAGCGTGGTGAACGGATTGTCATGACGAATGGTTGTTTTGATATCCTCCATGCGGGACATGTTTCTTACCTGTCCAACGCCCGTAAATTGGGGGACCGTTTGATCGTTGCCGTCAATAGTGATGCATCCACTAAGCGCCTGAAAGGGGAAACCCGTCCGGTGAATCCGCTGGAACAACGCATGACAGTATTATCAGCGCTGGAATCTGTGGACTGGGTTGTGGCATTTGAAGAAGATACACCGCAGCGCTTAATCGCGGGTATCTTGCCAGATATTTTGGTCAAAGGTGGGGATTACAAACCTGAAGAGATTGCCGGTAGCGAAGAAGTTTGGGCTGCGGGTGGTGAGGTTAAGGTATTAAACTTCGAAGATGGTATTTCCACAACCAATATCATCAAGACCATTAAGAGCCAGTAAGTTTGGCATCATGTGCCGTTATGCTTTTGGGGCATAGCGGCATATCACCTCACACAATTGTCTTCATGGCATTCTCTCTTGCCACATTATTCAGCCTGCTGTGTTTTCTTACCTGTTTCTTCAAGGTGAGCTTCCAATTCATTCAGGCGTTGTTCCATTGCGGCCAGTTTTTCACGGGTGCGCAACAAGACTTGTGTCTGTACATCAAATTCTTCGCGGTTAACAAGATCCAACTTGCTCAACTGGGATTGCAGAACAGCACGCAATTTTTTTTCCACATCATCGCCAAATTCTTTGACACCTTTTGGCATGGCGTTGTGGAGTTGGCGAGCAATTTGTTCAATTTTCTTTGGATCGAGCATGATGATCATCCTTTATATAATGTAATGATGTTTTATAGCGTAACGGTATTGGCACTATTTTAATACCCTTATGACGAAAGCTTAAATGATTGCGAGCCAGGTTTCATATTTGATTTTGTTGATTGCTCCTGCCGATTATTAGCGCTATAGTGAAATTGTTTATCTCAGGGCAGGGTGAAAGTCCCTACCGGCGGTAACGTAAAATGTCGAATAATCATTTTATGCAGCCCGCGAGCGCTCTGTTTGTCATTATCCCTTTGTTGTTTTGGGGTAAAACAGAGGTCAGCAGATCCAGTGTGATTCTGGAGCCGACGGTGATAGTCCGGATGGGAGAGAATAACAGCATCAATCGAGTGCTTGCGCTCGTCTGTTGTTTCTGTTGCCATATTTTTGCGCAGCACGAACTCCTCAAAATTGCCCTGATTCTGGTAATCCATACATTTAAAGAGGTTTCTTTACCATGAATCAGACGCTACTTTCCTCATATGGGACGCCATTTGAACGTGTTGAACGTGCGCTTGCTGCTTTGCGTGCAGGTCAAGGCGTGATGGTACTGGATGACGAAAACCGTGAAAATGAAGGTGACATGATTTTCGCCGCCGAAACAATGACGGTAGAGCAAATGGCATTAACTATCCGCCACGGCAGTGGAATTGTTTGCCTGTGCTTGACCGAAGAGCGCCGTCAGCAGTTAAAACTGCCCATGATGGTGGAAAACAATTCAAGCCAATATCAAACCGCTTTCACCGTCTCAATTGAAGCCGCACAAGGCGTGACAACAGGGGTATCTGCGGCAGATCGCATCACCACGATCCAGGCCGCTATTGCCGATGATGCACAACCCAGTGATCTGAGCCGACCTGGACACGTCTTTCCTCTGCGCGCGCAATCGGGAGGGGTTTTAACCCGTCGCGGTCATACCGAAGCGACTATTGATTTGGTTAAAATGGCGGGGTTCAAACCAGCAGGAGTGTTATGTGAATTGACGAATGACGATGGATCAATGGCTCGAGCTCCTGAAGTGATTGAATTCGCAAAGCGACATAATATGCCGGTAGTCACGATTGAAGATTTGGTAGATTACCGTTTAAACATGGCAAAGGTAGCCAGCTAACGGGTTTTAAAAGAGTCCCTAAATAATACTGGAAGACATACGCATGTACTTTGAAAGGCTACAGTCCACACCCTGTAGCCTTTCAATATTTCTAAGGCATTCCATCATTTTTGATTGACGATATTCAAGGAAGGAATGTCCTAATCCTGTCATAATTTTTTTGTCATAATCCGAATTCATTATTCGAATGTTCAA
Organism: Xenorhabdus griffiniae; assembly: GCF_037265215.1. Classification (NCBI taxonomy): domain Bacteria; kingdom Pseudomonadati; phylum Pseudomonadota; class Gammaproteobacteria; order Enterobacterales; family Morganellaceae; genus Xenorhabdus; species Xenorhabdus griffiniae. The sequence continues at coordinate 4,182,591 of NZ_CP147737.1, read as the reverse complement.
TTTGTTGTATAAGGGGCGAAAATGAGTCTCCTGAGAATGCCTGCTCTATTCATTGGTCATGGCAGCCCAATGAATGCTATTGAAAATAACTGTTACTCACGTGCCTGGTTTGAACTGGGGAAGAAATTATCCAGGCCAAGGGCGATTTTGGTTATTTCTGCGCACTGGTACACGAAGGGTACAGCCGTGACAACGATGGCACGGCCCCGAACTATCCACGATTTTGGTAATTTTCCCAGAGAATTGCATGAAAAACAGTATCCGGCTAAGGGATTTCCTGAACTGGCTGTATTGGTACAGGATATCCTTGAACCGATTGAGGTTGAGACTGATTTTGAACAATGGGGATTGGATCATGGCTCTTGGGGGATATTGGCAAAAATGTATCCTGATGCCGATATTCCGGTTGTCCAATTGAGCATGGATCGTAATCAACCAGCTTCTTTTCATTATGAAATAGGTAAAAAATTAACTTTATTGCGAGACGAAGGCGTCTTAATCCTGGGGAGTGGAAATATTGTGCATAACCTGCCGGCCGCAAAACTGGGGGCAGAGCCTTTTCCTTGGGCCAGCTCTTTTGAGCAGTTTGTGCGTGAAAGTTTAACCAGCCTGGAAGAGCCTCATCCTTTGTTTAATGCTTTGGACAGGGAAGATGGTCAATTATCTAACCCAACACCAGAACATTTTTTGCCATTGCTGTATGTGATGGGGACATGGAATAAAAAAGAGCCAATTTCAACACCCGTTGAAGGAATTGAAGACGGCTCTTTAAGTATGTTATCGATTCAGCTTGGCTGATTGAATCAATCCAAAATAATATGCGGGTAGAAGCGTGACAGATCTTGAGTAATTAATTCTCGGTCTTCACGGATACAGATACCCGCAGATTGATCATCCACTAACCAGCTACCGACCAGCGCATAGTTACCCTCAAATTTTGGCAATGCGTGGAACTGTTGGATAATCATGCCTTCTTTCCCATAAGGGCCATCCGCACTGGCGATTTCTTGGCCGTTTTCAATGATGCGAATATTGGCACCTTCACGGGAGAACAGTGGCTTAATGACATAGCTGTTCATGTCTGAAGGGCGTTCATCCGCAAAATAGGCAGGCAACAAGTTAGGATGATTTGGGAACATTTTCCACAGCATTGGCAGCAGTGCTTTGTTGGAGATAATGCTTTTCCATGCTGGCTCCAGCCAACGGACGCCCGCATCAGCCAGCTTGGTGGAAAACATCTCACGCAGCATAAATTCCCACGGGTACAGCTTAAATAGGTTACTGATCACTTGATCCTGCAAGTCAGTAAACTGCCCTTTCTCACCCAACCCGATATCCTCAATAAACAGGAATTCGGTAGGAATACCGGCTTCCGCAGCACAATCCTGCAAATATTGGATGGTGCCACGATCTTCTTCAGTATCCTGACAGCAGGCCATGTGCAGCAGGCCAAACCCATGTTTTTCACGTAACTGTGCAAAACGTTCAATCAGCTTTTCTTGCAGGCTGTTGAACTGATCGGCGTTTGACGGCAAATTACCGGCATTCATCTGGTCTTCCAGCCAGATCCACTGAAAGAAAGCTGATTCATACAGTGACGTTGGGGTATCGGCGTTGTTTTCCAGTAATTTTGGGGGATTTTTGCCATCATAAGCCAAATCCAGACGGGAATAGAGTGAAGGTTGGCTGGTTACCCATGAAGAACGGATAAATTCCCAACAGTGTTTTGGGATCTGGAATTTAGTCAGCAACTCTTCACTATCGACCACTTTTTCCACAACCTGCAAACACATTTGGTGCAGTTCTGCCGTTACATCTTCAATTTCTTCAATTTGATCCAGGGTGAACTGGTAATAAGCATCTTCACTCCAGTAAGGCTGACCATACATGGTGTGAAAATTAAAACCAAACTCTGCTGCTTTTTCGCGCCAATCCGGGCGTTCGGTAATACCAATGCGTTTCATCTTTGCTTAACCACCCATCGAACGGGAAGAACTGGAACTTGAGCTGGCAGATGAACGCTGCATGGCAGATTGTTTCGCCACGGATTCACCGAACCCACCACGGGTAATCGTGGTTGTGGTTGCAGGTTTTGGCGCCATCGCCGTTTTTGGCACGGTCATGCTGCGACCACCTGCGGTGGCAGGGCCATAGCTTTTACCTGTTGCATCGACAAACTTACCATTTGCTGGGCTGGAAGCCGATTGTGATGTGAACAGCGGTTGTGATGGTGCAGAGCTACCGCCCATTAAGCGCCCCATCATATAGCCTGCCATCAAAGGCATCCAGAAACTGCCGCTACTGTTTTGTGCCTGAGCTTGCTGACCGACACCCGCCTGAGCTGGGGTTTGCGTACATTGTTGTTCACCGAATTCAGCCACACACTCTTCGCGAGTCGCATATTTCGGTGCGGTTTTTTCCGCTTCTTTCAGGGCGTTGTTGTAAGCAGTTTTGCATTGTTCGCTTTGAGAAGGATTCGCCTGGGAGCACTCATCGGCATTCGTATAAAGTGATACCGTTTCATCATTTTGTTCACAGGCAGCAAGCATAAAAACAGCACTGACAGCAAGCGCGACAGGTGTCAGGCGATAGCTTCTCCACGTTTTACGGAAAGAATCGCGGTTTATCTCTTTTGTCCGTTTCATTGTCATAGGGGCATCCATCTTGAAGGTCTCTGATTAAGATTAAGAGCCTTACCCCATTTTATTGTGTTCAATGGGAACGGCTCTCAGGGATGTGCTAAAAAACAGCCCGAGAAATTGCGGGCTGTTTTCTATTAGTATAGCGTTTTTAATATAACGTTTTTCAATGGAGAACGATAGTGCATTAATTCAGCGAATTGATGGTGTTTTCATCTCTTTAATGATATTGCTGGCAGAGGTTGAGATCTGCGCGCCTAGCATCTTATTCAACTCTATCAAATCATTTTCATTCAAAACGCCGCGTGCCTGTTTATTTTGTAACAGGGAAAGCAAATAGTCGTAACGTGCTTTAGACAGATTCTGCTTGGCTTGATAAAGTTTAGTTGTCGAATCCAGCACATCGACGATTGTGCGGGTTCCTACCTGATAACCGGCTTCCATTGAGTCCAATGAACTTTGCGCAGAGAGTACCGCTTGCTTGTTGGCGTCAACACTACTGATAGCAGCAGCAATGTTATTGGTAGAAGAATGCACTTCTTGTGTGACTTTACGATACGTATTTTCCAAGTCCTGACTAGCGCTGACAAAATTATATTTCGCTTGCTCTACTTGAGAATAGGTCGCTCCACCACTGAACAGCGGTAAACTCAAAGAAAGCTTAACGCTATTGCCGCCTCTATATTCGTCCATTCGTTTATTTCCGCGCGTATGATCGTTAGAAATACTTGTATCTGCGCTTAAATTAACCGTTGGCATATAGCCTGTCTGCATTTCTTTGATTTGTTCGCGTCTTAGATCTTGCATTAAGCGGGCTGACAGCAGGTTCAGGTTACGGACTTCTGCTTCTTTGAGCACTTTATCACCTGATTTTGGTTGTTTGGTTTTGAACAGATCAATATTTAGTGCAGCCAACTGTGGGTAGTAATTGCCTGTAATCATACGCAGTTTTTCCAGCGCATTTTCCAGATTGTTGCGATCAGAAACTTCGGTTGCCAGAATCGAGTCATATTGAGCGCGGGCATTCTGCACGTCAGTAATGGCAACCAGACCGACATTAAAACGCTGAGTGGTTTGATCCAGTTGACGGTACAATGAAGCTTTTTGCGCTTCGGTAAATGTCAATGTATCAATTTTATTCAGAACGTCAAAATAGGCTTGTGCAGTGTTGAGGATTAATTGCTGTTGAGCTGCTTGATATTTGATGTCTTCAATACCCGCATTTTTCTCTGCTTGATTCAGCTGATTCCATTTTGCCATATCAAAAATGGTTTGCGTCAGTTGCAGACTCGCATTTGTGCCATGAGATTCTGAATTTCTGGCATCGCGAAAACCCTTGCCATAATTGACACCCGCATTCAGACCTAATTGGGGCAATAAAGAGCTACGAGCTTGATTAATCTTTTCAACTACTGAATTACGGTCGGCCTGTGCCTTAAGCAATTCAGGGTTTGTTTCTTTTGCCTGCTGATAAATTTGGAGTAAATCCGCAGCATGGCTTGAAGTACTAAAACCTACCAGATTCATAGCGATAAAAAGAGAGAGCAATTTTTTCATTTGCGTTCCTTGTTGTGCAGCTATTTTGCTTAAGTTGCCTCTGCATAAAAACTAATACCACAGATTCTAGCAGAGAATGCCAGCAGGGTAGGGTGGCTGTTTGTGCCATATTGCCTCATTTTTCTGCTTGTTTGTATCATCAAAATGAATTTATTTAGATCAATATGAAAAAATACCTTTTAATAATAGGAAATTTTAAAAACTAATCAGGTGATTTTATGAGTAAAGATCTTGTCTCGCCATATACTTTTACTAAACAAGATGTCGAAATGATTTCTCAAAAAACGCTTTACCGCGGTTTTTTTAACATGACTGAATATCAATTCAGGCATCGCTTATTTCGCGGTGGTTGGAGTGAAATCATTAAACGTGAGGTTTTTGAGCGAGGTCATGCCGGCGTTTTATTGCCTTATGATCCGGTGCGCGATGAAGTTGTTTTGATTGAACAAATCCGAATTCCGGCGATTGAGACCAGTCATACGCCGTGGTTGCTGGAAGTGATTGCTGGCATGATCGAAGCGGGAGAAGACGCTGAACAAGTCGTCCGTCGCGAAGTCGTAGAAGAAGCAGGAATTGAGGTTAAGCGCTGTCAGCCTGCATTAAGTTATCTTTCCAGCCCTGGCGGTACGACAGAGCGTATGCATATCTTTGTTGGTGAAGTCGATGCCGCCACCGCGTCAGGGGTTCACGGTCTGGAAGGTGAACATGAAGATATTCGCGTTCTGGTTGTGAGTCGTGAACAGGCTTATCAATGGGTAGAAGCGGGCATTATCGATAATGCGGCTTCAGTTATTGCAATACAGTGGCTGGCATTGCACCATGAAAAACTTAGGAAAAAGTGGTTGGGTAATCATTCCTAATTTATGTTGGAAAACGGGAAGTGTGCCCCAGCCAGCAGATCTTTTGCACCAAGACACGTTAAAATCATCCTTATGATCGACAGGAAAAGGAAACCTTTTGGAAAGCCTGCTTGAAATACCTGTGGCAGAAGGCGCCACAGCCAGAATACTGCAAATTACCGACACGCACCTTTTTGCTAATAAGGGAGATTCATTGCTGGGAGTCAATACCTATCGCAGTTATCATGCGGTATTGGATATGATTTTGCAGCAAGATCTCGATATTGATTTGATCGTTGCGACAGGTGACTTGGTACAGGATCAGACCATTAATGCTTACCAGCATTTTGCTGAGGGCATTGCGCGTTTACCTGCACCTTGTGTTTGGTTACCCGGTAATCATGATTATCAACCCGCGATGGTTGACACGTTGGCAGCAGCAGGCATTTCACCTTCCAAGCAGATATTTATCGGTCAGCATTGGCAGTTGATTATGCTGGACAGTCAAGTGCAAGGTGTTCCTCATGGTGAGTTGACGGATTATCAGCTTGAGTGGATGAAAAAATGCCTGGATGAACACAGTGATCGCCATGCAATAATTATGCTGCACCATCACCCGATTCCGTCTGGATGCACATGGTTGGATCAACACAGTTTGCGTAATGCTCCCGAATTATCAGAATGTTTGAAAGGCAAAACCCAGGTGAAAGTTATACTGTGTGGGCATATCCATCAAGAGGTGGATGACATATGGAACGGTATTCGTGTTATGGCAACCCCATCAACCTGTGTGCAATTTAAGCCACATTGTACTAATTTTATGCTTGATACAGTGGCTCCGGGATGGCGTTATCTCGAACTGTCTGTGGCTGGCAATAATAAAGAAGCACAATTGCAGACACAGGTTCACAGGCTTAAGAATAACGAGTTTTGCCCGGATTTAGATTCGGACGGGTATTAATGTCGACATTACTCTACTTACATGGTTTCAATAGTTCCCCACAATCAGCGAAAGCGAATGCGCTGAAAACGTGGTTACACCAGCAGCATCCTGAAATTGACATGCTGGTGCCGCAATTACCCCCTTACCCCGAAGATGCGGCCATCTTACTGGAAGAGCTGGTCATGGAACTTGCTGGTGAAAATATCGGACTAGTGGGTTCTTCTTTGGGGGGGTATCTGGCTATCTGGCTTTCTCAGTGCTTTGGTTTGCCCGCCGTGGTTGTCAATCCTGCGGTACGTCCTTTCGACTTGCTTCAGAATTATCTTGGGGAAAACGTGAATCCCTATACCGAAGAGCGCTATACTCTCAAACCAAGCCATATACATGATCTCAAAGTGATGCACATTGACCCGCTGGAATCACCGGATCTTATTTGGTTATTGCAGCAAACAGGGGATGAGGTACTTGATTACCGTCAAGCCGTTGCTTACCTGATGCAGTGCCGACAGACGGTTGAATCTGGTGGAAATCATGCTTTTATTGGCTTCGAATATTATTTCCCTCAAATCATTGACTTCTTAGGGCTAACCAGTGGCAATAGTAAAAAAATTGCCAAAAATAGGTAAACGACTGGTATTATCAACAGTATATCAATACTGATTGGCCCTCTAATAACGAAGCAACCGACAGAATTACAACATGACTCAATCTAGTTACAACGCAGAGGCCATTGAAGTCCTCAGTGGCCTGGAGCCAGTTCGTCGCCGTCCCGGAATGTATACCGATACAGCCCGCCCGAACCATCTGGCACAGGAAGTGATCGATAACAGTGTGGACGAAGCTCTGGCTGGTCACGCGAAGCATATTGAAGTAATCCTTCACAGCGATCAGTCTCTGGAAGTGATAGATGATGGCCGTGGTATGCCGGTTGATATCCATCCTGAAGAAAAAGTTTCTGCTGTTGAATTGATTTTGACCCGCCTACATGCGGGCGGAAAATTTTCCAATAAAAATTACCAATTCTCTGGTGGCTTACATGGAGTTGGGATCTCGGTGGTCAACGCCCTGTCCAGGCGCGTGGAAGTGACTGTTCGTCGTAACAGTCAGGTACACCAAATCGCCTTTGAAAATGGTGAGAAAGTACAAGAATTGGAAGTCATCGGCAGTTGTGGCAAACGCAATACCGGCACGAGTGTCCATTTTTGGCCAGATGAAAGCTATTTCGACACGCCCCGTTTTTCTGCCACCCGCTTGACGCATTTACTAAAAGCCAAGGCGGTGTTGTGCCCAGGTGTGGAGATTGTTTTTAAGGACAAACTGAACGATACCGAGCAGAAATGGTGTTATGCCGACGGGTTGACAGATTATCTGCTGGAAGCGGTTAACGGGCTGGTAACATTGCCACAGGCCCCTTTTGTCGGCACATTAAGTGGAGATACGGAAGCGGTTGATTGGGCCGTGCTCTGGCTACCGGAAGGTGGAGAATTATTGACGGAAAGCTACGTCAACTTGATCCCAACGGTACAAGGCGGCACCCATGTTAACGGCTTGCGTCAGGGATTGTTGGATGCCATGCGTGAATTCTGCGAATTCCGCAATATATTACCACGTGGAGTTAAACTCTCTGCCGATGATATCTGGGATCGCTGTGCTTACGTGTTATCGCTTAAAATGCAAGATCCGCAATTTGCCGGCCAAACCAAAGAGCGTCTTTCTTCTCGCCAGTCTGCGGCTTTCGTTTCTGGCGTGGTAAAAGATGCATTCAGCTTGTGGCTGAACCAGCATATTCAAGATGCGGAGCAACTCGCTGAAATGGCGATTGCCAGTGCGCAGCGTAGAATGCGTGCGGCGAAGAAAGTCGTACGCAAAAAGCTGACCAATGGCCCTGCGTTGCCGGGTAAATTGGCAGACTGTACTGCGCAAGATCTCAATGTTACTGAATTGTTTTTAGTGGAAGGGGATTCCGCAGGAGGCTCTGCGAAACAAGCTCGTGATCGTGAGTTTCAGGCGATCATGCCACTGCGCGGAAAAATCCTGAATACATGGGAAGTCTCTTCGGATGAAGTTCTGGCTTCGCAGGAAGTTCATGATATTTCTGTTGCGATTGGTATTGATCCGGATAGTGACGATCTAAGCCAGCTACGCTACGGTAAAATCTGCATACTGGCGGACGCAGACTCTGATGGATTACACATTGCAACATTGCTGTGCGCCTTGTTTGTCCGTCATTTCCCGACATTGGTGAAACGCGGACATGTTTATATGGCCATGCCGCCGCTATATCGCATCGACCTCGGCAAAGAAGTACATTATGCGCTGGACGAAGGGGAAAAAAGCGCCATCCTGGATCGTTTGAGTCGCAAGCGGGGCAAACCGAACGTTCAGCGTTTTAAAGGGTTGGGTGAAATGAACCCAATACAGTTGCGTGAAACCACGTTAGATCCTAATACTCGCCGTCTGGTGCAATTGACTATCGACGATGAAAATTATCAAGAAACCCTCTCAGTCATGGATATGCTTCTGGCGAAGAAACGTTCAGAAGATCGCCGTAATTGGCTGCAAGAGAAGGGTGATTCCATCGATATCGAAGTTTAGCGCATGAATTTAGTGCATAAGATAAAGTGCACACAGAGAAAGATAGCGCAAAGGTAGTCAATACAGATCCTGAGGAAATTATTACATGAGTGAGATAACTCACGACGGTGTGGAGCGTCAGCCGCTCCATGCGTTCACTGAAAATGCCTATTTGAATTACTCCATGTACGTCATCATGGACAGGGCGTTGCCTTTTATCGGTGATGGCTTAAAGCCGGTTCAGCGTCGTATTGTCTATGCGATGTCAGAACTTGGGCTGAGCAGCAGTGCCAAATTTAAAAAATCTGCCCGTACTGTCGGTGATGTTCTCGGTAAATATCACCCGCATGGCGATGGAGCTTGTTATGAAGCTATGGTTTTGATGGCACAACCTTTCTCATACCGCTATCCGTTAGTCGACGGACAAGGCAACTGGGGGGCGCCGGATGATCCAAAATCCTTTGCGGCGATGCGTTATACCGAATCCCGTTTGTCTAAATATGCTGAATTGTTACTGTCTGAGTTGGGGCAAGGAACCGTAGACTGGGTGCCAAACTTTGATGGTACATTGCAGGAGCCTAAGTGTTTGCCTGCACGTCTGCCCAATATCTTGCTCAATGGCACCACAGGCATTGCCGTGGGGATGGCGACCGATATCCCGCCACACAATGCGCGTGAGGTCGCGAATGCACTGATTGCCATGCTGGATAAACCTGATTTATCGCTTGATGAGGCGATGGAATATGTCAAAGGGCCGGATTATCCAACAGAAGCTGAGATCATCACATCAAAAGAAGATATCCGCAAAATCTATAAAAATGGCCGTGGTTCGGTGCGGATGCGGGCGGTTTGGTCAAAAGAAGACAGTAACGTAGTGATCACCGCCTTGCCTCACCAGGTATCTGGCGCGAAGGTATTAGAACAAATTGCCAGCCAAATGCGGGCGAAAAAGTTGCCGATGGTGGATGATCTGCGTGACGAGTCTGATCATGAAAATCCAACTCGTTTGGTGATTGTTCCGCGTACTAACCGCGTGGATGTCGAGCAGGTAATGAACCACCTGTTTGCAACCACTGATTTGGAAAAAAGTTATCGCATCAATCTCAACATGATCGGTCTGGATAACCGCCCTGCGGTTAAGGGTTTGGTTGAGATCCTCAGTGAATGGCTGGTTTTCCGCCGTGAAACCGTGCGTAATCGCCTGAACCATCGCCTGGAAAAAGTGCTTAAGCGTTTGCATATCTTGGAAGGTTTGCTGACGGCCTATCTTAATATTGATGAAGTTATCCATATTATTCGTAATGAAGATGAACCGAAGTCAGTATTGATGCAGCGTTTTGACTTAACCGAAACGCAGGCCGAAGCCATTCTTGAACTGAAATTGCGTCACCTGGCGAAACTGGAAGAAGTTAAAATCCGTGGCGAACAGGATGAACTGGCGAAAGAACGTGACAAGCTTCAGGCGATTTTGGGTTCTGAACGTAAGTTAAATACCTTACTGAAAAAAGAAATTATTGCCGATGCAGAAAGCTACGGTGATGACCGTCGCTCCCCGCTGAAAGAGCGCACGGAAGCGAAGGCTATGAGTGATCACGATATCCTGCCGTCTGAGCCGATTACTGTCATCATGTCAGAGATGGGCTGGGTACGTAGTGCGAAAGGGCACGAGATTGATCCGGCCGGCTTAAATTACAAATCTGGTGACAGCTTCCGCAGTGCAGTGCGTGGCAAGAGTAACCAGCCCGTGGTCTTTATTGATACCACAGGGCGCAGTTATTCCGTTGATCCGTTGGATTTGCCATCAGCCAGAGGGCAGGGAGAACCGTTAACGGGCAAACTGGCGTTGCCGGCTGGGGCATCGGTTGAGCATCTTTTGATGGCGAAAGAAGATCAGAAATTCTTGATGGCATCTGATGCGGGATATGGTTTTATCTGTACTTTCAATGATTTGATTGCCAAGAACCGTGCGGGTAAGGCCATGATTACTTTGCCCGAGAATGCTAAAGTGATGCCGCCGTTGGAGATTAACAACGAACAGGAAGACATGTTACTGGCAATTACCAAAGCGGGCCGTATGTTGATGTTTCCAGTGACTGATTTGCCACAGCTTTCAAAGGGCAAGGGCAATAAGATTGTTTCTATTCCGGCGGCACAGGCTGCATCAGGCGAAGATATGCTGGCTTGGTTACTGGTCTTGCCACCACAATCTTCTATCACGCTTTACTTTGGCAAACGCAAGTTACTGCTTCGCTCTGAGGATTTACAGAAATTCAGGGCAGAGAGAGGGCGCAAGGGAGCGTCTCTGCCACGCGGGTTACAGCGTGTTGAGCGCGTTGAAGTGGTTTGTAATACAAGCGATTAAGCTGCAAATTGCAGAGTGAAGAAAGGCATCTGCCAATCGTCTCTCAAGATGTGTCTTATATCTCTCCGCTACGCGGGGAGATATAAACCATCACATTGATTTGCAATTTACAACACTCGATGAAATCACACGCATCTTGAAGTTAGATTGGTATAAATCGTAATTTTAGGCCAGTGTAATGAATGCACTGGCCTTTCAACAAGGGGCCGCTATGCTAGCAATCATTCGGGGAATTATTGTTATTCTGCTTGGGATACTGATCGTTATTTTTGGCTGTATCTACTGTTTATTCAGCCCACGTAATCCACGTCATGTTATGACTTTCGGGCGTGCGTTTGGCAAATTGCATAAAGTGCTTGGCATTAAGCTGCTGGAACGTGTTCCAGAGGAAGCACGGGAGTATGGGCCAAGTATTTATATTGGCAATCACCAAAATAATTACGATATGGTTACGATGTCGAATGCGGTGCAGCCACGAACTGTTACCGTGGGCAAAAAAAGCCTGGTCTTTATTCCCTTCTTTGGCCAGCTATATTGGTTGACAGGTAATATTTTGATCGACAGGGATAATCGGACAAAAGCTCATGGCACGATTTCACAGGTTGTCGATCAGATCAAAAAAAATCAAATTTCGGTTTGGATGTTTCCAGAAGGAACACGGAGTCGTGGCCGTGGATTGATGCCTTTTAAAACAGGTGCCTTTCATGCCGCCATTGCCGCAGGTGCACCTATTGTACCGGTTTGTGTTTCTACAACACACGATAAAATAAAACTAAATCGTTGGGACAATGGCACCGTTATTGTTGAAATGTTGCCCCCGATTGACACCACGAAATATACCAAAGATCAAGTTCGTGAATTGGCAGAACACTGCCGACAAATAATGCAAACTAAAATTGCAGAATTGGATAAAGAAGTCGAGGCACTTAATCAGCGTAGATAGCCAGTTGGACTGATTATCGCTATAATTTTTCGATAATTTTAGAAATTTTCTCCTATTCGCGATATGATTGCGTTTAATAAATTAACGTTTTTATTAAACGCAATCGATAGAATAATAAATTCTGATAGCCACAATATCAGAGTATTCATCCCTGCAATTATTTGAATCAGGCAATCATTGGGAATTGCTATTCGGGTTGTCTTTCTATCGTAAGAGACTATTCCTTCTGTGGAGATCTTCTGTGGAGAAAGTATGTCACTGAGTCGGCGCCAATTTATTCAGGCTTCTGGTTTGGCTATGTGTTTAGGGGCGCTTCCTTTTGTCGTTCGGGCCAACAAGAATCAACAAACAAAATTGCCGCTCCCTCCCTTACTGGAATCCCGCAGAGGGCAACCCCTGTTTTTAGCCATACAAAAAGCCACTTGGTCGTTTAATGGTCATAACAAAGCGCCAGTCTGGGGCATCAACGGACATTATTTAGGGCCAACCATTCGGGTTTACCGAGGGGATGATGTCAAATTGATCTATAGCAATCGGTTATCCGAACCGGTTTCGATGACCGTCGGGGGTTTACTGGTGCCTGGCACTTTGATGGGCGGTTCGGCCCGTTTGATGGCGCCAGGGGAAAATTGGTCGCCGGTTATCCCGATAGATCAAGTTGCATCGACCTGTTGGTATCACGCCAATACGCCAAATCGCATGGCACAGCATGTTTATGCCGGCCTTGCTGGTATGTGGTTGGTGGAAGACGAAAGTAGCCGCAACCTGCCTTTACCCAGACATTATGGTGTCGATGATTTTCCGGTTATCTTGCAAGATAAGCGATTGGACAATTTTGGTGTACCGCAATATAACCCACCGGCTAATCAAGGTTTTCTTGGTGATACCCTAATTGTTAATGGTGTCGAAAATCCTTTTGTGGAGGTTGCCAGAGGTTGGATTAGGTTACGCTTCCTGAATGCATCTAATGCCCGACGATATCAATTGCAGCTCAGTGATGGGCGTCCTTTTTACATGATTGCCACTGATCAAGGCTTATTGCCTGCTCCCGTGGCGGTACAAGTATTGTCACTTGCGCCAGGGGAACGTCGAGAAGTCTTGATTGATATGTCAAAAGTGGAAAGTGTTACCGTTACTGCGGGAGAATCTGCCGGTGTCATCGATCGTTTGAAAGGCTTGTTTGAACCTTCGACCAAGCTGCTGTCAACGACGGTGTTAACCCTGAAAGCCAGCGGATTGCTCCCTTTGGTGACAGATCAACTACCAACTCAGCTTATCGTTGATAATCCACAGATCAACTCCACCATTCAAAGTCGTCAGATTGATTTGGGTGATTATTCTCAAGGAATTAATGGTTCACTGCTGAATGCACATCGAATTGATATCACAAGTCAACAAGGCGCATGGGAACGTTGGATAGTCACAACGTCAGTGCCCCAGCCTTTCCATATTGAAGGGGTAAGATTTAAGGTCATCAACCTGAATGGCAACCGCCCAGAGCCACAGGATTATGGCTGGAAAGATACCGTTTGGATCGATAGTCGGGCAGAATTGTTGGTTAATATGATGCAACCGTCTTATGAACATTTTCCTTTCATGTATTACAGCCAGATATTAGAGATGGCTGATCGTGGGGTTGCCGGACAGTTAGTTGTTGATCCTGCTGGTTTTTAAATGAAATTTTTGCTTTAGCTTTACTCATTTTTGGCACTGTTTTAGATAGATGCTCTGTAAAATTGAATAAAGTTGTTATTTTTTTGCCTGCCTGTTAAGTAATAAGCTGTTAAACAGCGGCTTGTTTAACAATTAGTGGGTAAACTAACTATTTGTTTGTAATAAATTGTTAATCATATCGACTGCGAGTAACCCTTTCCGTATAGTGTCCCAAATTTTCATACTACTTGGCTGTAAGGTGATTTAATGATTATCAGCTTGATTGCTGCGATGGCTATGGATCGAGTTATCGGTATGGAAAATGCCATGCCATGGACTTTGCCGGGTGATTTAGCCTGGTTTAAACGCAATACACTCGGAAAGCCGGTTGTAATGGGGCGAGTGACTTATGAATCGATTGGCCGTCCTTTGCCTGGGCGCCTGAATATCGTTATTAGCAGTCAACCTGCAAATGATGATCGGGTGACTTGGGTTAACTCTATCGAAGCCGCTTTAGCCGCCGTTGGCGATGTTAAAGAAGTGATGGTAATGGGAGGGGGAAAAATTTATGAGCAATTTATTCCTCTGGCTGATCGTATGTACCTGACTCACATTGATGCAGAAGTGATTGGTGACACGCATTTCCCTGATTATGAACCTGATGAATGGAATTCAACGTTTACCGAATATCACGATGCAGATGAAAACAATTCTCATGGCTATTGTTTTGAAATTCTGGAACGCCGAGAGTGAGTTTATCTTACGTGCGGAGTGCCTTGGGGCACTCCAGTGTCACCGGCAGGTTTATTATTTATCAGACTTATGATTTGAGTAATGATCCTTGGCTGAAATATTGTTTATCTTCCCAACGAAGCAGGGTTAATTTACCTCCCCAACAGCACCCCGTATCTAAGGCGTAGATACCAGAAGGTGTACCTTGACCTTCCAGAGCTGCCCAATGACCAAAGGCGATTGAATAGTCTTCAGGAATGCTGCGTGGTAATTCAAACCAGGGTTTGAGTGGGGCAGGTGCATTTTCCGGTTTAGATTTACAATTCATATCCAATTGACCATTTGGAAAACAATAACGCATTCTGGTCAAAGCATTGGTACTGTAACGCAATCGAGCAAGTCCGCTTAACTCTGGCGTCCAATTGTTCGGCATATCCCCATACATTTCATTGAGAAACAAAGGATAACTGTCACTGCGAAGAATCGCTTCCACTTCACGGGCACATATTTTGGCTGTTTCCAGATCCCATTGTGGGGTTAGCCCGGCATGTGCCATGACGAGTTTCAGTTCTTCATCGATTTGCAGCATTGGCTGTTTTCTTAACCAATTTATTAATTCATCGACATCCGGTGCCGCGAGTAATTCATCCAGCAAATCTTTCGGCTTATTGCGGCTGATTTTAGCGTAAACCGCTAACAGATGCAGATCGTGATTGCCCAATACCAGTTTTACTGCGGAGCCGAGTTGCTTAATGTAGCGAAGGACTGCCAATGAATCAGGGCCACGAGCGATCAGATCGCCGGTCAACCATAAAGTGTCTTCACTGGAATTAAAATCGACTTGTTCTAACAAGGCGCGAAGTTCACGATAACAGCCGTGAATATCGCCAATAAGGTATGTAGCCATAATTAATTTATCAGTGTTGGAATAGCCAGCCGGAACACCGGAATGGCGACACGGAATGGACGACCATCGTGATCGATCATGTTATAATGGCCTTCCATTGTCCCCAGAGGTGTTTCTAAAATAGCGCCACTGCTGTAGCGATATTCTGTTCCCGGTGGGATCAAAGGTTGTTTTCCCACAACCCCTTCACCCTGAACTTCGGTTTGGTGACCATCACTGTTGGTAATGCGCCAGTAACGGCTAATAAGTTGCACAGGGGAATGCCCAAGATTACGAATTGATACAGTATAAGCAAACACAAAACGTTGTTGTTCCGGCTGTGATTGACTTTCTACGTAAGTACTTTGTACTTGAATATGAATTCTTGGTTCATTGAGCATAGGTACCTCCTGTTGCTGCAACGCCTGTTTATTTGTTTAGGCAATTTCAGGTTGAGATGATAACCAGTTCGCCATCTTACAGTATTGCTCGACAGAGATGTTTTCAGCCCGCGTGTTTGGATCAATACCCAATTCAGTTAACTGTTCAACAGAAAAAATATTCCCAAGGCTATTGCGGATCGTTTTTCTCCGTTGGTTAAATGCCTGAGTTGTGATCCGGGCTAACATGCGAATGTCTTGAACAGGGTAAGGCATACTCTTGTGTGGGATCAAACGCACAATAGCAGAATCCACTTTTGGCGCGGGTGTAAATGCCGTTGGCGGTACTTCAAGCACAGGTATCACCTGACAGTAGTATTGCGCCATCACACTTAAGCGTCCATAGGCTTTACTGTCAGGTCCCGCGACAAGACGATTCACAACTTCTTTCTGCAACATAAAGTTCATATCAGCGATAGCATCAGTATAGCTAAAAAGATGGAACATTAACGGTGTAGAGATGTTATAAGGCAAGTTACCAAATACACGCAAGGGTTGCCCATGTTCTTTAGCAATCTGACCAAAATCAACGGTCATCGCATCTTGTTGAATGATTGTCAGCTTATCTTTCAGTTTGGGGTGGATGTGCAGACGAGCCGCTAAATCACGGTCAAGCTCGACGACAGTCATCTTATCCATGCGTTCACCCACGGGTTCTGTCAATGCTCCCAGACCTGGGCCGATTTCCACGATGGCTTGGCCAGCCTGTGGGTTCATCGCATTGACAATGCTATCAATAATAAATTGATCGGTTAAAAAGTTTTGCCCGAAACGTTTACGGGCATGGTGCCCTTGATGGACTTTGTTATTCATTACTGTTTTGTATCATTTTAATTGCTAGATTCAATGCGGTGATAAAACTACCCACATCAGCTTGACCTGTCCCCGCCAGCTCCAGTGCTGTGCCATGATCGACAGAAGTTCGGATAAATGGCAGCCCTAACGTAATATTTACGGCCCTGCCAAAACCCTGGTATTTTAACACGGGTAACCCTTGATCGTGATACATCGAAAGCACGGCATCAGCATGATCTAAATATTTGGGTTGGAACAGGGTATCCGCAGGTAATGGACCTTCCAACCATATCCCTTCCGCTCTCAGACTATCTAAGGCAGGAATGATGATATCTATTTCTTCATGTCCCATATGCCCACCTTCACCGGCATGAGGATTCAGGCCGCAAACATAGATATGGGGACGGGGAATACCGAATTTGGTTTTTAGATCATGATTAAGAATGGTGATAACTTCCCGCAGGGAATCAAACGTAATTGCTTTGGGGACATCCAGAATCGGCAGGTGCGTGGTTGCCAGCGCTACCCGTAGCTCTTCCGTTGCCAACATCATGACCACCCTCGAGCATTGGCTGTGGTCAGCAAAAAACTCGGTATGTCCAGTAAAAGCCACGCCTGCATCATTAATGACACCTTTATGTACAGGTCCTGTCACCAATGCAGAAAACTCCCCATTCAGGCAACCATCGCAAGCTCTTGCTAAGGTTTCCGTGACGTAAGTACCGTTTTTCCGGTTTAATTCCCCTGTCATCGTCGGGGAGTGGAGGTTAACGGGCAGGATGGTTAGGGTTCCGGCTGCCTGTGATGAAGAAATGTGTTCTGGAGAATAAGTTTGCAGTTGTAGGGGTAAATTCAGTTGCTTAGCTCGGGAAAGCATCAGCTCTGGATCAGCACAGACAACCAGTTGGCTAGGCCACGCTTTTTGAGCCAAGGCAATGACTAAGTCAGGGCCAACCCCGGCTGGTTCGCCGGGGGTAATGACGATGGGTTTATTATTGTGCATTGCTACCATCTAAAATTTTCACATAAGCAGAGGCGCGTAATTCCTGCATCCAGTTTTGTGCCTCTTCATTGAATTTACGGTTAAACAGCAGGCGGTAGGCGCGATCTTTCTGTGCAGCGTCTGTTCTGTCAACCTTGCGGCTATCCAGCAGTTGGATTAAGTGCCAGCCGAAAGAGGAGTGAACAGGCTGGCTGATCTCACCTTTTTGCAACGTCATCAACGCATCACGGAAAGCAGGATCGTAAGCGCTCGGCAAATTCCAACCCAGTTCTCCACCACGCATGGCTGAACCTGGATCTTCAGAATGTGCTTTTGCGGCTTCTTCGAATGAGGTTTTGCCATTTAAGATCTCTTCTCTGAGTTTCAGCAACTCGTTACGTGCCTGTTCATCATTCATAATAGGTGATGTTTTCAGCAGAATATGGCGAGCATTCACTTCAGTGACGGCAATAGACGTCTGACCACCACGGATATCATTCACTTTCAGAATGTGAAAGCCAACGCCGGAACGAATTGGGCCAATAATCTGTCCCTTATGAGCAGATTGAAGCTGTGCAGCAAACAGGGATGGCAATTCTTGCAGTTTGCTCCAACCCATATTTCCCCCTTTCAGGGCTTGGGGATCACTGGAATAGGAAAGCGCTAATTTGCCGAAATCGACACCATTGTGGAGTTCAGATAAGATTTTTTTAATCGTGGTTGCCGCTTTTTCTACCTGCTCCTGGCTTGGGTTTTCCGACAGAGGGATCAGGATCTGGCTGAGATTTATCTCAGAGTCCTGACTGTTTTGGTTGCTGATTTGATTAGCCAGTGAATCAACTTCCTGTGGCAGGATAGTAATGCGGCGGCGTACCTCATTGTTACGTACTTCTGCAATCATCATTTCCTTGCGGATCTGATTACGGTAAGTATCAAAGCTCATTCCCTCTGCGATCAGATTTTGTTTTAACTGGGCAAGGCTCAAGTGGTTTTGAGCCGCAATATTCGTGATCGCAGAATCTAAGGCTTGATCAGGGATAGTTAGCTGCATCCGGTTTGCCATTTGCAGAACAATATCATCCATAATCAGGCGCTCAAGGATTTGGTGACGCAATGTTTTTTCATCCGGTAATTGCTGGCCTGCATGTTTTGCATTGAGTTTAACGGATTGTAAAAGGCTGCTAACGTCACTTTCCAGTACGACATCATTGTTAACAACGGCAGCAACCTTATTCAGCTCTTGTGGAGCCGCCATTGCGACAGAGTTTACTGAAAACATCAATCCGAAAATGAGCAATTTCCAGTTCTTCATACGTTTCCCATCATATCAATCCCGCCTTGGCGGGGTTATTTTGTTTACATTGCGTTTATCGGTATCAGAATGCACGTTGGTATGGAAGAATACCTTGCTGCAACATTTTCTGACTCCCTAAACTATGATTGTTACTTAAGCCACGAAGTTCAACATTGAATGACCATTTGTTGTCATATTGACTGCTATCGAAGCGCCAGTCGGTGATCTTGCGTTCATAACCTACACTGACTGCCCAGCAGCAAGTGTTGTATTGCAAACCGACCATTTGGGTTGCAGGCTGTTTCTCTTTGGTATCGTAGTAATAAGCCCCGACAAACGCCCAACGATCTGACAACGGCCAACTTGCTACCATACCAATCTGAGAAATTCCTTGCTGGTAAGCGGGCGCGCCACCCTTGAGTGTGGCTTGAATATAATTGCGATCAACAAAACGGTAGCTTAACTGCAACATGCGGTCAGCGTCACGACGGTATTCCATGATGGCATTACCCATAGTGAAGTCGTCCAGACGATTGTCATATTGCAACCCGCCTTTGATGCCCCAGGAATCATTGATTCTCCAGTGTACATCTCCAGCCCAGGTTGTCGCCCCCGTTCCTTTTTTGTTCCCAATGATATCCTTACTACCTAAGACAGAGTCAGTATCTTCGGTACGTGGACGTTCAAAATGGTAAATTTGACCTACGGACAGGCTAAAACGTTCAACTAAATCTTCATCATAAATACGGGTAGTCACGCCAGCGGTAAATTGATTAGCAGACGAAACACGGTCTAACCCACTGTAGAAGCGATCCCGGAACAATCCAGTATAATCCGATTGTAGCAGAGAAGAATCAAAGTTATTGATGTTGTTTTGATTCTTATAAGGCACATAGAGATATTGAACGCGCGGTTCCAGCGTCTGGGTGAAGCCTTGGTTAAAATACATAGCGCGTTCAAACACCATCTTCGCATCTGATTTAAACACCGGCAGAATACGGTTTACCGATCTTTCCAATGCAGGTATCTCAGTGTTGGATTTAGTTGTTTCAGTAAGATCCTGTTGATAATGGGTTGCCATCAACTTAAATTCATTATTGATGCTCGCCCAGCCATTGGAGAGTGGTAAGTTAATGGAAGGTTCCAGGTGCCAGCGCGTTCCATCTGGCCACTGATTACCAACACTGGTAAATTTGGCCACCTGAGCGTAAGTACGAAAATCAAACGGTCCCAAATCATTTTTATAGTAGTTGAGATCTAACTGAGGCGCTGTTCGGTAAGCTTTTCCTCTATCACTAGGGGTAAAAATTTGGAACTGTTTGGTTGTGAGTGTGGCATTCCAGTTTTGTTGGGCATAGCCAATACTGAATTTCTGAGTGGCATAGCCATCGGTGCTGGAACCGTATTGTGAACTGAAGTCATTGAAATAGTTCGGATCACTGACTTTGGTATAATCAGCACTGAAACGCCAAACCTGATTCATGACACCACTGTGATTCCAGTAGAACAACCAGCGGCTGTTGCTATCCCGCTCAGGTCTGGCCTTGAGCCTTTTATCCTCTTTATACAGACGATCCTGATCAATCCAATCCAGCGCAACTGTACCGGTCCCCGCTTTGGTGAGATAACGGAATTCATTATCGAGCTTCAAACCCCGCATCGTGATGAGATGAGGAGTAATCGTGGCATCATAGTTAGGGGCAATGTTCCAGTAGTACGGCAGCAGAAATTGGAAGCCATCTTTGTTGGAAAAACTGGCATTTGGAATTAAGAAACCAGAACGACGTTTATTACCGATAGGTAATTGCAAATATGGTGTATAAAATACCGGCACATTGGCAACGCGAAAACGGGCATTCCAGATTTCGGCAACTTCTTCTTCACGGTCAAGAATGACTTCAGAACCCACGACACTCCAGCTGTCATTACCGGGCAGGCAAGAAGTGAATATCCCATTATTCATGATGGTATAGCGGTTCTCATCACGCAGCATCATCTTATCTGCGCTGCCACGTCCTTGACGACCAACCAACTGATACTTACCTTGTTCCACATCGGTATCTTTATTGTTCAGATTCGCCCAGGCGCGGGGTCCCTTCAAAATGATCTGAGGGTCATCATAGCTGACATTACCCACTGCGGTAACAGTGCGCACAGGTTCTTTATCCTGCTCTTGTGTCTGTTCGAGCCGAACTTTATCGGCTATCAGTGTTTTATTTCCCTGTTGGATATTTACATTGCCAATGAACTCAGCCGCATTGGGGTATTCACCGTGAGAATCATCGGACTGAATATAGACTGGCAGTTTATTAGGATCGCCTGTGATAATCGGCTTATCGTAGACAGGTACACCCAGCATACATTGTGCTGCAAGGTCAGCATGAGCTTGCTGACTATAAAGTGCTGCCCATACCATTGTGGCCAGCAGGGTAGGATAACATTTATTCATAGATGTTTATGCGGTTCCGTCATCAGTGGCATCGTGCCGGCAAACGCTCAGAGACTAACGTAGTTGAGAGATATGCGCCAGAGTAAAGTTTAACTTTGCTAATCTTGTTGTTAGGCACAGAGCTTAATGGATAGTATGATAATGCAAAATTGCGCTCAGAGCATTGGGGAATTGACGACTATATGCAGTATTGGGGAAAATTATTCGGATTGATATTTGGGATTGCATCTGGTGCGGGTTTTTGGGGAATTGTGATTGGCTTAGTGCTTGGTCACATCCTTGACAAAATCAGGATGCAGAAATTGGGGGGGACGACGAAAGGCCCAACCCGACAGGCGCTGTTTTTTCGCAGTACTTTTCAAGTATTGGGGCATTTAACCAAAGCAAAAGGTCGGGTAACAGAAACGGATATCCAGCTCGCCACCCAATTGATGGACAGAATGCAACTGCATGGTGAGGCACGGCTTTCCGCGCAGCAGGCGTTTCGTGAAGGCAAACAGTCCCAATTTCCTTTGCGTAAAACAATGCAACAGTTACGCCGTGCTTGCTTCGGTCGTTCTGACCTGATCCGCATGTTCCTGGAAATTCAGTTACAAGCAGCATTTGCTGATGGCGAACTGCATCCCAATGAAAGAAAAGTTCTGTTTGTCATTGCCGAAGAATTAGGTATTTCCCGTATTCAATTTGAACAATTCCTTGCCATGATGGAAGGCGGACGTCATTTCAATGGACAGTACCGCCATCAAGGTCGTGAACAGCAGCGTGCAACATTGGAAGATGCTTGTAAGGTATTGGGTGTCAATAAACAGGATGATGCGACCACCATTAAGCGAGCTTATCGAAAACTGATGAGTGAGCATCATCCCGATAAACTGGTGGCAAAAGGTTTACCACCAGAAATGATGGAACTGGCGAAACAAAAGACGCAGTCCATCCAGTCGGCTTACGATTTGATTAAAAAGGAGCGGGGTTTTAAATAGCGCTCGTTAAAATTCGGCTTTACACTCAAAATGCATGGGGGTGCCATAAGCCGGATGAGTAATAAAAAGTTCTTGAGCATGTAATTGTAGGCGAGGTGCCATTTCCCTTGCCTGCGTATGAGCATAGAACTTATCTCCCAGAATGGGATGCTCTAGTGCCAGCATATGCACACGAAGTTGATGAGAACGTCCTGTGATTGGTGCGAGCCTGACGCGCGTTGCCTGGCCCTCATATTCCAGTACCTGATACTCAGTTTGTGCGGATTTGCCTGTTTCAAAACAGACTTTTTGTTTCGGGCGATTCGGCCAGTCGCAGATTAAGGGCAGATCCACTAAGCCTTTTTCCGGCTCCAGCTTTCCCCATACCCGCGCGATATAGATTTTTTTCGGCTCACGCTCACGGAACTGGCGTTTCAACTCACGCTCGGCGGCTTTCGTCAGCGCCACGACCATAATACCACTGGTGGCCATATCCAATCGATGGACTGATTCGGCGGTAGGAAATTCAGCTTGTATCCGCGTCATGATACTGTCCTTGTGCTCTTCTGCTTTACCCGGCACAGAGAGTAATCCACTGGGTTTGTTGACAACCATAATGTGCTCGTCCTGATACAGCACATATAACCAAGGATCTGTCGGGGGATTATAAGACTCCAGCATAGTGGCTCCAATGGGTCGGAAAAAATTGGCTTCCCCAGGGGCATTTTGCGAAAAACACCCCTGAGTTTACCGAATGACAGGTTATTGATGTCTGCTTATTGGTGAGAAATAACCACCAAACGAATCGCATCCAGACGCCAGTTGGCCTGATCAAGATTGAGCAGCAGATGCTTATGCTCGGAGCTAATCGCTTCCAGCTCATCATCACGGATATTCGGGTTAACCGCTTTCAGCGCTTCCAGACGTGACAACTCAGCCGACAGCGCTTCATCAGCTTCTTTCTTCGCTTTCTCAATCAACGCACGCGCTTGCTCTTCGATCAGAGGCTCCGATTGTTGCAAGATAGCATGAACCTCTTTCTGTACCGCATTAACCAGCTTGCTGGCGTTATGGCGGTTAATCGCGTTTAGCTGACGGTTGAAGCTTTCAAACTCAACCTGGGGCGCCAGATTGGTGCCTTTCAGATCCAACAAAAGGCGCACTGGCGTTGGTGGCAAGAAACGGGTCAATTGCAGGTGCTTCGGTGCCTGGGCTTCAACAACGTAAATCAACTCAACCAGTAGCGTCCCAACGGGCAGCGCTTTGTTTTTCAGGATGGAAACGGCACAGCTTCCCGTATCTCCCGACAGGATTAAATCCAGGCCATTGCGAATGATTGGGTGTTCCCAGCTCAGGAACTGAGTATCTTCGCGGGAGAGGGCTTTTTCACGGTCAAACGTAATCGAGCAGCCATCTTTTGGTAATCCAGGGAAATCAGGTACCAGCATATGATCGGATGGATGCAAGGCAATAATATTGTCGCAGCGATCTTCCTGATTGATACCAATGATATCAAACAAATTCAGGGCAAAATTCACCAGATCCGTGTCGTCATCTTGCGCCGCAATCTTTTCTGCCAGCTTCTGGCCTTGCTCGCCACCGTTGGAATTCATCTCCAGCAGACGGTCACGTCCTTGTTCCAATTGCTGTTTAAGCTTCTCATGATGCCCGCGACATTCGATAATAAACTCACTGAAGCCAGTTTGTTCATTAGGTTTAGCCAGGAAATTGAGCAGGTTTTCATAATACTTATCATAGATGGCGCGGCCTGTTGGACAAGTATGCTCAAAGGCATCCAGCCCTTCGTGATACCAGCGCAGGAGAATGGATTGCGCTGTATTTTCCAGATAAGGCACACTGATTTTGATATTGCGATTTTGCCCGATACGATCCAGACGACCGATACGCTGTTCCAGCAAATCAGGGTTGAATGGCAAATCAAACATGACAAGCTGGTTGGCAAACTGGAAGTTACGTCCTTCTGAGCCAATTTCAGAACAAAGCAGCACTTGTGCGCCTTCTTCCTCAGAAGCGAAGTAAGCGGCGGCACGGTCACGCTCCAGCAAAGACAAACCTTCGTGGAACACAGCACTGCGGATGCCTTCGCGTTCACGCAAAACTTGTTCCAGTTGCAGTGCCGTTTCTGCTTTGGCACAGATCACCAGCACTTTCTCATCGCGGTTTGCCATCAAGAAACCCATCAGCCATTCTACGCGGGGATCGAAATTCCACCATGTGGCATTTTCCCCTTCGAATTCCTGATAAATCCGCTCAGGATAGAGCATATCTTTGGCGCGAGACTCCACTGTCTTTTTGGCACCCATGATTTCAGAAACCTTGATTGCCGTCTGATATTGGGCCGGCAATGGTAACTTGATCTCGTGCAATTCACGATGTGGGAAACCTTTCACACCACCACGGGTGTTACGGAAAAGCAGGCGGCTGGTGCCGTGACGATCCATCAACATAGTGATCAGTTCGCGGCGCGCATCTTCGCTCTCCCCATCCTGATTGCTGTTTGCGGCTTTCAGCAGAGGTTCGATATCCTGTTCGCTGATCAGTTCGACAATGGCATTTTGCTGGTCATTGTTTAGGGTGTCACCGGATAACAGCAACGTCACAGCATCTGCGACAGGGCGGTATTTCTGTTGTTCATCAAGAAAAGCCTGATAATCGTGGAAACGATTTGGGTCCAGCAGGCGCAGGCGGGCAAAGTGGCTTTCTTGCCCCAACTGCTCTGGTGTTGCCGTTAACAATAGGACGGACGGGATTTGTTCTGCCAATTGTTCGATAACTTGATATTCGCGGCTTGGCGATTTTTCACTCCACGCCAGATGGTGAGCTTCATCCACCACCATCAAATCCCAGCTTGCTTCCAGCAGAAGCTCAAAACGTTGCTTATTGCGGCGAACAAAATCTAAGGAACAGATAATCAACTGTTCGGTTTCGAATGGATTATCGCTGTCATGCAGTGCTTCGCTATAGCGGTCATCATCAAACAGCGAAAAACGCAGATTGAAACGGCGCAGCATTTCCACCAGCCATTGGTGTTGCAGGCTATCTGGCACAATAACTAACACACGTTCAGCCCGTCCGGCCATTAATTGCTGATGGATAATCATCCCGGCTTCAATGGTTTTCCCCAGGCCGACTTCATCTGCCAGTAATACACGTGGTGCGTGGCGTTTACCCACTTCATTGGCGATGTGTAACTGGTGAGGGATCAAACTGGCACGGATACCACGCAGCCCACTTTCCGCCAGACGGAACTGCTCGCTTTGGTGCTTACGGGCGCGAAAACGCAACGCAAAGCGATCCATGCGGTCAATTTGACCTGCAAACAAGCGATCCTGTGGTTTGTTAAACGTCAGCTTGCTATCCAGAAAAACTTCCCGCAAGCAGATATTTTCTTCTTCCGTATCCAGACGTGTACCAACATAGATCAGCAGGCCATTATCTTGTTGGACATCATTAATCTTGAGTTTCCAGCCTTCGTGACTGGTTACGGTATCGTCCACATTAAACATAACGCGGGTGATGGGGGAATCATTGCGTGCGTAAAGGCGGTTTTCTCCGCTGGCAGGGAAGAGCAACGTTACCATGCGCGCATCAAGCGCCACGACTGTTCCTAATCCAAGTTCGCTTTCTGTATCGCTTATCCAGCGTTGACCAAGAGTAAATGGCATAAATTTTGGCTCAGTTTTCTGTTAGACAATATTATTTATGGTTGCAGGATGGCTGCTTTTGTTGGATATCGATCGTTATTGATTATCGATAGGGATAGTTTTCAATTGCATTTTACAACCCCTGTTTTTTGATAAAAGGATCGTAAAAGTACAATGGCCCATTAGAGGGGCGATATGTTAATTGAAGCCGAGCAAGCCGTCACCTGCAAAAATATCCATTATTCGAAAGAGATGCTCATTTGCCCTGTCAGCAGAGGCATAAAGTCATCTTGAACAAATGGCAAGATAGCGTCAGCAATCGGCTTCAATTGCTTATTGAGATAGTGTTCATAATCGGGAGGAGAGGTTTGGTTCTCTAGTGGCTCAGGGCCTGCTTGAGTGATGATATAATTGATCCAGCCACCATTTTGATATTGTAGTGGACGATTATGTAATTGATTATACTCATCTGCTAAACGTGCTGCCCGAACGTGGGGCGGGACATTGCGCTGATAATCAGACAACTTACGGCGTAGTCGTTTGCGATAAACCAGACGATCATCAAATTCACCCGCCAGCGTCCTGGCAAGATATTCACGAATATAATTTTGATGCGGTTGTTGCTGAAAAATCAAAGTATATAATTCTTTCTGGAATATTTGTGCCAGCGGCGTCCAGTCACTCCTTACCGTTTCCAGCCCTTTGAAAATTACCTTATCACCGCTTAATCCGGCATAACGTTTTTTACTGCCTTGCTCTGCCCCGCGTACTGTTGGCATCAGAAAACGTCGATAATGTGTCTCAAATTCCAGCTCCAGCGTGCTTTCAAGATTGAATTCGGTTTTGAGATGATCTCGCCACCATTGGTTGACAAATTGCACTAAAGAATGCCCGATTTGGCAGGCTTCTTTCTCTGAATGGGAGCGCTTTAGCCAGACAAACGTGGAATCCGTATCGCCATAAATAACCTGATAGCCTTGTGATTCGATGAGCTTACGGGTTTGGTGCATGATTTTGTGGCCGCGCATTGTAATTGATGAAGTCAGGCGAGGATCAAAAAAATGACAGCCAGAGGCACCGAGCACACCATAAAAGGCATTCATAATAATTTTCAGGGCTTGGGAAAGGGGGGCATTCTGTTGTTGTTTGGCCTTATCGCGCGCCTGCCAGATTTGTGTGACGATATCCGGTAGGCAATGTTGTGTACGGGAAAAAAATGCCTGACGAAAGCCAGGGACGGCGTATTCACTGTCTGGATTGGCAAGGCCTTCAACCATCCCGACTGGATCAATCAAAAACGTGCGAATAATCGAAGGATAGAGGCTCTTGTAATCCAGTACCAACACTGAATCGTATAACCCCGGAAATGAATCCATCACAAAACCGCCGGGGCTGTTATCATCGAAGTATGTTGGCTGGATGGGCGCAACATAGCCAATCCGATGCATTTTGGGCAAATAAAGATGCGTGAATGCCGCTACAGATCCACCGCTGCGATCTACCGCTAACCCTGTTACCGTGGCACGTTCCAATAAGAAGGCCATCAAATCTGCTTTCTCAAAGATACGATTAACCAGAATACAATCTTGCAAATTATAGTGGGCGAGGGCAGGTTTATCTTGCTGAAAGCGGCGGTTGATCTCATCCATGCGATCATAAGGATTATCGATAGCTTTTCCTTCTCCCAGAAGTTCTTGTGCAACATATTCAAGGCTGAAAGAAGGAAAATTCCAGGTTGCGGTTTTTAGTGCGTCAATGCCGTCAATAATCAAACGGCCTTCTGCTGAGGCGAAAAAGTGCTCTGGTTTGAAACCGTGTTCTCGCCATTCGAGCAAAGTCTGATTGCGCCCAAATTTTAATGGCACGTTATAGCGCTCAGCATGTTGCTGTAACACCTTTAAATCAAACTGAACCAGATTCCAGCCAATAATGGCATCAGGATCATAATGTGCCAGCCATGCATTGAGTTTCTCCAGCATCATTGGACGACTGGCAACATACTCTAATTTGAAATCGAGAGATTGTTGGTGACCCTTTTCTGGCCCTAACATAAATACGGTTTTCTCGCCGCATCCAGCCAGGCCAATGGAGTATAGCTCTCCATGTTGGCTGGTTTCGATATCCAGTGACACCCATTTCAAATTAGGCCGATAAGCGGGATTGGGTTTCATCTGATAACTGCCGTCGGGTTTCTGGTTGAACCAAACGGGAGCGGTAATAAAGCGCTCCATCATAAACCTGTCGGGTGGGCGGATATCGGTTTCGTAGAGAGAAATATTCTGTTCCTTGAAAATGTGCTCTAAGTGTTGCAATTGGCGGTAATGCCGGCAATACAGCGCAGCAACAGGTTGGCGATTGAAATCTTTCAATGGCAATGCTGTTAATTCACAGTTTCGCTCTTGTGTGAGTAAAGGTTTTACTTTAGGCAGATCATGTTGAGGGACAAAGGCAACCGCGTTTTGGTGAGGAATAGTTATGCGGCGTGCGCCTGCTTCCGTCGCCAGCCAATACACCAATTCGATACCCGTTGGTGTATCTTTCCAGTGACGGGTCAGGATAAAGCCTTGTTCAACGTGATTTATCTGCATAATTTTTCTCTTATGAGAAACCAACCATATTTAGCTTTACAGGGGCATTTCAATCATAGCATCAGTTATGGTTATTTATACAGTATTTTGTGTTGGATTATTTTCTATAGCTAAATAAGCTTTCATAATAACGATACACTCTATGAATAAATTTTTTCATCTGGCGTCGTTCACTTCGGGGGATTGGTGCTATGATTCGCAAGACTCAGTCCATTTTGGGATTTTTTTGATTTGGCGATTAATCAGATCGCAAAAATTGGACTGGGTTCCCTCCAAGTGATCTACTATTTTGAAAACTATTTATACGCATCTTGAGGTGAGATTGGTATATGTTTAGCGACACAAATTTATATCTTTAACATACTTATTTGGAGCAACAAACGACGTTCTATAACATTTAACATACCCGGCATTTTTTAACTTAAAATCAACATAAATAGACACAGGAAAACTAAATACAAAAGAAAATAAAAAAATCAACACAAACAAATTTACCAAAAAACCACTAAATGGAGATGGCGTATTTATCAAACAATTTTTGATTGCTAAAATAAAAATATGATAAACTATTGGCAAACCAAAACATGCAACAAATACCCGCCAAGAAAAGTATATTGTCTCCTTCATGTTAATTAATGACAACATATCATTCCAGGAAAAATATAAAAACAATGTCGTAATAAACAAGAAAAAAACTGACATGACAACGCAAAAAACTTTATTCCATAAAGTTACATGTATTTTGTTTTCTTTTTTTCGCTCCCTCATCTCTTAAGACCTCTATAAGCTTCGAACTTAATTGATATTTATCGTCAAGATAGTACAAAACTCCTGCAATAACAAAACCAAAAACAAATAATCCTATCGCAACACCGATGACACTAACACCTGTAATTACATAAGCAGTAGATATAATTTTTCCTACTACTAAAGTCGCAGAGATAGAAACAATAGCTTTCGTCATATCCAGCCAGGCCAATGGAATACAGCTCTCCATTTTGGGTATAACTTCTCCGTTCAGCATTAATAGCTTATTATGTCAGATAATTATCGGAAAACATCCGATTTGTGATAAAAAACGGCTTGCAAATCCAATATTGTGCATCACTAAGGAGCGATGTATGTTGATTACCTTAACTGACGTCAATAAGAACAATTATGACGCTGTCTGCGAACTATCAGTTGCTGATGACCAACTTGACTATATTGCAGAAAATGCGTACTCCATTGCCCAATCCAAATTTTTTCCTTCATACCAAACACGGGCTATTTGTCTGGATGGAGAACCTGTTGGTTTTTTCATGTGGGTGCCCGATGATGACCAAAGAATAACAATTTGGCGGTTTATGGTGGATAAAAATCATCAAAATAAGGGGATTGGGCGTAAAGCACTATCGCTGGCAATTAATGAAATTAGATGCTCAGATCCGTTGAAAGCAATAGCAATCAGTTATAATCCAAATAATCTCGTTGCGAAAAATCTTTATGCTAGCTTGGGTTTCGTTGAAGTAGGTATGGATGAGGAAGTTGAAGAGATGCTGGCTGTTATCGGGGGTTAAGCTCAGAATCATGTTAGGCATAAAAACTGTCAGTCGATGGTGTGATTCCTCCCCGCGAAGCAGGGAGAAATCAGGTTTCATAGAGTGTTGTCAATGGCAACTTGAAGTTTAATGCGTATAAACCATAGTGTTGGCGAAAAAGATGTTTACTATAGCAATTGACTGCCTTTCTTAGAAATTGCACTTATTCATCTAACCCAAATATAATAAATGAATTTTCACCAGAGAAATATTAACTATTTTAAATTATCAGAAAGATAAATTGTTTTTTATATTTTAGTCACTTTTGTTGTTATTATTAATTGAGTAATATTCTATCGATTTTTTACTGAAAAAATGAAACATTAATTGAATCTGGTAAATATTGATGAATAATCCCAATAAATTGACTCAAACAGATATCAAAGCCTTACTATTATTTATTGCTTTTACTCTGCTGTATTTGTTGCCGGGCGTTTATGGACATACACCCTGGAAACAAGATGAAAATTACAGTTTTGGCATTATTCATACCATGTATGAAACAGGGAATTGGTTGGTAACCATAAATGCCGGACAACCTTTTATGGAAAAGCCTCCCTTATATTATTGGACAGCCACTTTATTTATTCATTTGTTATCCCATTGGCTGCCGATGTATGATGCAGCCAGAACCGCCTCTTTATTCTTTTCGGTGATCAATTTTTCCTTTTTTATTCTATTGGCGCGGCGTGTATTTGATGTCAAAAACTTTACCGACAGTCGAATATGGATAGCTTTTGCGTTGTATGCAAGTGCACCTGGATTAGTTCGCCACAGCCACGATATGTTTACTGATACCGCATTGATAACAGGAACAACTATCGGATTATATGGCTTACTGGGATTAATCAAAAACGAAAAGACAAATTACTCCTGTTTATGGTTGATTATCGGTACGGCTGTAACACTCTTATCAAAAGGAGTATTTATTCCGGGGCTATTATGGATTTGCCTTGTTTTAGCTCCCGTGTTCCTTAAACATTGCCGAACCAAACAATATTGGCTAAGGGCTTTGTTGTCAGGCATCATTGCACTGGTTCTAATCTTGCCGTGGCCAATTATGTTGCTTATTGAACATCCTGATTTATTTAAGATCTGGATTTGGGATAACAATATTGGTCGCTTCTTAGGTTTTTCTGTTGAAGATCTTGGGGCAAGGGGGAATTTGACCATGATCCCTGAAGCGGTGCTGTTGTTTGCCTTGCCATCAGGAATATTGGCTTTTCTCTTTATATTAACTAACCCAATTAAGATTTTATCGGATAAGCATTATTTCTTGTGTGCTGCCTTTGTTGTATTAGGGGTTGTTCTATTGCAAATATCAGCCTCTGGCCGAGCATTATATTTGCTGCCTTTTATTGCACCCATGGCGATCCTGGCTACAGGGGTTTTTATTAAAATACCGCAACTCATCTATAAATATTTAACCCTATTTTCTTCTCTGTTTTGGTCTGTCCTGATTATATTTTTATGGTCTTGTTATTTTTTATCCCTTTCCCCTGATTACAAACATTGGTTAATGCCATTTAGCCGATGGCTGCCAATGAGTTATCAAATGCATTTTTCGGGATTTATCGTTGTTGCCGCTGCTTTTATCACTGCGATATGGATTGCTAAAAATAGGTTTCTCTCTAAATCACCAGACTTGCGTGCTGCCCAAAATTGGGTTTTGGGTATTGCTACGGTTTGGGGATTAGTATTTACATTATTTGTTGGCTGGATTGATTACACTAAAGGATATAAAGAGGCGTTTCTTGACCTAAAACAGCAGTTGGCGGGAGTGTATAAAGAGAACGACTGTATGGCATCGTATTATATTGGAGAATCGGAAGCGCCAATGCTTTATTACTTTGCTCAGGTTCTGCATCAACAACAGCGTAAATTTGAGGTTCCTGAAAAATGTGATTGGTTGATTGTATTATCCGAAGAGATAGAACCTGCTCCCAAGGGAATGGCGCTATTTTGGCATGGACATAGGCCAACTCGCAATAAAGAGAATTTAGTTGTTTATAAGAAAGTGGGGATGGATAATACAGAAGGTATGATACGTTAAATATAAAAAAGCCCGCTATTGTGCGGGCAGTATAGAAGTTATTTTCGATTCTCCAATTTAGATCATAACAAGCTCTATTTAAGCGATTATCCCCAAAACCACTGACTCAGCGGCTTCCCCACTCACCAACTTCGCCGTTGCACCATCATAATAAATTTTTCCATCCACAATCAGCAAAGAGCGTGGGGCGATTTTGGCGGCATCATCAAGATTATGGGACACCATAAGTAAAGTGATTTGTCGTTCGCTGCATATTTGATCCAATAATTCCAGCATTTCATTGCGTAAAGCCGGATCAAGTGCTGAAAATGGCTCATCCAGTAATAAAATTGGTTGATGGCGGACTAAACAACGTGCCAACGCTGCCCGCTGGCGTTGTCCGCCAGAAAGTTGAGCGGGCAGGCGTGATAAACACGCTTCTAATGACACCTGGGAAGCAATTTGTTGCAGCGTTTTCTTTTGTTCAGCATTTAACCGCAAGCCAGGGTGTAATCCCAAAGCAATATTTTGTGCGATGGTTAAATGGGAAAACAGGTTGTTTTCCTGAAACAGCATCGAAACCGGCCGCTTGGAAGGTGAGGTATGCGTATGATTCTCACCATCCAGCCAAATATTACCTTGTGCTGGAAACTGGAAACCCGCCATCAAACTTAACAAGGTGCTTTTACCTGCCCCGCTAGGGCCGAGGATTGCAATACGTTCTCCGGCTTTGACGCTCACATTAAAATGCATGGCAAGGTGTTCATAAGTATAAATGACATTCTCAAGTTTAATCATGGTGTCGGCTCGGTAAGCGTTCAATCACAGTGAATAAAACAAAACACAGTAGGAGTAACAGAAATGCGGTCACGGCACCATCCTGACTGCGATATGCCCCAATTTGTTGGGAAAGGTAATAAGGCAAAGTGCGGAAATCTTCATTGCCAAATAAGGCGATCACACCAAAATCGCCAATGGATAATACACAGGCGAAAGCCAATGCTTGTGCCAATGGAATTTTTAATGCCTTAAGCTCGATCCAATACAGGCGGTGCATTCCTTGAATATTGAGGGAACGGCATAGGGGATTATAACGCTCTGCCAGATCGCGCATTGGGTTTTCCAATACTTTTAGCGCGTAGGGGATCGCCATCAATGCGTTGGTCAAGATAACTAACCCGTAAGGTGATTGAGGTATACCTATGGTTGTGTTCAGCAAGAGAAAAAAGCCTGTGGCGAGGACGATCCCCGGCATAGCAAGGATCAACAACCCGCTGGTTTCCATTGCCTGTCCCCAACGCGGGGAATGGCGTAAGCGTAATTCGCGGCTGCTCCATAGCAACATCATGGTGAAAATAACACACAGCAATCCTGCTCCTACTGCAATAACGACAGATGTCGTAAAGGCTTGCCATAAAGCGGGCTGGCTTAAGACAGCAAAAATATCACGCTTCAGGCCATCCACGATGACTGCTAATAAAGGGGGAAGTAACAGCAGTAACGCGATGCTAATCAGTAAACCATCAGATAATTTTTGCAGCCATGAATCCTGTGGATTACGCCATTGTTGTTGATGTCCATAACCAACAGCAAGTGCGCCTTTCAATTTTTGGCTAAGGAGCACCAAACCGAGGCAGCAAAAAAGTTGTATCAAGGCAAGTAGGGCGGCATGACCAAGATCGTAGTCGTAACTAAGCGCCTGATAAATGGCAAGTTCAATGGTCGTTGCGGCTGGGCCACCGCCGAGGGCAAGAACCGTTGCGAAGCTGGCAAAGCACAGCATGAAAATCAGCGCACCCGTCGGTAAAATTTGGCGGCGCAAATAAGGCCACTCAATAAAACGAAAATGTTGCCATTCATTCATACCGAGCTGGGCGGCAAGCTGGCGCTGTTCAATAGCAATACTCTCCAGAGATTGCAGCAATAACCGTGTTGCCATTGGCATATTAAAGAAAATATGTGCCAGCAAAATCCCTTGTAGTCCATATGGTGTAAAACGATATTCAACGCCTATCCATTGGGAAATATTAGCCAGCCAGCCGGTCTGACCATAAACAGTAAGAATGCCAAATAGAGCAACCAAAACAGGAAGAATCAATGTCATGGCGCATAAGCGCAGAAAGAGTGTCTTTCCGGGAAAACGGCGCCGATAAAGTGCCCGAGCCAGAAAAATAGCGGGGATTACCGATAAGACGGCAGAGAGAAATGCCTGCCAGAAGGTGAATCTAATGACATGCCAGAGATAACTGTCATGCAAGAATTCCTGCCAATGGCTTTCAGGTGCATTGAACCACAGCGTCCCGAATGCTGACAGGGCAACTATAATTAACAGGCCAGAGGCAATAACCCCCGGCAATAACCAACCCGCGATTAACGGCTGACTGCGCTTTGCCATGTACGTATCCATTTTGTACGGTGTTTTGCCACATCATCTGCGTTGAATAGCAGGGATTTCTCAGGAACAGGAAGTTGTTTGAAAACGTCGGGTAAAGGGATATCAATGACAGGATACATCCATTGGGTTGTTGGAATGACTTGCTGAAATGCCGGAGAGAGCATGAAATTCATAAACTTCTGTGCCAGTTCTGGTTGTTTGCTTGAGGCCAACTGAGCAGCCACTTCAATTTGCAAGTAGTGTCCTTCCTTGAAGATAGCGGCGGCGTAGTTATCTTTTTTCTCTGACATAATGTGATAGCCAGGTGATGTGGTATAGCTCAGCACCATATCACCTTCACCTTTCAGAAACAGGCCATAGGCTTCACTCCAGCCTTTAGTGACGGTGAGTGTCTTTTGGGCCACTTTTTGCCACTCCTGAGCGGCGTTGTCGCCATAGAGTTCCTGTATCCAGAGCAGTAACCCTAAACCTGGTGTGCTGGTACGTGGATCTTGGTAAATAATCTTCCAATTCTGGTGGCTATTGATTAATTCGTCCATACTTTTGGGGGGATGAGGCAGGGTATTTTTGTTGTAAATAAAGGCAAAATAACCGTAATCGTAAGGAATAAACGTCGTGTTGTGCCATGCAATGGGTAATTTCAGTTTTGAGGTATCGACGTGACTTGGTGTGAATAATCCGGTTTGCTGAGCGGCTTGAATCAGGTTGTTATCTAACCCCAATACAATATCTGCGGGTGTTTTTTTGCCTTCCATTCTCAAACGGTTCAGCAAGGAGACGCCATCTTCCAACGCAACCAGTTTCAGTTCACAGTCACATTCTGCCTCAAAGGCTTTTTTGATAGCAGGTCCTGGTCCCCATTCAGAGGCAAATGAATCATAAGTATAAACTGTCAGGGTAGGTTTTGCCTGGCCTGACTGAGCAAAAACACTGGCAGAAACAGACAGTAGGCTGATAGCCATAAAGCGGGAAAATAATTTAGTAAACACTTTGCTCTCCTGTAGTTGCATATATCAATAGTTAAAAATATTGATAGTTGTATACCAATTGCCTTTCAAGATGCGTCTTTGATTTGCAAGCTACAACTTGAAGTTGGATTGGTATATATATCAGTTACTTAATATTTGTTATTAGCAGACAGCAAAGGATCTGAGAAGGTGCTAAATGAAAATGACATCTATTATATCAATGAGTAGCGTCTCAAATCCCTACGACGGTACTAACCGGTTCAGGTTCGACGGGTTTGTTCTCAGCAGCACTGTTTTGCGACAGCCGCACCCCGTTGAGATAGCGGTATTGTAGAGACTTCGGCTACGTCTGCAAAGTCTCATCATAGAGGTTTACCGCTTGAGATGAGTGTGAAACAATTAGCTATCTTTTTAAATTTGTTATATCGAGAGGTAGTCTGGTGATCGATGATGATGGCTACCGCCCGAATGTAGGAATTGTAATTTGTAATCGCCAAGGGCAGGTTCTGTGGGCCCGCCGTTATGGGCAGCATTCCTGGCAGTTTCCTCAAGGGGGTATCAATCCAGGGGAATCACCAGAGCAAGCGATGTATCGCGAGTTGTTCGAAGAAGTTGGTTTAAGTCGCAAAGATGTACGGGTTCTTGCCTCAACCCGGAGTTGGTTGCGTTACAAATTACCCAAGCGTTTGGTGCGTTGGGATACAAAGCCTGTTTGTATTGGGCAAAAGCAACGTTGGTTTTTATTGCAGTTATTGTGTAATGAAGCGGATATTAATGTGCAGCGCAGTAAGACTCCGGAGTTTGATGGTTGGCGTTGGGTGAGTTATTGGTATCCTGTCCGGCAGGTTGTTTCTTTTAAACGAGATGTCTATCGACGCGTGATGAAAGAATTCTCTTCTATTGTAATGTCAACGCAGGAGCCAGCTTCATTATTCCATTCACCTTATTTACATCGTCGTAGAAAAAGTTAGGTCATTGTTATGCTCATGCGCTTACGGGAAATTGTCGAAAAGGTTGCGATGGCCGTTAATTTATCTGAAGCGCTTGAGTTATTGGTCAATGAAACGTGCCTGGCAATGAACACGGATGTTTGCTCTATTTATTTGGCGGATCATCAGCGGCAATGTTATTACCTGATGGCAACCAAAGGGTTGAGAAAACCTAGGGGGCAAGCAATTAGTCTCTCCTTTGATGAAGGCGTTGTGGGGCAAGTTGGGCGTCTGTCCGAATTAATTAATCTCGCTGATGTCCGTGAACATCCCAGTTTTAAATATATTCCCCAAGTAAGAGAAGAAAGTTTGCGGGCTTTTTTAGGTGTACCGATTATTTATCGTCGCCAATTGCAGGGAATACTCGTTGTCCAGCAATATGAACGACGGTTATTTAATGAAAGTGAAGAATCTTTCATGGTGACACTGGCGATGCAGCTTGCTGCCGTTCTCGCTCAGGCGCAAACCAAAGGGTTATTCGGTCGATATCGACAAACTCGTATTAAGGCGCTTGCCATTTCTAATGGCATTGTGATGGCGCAGGGATGGCAAGATCGCTCCCAACCTCTGTTGGAACAAGTGACTGAAGCATTGACGCTGGATTGTCAGGCTGAACGTTCCAGGCTAACTTTGGCTCTTGAAGAAACAACCGCTGAATGCCGTCGTATCAGCAAACGCTTTACTGCCAATTCACAGAAAGAAAGCGCCGCTATTTTTGATCTCTATTCCCATCTATTAAATGATCCTCAGCTTAAGCGGGATCTGTTTTGTGCCGTTGATAACGGTTTTGTGGCGGAATGGGCAATTAAAACGGTGATTGAAAAATATGCTGAGCAGTTTGCCCGTTTGCAAGATCTTTATATGCGCGAGAGGGCATCTGATTTGCGCGCGCTCGGTCAGCGGGTGCTGTTTCATCTGATTGGTTCTTCCACGGGGAGCAGGCAGTGGCCGGAGCGCTTTATACTGGTTGCTGATGAGCTTAGTGCTAATTTGTTGGCTGAATTGCCACAAGATCAATTGGTTGGTGTGATTGTACGAGATGGCGCGACTCATTCTCATTCTGCAATATTGGTCCGTGCGATGGGGATCCCCGCGATCATGGGGGCGGATATCCAGCCTGAGTTATTACACAATCGGACACTCATCCTGGATGGTTATCGTGGAGAAATTTTTATTGAGCCAGAGCCTCTGATTACCCAGGAATACCAACAAATCATCGAGGAGGAACAGGTTCTCAGCAAGCTGGCTGAATATGAACAGCAGAAGCAAGCGCGGTTAAAAAGTGGAGAACGGGTTCTGGTACAGCTCAACGCGGGCTTGAGTTTGAAACATGAACGGCAGATGGAAGACAATATTGATGGCATCGGGCTGTACCGCACAGAAATTCCTTTTATGTTGCATAGCGGTTTTCCATCAGAAGATGAGCAGAAAAATCGCTATCAAGAGATACTGGAACTTTTTCCTGATAAGCCAGTGGTATTGAGAACACTGGATATTGGCGCTGATAAACAACTTCCCTATATGCCCATCAATGAAGAAAACCCTTGTCTGGGCTGGCGGGGAATTCGTATCACACTGGATCAACCGGAAATATTCCTGATTCAGCTTCGTGCGATGCTAAAAGCCAATGCACAGACGGGCAATTTAAAAATACTCTTGCCGATGGTAACCAGTATTGAAGAGATTGATGAAGCCCGAAAACTGATTGAGAGAGCGAAAATTGAAGTAGAGCAGACGTTAGCTGAGACAATCACAATGCCTCAGATTGGTATTATGCTTGAAGTTCCTTCTGCCCTTTTTTTGCTGCCCCAATTAAAGCAACGGATTGATTTTGTTTCTATTGGCACGAATGATTTAACCCAGTATTTGCTTGCGGTGGATCGCAATAATACACACGTTGCTTCGCTATATGATAATTTGCATCCTGCGGTGATTAGGGCCTTGAAACTCGCCTTTGATGAATGTCAGCGTCTTAATCTCCCGATTAGCATATGCGGAGAAATGGCAGGCTTACCAATGGGGACACTCATATTGCTCGGCTTAGGTTACCGTAGCCTGAGCATGAGTGGTCACAGTATTCCGCGTATTAAGTATTTATTGCGCCATTTGGATGCCAAAGAACTTGAGCGTTTTATTGAGTTGGCATTGCAAGTTGAAACCAGCCATGAAGTAAAAGCATTGTCAGCCGAATTTATGGAATCACGAGGTTTGGGGGGCTTGATTCGAGGGTCATGCTCCCAATAGTTAGATTTATTACCTGAGATAGAATTCACGCTCAATAAAAGTTCCTATCACTTTATTGTGCATCTCTTCGGATTTGGAGTCACCTATCGTTTTTCGATTCAGTCTTTTGATGCGAATACGTAGGGTAAGATTAGTTCTCTCGATGCGTTGGGTAAATTTCTTTCCTGTGAGGTGTTTTTCCTCAGGCAGGCAATCGTAATTGAGAGGGACAAAAAGATTTTCAGGGGGGTATCTTCTGGCAGGTAAATAAAAGCCAGATGAATCTAAGAAGCTAAATTTAGTGTATCAATTTGTTTTTTTATTAGGGTACTATCTGAAATTTAAATTAGGTAATTATCTGACTTTATTTAAGAAGAGAGGTTAATTACAATTTTTCTGGTGATCTTTTATTTATGCTGGAATAGATAAGGCTTACTGTTATATCCTGTTTAATTGATGCTATATGGAAATCGTGACACAAATCACTTGATTGTCACATGTCATTAATAGTAATTAATGAAATTATTCATGACGAATATTATGGAGAATTGAGGAATGATACATAAGAAATATAATCCCACTTGGGATGGCTATATGGGGGATGTTTTAAGGGGGAATGTGGGAATTAATCAGCTAAAGCCTCAACATGAATTTTTTGATGCTATTGGTCTAGAAAAAGTATTGAGGGATAATACCCAGTATCACTTTGTTCTCACATTATCAGAAGCTCAAAGCATTATTGAGGATATCAGTCCCCGCCGTCCACAAAGTCCAAATCATGGAGAAGCATTTGCAAGAGGTATGGACGCAGGAAACAAGAAAAAAAATCCTATGGCGCGTGTATTTTCTGTCACTGATCCCATATCTACCTACGCAGGAAATATCTATGATTCACGTGGATTCCATGATGTTGTTCGAGAATTTAAGAGCTTAGGCATTAAAGCGGCAGAACATGTAGGAAAAAATGGGGAAAGGTATATTCACATATCAGGGCATGCAGGTCTTCGGAGTCGTATCATGGGGACACGATATCGTGCCCAAAATCCCCAAATGCTTGGAATGGGAATTGGGCAGCAGGGTCTTAATGCAAGCGTTGTTCAAGGAGTTAGATTCTCCATCATTTTTTCTATTGGATATCGAGTAATAGAAAGTATTTTTAAGGATGAATATACGCTAGCCGATTTTCTTGGAAATGTAACCATGGATATGGCTAAAACTGCTATTATCGCGACAGCCTCTTGGGCTGTCGGTTCAACTTTAATTGCTACAGCCGCTTTAGGTGGCAGTATAATTGCTGTTGCGGGAATAGTTCTACTTGCTGGTTTTGCAGTGGCTTATATTTTAGATGCTCTTGATAAGCAATATGGGATAAGTGAAAAATTAATAGCACTCATAAAAGAAGAAATGAAAAGAAAACCAAGAACACCGGAAGCGGATTTACAGCATTTTTTTAATGAATTAGGAAGGTTTAGGTGAATAGTAAATACCTTAAAGCATTAGGTGTGCTGATATTATCATTGTTAATGACATTTATAGTTGCTTTCATTATTGACGATGCTATTTCATTAATATTAATGAAAGATGAAATAAGATTTTCTGCCACTGTTGTCATGGTTGTTATGTCTTCACCTCTATTATTATATTCGTTATCAGGCTCTGTTTTTTTCTTTATCTTTGATAGACTACCTAAATTTAACAAGATAGTTGTTAAATATCTTAGTAGGTTGATGATTGCATCATTTATAATTGGTTTTCCTATCTCTTTTTATGTTGATTATAAGTTAAAAAGTGATGGTTATCTGACATGCGATAAATTATCGTGGATGTCACCAACCACCTATGTAAAAGATTTATCACTGTGTAAATGAAAAAGTTTGTAAATATTCTGTCCTCGTGTTTTCGCAAGTTTAGCCTCTGAATGTCAGGGGCTTTTTTATTGTTTTTCATAATGCTAAATAGTGTTTATACCCATGCAACTTCAAGTTGTAATTTGCAACACAATATGAAACCTGATATCTCCCCGCTTCGCGGGGAGATATCACACGCATCTTGAAGTTAGATTGGTATAAAGCATATAAAAACCAGATCATGCTCCCAATAGTTAGATTTATTACCTGAGATAGAATTCACGCTCAATAAACGTTCCTATCACTTTATCGTGCATCTCTTCGGATTACCACAACATCTAATCATTGGGAGCATGACCCTTAACCGAGTTTGTAGTCTCTACCAAGGTTCATAAGAAGTGCCACGACAGTCACTTGTGGTCTAATGGTGGGAGCAAATCACTTGCCTGTGTTATTATCTGCGATTATTTGTCTTAACCCGTTCAAGTCATATAATTTATTCGCACAAGATCATTCATTCACATAACATATTTTTAGTGGGGAACGATGAGCACTAGCTATCTGGCATTTCCTAATATTGACCCAGTCATATTTTCAATCGGGCCTGTATCCCTCCACTGGTACGGTTTTATGTATCTGGTTGGCTTTGTTTTTGCCATGTGGCTGGCAAATCGCCGTGCGGCAAAACCAAACAGTGGCTGGAACAAAACTGAAGTTGAGAACCTACTGTATGCAGGGTTTGTCGGGGTTTTCGTCGGTGGGCGCCTCGGTTATGTCCTGTTTTATAATCTCCCAATGTTCCTTGATAACCCGCTTTATCTGTTTAAAGTTTGGGATGGCGGAATGTCTTTCCACGGTGGATTGATAGGCGTTATCTGCGCCATGTGGTGGTTTGCGCGCCGCACCAAGCGTCACTTCTTGCAAGTCGCAGATTTCATTGCGCCATTAGTTCCCTTTGGTTTGGGAATGGGGCGCATCGGTAACTTTATCAATGGAGAATTGTGGGGGCGTGTTACGCTTGATACACCGTGGGCGATGTTATTCCCAGGTTCTCGCAGTGAAGATATCGCAATGGCTACCACCAACCCTTCGCTATGGCCAATTCTGGAAAAATATGGTGTTTTGCCCCGCCATCCATCACAGCTTTATGAAATGGTGTTGGAAGGCATCGTATTATTTATCATCCTCAACTTATTTATCCGTAAACCGCGCCCGATGGGGAGTGTTTCAGGTTTATTCCTGATTGGTTACGGTGCATTTCGCATAATAGTCGAATTTTTCCGCCAGCCTGACGCACAGCTTGGGCTGTTTGAAGGGATAAGTATGGGGCAAATCCTTTCTGTCCCCATGATTTTAGCGGGAATACTTTTGATGATATGGGCGTATAAATGCCCTGGCAATAAAACTCGTAATAACAAGGTACAAGAGGCAAAATGAAACAGTATCTGGATTTAATGAAAAAAGTGCTGGAAGAGGGTACGGCAAAAGACGACCGCACGGGGACAGGAACCCTGTCTATCTTTGGTCATCAGATGCGTTTCAATTTGCAAGAAGGTTTTCCGTTGGTAACAACCAAGCGTTGCCACATTCGTTCTATTATCCATGAGTTGCTGTGGTTCTTGAATGGCGACACCAACATTAAATACCTGCATGATAACGGTGTGTCTATTTGGGATGAATGGGCTGACGAAAATGGCGATTTGGGGCCTGTTTATGGTAAACAATGGCGAGCCTGGGGTTCTGCGGATGGTCGTCAAATCGATCAATTAACCCAGGTTATTGAGCAGTTGAAAAGTGATCCTGATTCACGTCGGATCATCGTTTCTGCATGGAACGTTGGGGAGTTGGATAAAATGGCGTTGGCGCCATGCCATGCTTTTTTCCAGTTCTACGTGGCGGACGGAAAACTTTCCTGCCAGCTTTACCAGCGCTCTTGTGACGTGTTCTTAGGGTTGCCATTCAATATTGCCAGCTATGCTTTATTGGTACATATGATGGCTCAACAATGTGATCTTGAAGTCGGTGATTTTGTTTGGACGGGGGGAGATACTCACCTTTACAGCAACCATTTGGAACAGACCAAACTGCAATTAAGCCGTGAGCCACGTGCGTTACCTAAATTAGTTATTAAGCGCAAGCCAGACTCATTGTTTGATTATCAATTCGAAGACTTTGAAATTGTGGATTACGATCCGCATCCCGGTATTAAAGCCCCCGTTGCCATTTAATCCTCTTTTTCCATCCTCAAATTTGGGGATGGAAAATTAATTTAATCCGAATCAATAGTTCACCTTATTAATTTTGTGAAGCATCTCGCAATTAAAATGCAACAAAATAAAATATCTATTTTCCTTTCAAAGCGCTTCGCATAATTAAATCGTGACACTGTTCATTTAGTTCCTAATCGTCGATATTCCCCTTGAATAAAATTGAGCTGAATATAGACGCCAGAAAATAATGGAATATAAAAATATTAACAATCACAATGGATTTACCTTATTAGAACTTATGATAGCAA
Source organism: Xenorhabdus griffiniae (assembly GCF_037265215.1). Lineage (NCBI taxonomy): Bacteria > Pseudomonadati > Pseudomonadota > Gammaproteobacteria > Enterobacterales > Morganellaceae > Xenorhabdus > Xenorhabdus griffiniae. The sequence continues at coordinate 4,139,739 of NZ_CP147737.1, read as the reverse complement.
TACTCATTATTTCGATTAGCTTATCCTGGGGATTATATCATTGGGGGAAATATCAAAGTCGCCAGCGTTTGCAATCGGCAGTACATAATGTGTTGTCTTTTATGGAAAGACAGCAGGCGTTAGCAAATTATTTAAATCGGGATCGTACCTTATGGTTAGTGATAGGTCAGCCTTGGTGTTTAATATCGTCTGTCACCAAAATCGTTGCTTGTGATGAAGGCGATGGGGAACGCGTTGATTCTCCTCACGAAGATGTGTTTGTGTCATTTTCTACGATTGATCGCATTGATTTTTACGGGATCAGAAATACCGCAATGCCAGCCAGTTTCACGCTGGCAAATTCGGCAGGTGAAGTTAGTGTCATTGTTTCTGGACGTGGGAGAATTAGAACATGCAGCAATACAATTAACTCATTTCCCAATTGTGAGGGAATAAAACCCCATGATTCTGACTAACTTTTGCCACAAAAAAACACAAGCAGGATTTTCTTTATTAGAAATAATGGTAGCTCTGCTAATCAGTAGCGTAATTTTTATTACCATGACAAAAACGTATCCGGTTTTATCAGGCCAAATTCTCGATCTCTATCGTAAATATAGATTGCATTATTTGGTAAACAGAACGGCCCATTTGCTGGAGAAAGATATTAGGCGAGCAGGTTATTGTCGGGATAGAGAAAAATGCAAAGGTGATCCATTGATAATTAGCAATAAAAATACAGAAATGACCAACTCCTGTTTTATTGTTGCTTTTGATCTCAATTTAAATAATCAATGGGAAAAATCGGGACACATTGAATCTGAATTTTTTGGTTATCGCTTAAATAACCGAGCTCTTGAGTGGGGGAGAGGGGCAGGCGATTGTCAGGAAAGTGGTTGGGAAAGGTTATTTGATCCAAAAGAGATTGCCATTGATGCTTTTCATCTTGAGAAATCACAAGCAAAAGGTGGGGTGATTTTTGTCACTTTGTCTATTGATGCCCATTGGTTGAAATCCCCGTCTATTGTGTACCGCCACCAAGCCACAATCCGGCTGCGTAATATCCGAAAATAAAGATATTGGGAAAAGAAAATAGATGGCAGATAAACAACGGGGAAATATTCTGCTGATATCGATAATGATGCTCTTGGCGTTGAGTTTGATGATGCTGAAAGCGCTCCATTACCACCAGGAAAATGCGATGCTTATGATGATGGATGAACAAAATTATTTGCAGGCTTTTTGGCGTGCTGAATCATCATTGATATGGGGAAAGGCGCAATCATGGCAGATCAATCAGCCAGAAATGGGTGCTTGGGTTTGTCTTCAACATACTGAATTTCATTTGCAAAGTTGTCTCAAACACTATTCAGACAATCTTTTTTTATTAAAAGGTATTGCTCAATTTGCATCAGGAGAAAAGCTCGAACTTTATCAATGGATGAAACAGGTGAAACCGTTAAATCAAGAGACACTTATTCCTATTGAAAGCGGTTGGTTGGATTTTTGCCCTGTTGCTCAAGTCGAGTTTTGTTTATGAAAACCAAACGACAAGAGGGGATGAGCTTACCGGAGGTCATGATTGCGTCAGCCGTATTTGCGATCTCTTTATTGGGTTTAATGCGTTACCATCAAGCACTGTCAGCTAATTTCCAACAATATTGGGGGCAGCTTAAGGCAGTACGATATGCTCATAATCAGTTGGAACAGTATGAACGTTTGTCAGGTCAGATTGATTTGCAGAAAGCAGCAGAAGAAACTGCCATACAGCGGGGATGGAAAATGGAAGTGCAGCGAGAGTTTCGTTCCTGGGGGTGTTATCAGGTAACGGTTAATCTGACCGCACATTACAATGAACCAAGTAAATTAGGACGCTGGTTTTGTGCAGATGGGAGGTATAAAACTGAAATCTATACGCATTAAACTTCATGTTGCAATTTACAGCACGATATGAAACGTGACTTCTCCCCGCGACGCGGGGAGAAGTCACATGCATCTTGAAGTTAGCAAAATCCGCCGTAAACCCTCGACAGGGCGGGGAGCAGTCACGTTGGTATAATATGGTCTACTAAAGTAAATTAATTAAATAAAAATGCTTAAAGGTGAACAGTTTTATCCCTAATTCTTTAATAGAAGGATAATCAAAAAGGTTTTTTCTGGCAGGTGTTTTTCAGCTTTCCGATTGATCGGGTTAATGTATTAGAACGATCAATCGGAGAAGGCAAGCGCAGCGCGTCAGTGATATTTGCTGTTTCTGGATTCAAGAATGCCCATTAACTTTTTATATTCAGGTCTAACCTCGCCAGAAACAATATCACCATTAGGATATGTCATAAATGGCATGTCATTGTTCTTTCTACCAGTCCAAACTGAAAGCATTTGTTTTATATATATGTAATTTAGGTTAATGTTTTTAGCCGTTCCTATTTTATACGTTAACGGACTTCCTTTCCCTATAAGATAAAATGTATTCTCATTGCCATTTAAAAAGCTTTTTGTTATAAGGGGAAATAAAATTATTTTTTCATGTAAATCCCCGTTTATTTTTAAATAACCGCTATCAAATACTGCTGGTGCATTATCATCAATAACAAATGTCGTTTTAAATCCAATATTATCGTCAATAAGAGGCGCAATTGTTGACGTATCTTTCAGCTTCACTTCAAAAGTGATATTACTCAGTTTCCAATCACACCTCCCTCCCCCCTCCTTAGGGACACTGACCTCAACTTGATTTGACTGACCAATTGAGAACGGGTAGGTGGCACGATGAAAACCCGGAACAGAATACGACTTCATATTCGCGGTTCGGCGTTCTTTGCGGCAAATTTCAGAACGATACATGGCTGAAAGGGGTAAGGCATCCAACTCATCAGGAATCGTTGCCATAAAATGAATATTCTCTCCATTAACTGGGGGAGAAAATGATTCACTTTGCGCGCATCCTTGTATGAAAAACACAGCAAGTAGGGAGGATAATACGCTTTTATTGCATAGAGATTTCATGGGTGTTTTCCTTGTATCGCTCAAGAGCATATTTCAATAATTCAGATAGACATCGTTATGATGTATTATTTCATCAAATGACCCTATTGAAGCTATTAGCTTAGGCGTTCCGAATTTAATCTGACAGGCACTAAATCAAAGTGGGCGACTGCCAGATTAAGTCTGAATGACTACATTTTAGTCTGTTTGCTGTTTCTGGATTCAAGAATGCCCATTAACTTTTTATATTCAGGTCTAACCTCGCCATAAACAATATCGCCATTAGGATATGTCATAAATGGCCTGTCATTATTCTTTCTATCAGTCCAAACTGAAAGCATTTGTTTTATATATATGTAATTTAGGTTAATGTTTTTAGCTGTTCCTGTTTTATACGTTAACGGATCGTGTTTCCCTATAAGGTCAAATGAAAACTCCTTGCCATTTAAAAATAGTTTTGTTAGAAGGGGAAATAAAATTATTTTTTCATGTAAATCCCCGTTTATTTTTAAATAACCGCCATCAAATTCTTGTGGTGCATTACCATCAATAACAAATGTCGTTTTAAATCCAAAGCTTTTGTTAATAAGAGGATCAATTTTTGACGTATCTTTCAGCTTCACTTCAAAAGTGATATTACTCAGTTTCCAATCACACCTCCCTCCCCCCTCCTTAGGGACACTGACCTCAACTTGATTTGACTGACCAATTGAGAGCGGGTAGGTGGCACGATGAAAACCCGGAACAGAATACGACTTCATATTCGCGGTTCGGCGTTCTTTGCGGCAAATTTCAGAACGATACATGGCTGAAAGGGGTAAGGCATCCAACTCATCAGGAATCGTTGCCATAAAATGAATATTCTCTCTATTAACAGGGGGAGAAAATGATTCGCTTTGCGCACATCCTTGTATGAAAAACACAGCAAGTAGGGAGGATAATATGCTTTTATTGCATAGAGATTTCATGGGTGTTTTCCTTGTATCGCTCAAGAGCGCGTTTCAATAATTCAGATAGACATCGTTATGATGCATTATTTCATCAAATGACCCTATTGAAGCTATTAGCTTAGGCGTTCCGAATTTAATCTGACAGGCACTAAATCAAAGTGAGCGACTGCCAGATTAAGTCTGAATGACTACATCTTAGGTTTTTTGCTGTTTCTTGATTCAAGAATACGCATTAATTTATCAAAGTCTGGTGTTACATCACCATTGTATATTATTGTTCCGTCAGGGTAAGTCATTGATGTATCTGCACCCTGATTTTTTCTTCCCTGCCAATGAGTTAAAAAGTTTTTTTCATATAAGACATTAAGATGAATTTTTTTACCATTATCCATTTTATATGTCATAACATCATATTTTCCTACCAAATAAAATGATTTACTTCCCCCTCCTAAGAACCTTTCTCTTAGTAAAGGAAATAGAGTAATTTCTTCATTTAAATTACCTGTTTTTTTTATATACCCACCATCGAACTCTTGGGGGGCATTACTATCAATAACAAATGTCGTTCTAAATCCAAAATTATTTTTAATAAGAGGTGCAATTGTTGACGTATCTTTCAGGTTGACTTCAAAAGTAATATTACTCAGTTTCCAATCACACTGCCCTCCTCCCTCCTTAGGGACACTGACTTCAACTTGATTTGCCAGACCAATTGAGAGCGGGTAGGTGGCACGATGAAAACCCGGAACAGAATACGACTTCATATTCGCGGTTCGGCGTTCTTTGCGGCAAATTTCAGAACGATACATGGCTGAGATGGGTAAGGCATCCAACTCATCAGGAATCGTTGCCATAAAATGAATATTCTCTCCATTAATCGGTGGTGAAAATGATTCGCTTTGGGCGCACCCTTGTATGAAAAACACAGCAAGTAGGGAGGATAATACGCTTTTATTGCATAGAGATTTCATGGGTGTTTTCCTTATATTGCTCAAGAGCGCGTTTCAATAATTCAGATAGACATCGTTATGATGTATTATTTCATCAAATGACCCTATTGAAGCTATTAGCTTAGGCGTTCCGAATTTAATCTGATGAGATGGACGTCCCGTATGGCGTCAATTGTACCAAAATGAAATAAGCATATTCATTTTATGGGAGCGTCCATCATGTATCATAAAATTCTCGGTATTGATCTCGCTAAATCTGTTTTTCAGCTTTGTTTGCTTAACGATAATCACATTATATTTAATAAAAAAATGACCCGAAGTCGATTACTGGATGCTGTTAGACAAATGGAATCCGGGACTTTGATTGCTATGGAGGCTTGTAGTACCGCCCACTATTGGGCACGAACGATTGAAAATCTAGGTTTTAAAGTTTGCCTTATTCCCCCTCAGCATGTGAAAGCTTTCGTTAAACACCATAAAAATGATGCCAATGATGCGTTGGCAACATGTGAAGCTGCGAATCGGCCGGGTATGCATTTTGTTCCGGTCAAAAATCTGTATCAACAAGACCTCTGTGTTCTCCATAATGTCCGGCAGTCATTAGTTCAAAAACGCGTTGCTCTCTCTAATCAAATCAGAGGACTGGCAGCAGAATATGGCATTATTTTTCCGCAACGCTCTGCGGCTCTTAGAGAGTCACTGTACGAGGCACTTGAAGATGCCGATAATGGATTAACGATGATTGCACGCAGGGTTCTGAAACAACTCTATGAAGAATGGCTGAAGCTGATCCAGCAGACAGAAGAAATAGAAGAAACCCTCAAGTCGCTATCATCGCAAACGGCTCAGTGGCAGCAACTCCAATCTATTCCCGGTATTGGCCCCCTGATTGCCTCCGCAATGGTCGCGTATATTGGTGATGGAAAACAATTTAATAACGGCAGGCAAATGGCCGCTTGGTTAGGACTCGTTCCTCGACAGGCCAGCAGTGGTGGGAAAACACAATTAGGCAAAATCACTAAAAAGGGTAATCGGTACCTACGCGGGATTTTAATTCATGGCGCCAGAGCTGCTATACAACGCAGAGCGTTACGGCATGATGCCCTCGGTGATTGGATGCAGTCTTTGGTTAACCGACGGGGATTTAATAAGGCGTGTGTCGCTTATGCCAATAAATGTGCCAGGATATGCTGGTCAATTATGGTTAATAAAGATGCGTTCCAGATGAGCAAAGCCTTTGCTTAAATAAACCGGTTTCATTTTCAATAGAGTTGACTACAGTTGATGAGCTAAACGGTTATCCGGCCTTGCAAAAACCTGAGACTGTCGAGGATTTTTAATCCGTTGATCTGATGAGGAGGCAAGGTTCGGACTTCACCATGGCGCAGCAAATTTAAATGATTGCCAGACGCCGGATATATGACCGTGAACCGAAATTAGCAATACACTGAGTCACTAAAAAAGTTGAATATTATGGGACGTCCATATATGACAGTTACCCACTTTGTTATCGGCGACTGTCAGATTATATTTGGGTCAGATTTTTTTCTGCCCAAATAGATTTCCCATCCTGAAGGGTTTCTATTGGTGTCCGGCCGCAACACATTTTTCCTTGATGAGTGCGGTGATTGTTGTAATTGTCCATCCATTTGTCCAGATCTTTTTGTCACTCATCCAATGAGCCATACAATTTCTTTCTGAACGTCACTTGGTAAAATTCATTCAGGATGGTTTTGTGAAACCGTTCACAGATGCCATTGGTTTGCGGTGACATCGCCTTTGTCTTGGTATGGTCGATATCATTGACAGCCAGATACAGTTGGTCATCATGGTGCTCAACACGCCCGCAATATTCGATGCCTCTGTCTGTCAGAATACGTAACATCGGCAATCTATGAGCGCTGAAGAACGGCAGCACACGGTCATTCAGTAAATCCGCCGCCGTAATGGGCGTTTTACTCGTATAGAGTTTCGCGAAAGCCACTTTACTGTAAGTCTCGACGAAAGTTTGTTGGTACAAGCGTCCCACGCCTTTAAGATTACCGACATAAAAGGTATCTTGCGACCCTAAATAGCCAGGATGAGCGGTTTCAATTTCGCCACAAGCTTCGTCATCATGCTGCTTACGTTCAAGGGCGGCAACCTGCTCGTCAGTCAGGATAATGCCTTCGTCAGCCACTTTCTTTTCAAGGGCTGCCAGACGCTTTTTGAAGTTCTCAAGATGATGTCTGAGCCAGATAGAACGGACACCACTGGCAGACACAAAGATGCCTGCTTTTCTGAGTTCATTACTTGTTCTGGCTTGCCCATAGGCCGGGAATTCGATGGCCGAGTTGATAACGGTGTGTTCAGTCTCCGCATCCACACGGTTCTTCAAATTAGGGGTTTTTCTGCTTTGGTTGATTAACGCATCAATCCCGCCTGTTTCAACGAGTTCCTGATAACGATAAAACGTATCTCTGGATACCCCCATCACTTTACAGGCTCTTGAGACATGACTGAGTTCTTCAGCGAGATTAAGCAGACCCGCCTTGTGTTTGATGATTGGATTGCTAGTATAAAGCATGAGAGTTACCTCTTAGTCTTTGATTATGGATTCATCACCTTTAATCAAAGTCGGTAACTCTCTTCTTTTCAAACCGAAGTGTCAGATCTAGTCTGAACTAATACATACAAGCTCCTATTTCCAGATGCAATCACCTATTTTTTCATCATAAGCATGTCAATTTTCATTAAACTCAATTTCTTTACCTTCTTTATTTTTATATGTGAAACCTGAGAGTATTGCTCCCTGTGAAATAACTGTATATGTTCCATTAATTTCTCCTTTAATTTGAAATAACTTCAAGAATTCCCCTTAACGGTATTCTTTTCCCTTGATAAAGGTTTTTCTGCTCTCAGAATATTTCTCAGGATGGTTTTTGTCCTGACATAAAGTCATTTTATCGCCATAAATCGATTCACCGGTGGCGACCAAGATAGGATCCTGATTATTTTTATCAATAATGTGTAACTTAGCGAGGGAACTTCCCCATGATAACAACATAATATCAATATTATTTCGGTAATCAGATGATTGCGTTTCATCACTGGAATTGGTAACAGGGTTTCTAATAAATTCCTGAATTTGTTGTTTAAAAAGGAAGTTTGTTTGGATATCTCTCTTCTCAGCTATTGAATTCCAACAGATTATCAATGTGTAAGGCAAAATTTTATCATGATTTTTAATGGTAGCATCCCTTTCTACAGCCCCGTGATCTGCATAAAATTGAGTAGGTGTAAATGTCTGCACAATATGGTTATTTTCATCAAGAAAATGAATCAAGTTAATGCGAACAGGGAGTTCTTTGGCGGTGGTAAATTGAAATTCCCACATTTCATAAGGCAATAATTCATTTTTGTGTTCAATCGGTTTATAAGTCACAGTTTTAATGTTATGTGAACCAGTAGAAAAGGCGCGTGCAAAAGTTTTTATATACGCCCAACCGAAGTAGCCTAGCAGCAATATCACCAGACTTAACACTAGCAGTAAGGTTAATGACTTTCTTTTCATTTTTAGATCTCCTTACCGTTGATGTCAAAAATTACTCTGAGCCAATCATCACAAGGTCGGTTAGCGTAAAAAATCGCAGCGGGATAAGTATCCCCATGAATTTTATTATTTACTGTTTTTACGCCATTCCAGTGAGCTGAAAAATGGACGTATTTTGACTGTATTAAGGCAAGCTCTTCAGGTGTAAAAGGTATCAATGGTTGTCCCTGCCTAATGGCTCGTCCCTGTGTAATGGCTTTTTCTGACAGTGGTTGAAGTTCTGCTGGGAGTTGATAATTTTTATCATTATCATCAGGTTTGTCAAAAATTGCTCCAACTTCTTTGGCAAAATCGAGCATAACTAGCATCCCGACTTTAGACCAATCATTAAATATTGTACGGGAAAGTACGGCAGCAGCTGCGACATTTTTAATAGGTTTAGGATATTGGACGTTAGGTTTATATTCACTCCATGTAACTAATTTGACATCTTTGTCTGTAAGTAATGAGCCAATCGTTGGAGATTTTTTCATTTTGGATAATTCATCCTGAGCATCTTTATAAACGTTAGTAGTGTGATCTGGGATTGAGGTTTCCACTATTGTGACCTTAGGGCGGGTAATACATAATGTTTCTATAGTCATTGGGTCATAGCCTCCACCAACATCGGCGTGAGCACCTGGGAGTTCGAGTTCTGGCCACGAAGGTTTAACGCTATTTAAGGAAAAGTTATATCGGCATTCGTTTTTGGCAGTAATATGGAAAACATGTTTTGCAATATTATTCGATAAAAAGATATTGGCTGGACCTGTTACGGAAGAATCGTGGGGATTAAGAGCATTGTTTGGTTCAGCAATCGCGGTAACTGTATCATAAATGCCTAGAAGGCGGGTGTACCCCGTGGGGTAGCGTGATTTTGCCAGATATCGATGATTGGAGAAACATTCATTAATTACGTTTAATAAGTCTGCATCTTGCTTTAAGACACGGTTAGCAAAATGGCGGGATGATGCAGCACCTCGGCTAAAGCCAATAATATCGAACTGGAGAGATCTGATATTATCCTTTGTTCCTTTTAAGTATTCTGACAATGCGGTTTTTATTCTTTGGATAGCGATGTCAGTTTTGGTTATAACTCCGGTAAGCCATCTTCCTGTTCCATAACCCCAAACACTGTCAGATTCGCCTGACATTGTTCCAACTCCCTCAATATATACTTTAATCTGATGATTTCCCTCACTAATTTCATCTGTTGAATATATCTTATATAAAAAAAGCACATTGGTATAGTAGTTGTCGTAACTCAGCCGTGAGACATCACCAGGTTCACCATATTTGTTAAATGAACAGATAAATTTATCAAGTTGTTCTGGAGTGAGATCATTCTTTTCTTTGGCACAGAGACGTTCATCGGTATTATCCACATTATTTCCCGTCCCATCAAAAAAGACACCAATGGTCAAATTGATACCACTTTCTATTGCTTGGATCTCTAGTACATACCGCCGATTAAGGGGGTGAGCAGTGAATCCTTTTAATGTCGAGTCTTTAAAGTGTACAGATGTTTTTAGTTTCTTGTCTTGCCAGCCTTTTACTTTAGGAAAACTATCGCTGATCTCTCCTAACGTAATGTACTGATATTCATATTTATTGACGAAGCTATTCTTTCTAACATATAGATTACCTCTACGGCCAGTATCTCGGCGAGGAAGGCTTTGTGTCACTTTATCAGCAAGAGGCTGTGCTGAAACAGAGAGTGTCACAGGCATGGGAGGAAGATCTTCTTCACGCAATATTCCTTTTCCATCCGTGGTACCCGCCCGCACAATGCTTTTGTTTCCCCTGCTTTTCAGCTTATAAGGTATCCCTATCAGTGGCTTACCCTGCTCATCCACAAGCTGAAATTCAATCCAGTTTTTCAGTATCTTCTGGCAATCAATGCAATCTGTTGGATCTAACCGTTTCATTTTTGTCTTCCTTATATTTTATTTATCCGTCAATGCGTGCGTTGAGAGCAACCTGTTGGTTATCGGTAATAAAATGATCAATTGTTAACTTGTCCAGTTTGCGTTTTTCACCTCTCGTCTGTTGCAGCCACGTTACAAGGCTGATCTGCAATTGCCCTGCTGGTTCATCCAGTTTCAATGCAAATTCGGGATCTTCTTCCCAAAGTTGACAACTTAACGTGTAAGCTAGATTCTTGAGAGTCGTATTAGTTGAGTAACGGGCTTCAATCAGATGATCACCCAACACAAACAAACTCGTATTCAGTTCCTGAGGGCAATTTTTTGGTCGGTAATAGCAAATCGGGTCAGGTGTATCGATCATCAGCTCATTAACCGGTGTTAACAGTTCACGCCAGTCCCCCGGTTTTAGAGCGGGCAACAACGGTGCGAAAATACGGTTATCCATCAGCCGCAACACCACAACCTGACCCCGCAGCAACACCTGTTGATGCAACCGCCAGTGCTCTAACTGAAATGACCACGGTAAGGTGCTGCGATATCCCCAGCCCCAACTGGTATCGCTGAGTTCGTGTTTATCCAGCAGCAAAGCCAGTTCTGGCAGGCTATTGGCTTTAGGTTGAATCAGCCACGGGCTTTGTTCCAGCATGGCATTCATTGGTGTACCGCTGTAGAGCGGAAACGCCTGCGCTGTCCAGCCGTTAAGGTAAAAGGTTTGGACGGGATTCGGCTCAGCTAGGCTGTTAACCAAAAAATAGCAATTGCCTCTGTCCTGATGTGATAGCCAGTTTTTCCAATCAGTCGGTTCCATCATGCTTCTTCTGCTCCAGTGATAATCCAGTTTTCTTCTTGCTGCGCTAGAATGGCGCAAGGCGGTTTCGCCGGAAATTCCACCATTGGCAATGGCGCCACACCTTCCGGCAATTGCAGTGTCAGCCCGCGTCCACTGCCTGCCGAACCCTGCCCGACACTTATCGGTGAAGATAAGATGCCGCCCGGTGTGACTTTCAGAAAACTACCACCCACTTTCAGGGTGATTTCTGCTGCCGCTTCCAGTACGACCTTGCCGCCACTTTTCAGGTGGATTTCCTGCCCGCTGTCAATCACGGTGGCGTCGCCGGTCTGGGTATGCTGGCTGCCGGCAATCTGGTGGGAAACATCCCCTTCGGTGGTGATTTTGCGTGAACCGGCAACCTGATGATGGTCATCGGCGCGAATATCGTGGTAACGGTTGTTATCGATGCGGCTCTTCTGGTCATGTTTGATATACCAGTACGCATCATTTTCGATATGCGCAGTAAAATCTTTCTGGCCGTGAAAATAGATTTCTTCACTGCCTTTCGCATCCTCAAAGCGCAGTTCGTTAAAGCCTTTACCTTTGTGGGTTTTGGTCTTGAACGTAGTTCGGGTTTTGGCTGCCGGCAAATCCAGCGGCGGACGGTTCAGGCCGTTGTAGACACAACCGGTGACAATCGGACGGTCAATATCCCCATTGAGGTAAGAAATAATCACTTCCTGCCCGATGCGCGGTATCGCCATAAAGCCATAGCCGTTGCCGTTCCAGCCCTGTGCCACCCGTACCCAGCATGAAGCGCTGTCATCCACCTCGTCATAGCGGTTCCAGTGAAAATGCACTTTAATTGCGCCGTCTTTATTGACGAAAATTTCTTCCCCTTCCGGGCCAACGACTATCGCCGTTTCATCGCCATCGGCTAACGGTTTGTAGTGGAATGGTGGCCGCCAGTCGGCAAGGCCGTCGATAAAACTGAACGTGTTGCTGAGTGTCGTGCCGGTGCCACTGCTGTCACCCAGTGCCTGCGGGCAGTGCCCGTGGTGGCTGATACCGACAATCTGCCAGCGCACATTCAGCGGCTTGTGCGGGTGATTTTTTATCTCGAAAATTTTGCCCGGCCTGAGTTTGATGCAGTTACTGTTGCCAGTTCCGGTCTGTTTTTGATTATCCAGCGCTTCCTGCCGGTATTTCAAAAACGGGATGGCGGCCGCATCTTTCTGGAATCGCCCGTAACTTTCAAACACGGTGTAAGGGGTCTGGCTGCCGAAGTCGCGGAAGCCTTCGCTGCTGTGCATATGGGAGAGGTGATAGCGCGGTTTTTCCGGGTTGAAATCTTTGTGGAAACTGCGCTGCGGGCTCATCCCGACGCCCAACTGCACCTGATAAAGCGTATCGACTCCGTGTGCCGTTTCCGGCTGGGGCTGGTATTGTAATGGCAGACCGGCGGTCATACCGAGATGACTGTCACTGAAAAACAGCGTTTCATCCTCAAACCAGAAACTGATCCCCTCTTCCGCGGCTAACCGGCTGAAAAAAGCATAATCGGATTCGCGTTTCTGGGTGACGTATTCCCGATCCTGATGCGCATCGTAAAGTTTTGAATCGGCTTTTACCCGGTGTTTTTTCAGCAGGCGGTTTAATATCGTCGGGGCATTTTGCTGATGGTAAATCCGGCTGTCCTGATTCAGTGTCAACCGCCAGCAGGCAGGGCGAACTGTCATAGTATAAAGCGTCTTGTTACCATCGGTGCCTACCCAATTAGCGTGAGAGACAATCCCGGTGATTTTGCGCTGTTCTGTTTCACCATAAAAAACCTGCAACACCGCTTCCTGCATCAGCAGTGAAGCCAAATCAATCTCCGCCTGCGGCTTAAAGGGGTTCGCGTTACCGGCCCTGACCAGCGTCAGATTGAGGGTAAACAGCTCAGAGAGGTGTTCTTGCAAAGAAAAATCGCCGACCACAAAGGTGTCTTCCGGCACACCCGCGATACGGCAGGTAAAACGTAATCCACTTTTCATTTTTATTCCTTATCGTTTATGACATGAATACCTTACAGGGCCGGGCGTAATCCATCGACGTGCCAGAACTGCCACAGCACTTCACTGTTGTCCGGCGTAAAAATTTCCAGCATGACGAACGTGGATTGGCTGATAAAACAGGCCATCGCCTGATTGATTAACCGGCTGAAGCGGTACATTTCGCCGGGTGTGCGGTAACAATCGGGATTCAATGTGAGCGATAACACATACCCCCGAACCGGTTGCCCACGCCTTAAGCGGTCAGTCAGGCGTTCTTTTACCTGCACAATACCGTCAATGTGTTGCTGGAACTGGCGGCTCAGCGGACGGTTGGTCTCGCTATGTGGGTCAAACAGACGGAGAAACTGTTTCAGGCTGTGGGTGGTAAATAACATCATCGGTGGGCTGGAGAGGCAGGAGAGCAGCGGCCAGCTGTTATTTTCCTGTAACAAGGGTGGATAATCGGCCATCACCGGAATAATATTCTGCACATTAAGATGAGACGGTGCACTTTCCGGCGTCACGGTAATGGCGCCTTGTTCCAGCGTCAGTGCCTGCTTATGGTAGCCGATGAAAGAGCACGAGACAGCAATCTCCGGCAGGTTGTTTGCCGGGTTGCCGGTCAAATCAAAAAAGCACAGCCAGTGCCGGATTCTGCCCAGAAAATCAGACTCAGTCTGAAGCTGGTAGTAAAACGTGGCGGGCTGCTCATCGTCATCGAAAACACGGCCGGCGGGAACAAACTGCTCAATCGGCAGCCAGTGATAAGGTGTGCCTCGTTGCTCGCTGTCTTCGGGCTGCACCACCACCTGAACCTCCCGCAGCCGGTACAGGCACACCGATCCCCCCAATGGCAGCGGATAGCGGTGATTACCGGCTTCCAACCGGACAGGCGGGCTGGTTTGGTTTTCCAGATGAATCGCCGGAACACAACCCAGCAAAAACGCCCCCTCGACATCATCCAACGGCAATTCACCCTCGAAACGCAAAATTAGCTCAAACGTGCCCTCGTCATTCAGCGAAACTTTTGAGCAACTGCGGCTGATATCCAGCGTGACAAAGTTATAAAGCACCGGCAACGCATAATATTCCACCAACGGTTGCAGGCCGGAATAGGGACTTTTGGCGGTGGGCAGCAACGGTTCGTCAAGCAGTCCATGCCAGCCATAAGGGAAATGTTTAATTGTTCGCCGCTCGCCCTGTGTGTTCAGGCTGATATCACAGATATGCTGATCCAGCCACAGGCTGAGCTGGGCGGCGCGTTTCGTATCGGTGCCAAGGAAAAAAGATAAGGCTCCGCTTTGCCAGAAAGAAGACGCCGAACCGGTTTGGCATAGTGTCAGGATAATTTCACTGTGGGTACCCGTTTTCCTGACGGCGCGTTCCTGCACAATCAAGGGTTCAATATGCAAAGAACGGCAGGTTTTAAAGTCGAGCAACTGCCCGTTAAGGCTGGCAGACACCGATGTACCGATAGGGATCTCAGCCGTACCCTGATGTTCATCATCCGTGGGTGTAAATTGCACTATCGTTGTCGGTGGGATTGGAGACAGGGCTAACGGCCAGATACGGGAGAGAATACCGTGAACAATTTCGGGAAAATTATCCTCCAGCTTATCCCGCAGGTTGGCAATCAAAAACGCAAAGGTTTCGAAAACACGGACAATATCGGGATCATGAGAGGAAACCAGAAATTCAGCCAGATGCGGCGACTCTTTCGCAATGTGCTCAGCCAGCTCTCGCAGGTAAGCGCGTTCTTTTAGATAAAGCGATTCCTTTTCGTTTTTCATTGAATTTGACTTATGTTTTATCAATAGGGTTTCGGTGTCATGCTGAATATCAGTGAGATAAAATGCGAGATCGATCAGCAAAGCACGTTTATTGTACATGTCTATAGGTCAAATTAATTAACTAATTAGATTCAATTTTCAGCTGATTTTGGCGAAATATGGGGATGTCGACCGTTTTTAATAAGAAATTTAGATAAAAATAGGGGCAGCATTCCATCGCCGTACTGTATTGAATTGCGATTATGATCTTTCCCATTTGGGACTGAATAAAGCCGGAAATGACCGCCAATTCTTAATGAAATGGCGGTGAAGATGGATTAAGCGGATTCCGATAACTCTTTCAAATATTGGAAAATTTGACGGTAAGATTTAGGTGGCTTGTTAGCTGCCTTCTCCTTTTTCGCATTACGAACCAATGTGCGAAGTTGCTGGCGATCAGTATGTGGATACAATGTGATGACTTCTTCAAAGGCATCATCATTTTCAAGCAATTTGTCACGTAGTTCTTCCAGTTTATGTAAAACAATGACTTGCTGGTTGTGACGGTTTTTCAGTTTATCCAACGCCGTGGTAATTGGCTCAGGATCACGGGCACGCAACAGTTTGCCAATGAGCTGCAATTGACGGCGACGTCCTTCACGCTTGATTTTCTGTGCCAACTCAATGGCTGCCCGCAAATCTTCATCCAGTGGAATGCGCTCCAGTTGGCTTTTACTCAGTTCAACCAGTTCTGCGCCCAATTTTTTCAGAATTTCTGCATCTCGCTTGATTTCACTTTTACTGACCCAGATTATCTCTTCTTCTTCCTCTTCAGCAGGATAATTGTCGAGCCAATCTTCAGGCTGCTTTGCCATAATTGTTTTCCTTCTAAAAAGGCCGGATAAGGTGCGTTTTGGAGCATGACCTATCGTCCGGTGGGTGTTAACATCCTAATATTGTGTATTGTAACTGGGAAAATTGCCGGATTACCACTCGACATTCGTGTCATGAACCGGAAGCAGGCATTTTTTCTGACGAATTCTCTCTTTAATTCAATGGATTACGTTAATTAATGATAGTCACCAATCAACAAATCGCGGAGCAGCGTAAACTGCTGGAAGAAGCGGTTGCCCATGCGCTGGAATTGGCTAAATCCGGTTGTGATGCTGCGGAAGTCGCGGTCAATAAAACGACGGGAATTAGCGTCAGTACCCGTTTTAGTGAAGTCGAAAATGTTGAGTTTAACAGTGACGGCGCATTGGGGATCACGGTTTATCACCAGCAACGCAAAGGTAGTGCTTCATCAACAGATCTCAGCCCAGAAGCGATTGCTCGTACTGTGCAGGCCGCCATTGATATTGCGCGTTATACCTCGCCTGATCCTTATGCTGGCCCGGCCGATAAAGCGTTATTGGCATTTGAAGCGCCTGAATTAGATCTTTTCCATCCCGCAGATTTAGATGCAGATAAAGCCATTGAGTTGGCAGCCCGCGCTGAACAAGCGTCATTGCAGGCAGATGGGCGCATTACTAATACGGAAGGCGGAAGTTTCAACAGCCATTATGGTATTCGGGTATTTGGTAATAGCCACGGTATGCTGCAAAGCTACTGCTCAAGTCGTCATTCTATGTCAAGCTGTGTGATTGCCGAGCAAGATGGCAATATGGAACGCGATTATGCTTATACCGTGAGTCGCCATTTTGACGAGTTGAAATCGCCTGAATGGGTGGGGCAAGAGTGCGCGCGTCGTACGCTTTCTCGTCTGGGGGCGCGTAAGTTACCAACCATGAAAGCGCCAGTGATCTTTGCTGCGGAGGTGGCTACAGGGTTGTTCGGTCATTTGGTTGGCGCGATCAGCGGTAGCAGTATTTATCGTAAATCTTCTTTCTTGTTGGATAGCCTGGGTAAACCGATCTTGCCTTCATGGCTGACGATTGAAGAACAACCGCATTTATTGCGTGGGTTAGCTTCAACGCCATTCGACAGCGAAGGTGTGCGTACGATACCACGTGATATTGTTAAAGAGGGGGTTTTGCAGACTTGGTTACTGACTTCCTATTCTGCCCGTAAATTGGGAATGGTGAACACGGGCCATGCAGGAGGAATTCATAACTGGCGTATTGCAGGCCAGGGGCTGGACTTTGCTGGCTTGTTGCGTGAAATGGGCACTGGCCTGATCGTCACTGAACTGATGGGACAGGGCGTTAGCGCGGTGACGGGGGATTATTCTCGCGGCGCATCCGGCTTTTGGGTTGAGAATGGTGAGATTCAATATCCTGTCAGTGAGATCACCATTGCCGGCAATTTGAAAGATATGTGGGCGAATATGGTAACAATTGGTAATGATATCGAAACACGTAGCAATATTCAGTGTGGTTCGGTGTTGCTGCCGGAAATGAGTATCGCCGGTCAATAGGGATACTCAATTAACAGCAGCCAGTTCGGCATCACTGAGCTGGCTGGAAATTAGCGGTGATATTCGCCTGCGGCTTCTGGCTGATAAAGTATTTCTAGTACTTTTATGCGGGTTTTTTCACCGTTTGGCAATGTCCATGTGATTTCATCATTCACCCGCAAGCCCAGAAGAGCAGCACCCAAAGGCGCCATAACGGACAGATGTTTGGTGCTGTCTTGCAGGGAAGCAGGGTAGACCAGCGTACGAACACGCTCTTCATTGCTACCCTGATCAATAAAGCGAACTTCACTGTTCATGGTGACAACATCTGCTGGGATATCTACCGGTGCCACTATTTCTGCTCTATCCAATTCTTCATTCAAGGCATCTGCGATGCGGGTATTGGCAAAAGCAGGTTGTTCCAACAGGGAATCTAAACGTTCGGCATCCAATTCATTGATAATGATTTTAGGTTTTTTCATACCACACTCCAAATTAGGCTCAATACAAAATAACACCCCACATCGCAAGGAGGGGGGTGTTATTTTCAAAGTCATTAAAATGATATTAGGCTGTTCTGCCGCGAAAATAAAGAGATCATGATCACGAACTGTTTTGCATTGCTAATGAAACAGAGCCTATTCGTAATGGAAAAAAGAACAGTCTGCCATCATTTTGATCCACAGATTATAAGCCGGTGGTTACGATACGTGGGTTGGTTTCACCCCAAATGGAAGAAAGCTCAACAACATGCATTCCTCCCCATTTTTGGATATCAGACTGAGTGATTTCGTCGTTACCTTGTTTACCAAAAATGACCACTTCATCGCCGCTCTTCACTTCTGGTAAGTCAGTCACATCGACCATCACGGTGTTCATGGACACGCTACCGACAACAGGGGCACGGTGACCATTGATCAGAACGTAAGCTTTGTTTGATAGGGCAGAACTAAAGCCATCAGAGAAACCAACCGGCAAGTTAGCGAGTTTGGAATCGCGTTTCAGGATGAAAGTGTTGTCGTAACCGACACCATTACCTTTAGGATATGTTTTAACAGAAGCAACGCGGGTTTTCATTTGAATCAAGGGTTTGAATTCTGGGTGGCTGGTGGTCAGAATGCCGTACAGCGCACTGCCAACGCGTGCCATATCGAACTGCGCTTCAGGAATGCTGAGTGATGCAAAAGAGCTTGATGCGTGCAGTGTGATTTCGTCCCTGTTCAGATTTGCTGTTTTGATCAGCCAGGAAGTTTGTTCTTTGAAGTTTTTAATGCTGTCACGGATTGCATCCAGATCGGTGAATGCATGGTGGCTCATCATACCAACCAGTTTCAGATTAGATAATTGAGCGATTTTCAAAGCGTCTTGTTTGCCCTGCTCAGTTTTCATTTCCAAACCGTTGCGGCTCATAAGACCAGTGTTCAGCATCAGGTGAACGTGAATAGCTTTGCCATGTTTTTGTGCCAGAGCATCAATCGCTTGGGCGTGTTCCAAATCGCCGGTCATCTCTTCCATGTCATAGCCCAATGTGCTTTCGATTTCAGCGATGTCAGCCGTACGGACACGTATCAGTTGCCCTTTAAAGCCGCTTTCACGCACGATGCGGGCTTCTTCATTACTGGTGATCCCTACACAAGGCACGCCAGTTTTGATGATGGAGGGCATCAGCAGATCAATACCATGACCGTAAGCATCGCCTTTCAAAACCGCGCACATTTTGGTGCCTTTATTCAGTTTCTTTTGCAGAGTGTGAATATTATTTTCGAAAGTCGTGGTATTGATTTCAACCCAAGCGTTATTGGTTGCTGCGATGCTTTCTGCATGGGTGTTATCTAAAGAGAGCACAGGCGCTGCTTGGGCAATACCTTGAGACAGACTCAAACCAAGAAGAATTGCCAGTGTGGTTTTATTAAAACGCATGAAGTAAATCTCCATTTTAGGAACTGTATGCATAATGTTCTTCGTGTAATTGCGTTTTAATAATAAGTTTTTTCTAATTTAATTTCACATGGTTAACTTATTGAAAGCTAACATTTATTATCTATATTGTACTATTTATAAATAATTAGATTAATTAACTAAGTTAATAACTAAAACGTCTTGTTTTTACTCTTTGTGAGAATTTAACAAATAGTTTATATTAATGATTTTTTACCTTTGGTCAGTTTTAATAACTGATTTTGCGTTTATCTTGGCAAGAGGCCACACCGAAGCGCTCCCTAATGGTTTGCTCTGTATAGTCAGCCCGAACCCATCGGCGGCACTCTCTGCAATTGACAACACCATATGAAACTTGATGTCTTCGCGGGAAGACATCACACGCATCTTGAAGTTGGATTGGTATATATGAAAAGTGATTGGCCTATCTATAACATATAAAATGGGCGTGTTACTCTTCGTCAAACCCGGCATTGAAGAGTTCGATAATGGCCGCCAGTGCTTGTTGTTCATCCGGCCCATTGACTTCAACGTCAATATGGCTGCCTTGTTCAGAATCCAGCATCAGCATGGCAATGACGCTGCGGGCCTCGGCCTGTAAGTTACTGCTGTTACGCAGAATCACTTCTGATTGAAACTGTTGTACCAGATCATGCAGTTTCATCGCAGGCCGAGCGTGCATTCCGAGCCGATTTTTAATTTCAAGTCGTTGTTTGACTGTCATGGCTTGTGTTATTCATATTATTTGCGTTTTTCCAGTGTGCGGTGGCGTGATTGCACGTTTTTGCCACGGGAACGAAAATAATCAGCCAACTGTTCTGCCACATAGACTGAACGATGTTTTCCGCCTGTGCAACCAATAGCGACGGTCAGATAACTGCGATTATTGGTTTCCAGCATAGGTAGCCAAAGCTCAAGATAGCTACGGGTTTGATAAATAAAATTATGAACTTCTGTATGGCGATCCAAAAACGCGGCCACAGGACGATCCAAACCCGTCATTGGGCGCAGTTTCGGGTCCCAGTGAGGGTTTGGCAGGAAACGCACATCAAAAACATAGTCTGCGTCGATAGGGATACCATGTTTGAACCCAAAGGATTCAAACACCATCGTCAATTCTCGTTCCCGTTTGCCTAATAGACGTGTCCTGAGCATTTCCGCCAGTTCATGAACAGACATTTCAGAGGTATCAATGATCAAGTCAGCACGTGAGCGCAGGGGTTCAAGCAAATCGCTTTCTTGGTCAATGGCACTTTCCAGTGACAGATTTTTGCTGGAGAGTGGGTGCAGACGGCGTGTGTCACTGTAGCGGCGGATCAGGGTATTACGATCCGCATCAAGAAACAGTAATTGTGGTGAAAAACTATCAGGCAATTGCGTCAGGGCTTCTTCAAAAATTTCTGGCGATTCCGGCATGTTTCTGACATCAATGCTAACCGCCGCCGAGATATCACGTTCGGCCAGTGTGCTTGCCAATTCTGGCAGCAACACAACGGGTAGGTTATCCACGCAATAGAAGCCCATATCTTCCAGTGCCCGCAAAGCAACGGATTTCCCAGAACCTGAACGACCACTGACTATCATCAGCACCATGAGGCGACTCCCCCTAAATGTTTATAATTATAATCGCTATTTATTCAGTAATAATTTTATACAGTTCTTCATCACTCTGCGCTGAGCGCAGGCGACGGCAGAGATTTTTATCTGCAAGGCGCTTTGCAATCAATGATAGTGAGTGTAAATGAGTCTGACATTGGTCTGACGGCACCAATAAAGCAAACAGCAAGTCAACAGGTTGATTATCGATGGCGTCAAAGGTAATGGGTTGTTCCAGGTGTAAAAATACCCCTACGGCATTATCCGAACACTCTTTATCCAATTTGCCGTGAGGGATTGCAATCCCGTTGCCAATTCCTGTTGTACCGACTTTTTCGCGCGAAAGAATAGCCTCGAAGACGGCATTTTCCGGCACTTCAAGCTGTTTTGATGCCAGCTCACTGATAATCTCTAAGGCGCGCTTTTTACTCGAACAAGGTACGTTGTTGCGTGTACATGCGGGTGAAAGCACAGAGCTTAGTGGTAAATCTGTTTCGTTGTTCATTTCTTTATTCACTTAGGGCCTTGTTATACCAGATGCCTGATAAGGCATCCGGTATTAATGCACTGCCGC